>JAKATU010000056.1 GCA_021818585.1 Acidobacteriota bacterium | reverse complement strand
CAGAAAAAAGCGTTCACTACCCCCCACTTTTTTGTGGGGAAGTGATTGATTTTATGGGACAGGTTAACCCTCTAACGATGGGTGTGTCCCCGTTGTTTTTGTGCGGATGCTGTTGATTTCATTGAGTCGGTTAAGGTTTTCAGGGGAATCTTCCGGCTGAGGAGCATTTGACACGGAAAAAGCGGCCCGATTCCAGGCCGCTTTTTGTATGTCCTTACTTTCAGAGTAACAATTTCAATGAGAATTCCCGGCAGTTTTGTTGTGTATATCTTTGAACGCACCGACCTAACTGATGACCATGCGACCGGGATGAACAGGGCGTCGACCCATTTCCGGAAACGGTGATCGTTTACCTGCGGCCGAAGAGCCTCGCGAGGAGGCCTGGCCGTTCCGGTTCCGTGTTGGCCGGCTGGTCCCAGTCGGGGATGGGCGCTTCGGTGATGGGCCGGCCTTCAAAGGCGGCCAGCGGGTTGGTGACGCAGAGCCGTTCAGCCGTCTCTGCCCCGAACTTCTCCGCCACGATTTTGCGAGCCTCGCTGAGGACGGGTGGCCGCGACTTGAGGTCGTGAGCATCGGTGGCGAGGAAGTGGACGCGGCGCTGTTCGATGAGCTGCATGCCCATCTCCTGCGCGCGCTTGCCGAAGCGGCCGGTGAGGGAGTTGGCGGTGACCTGAACGAGGCAGCCCTGCTCGAGCCATTCGTTCAAGCGCTCGGGCTTGCGCTGCAGGGTGAGGTTGCGTTCGGGGTGGGTGATGATGGGGCGGATTCCGACGACCATCATCTCGTAAAACATATCGGCGATCCTGGGCGAGATCATCGTGTCCGGGAACTCGACGAGAAGGTAATTAAGCCCATTCAGGGTGTACTTGTGGGGATGGGCGAGCGCGTCGTCGATGTTCTCGAAAGAGAGATGGAAGTCGCAGCCCAGCCCCAGCTTGACCTTGTTGCCGACGCGCTCGCGCAGCGTGGCAAGGCGCTCGGCGTTGACTTCCGGCTGGTAGGGGTAGCGCTCCACGGCGTGCGGGGTGCAGACGATGTGGGTGATGCCGTCGGCTGCCGCCATTTCCACCATCTGCACGGAGGTTTCGAGGTCACGGGAACCGTCGTCGACGCCGTAGATGAGATGGTGATGAATGTCGATCATGCGAGTTTTGCGAGGGCATCCACGAGCGAGGCGAAGATGCTCCATCCGTCGACGGAGCCGAGCAGCGCTTCACTGGAGCGATCAGGGTGCGGCATCATGCCGAGCACGTTGCGGCCTTCGCTGATGATTCCGGCAATGTTGTCGCGGGAGCCGTTGGGGTTGGCCGCGGAAGTGATTGCACCCTCGGGCGTGGCGTAGCGAAAGGCGATGCGGTCGTCGCGCTGGAGGGCGGCCAGTGTGGCGTCGTCGCAAAAGTAGTTGCCCTCCATGTGGCCGATAGGGAGCTGGAGCACCTGGCCTTTCCGGAGAAGGTGCGTAAAGGGCGTGCTGGTGGTTTCGGTACGCAGATGCACCTGCCTGCAGATGTAGCGGAGGCCGGCGTTGCGCATGAGCGCGCCGGGGAGCAGGCCGGACTCGCAGAGGATCTGGAAGCCGTTACAGATGCCCATGACGAGGCCGCCGTCGGAGGCGAACTTCCTGACCGACTGCATGACGGGCGAGAAGCGGGCGATGGCGCCGGTGCGGAGGTAGTCGCCATAGGCGAAGCCGCCGGGCACCAGGATGGCGTCGCAGTTTTCAAGGCTGGGCGAGTCATGCCACAGGAAGGTGACGGGCTGTTTGGCCACCTCGGCGATGACGTGGTAAGTGTCCTGATCGCAGTTGGAACCCGGAAAAACGAGCACACCAAACTTCATAGTATCTAAAGGTTATCAGGTTCCCTGAGCGTTGCCCCAAAGGCTATTTGGCGACGTGCAATACCCTGGCGAGAAAAGGCTGCAAGACGGCGGCGATGCCCGATGGCGAGGCGGCGGGCAGGGATGTGAGCTGTTTGGGCGATGCGGCGAGCTGGTAGTTGTGCCGCGTTGTGTTCGGCTTTGCGGCGGAGTGATCGGGCCAATCGAGAAAGAGCTTGGGGATGTTGAGGCGTTTGAGATCGGAAGCCGGGTTGAGGTGCTGGTTGGCGAGCAGAAAGAGCGGGAGCAGGCGCGCTCTTGGGTCCTGCTGGAAGATAGCGTGCGCGGTGGGAGAGATTTGCGCAAGGACGAGTGCGGTGACGGGGCGCTGCATGGCGAGGTTGGCGGCGAAGGTTGCGCCTGCTCCCTGGCCGTAGACCACGATGTCATGTGGGTCGAACTTTTGCTGGTCGCGCAGGTAGGCCCAGGCGTTGACGGCGTCGGCGTCGGCGGATTGTTCGGTGGGGAGGGTGTTGGCGCTTTGGCCGTAGCCCCGGTAGTCGATGGCGAAGATATTGATGCCGAGGCTGTGCAGGGCCTTGAGCTGCGGAAGGGTGTTGCTGAGCGAGCCGGTGGCTCCGTGCAGGTAGAGGATGGCGTCGTTGCGCCAGGGGGAGTTTTGCGGGGCTGGAATCCACCATCCCGTGACGAGGTATTTGCCGTTCTGTTGGGGATTGAGCGCGACCCGCTGGTAGGCGAGCCCGACGCTTGCAGGAGTGGTGGCGACCTTACGCGATGGGTGAAAGAGCAGCATCGCCTGGTTCTGGTAGAAGATGATGCCGAGGACGATGTAGGCGCCCAATGCGCCGAGGGCTGCGGCGGTTGCGGCGGCCGTGATGAGCCAGACGAAGCTGACCTTTGGCGCGGGACCATAGAGCCGGGGCTGCAATTTGGCGCGCGACGGCGTGGAGGAGCGGCGGGATCGGGTGGATTTTTTCGACGGCATGATGCGGCGCCCTTATCCGAAGGCCAGTTCGTCCGGTGATTCGAGCGGGGTGCCGCACTCGCGGCAGATCACCGTGGCGCAGTCGCCACAGACGAGTGGGTCGTTGACGGCTTTCGCGCAGGTTGGGCACCACAGGGAATCCGGCTTTTGCTCGGGTGTAGAACTGGTTGCTGTCTGTTCTGCCATGCTGACTCCGAGCGTAGCATGAGAGCAGCGGTTGTCTGCGGAGGACCGCATGCAAACTACGGGGAGAATCGAGTTCTGATGTCGCAATTTGTGCCCCTTTGCAGCGTGGCGGAAGCACCGAAAGAAGGAGAAGTGTGCGAGATTGCGGCTGCGGGCCGCGTGTTTTGCGTGACGCGCGTGGATGGGAAAGTGGTGGTGCTGGATAATGTGTGCCCGCATCGAGGCGGACCGCTTGGACAGGGGCTGATAGAAAACGGGCATGTGGTTTGCCCGTGGCACGCGTGGGCGTTTAACGCGAAAACGGGGTGTGCTTCGCATCATCCAAATGCCTGTGTGCGGCGGTATGGGGTGCGTGAGGTGGAGGGTGTGGTTGAGGTGGATCTGGAGCAGGCAAAGTTTTTGGGGAACTGAGTTGCCGACGCCCGCGTAATTCGAGGTGGATTTCTGTTGCCGGAGGCTGAAGGATGCGCTGGTTATACCACTACCTGTTTCCCGTGATGTGGATTGCATTTTTCCTTTACTGGCGGCTTGCCGCGATCGGCGGCAAGGCTGCGCGGAGGGTGGAGGGCATGCCTTCGCGGATGTTGCGCGTGACGCTCTGGATTGGTGCACTGGGGATTTTGATGGTGGATCGGCTGCCGTTGCCGTGGCTTTACCGCGAGTTTTACAGGCCGGGGCTGGTGGGGTTCTGGGCGGGCGCGAGCCTGACGCTGGCGGGGTTGTTCTTTGCAGTGTGGGCTCGACGGCATCTGGGGACGAACTGGAGCCGCTCTGTGACGCTCAAGAAGGGCCACGAACTGATCACCAGCGGACCGTACCGGATGGTGCGGCACCCGATCTATACCGGTTTGCTGGCTGGTTTTCTGGGAATGGCAGTTGCCATTGGCCAGGTGCGCGGGGTGCTGGCTTTTCTGCTGGTGCTGGCGGCGTTGTGGATGAAATGGCGGCTGGAAGAACAGTGGATGCGGGAGGAGTTTGGGCAAACGTACGCCGATTATGCGCGGCGGGTTCCGGCGGTGGCGCCTCGGCTGATGCAGGTTTTACCTGGAAATAGTGAGGTTATGAAGTAAGAGCCACGGTGGCCGGGGCTTTTTTGCGTCGGCCTTCGAGCAGGGGTTTTTCCATGAGGAACCAGGAGAGCGAGGCGAAGCTGATGACGAGGACGGCTCCGGCTGCGACGGCGAGGTAGTGGTTGGGGATGAATCGGCTGCATATCCAGAGGGCGAGGAGATGCGTGAGGTAGATGGTGTAGCTGATGCGACCGATGTACACGACGGGCCGCCACCGCAGAACGCCGACGAATTTTCCGCTGAGCGCCCAGGTCATGACGCCGAAGCAGGTCCAGAGCGTGAAGAAATAGATGAAAGTGTTGCCCACCTTGGTGTTGCCGTCGGTGGTGTAACCGTGCGCGCCGAGCCAGAGCAGCCCGCAGAGGCCGAGGGCGGAGAGAATGAGTCCGTAGAGCCCGAAGCGTGGCAGCCATTGGGGGCGGCGTCTGGCGACGACAGCGAGGATGGCTCCGGCGGCCAGGCAATCCATGCGAAAGGGTGTTAACGCGAAGATCGCCCAGTGCAACTGGAAGAAGGGCGTAAAAATCCAGCGAAGGATCGGCGTGATGACGAGCAGGGAGGCGGCGAAGATGAGGATTCGTTTTTCGGTAAAGAAGCGAACGACGAAGGGCCAGACGAGATAGAACTGCTCCTCTACGGCGAGAGACCATAGGATGACGAGGACTTTGGGCTCATTCAGGCTGAAGGCCCGGATGACGTTCATCAGGAAGAGGTAGTAGTACCATTCGTGTATCCAGCTATTGATGCCGAAGATGAGCGTGACGAGGATCATCAGGGTGAGGTAGGGCGGCAGGATGCGCCGTGCTCGCCGCTGATAGAAATGGCCGAAGTAAGCGCCGAGCGGCGCTTCTTTTCTGGAGATCAGAATTCCGGTGATGAGGAATCCGGAGAGAATGAAGAAGAGATCGACTCCCATCCAGAAGAGGGGCAGATGGAATGCATGGTCAAGGAAAACCGCGGAAATTGCTAGCGCCCGTACGCCATCCAGTTGTGTGATTCTTCTGTTCATCGGGGTGAGTTCCGGTGGGAATGATTTTCCCGCGCGCACCCATTGATTGTCTCACCCGGTGCGTGGGAGGGATTGCCGGCTGCGACCAGGCTTTCTTGGCTATCTTTGGAGCGACTTTTGGAAACGACGTTTGGTTTTGTGGAACGGATCCGTTCTTTGGCGCGTAGCTGAAGTTGTAACTTACCTCGCCACTTAACTCCTTGTGGAGTGAAACTGAGCTGCCCCCCTCCATTTATGCCCGTCGAGTTCCGGCTGTGATTCCTCGCCTGGTGCAGGCGGGAAGCCGGTATTCCTGGTTCGGGTGATCATGGATCCCTATAGAGGGGCACGCGCCACCGAGGTAATGAATTGAATTCCCTCAATACGAAGATCGTGCAGCCGCGTGTCGTTGGTGAGGAAGAGGTCAACTCTCGCAGAGGCCGCACATGCAAGCTGGATCGCATCGGGCGGAGAGATTTTTCGTTTCTGGAGCGACCGTAATTTTGCATATTGCCGTGCAGCATCCATGTCAAAGTTCACAACAATGGATGTGGAGCGGATTGCCTCCTCATATTTCCGACATAGCCCCTCATTGCCTGCTCTCATGGGCATCACCTGCAATTCGCCGATTGTGAGTGTTGAGGTGATTAGCTGGTCGTCCCGCAGCAGCATGCTGCTGCGGAGGCGATCCACTTGTTCCGATAACTCGCCGTAATCTTCAAAGAGGTAGATGAACAGGTTGGTGTCCCAGAATATCCTGCTCATTCCCACCCCTCGCGCAATCGCCGCACATAGTCGTCTGCGTGCTCGTCTTTCCATAGATCGCGCCCGGAACCTCGAAGCGCCAACAGTGGGTCCATCGTTTTCGAGGGAGGGGTAGAGCTTCCAGAGAACCCCTTGCGTCTCCAGGCCTGGTACCAGTCGAGCAAGTAATGATACTTGGCAGGAATGTCTTCGCGGCGAGGCAGGCTTTTCCCCGTTCTTCCGGCCCATGCAAGGTCGCCGTCGCGGTACAGACGGCGTCTCCCCCTGGCTGTTTCAAACAGCATGCGATGATTCCCAGGATTCGGTTGTCTATTTGCAACACAGTGCTGGTTGGCATGGACATAGAAGGTATTGACTCTCGCTTCGACCAGGCCTTCCTGCTTTCCGCGTTCCCGAATTTCATCCAGGCTGAAATCGCGTCTGGAAGGATGTTCCTGGTGAAGAAGTGCAGTTGTGATCCATACCCTGTCGGCCGCGGCGAGTTTGGCCCCTGTTTCTGCAATGAGCATCGTCATGTGTCGTCCCTTTCTGGGAATAATGTGAACCAGTTATGTCAATCTGTCAAATGATAAAACGATAGTTTGAAAATAGTCCAGAAATTTTAGACTCAAAAGAAGAACGGGCTTCCCGGTGAGGGAAGCCCGTTGCGCCATCTGCGCGATTGCCGAAACGGAAAGGCTTAGTACATGCCGTCCATGCCGCCGTGGCCGGGAGCGGCGGGAGCCGCCTTGGGCTCGGGGATCTCCGAGACCATGGCTTCGGTGGTGAGCATGAGGCCGGCGATGGAGCCGGCGTTCTGCAGCGCGGTGCGGGTGACCTTGGTGGGGTCGATGACACCGGCGGCGACCAGATCCTCGAAAGCACCCGTTCCGGCGTTGTAGCCGAAGGAGGTGTTCTTGTTCTCGTGGATCTTGCCTACGACCACGGCGCCTTCTTCACCGGCGTTGCCGACGATCTGACGCAGGGGCTCTTCGATGGCGCGGCGGATGATCTGCGCACCGATCTTCTCGTCGCCTTCGAGCTTCTTGATGAGCTCGTCGACGACCGGGGTGCAGCGAACCAGGGCCACGCCGCCGCCGGGGACGATGCCTTCTTCGACAGCCGCGCGGGTTGCGTGCATGGCATCCTCCACGCGAGCCTTCTTCTCCTTCATCTCGGTTTCTGTAGCTGCACCGACCTTGATGACGGCGACGCCGCCGACCAGCTTGGCGAGGCGCTCCTGGAGCTTCTCACGGTCGTAGTCGGAGGTGGTCTTATCGATCTGGCTGCGGATTTCCTTCACGCGGCCCTCGATGGCCTTGCCTTCCCCGCGGCCCTCGACGATGGTGGTGTTGTCCTTGTCGATGGTGACGCGCTTGGCGCGACCGAGGTCTTCGAGTTTGATGTTCTCAAGCTTGAGACCGAGATCTTCGGTGATGGCGGTTCCACCGGTGAGGATGGCGATGTCGCCGAGCATGGCCTTGCGGCGGTCGCCAAAGCCGGGAGCCTTGACGGCAGCCACGTTGAGGGTGCCGCGCAGCTTGTTGACCACGAGGGTCGCGAGGGCTTCGCCGTCCACGTCCTCAGCGATGATGACGAGAGGCTTGGCGTTGCGGGCCACCTGTTCGAGCAGCGGCAGAAGATCCTTCATGGTGCTGATCTTCTTCTCGTAGATCAGGATGTAGGGGTCTTCGAGGACCGCTTCCATGCGATCGGCATCGGTGACGAAGTAGGGGCTGAGGTAGCCGCGGTCAAACTGCATGCCTTCGACGACTTCAAGCTGGGTTTCGAGGGTCTTGGACTCTTCGACGGTGATGACGCCGTCCTTGCCGACCTTCTTCATGGCCTCGGCGATGATGTTGCCGATGGTGGCGTCGCTGTTGGCGGAGATGGTGCCGACCTGGGCGATCATGTCGCCGGAGACGGGCTTGGAGAACGCGGCGAGCGCGCCGCCTAGGACGTTGCCCTGCTCGTCGCGCTTGCCGACGATGGCTTCCACAGCCTTGTCGATGCCGCGCTTGAGGGCCATCGGGTTGGCGCCTGCTGCGACGGTCTTGACGCCTTCGCGATAGATGGCCTGGGCCAGAACCGTAGCGGTCGTGGTGCCGTCACCGGCCACGTCGGAGGTCTTGGAGGCGACTTCGCGCACCATCTGCGCGCCCATGTTTTCGAGCGAATCCTTCAGCTCGATTTCCTTGGCGACGGTGACGCCGTCCTTGGTGATGGTGGGCGAGCCAAATTTCTTCTCGATGACTACGTTGCGGCCCTTGGGACCGAGGGTGACCTTTACCGCGTCGGCCAGGGTGTTTACACCGCGCAGGATGGCCTGGCGGGAATCTTCACCATGCAGAATCTGCTTTGCCATGGATGTTTCTCCTTCTGAAAATCTGAAATCTATTGTTTATGCCTGAAGCTGTCAGGTTTTTGCGCCGAAGGCGCGTTTGCCTGAACGTCAAGTTCACTTCTTGAGGATGCCGAGGACTTCTTCCTCACGCATGATGAGGAACTCTTCGCCATCGATCTTGATTTCGGTGCCGGAGTACTTACCGAAGAGAACGCGGTCGCCAGCCTTCACATCAAGAGGGAAGACCTTGCCTTCGTCGTTGCTCTTGCCCTTGCCGACGGCGATGACTTCGCCTTCCTGCGGCTTCTCCTTGGCGGAGTCGGGGATGATGATGCCGCCGCGGATGGTCTCGCCTTCGTCGACGCGGCGGACCAGGATGCGGTCGTGAAGCGGGGTGAACGTGGTTGCTACAGCTGCTGTTGCCATTGTGTTGCTTCTCCTTTACAACGTTTCGTTGCGATACCCGGCTTGAGGCAGCCGGGGAATACCGGGCGGGTGGATGCCCGCCTGAAATTTGCGAATCGAACTGACTCTAAAATTGGAGCTGGTTGCGGTGGGTGATCGTGACCCATGACGGCAGAGAAGACCTGAACTCTGCCGCTAGCAGTGTCCACCTCCGACTGCTAATGTACCCCAACACGGGTGGTGATTGTCAAGCTGGTCTGGATGAAACGTGAGTGAATTTCACTCACATAATAATTACCGAATCGCGCGCAGGTATTTCGTGGGGAATATCCGGCAAAGTCGACGCCTTGCACACTTGATATGACGCTTGCCGGGCTACCGGCGTAGCCTGGCGGTGCACAAAAAGTAGAAATTTCCGGAGGGATATGCCGTTACGGTGAGATTCGTGAGGCGGGTGGAGTGCACGACGACGTTATTGATGTAGAACAGGTCGAAGGTGGGGAGCCTGCGGGCGACAATCTGCTGGATTCTGGCGTAGTCGGCCTTCTGTATCGCGCGGTCAGGACTGATGGAGGCCTCGTCGATGAGTCGGTCGACTTCGGGATTGTGAAAATAGCCGCGGTTGGCCCCGTAGGGCGGAAAACTGGACGACGCGAAGGAATAGCGGAATATATCAGGCTGCTCGTTGCCGCCGATCCAGCGGGAGGGGGCCATCTGGAAGGCTCCACGGGTCAGGTCGGAGTAGAAGGTGGCGAATTCGTAGCTGTGCAGCTCCATTTTGATGCCGACGTGGGCGAGCTCGGCCTGGATGGCCATGGCCATGAGGCGGGTGGTCTGGTCGGTGGAGGTCTTCATGGCGATGTGGAAGCGGATGCCGTCCTTTCTGCGGGGGAATCCGGCTTCGTCGAGAAGCTGATCTGCTTTGGCCGGGTTGTAAGTGTAGGGCGGGGTTGCGGTCCATGCCCAGTGCTCGGGCGGCAGCAGGCTGGATGCGAGCCGGGCATCGCCGCCGAAAAGGGATTTTATGATCAGGGGCCGGTTGATGGCGTAGGCGATGGCCTGGCGAACCTTCTGGTGGCGAAGGATGGGATCGCGGAGGTTGAAGACGATGTAGTAGAGCTCGGTGCCGGGCTGGGAGACGACGCGCAGATTTTTGTCGGCTCGCAGGGCGTGGACAGTGTCCTGGGGCAGTGAGTTGATCTCTACATCGGCCGAGCCTTTTTCGAGTTCGAGGGCGCGGGTGGTTGCATCTGGAACGACGTCGAAGCGGACGCGCTGGATGTGCGGCTTTACGCCCCAGTAGTAAGGGTTGCGCTGGATGACGACGTCGCGGTCATAAGACTGGCTGACCAGTTCAAACGGGCCGCTGCCGATAGGGTGCCGCCCGAAGTTTTTGCCGCTGCCGTAGGGGACAATTTCGAGTGCGCCGTCGGAGAGGTTGGAGAGCAGGGCGTTGTCCGGTTGCTTGAGATGGATGACGACCGTGAGCGGGTCGGGCGTGTCGATGGCGGCGATGTCTTCGTAGGCGCCGGTCTTTACGGTGGTGATGCTGCCGTTGAGCATGGACTCGATGGTCCACTTGACGTCGCGTGAGGTGAGCGGCCGGCCGTTGCTGAAGCGGACGCCGGGGCGCAGGTGAAATATGTAGGTGCTTGGGTTGGGTGTGTTCCAACTGGCGGCGAGCGAGGGCTTGAAGCCGAAGTGGGAGTTGTGCCGGACGAGCGAGTCGAAGAGCAGCATGTCAATGTGCTCGGACTGGGCATCGGTGCCGATGCGCGGGTCGAGGTTGGACGGGCTGCTGTCAATGAGCATGACGGCGGTGTTGGCGGGCGGCTTGTCCCCGCTGCACCCGCCGAGCAGTAGAGTGGCAGTGGTGAGCAGCGCGAAGAGCGCGCGCGTGAGGGAGCCATGAGCAGGCCGCGGCCTGCGCTGCGCGCTGAGTTGCTCAGCCATGAGAGATGGACCCCAGTACCACGGGCACCGCTGCGCCGGTGGCCGATGGCAGGTTGCCGGGCAGGCCGTAGTAAGTGCAGTAGGCGAGCAGCGCGAAGGCGGCCGCTTCCTTGGCCTGCGCGGGCATGCCGGCTTCGTCGCTCTGAAAGAGCTTGCAGCCGAGCGGTTCGAGGCGTTCGCGGAGCATGTGAATGAGGCAAATGTTTTGCGCGCCGCCGCCGGAGAGGATGTATTCGACCGGCGATGACCCCATATTGGGCTGGACAAAGTTGGCGTAGCTTTGCGCGATGGACTCGGCGGTGAGCGCGGTTGCGGTGGCGATGGCGTCTTCGCTGGAGCCGCCCGCCTTGCGGCAGCGAGTGAGAAGATCGTCGGCGAAGGCGGAGCCAAACTGCTCACGGCCCGCGGATTTGGGCGGAGCCTTGCGGAAGAATGGGTGTTGCAATACGGATGTGAGGACTTCGGGCAGCACTTTGCCGCGCTTTGCGGTCAGGCCGTCGCGGTCATAGGGTTTGCTGTAGAGCTGCTGCATGAGCGCGTCGATGACCATGTTGCCGGGGCCGGTGTCGAATGCGGCCACCTGATCGGCGCCTGCGCCGGCGGGGATGGCGGTGAGGTTGCCGATGCCGCCGATGTTCTGCAGTACGCGGCTGATGCGCGAATGGGAAAAGACTACGTAATCGAGCAGGGGCACGAGCGGCGCGCCCTGACCGCCTGCGACCATGTCTGCGGGGCGAAAGTTGGAGACGACAGGAATACGGAGGCGTGTGGCCATGAGCGCGGGTTCGCCGATCTGCCATGTGCAGGCGAAGCTTTTGCCGCAGTAGCGCTCCGGCTGCGGCTGGTGGTAGATGGTCTGACCGTGGCAGCCGATGAGGTCGATCTCGACGCCGTGCTTGTCGCGGGTGGCTTCGACCGCGTTAGCGTAGGCGATGCCGAGGCGCCAGTTGAGGCGTGCCAGTTCTGCGGTGGAGATGGTTTTTGCGTCCTGCGCGGCGAGGATGGCGGCTCGCAGCGGCCTGGGGAAGGGAAATGCCTCGTGCGCGAGCAACTGCAGAGTGAGCGTGTTGCCGCGCCTGGTGGTGCGCGGTTCGATGCGGGTGAGGGCTACGTCGATGCCGTCACCGGAGGTTCCGCTCATGACGCCGGCGATGGTGAGGGGAAGCGGTTTCATGAGCAAATCTCCCGGAAGTGCGCGATTTCCGCGCGGAGCTTTTCGACTCTTGCAGGGTTGGGGTGGCGCAGCAACTGGGTCTGGATGATGACGTGGCGCTCCTTCCAGTCTTCAAGCCTGCGGTGGGAGAAGCGAAGCTGCTTGGCGAACGTGGGGCTGAATTCGGCCTGGCGCAGGATGCCCTCGAAGGCTTCGATGACAAGCGCGGGGTCCTTGCAGATTTCGATCATGTCCGTACCGGCTGCGATGGCCTTTACGGCGGCATCACCGATGCTGCGCTGTGAGAGAACGCCGCCCATTTCCATGTTGTCGGAGATGACGAGGCCTTTGTAGCCGATGCGTTTGCGGAGGATGCGACTGATCCAGTACTCGGAGATGGATGCGGGGAAGCGGAACTGGTCCACCAATGGATAAGACGCGTGCGCCACCATGACCATGGGCAGCAGGTGCGCCAGCTCGCGGTAGGGCACCATGTCCTCGTTCCAGAGCTGGTCCCAGGTGCGGCGAATCTCGGGCAGGTGCATGTGGGAGTCGAGCGTGCCGCCGCCAAGGCCGGGGAAGTGCTTGCCGCAGGCGTAGATTTCCTGCTTGGCGAGGCCGGTTAAAAAGGCGGATGCGTAATGGACTACGTCGGACGGGCGGGCGGAAATGACTCGCGAACCGAGAACTTCTTTCGCTTCGGGCAGGGCGAGGTCGAGCACCGGAGCGAAGCAGGCGTTGAAGCCCATCATGTGCGCGGCGCGGCCGATGAGGATGCCGTGGTGGTGGTAGAGATCGGGATTGCGGGTGCCATAGACGTCTGCGGGCGAGGGCATGGCGCCGAAGATGCCGCGCAGGCGATCGACGAGGCCGCCTTCCATATCGACGGCGCGCAGGAGCGGACGGCCGACGATGGAGGTGGTTTCGCGGAGCAGATCGATGACCTGCTCGGGGGTTTCAATGTTGCGGCGGAAGAGGATGACGCCGGAAGGTTTGATGAGGCGGAGCCAGGAGCGCTCGAGCGCGGTGACGGAGGGGCCTTCCAGACCGACCATGAGGACGCGCCCGGCGACCTGCCGGAGGTTGTGAACGGGCGTCATGGCTTGTCGCCTTTTTCGCCGGCGATTTCGGCCTTGAGCTCGTGGAGCAGGTTGAGCGCGTCGAGCGGCGTGAGGGTGTTGATGTCGGTGGCCTGCAGGCGGTCTACAACCTGCTGTGAGAGCGGCGTGAACATGGTCATCTGCAGCGGCGGCGCGGATTCCGCGGCGATGTTGCCGCGCTCGGAGCGCTCGTGCTGCTTGAGGACCTGGCGGGCTCGCTGGATGACGCGCTGCGGCAGGCCCGCGAGGCGTGCGACCTCGATGCCGTAGCTCTTGCTGGCTGCGCCCTGCTCGATGCGGTGCAGGAAAACGATGCCCTGCGGCGTTTCCTTAATGGAAACGCGCAGATTGGCGAGGCGGGAGAGCTGCTCGGCGAGGAGGGTGAGCTCGTGATAGTGCGTGGCGAAGAGGGTGCGCGCGCCCACCTCGGCGTGGAGGAATTCGAGCGTGGCCCATGCGAGGGCGAGGCCGTCAAAGGTGGCGGTGCCGCGGCCCATCTCGTCGAGGAGGATGAGCGATTGCGCGGTAGCGGTGTTGAGGATGGTGGCGGTTTCCGTCATTTCCACCATGAAGGTGGAGCGGCCGCGGGCGAGGTTGTCGCTGGCGCCGATGCGTGTGTAGACGCGGTCGACGAGGCCGTAGCGCAGGCGCTCGGCGGGAACGAAACAGCCCATTTGCGCCATGACGACGAGCAGCGCGGCCTGGCGCAGGTAGGTGGACTTGCCGCCCATGTTGGGGCCGGTGATGAGGAGCAGGTGCGGATTGCTGGTGGCTTCGCCGGCGTCGAGAAAAAGGTCATTGGGCACGAAGCGGGTGACGCCGGCCTTTTCCATGAGGTGTTCGATGACGGGATGGCGCGCGCCGATCATTTCAAGGATGCTGCTGTCTTCGATGTGCGGGCGTGTGTATCCGCGCAGGCTGGCGAGGTGCGCGAAGTTGGCAAGGAGGTCCATTTCCGCCACGGCGGCGCTGCTTTTGCGGATGCGCGAGGCATGATCGAGGGCGAAGCGGCGGAGCTGGGCGAAGATGCGTTTTTCGATTTCTACGGAGCGCTCCTGCGCGGTGAGAACCTTGGTTTCATATTCCTTGAGCTCGGGTGTGGTGAAGCGCTCTGCGTTGACGAGGGTCTGCTTGCGCTCGTAGTCGGCGGGCACGTGCGCGAGGTTGGCCTTGGTGACCTCGATGTAATAGCCGAAGACGGAGTTGAAGCGAACCTTTAAGGATGGGATGCCGGTGCGCTGACGTTCGCGCTCCTCAATAGCGGCGATGGAGCTGCGGCCGCTGTGGCTGATGGAGCGCAGCTCATCGAGTTCGGGGTCGATGCCCTCGGCGATAACGCCGCCATCGGCCAGGGTGAGGGGTGGTTCCGGGACGAGGGTTTTCGCGATGGCCTGTTGCAGGTCTTCGAGCGGATCGAGTTCGGTTGCGGCGTGACGCCACCATGCTTCGTCGATGGCCGCGGCGCCGGCTTGGAGGGCGGGCAGTTTGCCGAGGGAAGCTCCCAGGGCGGCTACGTCGCGGGGACCGGCGCTTTCGAGCGAGATGCGCGCCAGCAGACGTTCGAGGTCGAGAATGCCGTCCATGGCGCGGCGAAGCTGCTCGCGGTTCTGCAGGTTGAGCCGTGCGGCGTCGACGGCGGCGTAGCGTGCTTCGATTTTTGCGGCGGAGAGCAGCGGGCGGAGGATGGAGCCGCGCAGGAGTCGCTTGCCCATGGGGGTGATGCAGGCGTCGAGTGCTCCGGCGAGCGTGGTGTCGCCTTCGGCGTCGCGATAGAGCGGGTCGATAAGTTCGAGATTGCGCACGCTTACCTGGTCGAGGTGCAGGTGCTCGCTGCGCTCGTAAAAACGCAGCGAATCGACGTGCTCGGGGCCGCTGTCGCCGGGCGCGCTCTTTTGCGTGGCGCGGATGTAGTGGACGATGGCGCCTGCGGCGATGGAGGCGGGCAGATGGCCGTTGAGCCCGTAGCCGTCCAGGGATTTTGCGCCCATCTGCCGCTCGAGCAGGGGCAGGGCGTATTCAGCGGTGAAGACCCAGTCTTCGAGGCCGTTGGAGGTTTTTACGCCGGCGAGCTCGGGTGGAGCTTCCCAGCTTTTTGCCCAGGCCTGCCCGGCGGCGAAGATGAGTTCGGTGGGCGCGACCTTTGCGATTTCATCCAATGCCTGCGCGAGAGCCGACGGGCCGGAGAATTCGGTTGCGCGAAAGTCGGCGGTGGAAAGATCGAGGAACGCGAGCCCGACGCCGCTTTCCAACTGGTGCAGGGCGGCGAGGTAGTTGTTTTGTCCGGCGCTGAAGCCGGGATCGATGGCGGTACCGGGAGTGAGGACGCGCGTGACCTCGCGGCGGACGATTTTTTGGGTGAGCCTGGGGTCTTCCATCTGATCGCAGATGGCGATGCGGTAGCCCTTGCGCAGCAGGCGGGTGAGGTAGCCCTCGACCGCGTGATAAGGAACGCCGCACATGGGCTGGGTTTTTTCGCGGTCGCGGGCGGTGAGGGTGATTTCCAGCTCGCGGGCAGCGACTTTGGCGTCTTCATAGAAGAGCTCGTAAAAGTCGCCCATGCGGAAAAAGAGCAGAGCATCGGGGTGCTCGCTTTTGGCGGCCTGGTACTGGCGCATCAGGGGGGTGAGCGCCGCTGCTTCCTTGGGTTGGGTCACATCTGTCACGGGATACGTCAGCATACCGTGAATCGCGGGTCGCAGTGTAGGCCCGGCCCGCAGACGCTTGTTGACGGAGGGATTCGCGGTCTGCTGCCAACGGATGGGTTATGGACCCGGTTGCTGCTTTGATTCCTATGGCGGAAGGGAAGCAAAGATGCTGTGCGCTGCATTACATCGTCGATGCGGAGTGACTCTTCTATACTGAGTGTTCAGCTGACCGTTTGCCGTTATGTACTTAGTTTGGCTCAGAGCCGCCGTTGTGCTGTATGCCGTCGCCAGTCTCACCGCTATTCCGGCGGTGCTGGGCGGGCCGTCGCTGTGGAAGCGATTCTGCATTCCGGCGGCGCTTTCGGCGTGGCTGTTGCAGGTGGTGGCGCTGGTGGAGATGCTGACGGAGCACCACCATTGGATTCCGACGGGCGCACATGAGGCCCAGACGGCGCTGGCCCTGCTGGTGACCTCGATTTTTCTGATTGTCTGGTTTGTCTACCGGACGATGTCGTTTGCGATCTTTGCGTTGCCGCTTGCGCTGCTGCTGACGGTGATTCCGGCGCTGAGCGACCAGCGGTATACCTTCAGTTCCAACCAGATTCGCTCCGGCTGGATTTTTGCCCATGTGTTTATGCTGCTGGCCGCCTACGTGGCGCTGCTTTTCAGCCTGATTGCGAGCATTCTCTACCAGGTGGAAGAACAGCGACTGAAGAGCAAGCGGCCGCGCCGGTTTATGGAGTGGCTGCCGCCACTGGATACGATGGACCGGATCTCGCAGTCGTTGCTGATTGCCGGGTTCGTCTGCATGACGATTGGGCTGTTTGCCGGATCGCTGGTGGCGCAGGAGCGCGTGGGCGCGGTTTATTTCGCTGACCCCAAGGTTTTAATGGCTTTTGCACTGTGGGTACTGTATGTGCTCATGATTTTTGTACGGCGTAGTACCGGATTTCGCGGAAGGCGAGCCGTCTACCTGTCATCACTCATCTTTATAGCGATGATTGGCGTCTGGGCGGCAAATCTCGTCAGTTCCGTGCACAGGTTCAGCCTGCCATGAATCTTCTGCTGACAGGACTGAATCATAAAACCGCGCCGGTGGACCTGCGCGAGCGGCTGGATATTCCCGAGTGCGAGCTTGCGGGCGTGACCGAGCAGGTGATGGCGCTGCCGGGTGTGCAGGAGGCGATGATTCTTTCCACCTGCAACCGGGTGGAGATATTGATTGCGCATCGCGGCCGAGACGGGGAAGACGACGCCGAGCCCGATCTGGACGCCTACCTGGAACAGCGCTTTGACCTGGCAGGGATGCCCTTGCGGGATCACTTGTACCACCACCGGGAAGTGGAGGCTGTGCAGCATCTGTTCCGCGTGGCGTGCAGTCTGGATTCGCTGGTGCTGGGTGAGCCGCAGATTCTTGGGCAGGTAAAGTCTGCCTACAACGCAGCCAAGGAGAATGGCGCGGTGGGCTCGCAACTGGAGCGGCTGCTGCAGGATACTTTTGCGCTGGCCAAGCGGGTGCGCACGGAGACGGAGATTGGCGCTTCTCCGGTTTCGATTTCGACGGTAGCCGTGGATCTGGCGCGGCGGATTTTTGGCGACCTGGATGGCAAGCGCGTGATGCTGCTGGGCGCGGGCAAGATGAGCGAGCTGGCGGCGCGGCACCTGATTCATCACGGGGCCGAGCGCATTCTGGTGGCGAATCGTACGTTCGCGCGTGCCGAGGCGCTGGCGCAGAAGTTTGGCGGGCGCGCGCTGGAGTTTGACGCGGTTTTTACGATGCCCGATCCGCCGGATATTGTGATTACCTCCACCGGCGCGTCGCGGCCGATTGTGAGCGTGGATCATGTGCAGCAGTTTTTGCAGCGCCGGCGGCGCAAGCCGATTCTGTTGATCGACATTGCCGTGCCCCGCGATGTGGAGCCGGAAGTGAACCGGCTGGAAGGCGCGTTCCTGTACGACATTGACGATCTGCAGTCGGTGGCGAGCTCGAACCTGGTGGACCGTAAGCGGCAGGCCGAGCTGGCCGAAGAGATGGTCGCTGCCGAGGCGCTCAAGTTTGATCAGCGCCGCAAGGCGCTGGAGATTGGCCCGCTCATCGCGGAGATGCAGCACACCATCGAGCAGCTTTGCCAGGCGGAGATGAAGCGCGTGAGCCCGCGGTTGCAGTCGCTGACGAAGGATCAGCAGGCGGCGGTGAAGATGCTGGCTCGCGGGCTCACGAACAAGTTTCTGCATTTGCCCATGCATGCTTTGCGCAACGCGGCGCAGTCCGGCGACGCGGACGCGGTGCGTGCCATCCGGGCGGCGTTTGATCCTTCCGGCCTGCGGAATTTTGCTCCCGCCACGGACGAAAGCTGTCCGCACACCGGGATTCGCCTCGACGAGGTGCGCGTTGATCCCGAGGAGAATGATGCTTCGGCAGAAGAGCAGGAAATTCCGGAACATTTGAGGCGGTCATGATGCGGATTGGTTCGCGCGGCTCGCAACTGGCTCTGTGGCAGGCCAACCACATTGCGGACCGGCTGCGTTCTCTGGGGCACGAAGTCGTGATTGAGGTGATTCGCACCACCGGCGACGCGATGCAGCATGTGGCGTTTGCCAAGGTGGGCTCCAAGGGAATGTTTACCAGGGAGATTGAAGAGGCGCTGCGCGAGAACCTTATTGACCTTGCCGTGCACAGCCTTAAGGATCTGCCCACGGAGCTGGAGGCGGCGTTTGCGATTGCCGCGATTCCGGAGCGGGTTGATCCGCGGGATGCGTTTTTGTCGGCCCGGCACGAGTCGTTTGCCGCGCTGCCCGCGGGCGCGCGTGTGGGCACCAGCAGCCAGCGTCGGCGGGCGCAACTTCGGGCGCATCGCGACGATTTGCAGTTTGAGGAGTTCCGGGGCAACGTGGATACGCGCATTCGCAAGATGGTGGAGGGGCAGGTGGACGCGATCATACTTGCCTCCGCGGGTCTGGAGCGGCTTGGGCTGACCGAGTATCGCCGCGAGTGCTTTGCGCCGCAGATTCTTTGCCCCGCCGCCGGACAGGGCGCTCTTGCCATTGAGACGCGCGCTGACGATGCGCGTACGATGGATGCCATGCTGGCACTGGAACACGCGCCGACTCGCCATGCCGTGACCGCGGAACGAGTTGCGCTGGGCGCGCTGGGCGGCGGTTGCCAGGTGCCCATTGGAGTGCATTGCGCACCGGCGCCGGGCACGGATGCGTACTCGATTGTCGGGGTGGTTGCCGCGCCTGAGGGCGGGCAGGTGATTCGCGTGGAGTATGAGCATCAGCAGGGAGATGCGGCGGAGCTTGGACAGAAGCTGGCGGAGGAACTGCTGCGGCAGGGCGCGCGCTCGATTCTGGAGGCGATGGCGCTATGAGCAAGCTGGCAGGCAGGAAGATTCTGGTGACTCGCGCCGAGCACCAGGCAGGACGCCTGAGCCGGGAACTGGCCGCGCATGGGGCGGAGGCCATTGAGGTTCCTGCGATTCGGATTTTGCCTCCGGCCGATTTTGCGCCGCTGGATCAGGCGCTGCGGCAGCTTTCCACTTACGGCTGGATGCTGGTGACCAGCGCGAACACGGTGAATGCGATGCTGGCGCGGATTGAAGAGCTGGGCATGGTTTCGCCGGGCTCGCAGACGTGGCGGACCATCTTTGGCCCAATGCCGAGGATTGCGGCGATCGGGCCTGCGTCGGAGAAGGCGGTTCGGCGCATGGGCTGGAAGGTGGATTTGATTCCGGAGAAATATGTGGCTGAGTCGCTGCTGCAGGTGCTGGGCGACAAGCTACGGGGGCAGCGGGTACTGCTGGCGCGGTCAGCGCGTGCGCGGGACGTGATTCCTGATGCGCTGCGGGCGCAGGGCGTCGAGCTGGATGTGATTGACGCCTATCGCACGGAGATTCCGCACGAGTCGGTGAGCCAGGTGAAGGAGTTGTTTGCGGCTGGCGGTAAGAAGACAGCGGTGGATGCGGCGACGTTTACGAGCTCGTCCACGGTGGAGAACTTTCTGGAGCTGATGAAGGAAGCCGGACATACCGCGCCGCCGAAGGATATTCCGGCGATTTCGATTGGGCCTGTCACGAGCAAGGCCCTGCGCGCCGCCGGATGGGAACCGGCCGCCGAGGCGGAGGATCACACCATTGACGGCCTGATGCAGGTACTCCTGAAGAGGTTCGCCGGGCGAGCCTGAGAGATTTGCCGGGCGGAGTTTCGTCGCAATGCCCTCAACATGCACTTTCCTGCAAAGGCACAGGTTATGAAATCCCTTTTTTCGAGGCTCGTTTTTTCGGGCGTAATTGCTTTTGCCGCGTTCGGTCCGGCTTCTGCGGTCAAGGCTGAGGGGCTGCATCGGGCGCAGCATCTGCCTGCGGCATGGACGCTCCATTGGGGCCATGCGCCGAGACGCGGGCCTTATCGGCTTGCGCCCGGCCTTATCAGTACGGAGGTTGACGCACCCAACGGCCAGACGCCTTCCTACAGCGACCTGGAAAGCCTGCAGTACCACCATCACACCCGGGTTGCTGTTGGCCGCAATGGGCGCATCTGGGTGGCTTATACCGGAACCATGCGGCATGAGGGTTCCAGCGGAATGATTACGGAGGTGAAAAGCAGCGCTGACGGCAGAAGATGGTCCGCGCCGCAGGTTGTGATTGCGCCGCCCAGCCCGTTTGACGGAAAGCAGGTCGCCGGGCGTCGTATCTCGTATCCGCGGGCGTTTGTGACCTACCACCGCAAGCTCTATCTGGTGGCGGCGATTGATCAGGCGAATGGCTACGGCTGTTGCACGAACGAACAGGGCGAGGCGCTGGTCGCGGTTGCCTTGCATCCCGATGGCAGCATCGGCAGGGCATTTCGCGTGAGCCGGGCGGTTTATGCGCCGCAAAAGGGATCTCCGGCTTATCCTTACCGTGCGCGTTTGAGCCCTCACCTTTTTGTGCTGGCCAACAACTTTGGCACCTGGGGTGGATCGGCGCCGGGTCAGCCGTCGTCGGCATGGACGGGTTATGGAGTTGCCGCGGATGGAAGCACGCTTGTGGAACCCAATGCCATCCGGATAGGCTGGCACTCTCGAACGCTATTCCGGCTGTGGCGGGACGAGGGCAAAACGGGGAAGTTTCGGCTGTATCGATCGGTCTCCCGGGACTTTGGTTCGACGTGGTCGCCGGCTGTGCCGACGGACATTCCCAATTCTCCCTCTGAGGCGACCATCACTACTCTTGGGAACGGCGATATCGCCGTGATTGGCAATGCACTCGATATTCCGGATGCCATTGCCTCACGCGATCCGCTCTACCTTGCTGTCTTCAGCGGTAAAACGGGTGTGCTTCGCCATGTTTACACGGTACGGCAAGGGGTTGGCGCGCCACCCTACAAGAATGGGGTGGTTTGCGGACCTCAAGGCAAACCGTGCGGCGCGGCATATCCCGGCGCGTTTGACTTTCATGGCACGTTGTACATCAGCTACAGCGTGGACAAGCAGCAGATATGGCTGGCGACTGTTCCTGACGCGGGTCTTTGAGCCGCTTTTGCCTAGACAGACGACCAGGTTTTGTCCTTTGCGTGGCAGAGGTCTTCGAGCGGGCATAGCTCGCATTTCGGCTTGCGCGCGACGCAGATCTGGCGGCCGTGGTGAATGATCTCGTGTGAGAACCGGATCCAGCGGTCCTGGGGCAGGATGCGCATGAGGTCCTGCTCGACCCTTTTGGGGTCGGTGGCTTTCGTGAGGCCGAGGCGCTGCGAGATGCGGAGGACGTGCGTGTCCACGACTACGCCTTCTGCTTTGTGGAAGGCGACGCCGAGCACGACGTTGGCGGTCTTGCGAGCGGCTCCGGGCAGGGTGAGGAGTTCGTCCATGGTTTGCGGCAGCTTGCCGCCGTAGACCTCGACCACGCGCTTCGCGGCTCCGTGGATCGATTTTGCCTTGTTGCGGTAGAAGCCGGTGCTCTTGACGTATTCCTCAATGGCGGTGGGCGTGGCCGCAGCCATGGCTTTGGGCGTGGGGAAGGCGCGGAAGAGCTCCGGCGTGACCATGTTGACGCGCGCGTCGGTGCACTGGGCCGAGAGGATGGTCGCTACGAGCAGTTCCCATGGATTGCGGTGCAGGAGCGCGCATTCCACGTCGGGATAGGTCTTTTTGAGGCGGGTAAGGATTTCCCCGATGCGCTGTGGGTCGAGGTCCTTGCCTTTGCAGGGGCGCTTGCCGGCGGGCTTTCTCTTTGCGGTTTTCTCAGCGGGGGGCTTGCTGCTTTTCTGCGTCTTTTTCGCGGCGTGCATGGCCGAATTGTACGCAGAGAAATGGACTCCGCGCGCGACGGGGTGAGGATTTTGCCGGGCACGGCTGGCCGGGGATGGCGATGCGAACCTGCGCGGCCCTGATTCCCGTATACTGCAACTCGAATGAGTGCAAAAATCCTCGCGGCTGTTGCCCACTTTATTATTTCTGTTATTTCTTCGACCGGTTATGGCGGTGTGGCGTTTTTGATGGCCATTGAATCGGCCTGCATTCCGATTCCTTCTGAGATCATCATGCCGTTTGCCGGCTATCTGGTGCAGCAGGGTCAGTTGAACCTGTTCTGGGTGGCGACGGCGGGCGCGCTGGGCTGCAATATCGGCTCGGCGGTGGCTTACTGGGTGGGCGCGTGGGGAGGTCGGCCGTTTCTGGAGCGCTATGGGCGCTGGATTCTGCTGGACATGAAGGATCTGGACCGCGCGGACCGCTTTTTTCAGCGCTTCGGCGGCGTCACCGTGTTTGTGGGGCGGTTGCTGCCGGTGATCCGGACGTTTATCGCGCTGCCTGCGGGGATTTCCCGGATGCCGCAACTCCGGTTCCATATTTATACGTTTCTGGGTTCGTGGCCGTGGTGCTTTGGGCTGGCATTCGTGGGCGTAAAGCTGGGACGGGCGTGGGACACGAATCCGCGCTTCAAGGCGGATTTCCATCATTTTCAGCTGAGCATTGAGCTGCTGGTGGTGGCGGGGATACTGTGGTTCCTTTGGACCCACCTGCGGAAGTGTTCGCACCCCAATGAAACGTAGATTCCGTTTGGAGTACTATTTCCGCCATTGAGCCTCATGGAATTGCCAAAACATTGCCTCGCATCAGAAACTGAAGATTCGCAGTTTTACTGTGGAAGGAAGAGAACAGGCCAAAAAAGAAATGTCATCAAAGATAGAGCCAGCAACTGGAAAACTTGGGGTCATGGTGGTCGGCATGGGCGCCGTCGCCACGACGCTGATTGCAGGAGTAGAAGCCGTTCGCAAGGGACTTGCGAAGCCGATTGGTTCGCTCACCCAGATGGGCACCATTCGCCTGGGCAAGCGTACCGATGGCAAGACTCCGCTCATTAAGGATTTTGTTCCCCTCGCCTCGCTGGACGATGTGGTGTTCACCGGATGGGACATCTTCCCCGAGAACATGTACGAGGCCGCCAGGCACGCCTCTGTGCTTGATGGCGACCACCTGCAGACGATTCGCCCCTTCCTGGAAAGCATTGAGCCGATGCCCGCGGTCTTTGACCAGAATTACGTGAAGCGGCTGCACGGCACACATGTGAAGAAGGGCCGGAGCAAGTGCGACCTGGCCCAGCAGGTGCGGTCCGACATTCAGGCGTTCAAAGAAAAGTGTGATCGCGTGGTGATGATCTGGACCGGTTCGACGGAAATCTTCCTGGAGCCGACGCCGATTCATGACACGATCGAGGCGTTTGAAAAGGCTCTGACCGAGGATGATCCGGCGATTGCGCCTTCTCAGATTTACGCCTACGCCGCTCTGAAGGAGGGCATTCCCTTCGCCAATGGCGCGCCGAACCTCACGGTGGACCTGCCCTGCATGATCGAACTTTCGAAGCAGACCGGCGCTCCGATCTGCGGCAAGGACTTCAAGACCGGCCAGACCTTCATGAAGACCGTTCTGGCTCCGGCGCTGAAGGCGCGCATGCTCGGGCTGAGCGGATGGTTCTCGACCAACATTCTCGGCAATCGTGACGGTGAAGTGCTGGACGATCCTTCGTCCTTCAAGACCAAGGAAGAGTCGAAGCTGGGCGTGATCGACTACATTCTGCAGCCGCAGCTTTACCCCGACCTTTACAAAGACATCTACCACAAGGTACGCATCAACTACTACCCGCCACGTGGAGACAACAAGGAAGGCTGGGACAACATCGACATCTTCGGCTGGCTGGGCTACCCAATGCAGATCAAGGTGGACTTCCTTTGCCGCGACTCGATTCTGGCCGCGCCGCTGGCGCTTGATCTGGTGCTCTTCCTGGATATGGCGAAGCGTTCGCCGGAGCTGCGGAACCTGGGCATCCAGGAGTGGCTGAGCTTCTATTTCAAGTCGCCGCAGGTGGCCCCGGGCCTGTACCCGGAGCACGATCTGTTCATCCAGATGATGAAGCTCAAGAACACGCTGCGCCATATTCAGGGCGAAGAGCTTATCACGCACCTGGGACTCGAGTACTACGACTGATTCCTCGCACTGATGGAAGACAGAAAGGCGGCCTTGAAGGCCGCCTTTCTGCTTGTGGAGGCGCTGTCACTCTGCGGGCAGCAGAATCATAGGGTCGGCGCGGCGGGAGTGAACACGACGCACTACATGCGGCGTGATCACAATGGCCAGCTCTGCGATGTTCTTCTGCCTGTTCTGGTTGGTGCCGCCGCGCAGGCCGGGCAGCTCATTGATTCCGGGAATTCCGGTGACGGCCAGTGAATCCTGCTTGGTGAGGCTGCTGACCAGCAGCGCGCTCTCGCCGGGGCGCAGCGAGGTGATGGAGTTGACCTCGCGGTTGTCGAGGACGGGAATGTCATTGATACTTTGGCCCTGCAGGGTCTGGAGCTTGAGGTGCAGCTTCAAGGTGATGTCGCCATGTCCCTCTACAAAAGGAGTTACGTGCAGTGTGAGTCCCAGATTCTGATACTGCACCTGGGGGACGGATTCCAAGGTGGAGAACAGGGAACCGGCGTTGATGCCGAGGCCTGCGAGCGCGCTGGAGATGCCGGGGGAGGAGATTCCGGCAATGGAAAGATTGGAGCCGGCAAGGTTGGAGTAGCTGGACGTGATGATGGGGTAACGGGTGCCGCTGCGAATCTCTTCGTCCTGCTGATTGAGTGCGAGCATCTGCATCTGGTCGAGCTCGGTGACGTTGCTGCTGTTGAGCTGTGCATTGCCGGTGATACCGGACGAGGTGAGTCCGGTGGCCGTGAGCCCGCCGCCAAAGAACGCAAACGGCTGGTTGAAGACAGTGCCGGTCACCTGGCCGGAGGCGATGAGAATGGCGGCGATGGCGACGTAGTCGTTAGGCGCGGCGAGCCCGCTGGAGATGATCTGCTGCACCAGGCTCTGGTTGCTGTTGATGATGCTGCGCACCTCGGAGGGAATGTTGAAGAGGGTGGTTCCGCTGGGCAGGAGGATGCCCTGATCCGTAGTGCGGGTGCGGCTGATCTCGTACATTTTTACGTCGAGCAGAATCTGGCTTTCGCCCTGCATGAGGCCACTTAGCGTCTTGTTAAGCGCGTTGAGGCGCGACTGCGGCCCACGTATGGTGATGGAGTTGCTGCCGGCATCGTAGACGACCATTTGCAGCTTGAAGACACCGCGCACCATGGTGACGATGCGCTTGCGCTCGCTCTCATCCACGCCCGGCAGGTAGACGGTTTCCATGGCGAGACGCTGGTACTCGGCGCGGTTGGGGGGCGTGTCTGGAACGAAGAGCGCGCGGGCGGGGTCGAGCGGCACGGCAAAGGCGCCGGTCGTGAGCTCCAGCGCGTGCTCGGCCTGCTGGAAGGTGAGCTTGCCGGTGTCGAAGGGAATCTCAACATTGCGGACAGAGTTGTCGCAGGTAGCCTGGATGCCCCATGCGCGCATAACCTGCTGGATGACCTGCTGAGCCGGGGCTCGCAGGTGGAAGCTATGCACCCCCAGTCCTGGAACGAGGCTTACAGGTGGTCCCAGCACCTGCACATCGATCGCAGGCTTCGTAGCAGCGGCTTTCTGCTCCTCGAAATGCTGTGTTACCTCGGGATTATTGGGTGCGAGTTGCGCGGCCCGGGCGAGGTCGAGGGTGGCTTCCTTTGTGTTTCCGGCGTGCTTTTCCCTGGCCGCGTTGTGGACGAGTTTTGTAACAAAGTTTTCCCGCGAGATGGTTGCATCCTGGGCGAAGCGGGGATTTTCAGGATCGAGCGCCGCGGCCTGTTCAAAGCCGCGCATGGCCTTGCCGGGATGATCGGCGAGCAGGAGTTTGGTGGCCTTGACCGAAATTGCGGCGGCGCGGTCGCAATCCCTCGAGGTAACGTGCCGGAGCGGTTTCAGGGATGGAGCTGGCTGTGGTTTGCCGGCAGTGAGCGGTGCTTCTGTGGTGGTTTCGTGCAGTTTGTGCAGCGTGACTTTGTCCGCGGCGGGCACCGGCGCGGCGGTTTGCGCCAGCGTGGCGGCGGGAAGCAGCATCAGGATCGCAGCGAGATGAATCGGGCGCAGCATGGGCTACTTTTGCGCTCCTGTGGTGGCGTGGAGCAGCGCCTGAAGCGACGTGGCGCAGACCTCGGGCTTGCGTTGCATCAGTTGCTCAAAGGACTGATTGCCGGTGGCTACTGCAATGGTGGGCAGCCCATTAGCGCGTGCGGCGGTGATGTCGAATTCCGTGTCGCCGACGACGCATACCGTTGCGTTGGGGCCTGCGATGGCGCGGGCTTTTTCCGCGGCGTGGGCGATCATATCGGCGCGCTCCACATAGTCGTCACTGAAACCGCCAAACTCAAACCAGTGGCGCAGGCCGACAGTTTCAATCTTGACCCAGCCGATGGCTTCCAGGTTGCCGGTGGCCACGCCCAGCTTTGCGCCCCTTGCGGCCAGATGCCGGAGGGTTTCTTCAATGGCGGGCATGCGGACGAGTTCCATGCGGTCGCGACGGGCGGCTACGGTGGTGCGCATCCGTTCCAGAACCTCTTCGAGTGCGACGCGCCAGTGGCTGTCTTCGACGGTGGTCTGGAGGAATGCGTCGCGCAGAATGCCGGGGTCGGTGTTTCCGTGCAGGGTGACGCCGCTCAGGTCCAGATCGTGGCCCATGACCTCGCGCACGCTCTCGAAGAAGGAGTCGTAGTGGATGCGGTCGCGGCTGCGGAGCAGGGTGCCGTCAATGTCGAAGAGATAGGCCTGCTGGTCATCCCAGTGGAAGCCCGTCACAATGTGGACCCGGTGGGGCGGCTCGGCGGTCTGCGTGGTGTAGCGAACAGCATGCGCGGTGGCGTCTGGAGTGCTCAAGCGTGAGGATGCCCTTTCTGTGTTCTCTCTATCGAGAATAAGACACGCAGAGCGGCGCTTAGGAACTCCGGTGCGGAAACCGCGACGGACCCGGCTTTAGCGCATTGCCAGCTTGGTCTCAAATACAGGACGTTCGCTGCGGGGCGGACGCTTGAGTCCGATGCGAACTTGTGTGGGGTCGATGTTCAACTCGGCGAGGGTGCGACTGAGGGTGTTGCGGTGCATGCCCATCTCTTTCGCGGCTTTACACTGGTTGCCGCGATGGCAGGCGAGCACCTGAAGGATGAAACGCTTTTTGAACTCACGCAGAGCTTCGTCGTAGGTGATACCGCTGGCTTGCATCTGCGAGACAAGACTATCGAGTTCGCGTTTCACTTCCACCTCTCCTGCACCCGCCGGACTTACAGGCGCTTGTTTAGAATACCCGCCGGAATGCAGGAAAGTTTATGACACCCCGGGCTTCCGCGTAAATATTTTGTTCTTTTCTTTGCGCAAATCCAAGATTCCGCTGCGAATTTTTCCTGACAGCTCAGCAGGGCTGACCCCGGCTACGCCATGAGCCGCGGTGAGGAACTCCGGCGCGAGTCGGGAATTGCGGATCAGGGAGGTTTCTGGCAGGAAGGCGAGCAGCGCCACGAGCATGACCACGACCAGCACCGTGCCTTTGACGAGACCAAAAACAGCTCCGGCGAGCGAGTCGAGCCAGCCCAGGCCGACAAAGCGCACCGACCAGCGAATGATGCGGCCAAAGAGCCCGGCAAGGATCATGACGCCCAGCGCGATGACGAGAAACGCAATGACTTTGGCGATAGCCATCCTGATGCCCCAGGCCATGAGCCACGGGAGCAGGCGCTGGTAGTTCCAGCAGGCCAGCAGCAGGCCCAGCAGCAGGCCGCCGAGGGAGAAGACTTCCACGATGATGCCGCTGTGCGCCGCGGCGAGCGTGGAGATGAGCAGGATGGCCAGGATGATCCAGTCCAGCACGCTCATGATGTGGAGTATGCTCATGGCCTCACAGTGGGAGCGTTTGCCCGGTGAGCAGGCGATAGGCTTCGAGGTAGCGCTCCTGCGTTCCCTGGATGACTTCCGGCGGCAACGCGGGCGCGGGCGCCTGCTTGTTCCATTGGATCTCTTCGAGATAGTTGCGGACGTACTGCTTGTCAAAGGAGGCCTGCTGGCGTCCCGGCTCGTACTGGTCCTTGGGCCAGAAGCGTGAGGAGTCCGGCGTGAGGGCTTCATCACCGAGCAGGATGCCCTCGTCCGTGACGCCGAACTCAAACTTGGTATCGGCGATGAGGATGCCGCAGGATTCCGCGTGGCGCGCCGCGCGGCGGTAGATCTCGATGCTGAGTTCGCGCAGCTTGTCGGCGTCCTGCCGGCCGATGATGCCGGCCATCTTCGCGAAGGAGATGTTTTCGTCGTGCTCGCCGAATTCGGCCTTGGTAGCGGGCGTGAAGATGGGCTCGGGCAGGCGGTCGGAGTCGCGCAGGCCGTGCGGCAGGCGTATGCCGCCGATTTCGCCGGTGCGCTGGTAGTCCTTCCAGCCGCTGCCGGAGATGTATCCGCGCACCACGCACTCGACGGGGAACATGCGGGCGCGTTTGACGCGCATGAAGCGGCCTTCCAGCATGGGCTTGTGGCGGTCGAGCAGGGAAGGCAGGTCGTTGACGTCCGCGGTGATGAGGTGGTTGGGGACTACATCGGCAAATTTGTCGAACCAGAACAGGGAAATCTGCGTGAGCACCTTGCCCTTGCCGGGGATGCCGCTGCCGAGAATGTGATCGAAGGCGGAGATGCGGTCCGAGGCAATCATGAGCAGATCGCCGTCCAGTTCGAAAATGTCGCGGACCTTGCCGCGGGAAACGAGCTTGAGTTCAGGAATATCGCTCTGGAGCAGTGCGTTCAAACGAGGCCTCGCCAGCCCTTGCGGGCATTCAGTTGAAAACTTGATTTTCTGGGCCGCTTTCGGGCCTTGTCAATGCGGGCGGCTGCGGCGGACCCTCCGGCCCTGCCGCGGCGTGTGCCGATTTACGCGCTGGCCCGCCGTGACTGCGGCCCAACGTACTCATGTCCGCCCATGCGCACGCTCACGACCTTGGAGACGCCCTGTTCCTGCATGGTGACGCCGTAAATGAGGTCGGCTGCGGTCATCATGCGCTTGGAGTGCGTGACCATGACGAACTGCGTGTCGCTGGCCATGCTGCGGAGCAGGTCGGCGAGGCGTCCCACGTTGGTTTCGTCCAGCGGGGCATCGACTTCGTCGAGCACGCAGAAGGGGCTGGGCTGGTACTGGAAGATGCCCATGAGCAGCGCCAGCGCAGTGAGAGCCTTTTCGCCGCCGGAGAGCAGGAAGACGTTCTGCAGTTTCTTGCCGGGCGGTTGGGCCACGATGTCCACGCCGCTGTCGAGGGTGTTCTCCTCGTCGGTGAGGCGCATGAAGGCTTGTCCGCCGGCGAAGAGACGCGAGAAGGTCGCGCTGAAGTTCTCATTGATGCGCGCAAAGGCTTCGTTGAATCTGGTGAAGGAGATTTCGTCAATTTCCTTGATGGTGGCGCGTGTGTTTTCGATTGAGTCCACGAGGTCGGCGCGCTGCGTTTCGAGGAATGCGTGGCGCTGCTCGGTTTCGCGGTACTCTTCGAGCGCCATCATGTTGACCGGCCCCATGGAATCGAGCTTGTGCTTGAGTTCTCGGCAGGCTTCATCTTCGGCGTGGAGTTCCTCGCCTTCGAGGCGGGCAATGCCTTCTTCGGCGCGCAGCACCTGCGCTTCGACAGATAGATCCTGCAGGCAGGTTTCCTCCAGATGCTGCTTGTCTGCGGCGCACTTGGCTTCGCGCGCCGTGAGCGAGAGGCGGCTTTCGCGCAGCGCGTCTGTTTCGGCGCGCAGGGTCTTGAGGGTCTGCTCGGTCTGCGCGAGTTCAGAGCGCAGTTCAGCGGCCTGAGCCGTGAGCATCGCTACCTGCTCCTGTGCCTGCCGGCGCAGCGTGGAGAGCTCCTGCTGGCGAATGACAAGTTCCTCGTTTTCGCGCTCGCGCTGCTCGCGTTCTGCCATGGCGGAGGCGAATTGCTCATCCATCTGCTGCAGGCGGCGTTCAAGGTCGCTGTAGAGGCGGTCGATGCGGCCAAAGCTGGCTTCGGCGCCGCGACGCCGCTCTTCGAGGCCCGCCAGTTCAGCCGAGATGCGCGCCGCTTCCTGCTGCGCCGTCTCGCGAGAGGCGCGCAACTCGGCCATGGAGGCCTGCGCTTCTGCGATGGAGGCTTCCATCGCGCTGTGCTCGCTTCCGACGCGCTCGACTTCGATGGATTTTTCTTCAATAAAGTTTTGCTTGGCGGTGCGGGCGTCTTTGTTGCGCGAGTTTTGCAGTTCCCAGTCCTGCAGGCGGCGTTCGAGGCGCTGGATTTCGGAGTCCATCTGCCTGAGGGCCGCGCCCTGGTTGGCGCTTTCGCGCTCGGCGATGCGGCGCTCTTCGCTCTTTGCCTCCAGCAGGCGAGTGCTTTCACCCAGCACCCTGGCGAGCTCCGCTGCGGCCGCTTCGGCCTGTCCGAGATTTTTTTCAATGACGGCGAGTTTCTCGTTGATGTCGCGCAGCTCGCGCTTGAGCGCCAGCGGACCGCCGCTGCGGCTCTTGCCGCCGGTTACCGTCACGTTGTGGAAGCATTCGCCGCTGGGCGACAGGAAGAACGAGGCCGGATGCTGCAGGGCGAGCGAGCGCGCCGTTTCCATGTCCGGCGCCACGTAGCCCTCGCGCAGCTTGGGCAGAATGACTTCGAGCGACTTGCCGAAGCCGTCAAGAACCTTGATGCATTCCTTGAGCGGGACCACGCCGCGGTCCTGAATGGTCGCGGTAATGGGGTTTTCCTGCGCGGCGAAGGAGAACTTCGCCTGCGAATCGTTGGGGTGCACGAGGAAGGTCGCGCGGCCGTCCACATCGGTCTTGAGCACGCGCATCCCTTCGTTGGCGGCATCCCAGCTCTTAACGACCACGTAGTTCAGCTCGTCGCGGAGAAACTCATCGACCACGCTCTCGTACTGATCGCCGACTTCGAGAAAATCGGCGAGCGTGCCGACGGGCGCGAGGCCTTCGCCGAGCGAGTTCGAGCGGAAGAGTTTGCGGACTGTTTCCGTCGAGTAGCTGTGGTCGCGAATGAGGGACTCGATGGAGTTGCGGCGGCCGAGCAGCGTGGCTTGCTCGCTGCGGAGCTGATCGCCGCGACGGCGGACTTCGACCTCCTCATTGCGGCGGGCGGCGATAGCTGCGCGCAATTCAGAGATTTCCTGTTCCAAGCGTTTCAACGTCTCGGTGACGGACTCGAAGCGCATGGAGACCTGCCCGCGCTCGGCTCCGAGACCTTCGAGGTCGCGTCTGGCCGAGGTCATCTCGGCTTCCAGCCGGGCCGCTTCGCGATCAAGCGAGGCGAGCGACTCTTCCGCCTGTGCGGTCTGGTTGCGCAGCAGGTTCAATTGCGAGAGGAGTTGGCCGGCCTGCCGGCGCGTGCCTTCCACCTTCTGTTCGACTGCGCCCACGGCCTGGGCCGCATCGCGCATACGCTGCTGTGAGGCCTGCGCCTCGGCGCGAAACTTTTCGGCTTCCGCCTGTGCCGTATCGAGGAACCCTCGCTGCGCTTCGCGCTCGGCGGCGGTTGCTTCCATCTGGCGGCGGGTTTGTTCCTGTTCCTGCCGGGCGAGGGAAGCGCGGCGTTCCAGTTCTGCCAGACGCTCACGGTTGGCCTGCTCGCGGGCGATGGCGCGTTCCAGTTCGACTGCACTCTGGCTGGCCTGTTGCTGGGCAGCTTTGGCCTGCTCATCGAGCGAGTAACCCTGGCTGAGACCGGCGGCATGCTGCTGGTCCAGGGCTTCTACCTGCGCGGCCTGCTGGTCGACTTTGGCGTTGATGGCCGCGATTTCCGCCTGCATGGCGGTCTGCTCGGCGTCCATTTGCATCAGCTTGCCGGCCAGCACGACACGGAGCCGCGCACGCAGTTCATCCCGTAACGCACCGTATCGTTCGGCCTTGGCGGACTGGCGCTTGAGTGAGCCCATCTGTCGCGTGACTTCCTCGAAGATGTCATTCACGCGGGCCAGGTTCTGCCTGGCTTGCTCGAGGCGCAGTTCAGCAAGGCGCTTCTTGGTCTTGAAGCGGGTGATGCCCGCGGCTTCTTCGATGATTGCGCGGCGGTCATGCGGCTTGGAACTGAGCAGTTGCCCGATGCGCTCCTGCCCGATGATGGCGTAGGACTCCGGCCCGAGGCCGGTGCCCATGAAGATGTCCTGAATATCGCGCAGACGGCAGAGCTTGCCGTTGAGAAGATATTCGCTTTCGCCGGTGCGGAAGAGCCTGCGCGTGACGACGATTTCGCCCTTTTGCGGAACGCGCTGGAATTTGCGGCGGCGAATCTTGAGGACGACGGCTGGGGTTGCTCCACCTTCCTGCGCGGAACCTTCTGCCTTTGCCTCAGGCTTTGGCTGTGTCTGCGCGTCGTCGGCCAGGTCGGCTTCCGGCCCGTCGAGAACGACGCCCGGCTGCGACTCGGAGATGATCTCTTCTACTTCTGCGGCGCGCTCGGCGCGCATGGATTCCTCGTCCCAGTCCCTGGGAAACTCGTTTTCGAGGCTGATCTCCGGCTCGTCGAGCAGCGGACCCTGGTAGGCGTCGGGGTCAATGAGGGTGATGGAAACCTCTGCCATGCCCAGCGGTTTACGGCTGCGGGTTCCGGCGAAGATGACGTCTTCCATCTTGCCGCCGCGGAGGGACTTGGCGCTTTGCTCGCCCAAAACCCAGGTGACTCCGTCGAGAATGTTGGATTTGCCGCAGCCGTTCGGCCCGACGACCACGCCGATTCCGCTGCCCGGCAGGGAGATTTCTGTGCGATCGCAGAATGATTTGAAGCCCAGAATCTGGATCTTCTTTAACTTCAGCATGGCGGAACTCCAATCAGCCAGGTTTCAGTCAAACTGTAGCGCCAGGGGTATCGAGGGTCAACAAAGAAACCCCAATATATTGTGGATAAGGTGTCCCAAATACAAGGGATGGAATGAGGGCGGCGTTGCGAGAGATTCCGGGACCTGAAAAATCAAGTGAAAAAGCGCTCGTAAGTCGCAGAATCCAGAAGGATATTTGGCGCAGAGCGGGCATTTTCCGGGTCGGGGAGTCGTGATGCAGGTTTCCGATTTCATTCGTGGAAACTGCGAGGTCGATCAGGCGCTTTGGGAACTGCGGAGGCACTGCGTCCTTCTCGAAAGTGTAAGGCCATGAAATGCCGAAATTCCAGCGTTCCCTGGCCGGACGGCTACTACTGAATCAATGAATCCGATAAGAGAGGCCGAAGCCGAGAACCATTGGGGAGAGGGCGTTGGGGTAGAAATTCCACCGCTCCATGGTGAAATCAATGGGGCGAAGCCTGATGTGATCCGTGAGCCGGTAATCCAGTCCTCCGCCATACCCGATGGCGAAATGCTGCCCCAACTGGTGGTAATTGCTTATGCCGTTGGCAGTCAGGTGGCCAAATCCAGCGCCGAATTTTGCAAACGGCTCAAATCGGCCGTAGTGCCGGCTGAGCATGGGGCCGAGGATCAAACTGGAAAGGCGACGATCCTGAGTGCCGTAGTGGTCAGGAACCTGGGTGAAGTTCACATCGAGCGAAACTGGCCAGGCGCCGGTGGTGACCGCGTAATCGCCGAAGATGGAGTATGCGGGCTGATTCAGGGTTTTGTTGCCGCCGAAGTAGTCGGAGTCGTAGAGCGAGAACTCACCGCCAATATAAATGCTATGCCCATGAACATAGGCGGCCGGGCTGGACTGCGCGAAGGTGCGGACTGGGAAAACGAGTGCAAGAAATACAAATAATGCTACGGATCTCAGTATCAGTGTGCGCAAGATGAGTTCTCCAAGATTAAAAGTCTTTCGAGTAAACAGTATGGAGCAAGATGCGTTCCAAATGAGAGCTGGGGATGCAATCTGGTTCCCAGAAGGTAAATAAACGCCCTGAAACTGCATGTTTTGTTCGACTGAAGCCGAAGGATCGGCAACTTTCGGCTCGCTTATCCATGTATTTTCTGTGCAGGTTCGGGCATTTTTTTCCTGCCCCTGGGCTACCTTTGGAGCAAACCACGCTTTCTAGCCCGTGACTCCGAGCAGCAACAGGAGTACCCGCTTCAGCCCGAATTCCCGTCCCGATGCATCGTACCATTCCCCGCGCGTGTGGATGCCGCCTCCGTTGCCGCCCGCGCCCAGCGTTACAGCCGGCACACCCAGATAGAGCGGAATGTTGGCATCCGTCGATGCCACGCGGATATCGGTTCGCAGACCGAGTTGCCGGTCTACGGCGTGGAGCAGATCCATGAGCCTGCAGGTCTCGGGCAGTCTTCCGGTGGGCCGGTCTCCCATTTTTTCGACGTCGAATCGTACCTCCTGCCGTTTTGCCGGGGGAATGCCGTCTTCGGCTCGCAGCGCGGCATTTTCGCGATTGGCGTCCTGCACCGCGTCTTCCACGGCGCGATAGAGCTCCACTTCGAGGCGGATGAGTTGTGCGGGATCGGTGGATCGCAGGTCGAAATTGGCGGCGGCTCGCTCGGGAATGGCATTCACCGAGGTGCCGCCTTCGATGGTTCCCACGTTGAAGGTGGTGCGGGGCGTGGACGGCAGGTTGACCGCTGCCATGCGGGCGATGATGCGGCTCATCAGCACGATTGGGTTGGGCAGGCCCGCGTCAGTCCAGGAGTGTCCGCCGGGGCCGGTCAAAGTGACGCGATAGCGGAGGCTGCCGAGCGCCTGCGTCACCGCGACATTTTCTCCTGCGCCGTCGAGGACGATGTGGGCTTCGATATTTTCCCGGAAGGGCGCGTGCTGGTAGATGTGCCGCATGCCGCGCAGGTTTCCGTCAGCCTCCTCGCCCACGTTGCCGATAAAGATGACGTCGCAGCCGGGGTGCAGGCACGCGTCGAGCATGGCCGAGGCGATGGCGAGCATGCCCACGATGCCGGAGCCGTTGTCGCAGGCGCCGGGAGCCTGGAGACGCTGGCCGTCGATTACCGGATGAATGGGCGTGTCGGCTGGAAAAACCGTGTCGAGGTGTGCGGAAAGCAGAACACAGCGCGCACCGGGACGTCCGCATCGAATGACGCCGGTGACGTTGCCGATGGCATCGAGGGATACGTCTTCGAGGCCAATCTGATGGAACCTGGCGGCCAGCCACTCGGCACGGGTTTGTTCACCAAACGGTGGCGCTGGAACCTGCACCAGTTCCTGCTGCCACGCGAAAACAGTCTGCTCCTGCAGGTGCAGCCAGCGGAAGGCCTGGTGCACGCGGCGGTCTCCCGCGAGTCGGGTGATTTCTCCAAAGGCACTGGCCGTGGCAGGCGAAGACATGTCCTCAGGCTACATCGAGTCAATAGATCACGCGCATGAGAAAGAGCCCGCGCGCGGGAGCCGTAGGTCCGGCGGCGGAGCGGTCGCGCGCGGCAAGGATTCCGGGCAGATCGCCGGGCCGGAGTTGGCCGCGGCCGGCATCGAGCATGGTTCCTACGAGGTTGCGGACCATGTGGTGCAGAAAGCCGTTACCGTGCACGCGGTAGAGCAGCATGTCCCCGTGGAGGGACCAGGACGAGGCGTAAATCTCGCGGACATTGCCCTCGCGCACGGGATTGACGTTGCCGTTTTCCGGGGATTCCTGTGCGGCGCGCTCGCTGGCATCGGGATCGCCAGCGGCGAAGGAGGAAAAGTCGTGTTCGCCGAGAAAGACCTCTGCCGCTGCGTGCAAGGCGTCCATGTGCAGCGGCCAGTGGAGCGCGTATGCGTAGCGAGCAGTCCACGGCGGGCAGAGTTCGCCACGAAAGATGCGGTACTCGTACCACTTGCTCCGGGCGCTGTGGCGCGCGTGAAACTCCGGCGGAACGGTCTCGGCGCTGAGGATGCGAATCGCGGAGGGCAAGGTCCGGTTGAGCGCGCGCTGCAGATTTTCAGGAGGAATGGGCGCTGCAAGGGAGAAGCTGGCGACCTGCGCCAGCGCATGGACGCCGGCGTCGGTGCGCCCGCTGCCCTGCGGCAGGACGGTTTCTCCGGTAATGCGCTCGATGCCCTGGGCCAGCGTGCCCTGGATGGTCACCAGACCGGGCTGCACCTGCCATCCGTGATAGTCGGCGCCGTCGTAGGACAGCGTAATTTTCCAGTTGGCTCCCATAGTTATACTTCCGGTGATACCACAATGCATTTCTATGCGGTAACTCACCGTGCGGGAAGTTTGTCCGCGATATACTCAGGCTTCGCCATTTGTACGTTTGCGAAATGGAGATTCCGGCGCAGATAGTGCGCGGTTGTTTGGGAATGCGCTCCGGACAGAGCGAAATTCCCGAAGCTGGGAACTCCAGGGAAACATCTAGCGTATAGCCAAGCAACACTCTCCGCTGCACTCCGGTGAGACGCGGTGGAGGATGCAGGGACAGAAAGAGGAGTAAATGAGCTGGTTGACTGACCTTTCATCGGAACAGAAGAGGCGCGGAGCGGAGAGTTTCACCAGGTTGAAGGCATGGACGGCGATTGCGTGCGTCCTTGCGGGGACAGCCCCGAGCTACGCCCTGGGCTATGGCGCAGGCCAGCAGGCGCCCACCGCCCCGCAGGCGGGCCTGCCCACAGCGCCGGCGCCGCACTTCACCGAGCCGCTTTATCTGCGTCCCACTCGGAACAACTTTTCCCGGGCGCGAGGTTACTTTCCGAATCCCTTTGGGCCTTATATGCCCACCAACATTACTCCCGAAAAGAACTATCTCAACGCGCTCACGCTCGGCAAGCTGATGCGGAACGGCAAAATATACCTGAGCCTCAGCGACGCCATTCTTCTGGCGCTCGAAAATAACTACGACATTGCGATTCAGCGGGTGAACCTGAACATTGCGGATACAGATATTCTCCGCGCGCGTGCCGGATCGAATCTGTTTGGCGTCAATTCCGGCCTGGTGACTGGCACTCTGGGCGGCTCAACAGCCTCGGTGAACTCGGTTGGCGGCGGACCTGGTGGCACGACATCAGGCGCGGGCGGCGCCGGAGCCGGCGCTTCCGGGCTGACTCTTTCCACCAATGGCGGCGGGCCGACACCGGAGAGCCTCGACCCCACTCTGCAGGCCCAGATTGAGTTGAATCGCGTGAAGACTCCGTCGCAGAACGTGCTCTTCAGTGGCGGCCTTCCGGCTACGGATACGAATACCGACCAGTACAACTTCACCTACAACCAGGGTTTTATCACGGGTACCGGTCTGCAAGTGACCTTCGACAACACCCGCGAAACCACGAACAACCCTTTCAGCGCGTACAGCCCGACACTTTCGTCCACATTTAACGCGAAGATTACGCAAAATCTTCTGCAGGGCTTCGGCCCCGGTATCAACGGGCGCTTTATCGTTCAGGCTAAGAATGACCGTCAAATTGCGGACTCTGCTTTCCGGGCACAGTTGCTTTACACCATTAATCAGGTGGAGAACATCTACTGGGGTCTGGTGAGCGCCTACGAGGATGTCGCATCGAAGCAGGAGGCGGCTCAGCAGTCGGCCAACCTGGTGAAGGACGATGAAAAGCAGTTGCAGGTGGGCGCGATTGCTCCGCTCGATCTTGTGAACGTAAGGAGCCAGCATGCAGCCGATCAGCAGGCGCTGATCCAGTCGCAAAGCACGCTGGAATACCAGCAACTGCTCATGAAGCAGGCGATTGCCCGCAACCTGGATAACCCCGCGGTCGCCAACGCTCCCATTGTGCCTACGGACCGGGTGAGTCTTGTTGAAACGCCGGAGGAGCTGAAGTCGGTCAACTCGCTGGTGCGCGAGGCCGACGAAAACAGTCCATCGGTTGAGCAGGCGATGCTTGCGCTCAAGAATGACAAGATCACGCTGAAGGCCGTGAAGAATGGTCTGCTCCCGCAGGTGCAGGCATACGCGTTTTATGGAGCCCAGGGACTGGGTGGAGCTGTCAGCCCATACTGCAACGGCAACATTTTTGGTCCCCAGTTCTGCAAAGCGCTGGGCGGAGCCGGATACGGCACTGTGTTGGGGAATCTGGTCAACAGCTCTGGACCAAACAAGGGCGCGGGCATCAATATTCTCATTCCCATTCGCAACCGCACGGCACAGGCAGAAGAGTCGCGCTCGCGGCTGGAGTATGAGCAGCAGCAGATGCGCGTGCGCCAGCTCTACATACAGATTCGCATGCAGGTGATCAACGGCCAGTATGCGCTTACCAATGACCGGGCGGCGGTACAGGCTGCCATCGCCAACCGCAACTACAACAAGCAGAGCCTGGACGCGGAGATCAAGAAGCTGCACCTGGGCGCGGCGACCACGGCGGATGTGCTGCAGCAGGAGCGCAACCTGGCGACGGCGGAGGCGAGCCTGATCTCGGCCACGGCCAAGTATGCGACCGATCGCGCGGCGCTGAGCGAACTGCTGGGCATTACACTGGACCGCTACGGCATCTCGATTGTGGACGCGGCTTCCGGCCAGATCACGACGCCGCCGACGATTCCGGGCATTGAGCCGGCGGGGACCGTGCCGGTGGTCAATCTTCCGGCGCAGCAGGACCAGATCCGCAAGCAGCAGCAGGAGCCGGTTCCGCAGCCGGACAAGTCGGCGCCGGACGGCATGCAGCAGCGCCCCAAAGCCTGAAAAAGCGCCGAAAAACCAGCCAGCCCTGGCCGGATGAAAACTTTCTTTCCGGCAGGGCTGATTCTTTAGGGCGTGGACTGCTAGAATCTATTGAATCCACTCCTCGGAGAACCGATGCAGGCGATCCTTGCGCTCGAAGACGGGCGCATCTTCCGCGGTGAGGGCCATGGCGCGCACGGCGAGTGCTACGGCGAAGTTGTTTTCAACACCTCATTGACCGGGTATCAGGAAATTTTTACCGACCCTTCCTACGCCGGCCAGATTGTCGTTCTTACCAACCCGCAGATCGGCAATTACGGCACCAATCACTCTGACAACGAAGCCAACCGGCCTTATATTGAAGGGCTGGTTACCAGGGAATTTTCTCCCATCAGCTCAAACTGGCGATCGCAACAGGTAGCTGATGAATACCTGGAGCGCTACAAGGTTCCCGTCATCTCCGAGATTGACACGCGGGCCCTGGTGCGGCATCTTCGCACCTACGGCGTGATGCGTGGCGTGCTCTCTTCGATTGAGTCTGATCCCGAGGTGCTGATTGCCAAGGCCCGCTCGCTGCCGAAGATGGAAGGCACCGATCTGGCCAGCGTGGTCACCACCAAGACCCGCTACGAGTGGGAAGAGGACTCGACGGATCCGTTGAACCCGGAAGAGGTTTCCATTGCGATGCCGAAGCCGAATCTGCATGTGGTGGCTTACGACTTCGGCATGAAGAAGAACATCCTGCGCATGCTTGCGCGCGAGGGCTGCCGCGTCACGGTGGTTCCGGCGCAGACCTCGGCTGAGGATGTCCTGTCGCTGAATCCGGACGGCATCTTCCTGTCGAATGGCCCGGGCGATCCGGAGCCGGTGACCTACGCGCATGAGAATATCCGCCAGCTGATGGGCCGCAAGCCGATCTTCGGCATCTGCCTCGGGCATCAGCTCATTGGCATTGCGCTGGGCGGCAAGACCTACAAGCTTCGCTTTGGCCACCACGGCGGCAACCACCCGGTGAAGGCGACTGATACCGGCAAAGTGGAGATTACCTGCCACAACCACAACTTTGCCGTCGACCCCGACTCGCTGAACCCGAGCGACGTTGACCTGACGCACATCGACCTCAACGACAACACGCTGGAGGGTCTGCGCCACCGCAGCCTGCCGTTATTCAGCGTGCAGTACCATCCGGAAGCCAGCCCCGGTCCGCACGACTCGAATTATCTCTTCCGGGACTTCCGCAAGATGATGGAGGAGTTCAAGAAGTAGATGCCACGCAGGAATGACATACACAAAATTTTAGTGATTGGCTCCGGCCCGATCGTCATTGGTCAGTCCGCCGAGTTTGACTACTCCGGCGCGCAGGCCTGCAAGGCGCTCAAGGCTGAGGGCTATGAGGTGGTGCTGGTGAACTCCAACCCGGCCACCATCATGACCGATCCGGAACTGGCCGACCGCACCTACATTGAACCGCTCTCGGTGAAGTATCTGGATGAGATTCTCCGCATTGAGACGGAAATGCTGAAAATGAGCGGGCGGAAAGGCAAGTTTGCCGTGTTGCCCACCGTTGGTGGCCAGACGGCGCTCAACCTGGCCGTGGAGCTATCCGACAACGGCATTCTCGACAAGTACGGCGTGGAGCTGATTGGCGCCAAACTGGACGCGATCAAGAAGGCGGAAGACCGGCTGCTCTTCAAGGACGCCATGACGCGCATCGGGCTCGATGTGCCTCGCTCGGCGCTGGTGAACAACCTGCGTGACGGCCTGGATTTTGCCGCGAAGATCGGCTTCCCGGTCATCATTCGCCCGTCGTTTACGCTGGGCGGCTCCGGCGGCGGCCTGGCATACAACCGCGAAGAGCTGATGGAAATTCTCTCGCGCGGCCTCGATCTTTCCCCGGTGCACGAATGCCTTATTGAGGAATCCGTGCTCGGCTGGAAGGAGTATGAACTCGAGGTGATGCGAGACCTCGCCGACAACGTCATCATCATCTGTTCGATTGAAAATATCGATCCGATGGGCGTGCATACCGGCGACTCCATTACCATTGCGCCCGCGCAAACCCTCAGCGATCGCGAGTATCAGGCGATGCGCGATGCGGCTATCCTGGTGATGCGTGAAATTGGCGTCGAGACGGGCGGCTCCAACGTGCAGTTTGCCGTGAATCCGCAGAATGGGCGGATGGTCGTCATTGAGATGAATCCGCGCGTCTCGCGCTCCTCGGCGCTGGCCTCGAAGGCTACGGGCTTCCCGATCGCCAAGATTGCCGCAAAGCTCGCCGTGGGCTATACGCTCGACGAGATTCCGAACGACATCACGAAGAAGACGCCGGCCTGTTTTGAGCCGACCATCGATTATGTCGTCACCAAATTTCCCAAGTGGCAGTTTGAGAAGTTTCCCGGCGCCGACGAGAATCTTGGTCCGCAGATGAAGTCTGTGGGCGAAGTGATGGCAATTGGCCGCACCTTCAAGGAATCGCTGATGAAGGCCTTTCGCTCGCTCGAAACCGGCAGGCGCGTGGGTGCCGAGGTGCTGGAGCCGCGCAGGCTGACGCAGATGCTGGTCACGCCAAGGCCGGGCCGCATGAGCTACATCCGCTTTGCCTTCCGGCAGGGTCTTTCCGTGCGGGAAGTGGCGCGCATGACGTCGATTGATCCGTGGTTCCTGTACCAGATCAAGGAAGTTACCGACGAGATTGCGAAGCTGGCGGACCGCGCTCCTTCGAATGTGTCACTGGAAGAGTTACGGAAAGCCAAGCGCATGGGCATCTCCGACGAGCGCATGGCAGAAATCTGGGGCATGAGCGGCAATGACGGCATAGCGGAAGTCCGCAAGCTGCGCAAGAAGAACAAGCTTGCGCCGGTTTACAAGCTGGTGGACACCTGCGCCGCCGAGTTTGAAAGCGCCACGCCGTACTTTTACTCCACCTACGAAGAAGAGGACGAAGCGCCTCCGACCTCGAAGCGGAAGGTCATTATTCTGGGCAGCGGCCCGAATCGCATCGGGCAGGGAATTGAGTTCGATTACTGCTGCTGCCACGCAGCGTTTGCGCTCAGGGACGATGACTATGAAACCATCATGGTCAACTGCAATCCAGAGACGGTATCGACCGACTACGACACCAGCGACCGCCTCTACTTTGAGCCGCTGACGCTCGAAGACGTGCTCTCGGTGTACGAGCATGAGACTGCGGGCGGCGCGGAAGCCGGAATGATTGTGCAGTTCGGCGGGCAGACTCCGCTGAACCTGGCGCTGCGACTCAAGCAGGCGGGCGTCAACATCATCGGCACCTCGCCGGAGTCGATTGATCTGGCCGAAGACCGCAAGAGCTTTGGGAAGCTGCTGGAGGAGTTGCAGATTCCGCAGCCCGACGGCGCCACCGCCACCAGCGTGGACGAAGCGCTGGCCAGCGCCGAGCGCATCGGCTATCCGGTTCTGGTGCGGCCCTCGTACGTGCTGGGCGGACGCGCCATGGTCATTGCTTACGATGCGGCGGCGGTCTCCCACTACATGAAGGAAGCCGTCGAATACTCGCAGGAGCGTCCCATCCTGATTGACCACTTCCTGGAAGATGCGGTGGAAGTGGACGTGGACGCGCTCTGCGACGGCAAGGACGTGGTGATTGCGGGCATCATGCAGCACATCGAGGAAGCCGGCATTCACTCCGGCGATTCTTCCTGTGTGCTGCCGCCCGTGGACATCGCTCCGAAGGTGCTCGATACCATCCGCGACTACACGCGCAGGCTGGCCCTCAAGCTGAACGTGATCGGACTGGTGAATCTGCAGTTCGCCATCCAGCGCGAGAAGGTATTTGTCATCGAAGTCAATCCGCGCGCCTCGCGTACGGTTCCGTATGTCTCCAAGGCTACGGGCGTGCCGCTCGCAAAGATTGCCTCGCGACTGATGACGGGCCGCACGCTGCGCGATCTGCTGCCGGAGTACGTTGCTTCCGGCAAGGATCTCAGCACGGGTGCTCACTACTTTGTGAAGTCGCCGGTCTTCCCGTGGAACAAGTTCCCGGGTGTGGACACGGTGCTGGGGCCGGAGATGAAGTCCACCGGCGAAGTGATGGGCGTGGCGGATAACTTTGGCGAGGCTTTCGCCAAGGCGCAGCTTTCCGCCGGCCTTATCCTGCCGACCTCGGGTACGGTCTTCTTCAGCGTGAATGACCACGACAAGGCTGCGCTGGCGCCGCTGGCCAGGCAGTATGTGGACCTGGGCTTCTCACTGGTCGCGACCGAAGGCACAGCGAAGGTGCTGCAGGCCGCCGGTATGACCGTGGAGCAGGTGTACAAGGTAAAGGAAGGCCGTCCGAACGTGGTGGACCTGATCAAGGGCGAGAGGATTCAACTGATTGTGAACACGCCTCGCGGGCAGGATACCTTCTTTGACGAGAAGGCGATTCGCCGCGCTGCGGTGGCACAGCGGATTCCCACCATCACCACCATTGCTGCTGCCCGCGCCGCCGCGGAGGGTATTGCGTCGATGCATCGCAAGGTCATCAACGTGTACCCGCTGCAGACGCTGCACGCCGAGCGTGCGGTCACCAAGTAGAGAGCAACCTCAAGCAATAAAAATGCGCGCAAGCCCCTCAGGTTTGCGCGCGTTTTGCTTTTTACTTCTCGCCGTTGTTCCAGAGGGCCGCGCCGCCGAGCAGGCCGTCTTCATTGCTGACCAGCGTGATCTTCGGGTCGGGATCGAGCGTGATGTGCTTGGCGTTGCCGCCGCCGATGTAGAGATGGTCCCAGTTGAAGGTGCGTGTAGTCTGCTCAATGGCCCTGGCAAGATACTTGTTCCACTTTTTCTTGCCGTGCTTCTCGTATCCGGCTTTGCCGAGGTAGTCCTCGTAGGTGAGGTCCTTGCGCCAGGGATGATGCCCGAGTTCGAGACCGGGGCACAGGCGGCCATCGGTATAGAGCGCTGAACCAAGGCCGGTTCCGAGCGTGAGCACCAGTTCTACGCCTTTTCCGCGAATGGCTGCAAAGCCCTGCACGGCGGCGTCATTGGCCATTCTGACGGGTTTCTTCCAGCGCTTGCGGATGGTGCTGGCGAATGGAAATCCAATCCATGCGGGGTTGAGGTTGGCGGCCGTGAATACGACGCCATCCTTGATGACGCCGGGAAATCCGATGCTGACGCGGTCGAACTTTCCTATCGTTTTCTTGAGATCGTCGAGGGTTTCAATCACATTGTCGGGCGTGGGTGGATGAGGCGTGGGAACCCTGTGCCGCTCGCTGATGGGCTTGCCAACGTCGTCGAGGAGCATCAGTTTTATGCCGGTGCCGCCAATGTCAATGGCGAGAGTAATCGGTTTTGCTGTTGTCATGGGCCATCCTGTGCTCGTGTTTTGTACGCAATCCGCAACCGAGTTGCTTTCAGAACTTCCGATCCTTCTCAATCCCTTAGGATAAAAACACTATCCCATGAAGGTGCGACTCGACAAACTGATTGTGGAGCGGGGACTGGCAGCCTCGCGCGAGAGGGCACAGGCTCTCATTCTCGCCGCCCGCGTGCTGGTGAATGAGCAGAAGGTGACCAAGCCGGGCCAGTCTGTGGAAGAAGCCGTCGAATTGCGCCTGCTTGGCGATGATCTTCGCTACGTGAGCCGCGGAGGGCTCAAGCTGGAAGGCGCGCTTCGGCACTGGCAGATTGATCTCACGAGCAAATTCTGCCTGGATGTGGGAGCCTCCACCGGCGGATTCACCGACTGCATGCTGCAGCACGGCGCGGCCCGCGTGCTGGCTGTGGATACGGGCTACGGCCAGATTGCCGAGCGGCTGCGGCGTGAGGAGCGCGTGTCGCTGATGGAGCGTACCAACGCCCGCACGCTGCATCCGGGCGATCTGCCGCCGGGAATCGAATTTATCTCGATGGATGTTTCTTTTATCTCTGCCACGCTCGTTCTGCCGCCGGTGATCGCAGCCGTGCGTGGGGCCGCGCAGTCAGGCGCGCTGCTGGAGGGCGTGATCCTCGTCAAGCCGCAATTTGAGGTCGGTCGCGAGCGCGTCGGCAAGGGCGGGATTGTGCGCGACCCGGAGGCACAGCGCTTTGCGGTGAATCGTGTTCGCGAAACTGTGGAGGCGATCGGTGGTGACGTGCTTGAGGTGATCGAGTCTCCGATTACCGGCGCGGAAGGGAATCGCGAATTCCTCATGCATGCCCGCTGGAAACAAGGTCAATAGCAGCTAAACTGGTGGTTATGCGCCGCGTCGCCATCATTGCAAAACCGCAAAAGGAAGAACTGAGCCACATCCTGCCGGAGCTGCTGCTCTGGCTCCGCGCCCACGGGCTTGACCCGGTCGTGGACGAGATCGGGGGCGCCTATACACAGGATGTGCCGGTGATTCCGCGGCATGAGCTGCCTGCCGAGAAGCCGGAACTCGTGATTGTGCTGGGAGGCGACGGCACGCTGCTGGCGACGGCACGCGTCTTTGCAAAGTCGGCGGTGCCTATTCTCAGCGTGAATCTGGGATCGCTCGGCTTCCTCACGGAAGTGCGGCTGGACGAGCTCTACAGCCACCTGGAGGGCTGGTGCAAGTCCTGCTGCGGCATCGAGGAACGCTCCATGCTCCATTGCGAGTTGCGTCGCGGCGGGGAACTGGTCAGCGAGCACGAGGCGCTCAATGATGTGGTGGTTTCCAAGGGAGCGATTGCGCGCATGGGGGATTTCCGCGTGGCGCTGGATCACCAACTGGTGGCGGCCTTTCGCGCCGATGGCGTCATTATCTCCACCCCGACCGGCTCCACGGCTTATTCGCTGGCTGCGAACGGCCCGATACTGGCTCCGGATGTGGATGCGCTCATCGTTACGCCGGTGTGCCCGCATTTGCTTACGCTTCGGCCCCTTGTGGTGCAGGGCGACTCTGACCTGAAACTGAGCATCGCCGGAATTCCTGACCAGACCTACCTCACCGTCGATGGCCAGGAAGCGATTGCGCTCCAGGTGGGGGACGAGTTGCATTGCCGCAAGTCAAAGCATAAGGTGCGGCTGGTACGCATGGGCGACCGGGGATTCTTCGATGTGCTGCGGGCCAAGCTGAAGTGGGGCGAGCGCTGATTTCAGAAGCTACTGGAGTTCGCTGAGCAATACGCGGGCTTTTACGGTAAGGGTGTTGGCGCCGTCCAGGTCGCCGGCCTGCAGCGCGTTCGTGGCCTTGGATAGAAAGGTTCGAATCTGCGAAGCGGTTCGCTGCTGGTGCGAATTGAGAGCTCGTTTGATTCCGTTCAGCTGCTGCTGAATCACCATGATCTGGCGTGCAATGGCTTTGCTGCTGGGCAGTCCCTGCGTGTTGGGCGCTGCCGAGAGCTGTCCAATGGGGGTGGAATTGGGCGGTTCTTCGCCGGCTGTTGCGCTTTTTTGCGCGTCCGTTTTTTGTACCTGTGCACTCTCCTCCGGGCGCTGATCCTGGTCGCGATTCCAATTGTGCTGTTGGACGGGTGCCGCCACGACGCCGCCGAGGACTACATTCGGCAACGGTGGTTCTGGAATCTCAGGCATATCACCCATGGTTGCGCGGGGAATGGCCATGGGCGTCTCAACGGGCCTGGCCGTCGGAGGCGGCGGTTCGATGATCATGATCTGCTGGCGAGTGCGGCAGCCCGTCATCATCGTGGTGATTACTAGAATGGATCCCGCGAAGAGGGGCTTTTTCATTGCAGATTGCCTTTTACCAGGCTTGTCCCTTCCGTGATACCCGTCGCAGAATCGTGTTCTTCGCGCGGGCGAATCTCCAGAGGAGCGGCCAGCGGCAAGCGTAAGTGGAACGTTGTGCCTGAACCTGTCTTCGATTCTACGTCAATCCGCCCATTCTGGAATTGCACGATCCGGTACGTCATGGCGAGCCCGATTCCACTGCCTTCCGACTTCGTGGTGAAGTAAAGATCGAAGATCCGGGGCAGAACCTCGGGCGGGATGCCTGTTCCGTAATCCCTTACGCTGATGGTGGCCCAGCGGCTGTCGGCGCCCACTTTCACCTCCAGGCGTCCACCCTCGGGCATGGCTTGCCCTCCGTTGATGACCACATTTAACAGCGCCTGCTTGAGCAGGTCGGAATCGATCTTGACGATGACGGCAGACTCCGGCAGCCGGCTGATTACGTTTACGCCGCGTCCTTCCAGCTCGGCGGATGCCAGGGTGAGCACCTGCTTCACAGTCTGGCGCAGGTCCTGATCGCGCAGATGCATCTCGACCGGGCGCGAAAAGTCGACCAGCGTCTGCACGACGCGGTCTAGACGGCGAATCTCGGACTCAATGACTTCCAGATGATGGTTGGCCCCGGCGTCCAGTTGAATCTTGTTCCGCAACAACTCCATGTGAACGACGATGGCGTTGATGGGATTCTTGACTTCGTGACCCACGCCGGCGGTAAGGCGTCCAATCGAGGCCATGCGATGCGAAAGCTCCAGTTCCGTTTCCAGCTCCTGTACGGATTCCACGTCGTGCAGGGTCAGGAGCGCTCCCAGAGAGCTTGCTCCCGAAGGTTGCTCGTCATGAATAAAGTCGAGTGAAATCTGGATTCTGCGTCCGGTTTCCGTCGTGATTTCCTCCTGCACGATGGACATGCCTGCGTCGAAAGAGTCGCGGATGAGGCGTCCCAGGCGGGTTTCGCGGTCGAAGATGGCCCGAACCTCCGCGCCGAGCAGGTCGTCGCGCCGGATGCCGAGGAATCGCTCGACAGAGTTCGAAACCAGGATGGCCCGGGCATCGCTGGTGAACAGGATCATGCCATCCTGCAGATTGGACAGCACCTGATCGAGGTTTTCCTTGAGCGCGGTGAAGACCTCTTCCACGTTGCGCATGCGGCGGCCCAAACGTTCGATCTTGCCGGAAACCTGCTCGACGGCATCGCCGGATGTTCGCTTATTTTCGTCGGACGATTCGTCTTCGCCATCCTCGGCTTGCGTCTGTTCGAGCGTGTCGAGGCGTCGGCTGATGGTCTCGATGGGGGCAAGGGCCAGGTTAGCCACGCCGGCTGATATCCCCAGCGCGCCCAGCAAGACCAGAAGAGCAAGGATCAGCGTTTCGTAGAGCCATGGGCGGAGCGAATTCCGCAGGAAAGTGGTTCGCACTCCCAGGTGCAACTGGAGAAAGGGCTTGCCGCTCAGATCGAGGCCGAGAGAAACGTCGTAGACCCGCGGTGGACCGAAAACAATGCCCAGAAACTGGCGCATGGAGAGCTTGCGCAGCGTGGCATAGTCGGGCCGCTTTTTGAGTAGCTGTCCCTCCAGGGTAGGGTCTGGCGCAGACGCCAGAATGTGATCCTGCTCGTCGGTGATGGACACGTCCTGCACAATCTGGGAGTAGTCCACGATCGAGTTCATCAGGTTGTTCAAACCCGCGCTCGACTGCAGGGAATTCGCCACGGCGGCGTGCACGGCGGCTGGATCGTTGACGTTGAATTTTTGCTCGTTGAGTCCGACATCGAGCGCCTGCCGCACGGCAAAGAGTACCTGGTGGGCCTGGCTGTCCGTCGACGTGTAGGACTGGTCGAGGTAAACCTGCAGAAGCTGGCCCATGAACAGCCATGAGATGGAAACGACACAGCCGAATACGAGTGCCGTAATCGCCAGAACGAGTTTTGTCTTGAGCCTCATGGCGCGCTGTCAGGTGTTTGCCGCTCTACGCTTAACCTTCGGTGTCTGAATCGCTTTCTTCGTTTTTCGGAAAATATTCTTTCAGCTTGTTGTGGAGCGTTTTGAGGCTGATTCCGAGGATCTCCGCCGCTCTTGTCTTGTTGTTGCTGGTGGATTCGAGCGTTTTGAGAATCAGCATGCGCTCCGCCTGATCGACGGTTGTGCCCACCTCGACGTGCACCGCGTTGGCAGGAACTTCCACGGCGGGTTTGCTGGACCTGGTTCCGAATCCGGGAGGCAGATGCCGGGCCTGCAATTCGTCTCCGCTGCAAAGAATCACGGCTCGCTCGATCGTGTTGCGCAGCTCGCGGACGTTCCCCGGCCAGTCATAGGCCATCATGCGTCCGCGCAGTTCGGTGTCCATGCCTTTCACGCTGCGACCGTGCTTTTCGTTCATCTCGGCGATCATGCGATCAACGATCGCCGGCAGATCCTCTTTGTGTTCGCGCAGGGGCGGCATGTGCACGTTGAAAACGTTGAGCCGGTAGAACAGATCGCCGCGCAGGTGACCATCGGCGACCGCGGTTTCCGGCTCTTTGTTGGTGGCGGCCAGCACGCGCACGTCGATGGGGGTTTCCACCTTGCTGCCCAGCCGCCGGTAGCGGCGGTCTTCGAGCACGCGCAGCAGCTTGGCCTGGGTTCCGATCGGCATTTCGCCGATCTCATCCAGCAGCAGAGTGCCCTCTTCGGCCAGTTCGAAGCATCCGGCTCTGCGCTCCACCGCGCCGGTGAAAGCGCCCTTTTCGTGTCCGAAAATCTCGCTTTCGATCAGCGACTCGGGAATGGCCGCGCAGTTGACGGCGACAAATGGTTTGTTGCGGCGCGGGCTTAGTTCGTGGAGCGTGCGCGCCACGAGTTCTTTGCCGGTGCCGCTTTCTCCGGTGATCAGCACGGAAACGTTGGTGGGCGCGACCCGCTCAATAAGCGAGAAGATCTCGTGCATGGCGGGCGAGCCGCCCACCAGCAGGCCGAGCGATGCCGCGTTGCGCTTGGATTCGTGCGCGGACTCGTCTTCACGCTGCAGCTCCAGCTGACGGGTTACATTCGCCAGGATCGTCTTGAGCCGGATAGGGTCGACGGGCTTCTGGAGGTAGTCGAATGCGCCAATTTTCATGGCTTCCACGGCCGATTCCACCGACCCCTGAGCGGTGAGTACGATGACTGCACGCTGTTCCTTCTGGCGGTTCAGCTCTTCGAGCAGGCGCATGCCGTCCATGCGGGGCATCTTCAGGTCTGTGACGACGATACCCGGCTGCCATACCTTGACCTGGTCCAGCGCCTCCAGGCCATCGCGTGCCGTGGCGGTGCGGTACCCCCAGCCGCTCACCAATTCGGCGAGTCCAGTCAGTGCATGGGGTTCATCCTCAACAATTAGAACTTTTTCCTGGGCCATTCTTCCTTCCGGCTGCTGCCAATCCTGTTCGCGCCGGAGGGCAGAACTTCCGACTGTCCCGGCGTGTGCGCTAAGGGAGTCATCCTGCGGCTGGGAACCGCTCACCTCTGTATCATAAGGGTATGCTCGATTTTGAGATAACTCCATCCGACACCGCCAGACTGTTGAACGAAGCCCGCGAAGGCAACCGCTCCGATTTTTTGCTTTTGGACGTTAGAGAGCACGTGGAGTACCAGACTGCCCGTGTGGAAGGAAGCCTGTTGATTCCAATGGGGGAGATTCCCTCGCGCCTGCAGGATCTCGACCCCGAGGCCCACATCGTGACCATGTGCCATGCCGGTGTCCGCTCGATGAATGTGGCCGTATGGCTGAGGGATCAGGGTTTTGAGCGCGTGCAGTCCATGCGCGGCGGGATTGATGCCTGGTCGCGCACCGTGGACTCCGCCGTACCGCGCTACTGACGAGCAGATCGGCTATCGCGCCGGCAGGGACTCCGGTGACGGCCCGAAATTCGTCGCGTCGCGCAACCTCTGCGTTATCGTGCAGAATTTACTGGCGTTAGTTTCGGCTACCGGGTAGGAATTGCACCCTGCCGCTGAACGGCTGCATCGACTGGATGGAGGTGCGCCAACCTGATGACATGCCTCTCCGAGGCAACGCACGACTCCCGCCGCAGTCTACGGGTAAGCGCCTCCCTTACAATGATGAGTCGCGTCTTTTGATTTCTGTACCCTGGAGGCTGCATGTCATCGCCCGCTATTGCATTTGCCCACAAGAGCCAGGAGCGCTTCCTCGAAGAGCTCAAGGCTCTCCTGCGTATCCCGTCCGTCTCCACTTTGCCGGAGCACAAGGCCGATGTTCGCCGAGCCGCGGAAGTGCTGGCCCTCGACCTGCGCTGCATCGGCATGGAGCATGTCGAGATTATCGATACACCCGGGCACCCGCTGGTGTACGCCGACTGGCTGCATGCCGAGGGCAAGCCTACCTGCCTTGCCTATGGCCACTACGACGTTCAACCGGCCGACCCGCTCGACGAGTGGAAGACGCCGCCGTTTGAGCCGTCTGAGCGTGACGGCAACCTTTACGCGCGAGGCGCGGTGGACGACAAGGGACAGATGTACATGCACCTGAAGGCGCTGGAGTCCCTGCTGAAGAGCTCCGGCGGCAAACTGCCCATCAATGTGCGGGTGCTGCTCGAAGGCGAAGAAGAAGTGGGTGGCGAACAGATTGCCAAATTCGTGAAGGAGAATCCCGAGCGGCTGAAGGCGGACTTCGCTCTCGTCTCTGACACGGAGATGTTTGCGCCCGAGTTGCCCACTCTTTGCGTGGGATTGCGCGGCATGATTTACACCGAGATCGAGGTGCGTGGAGCCATGACGGACCTGCACTCCGGCATGTATGGCGGCGCAGCCCCCAATCCCTTTGTGGCGCTAAGCCAGATCATCGCGGCGCTCAAGGATCGTGACGGACGGATTCAGATTCCCGGGTTTTACGACAAGGTCAAGTCGCCCAGCGACGACGAACTGCAGGCATGGAAGCGTCTGCCGTTTGACGAAGAGCATTACCGCAAGACGGAAATCGGCTCTCCCAGTCTGGTGGGCGAGCCGGGATTCACGGCCCTTGAGCGCACCTGGGCGCGGCCTACGCTCGATGTGCACGGCATGCCCGGCGGCTTTATTGGCGCGGGAGCCAAGACGGTGATTCCCGCGAAAGCGACGGCGAAGGTTTCCATGCGGCTGGTGCCGGACATGACCGCCGAAGACACCTTTGCCAGGTACAAGGCCTTTGTTGAATCCCTCAAGCCGGCCGGCGTTACGGTCGATGTGCGCCTTATCAACCGGGGCGAGCCGATGGTCATCTCGACCGACAATCCCTATATCGATGCCGCTACCCGCGCCATGAAGGAGATCTGGGGTAAGGACACGGTGTTTATTCGCTCGGGCGGCTCCATTCCCATCGTGGGCGACTTTCATCGCTACCTCAACGTTCCTTCCGTGATGATGGGCTTTGGCCTGCCGGATGACAATCTGCATGCACCGAATGAGAAGTTCCACATTGCGAACTTTTATCGCGGGATTGATTCGATCATTCGTTTTTTTGAGGAAGTTGGAGCCGCCTGAGCATGCGGGCATTTCTGCTGGCCGGCGGGCGCAGCCGCCGCATGGGCCGCGACAAGGCCGGCCTGGAACTTGCCGGGCAACCGCTGGTTACCCACATGCTGGCGAAATTGAACGGACTCGGGCTGGAAGCCGCAATTTGCGGTAATCGGCCCGATCTGGCTGAGCTTGCGCCTGTTCTGCCGGACCCGAAGCTGCGGGACGACGCAAGCCCCGGGCCGCTTGCCGGCATTCTTGCGGCGCTCGAAGCCTCCGGCACAGCGCTTAACCTGTTTCTGGCCGTCGATATGCCGGGTATGCCCGCGGTGTTTCTGCGCTGGATGATGGAGCGGACGGAACTCACTCGGTCGCCTGCAACCATTCCGTTGGTCGCGGGTCGGGCGCAGCCGTTGTGCGGGATATATCACCGGGAAATTGCGCTCGGCATCCGGCGCGCACTCGAGTCCGGCGAGCATCGGGTTTTTCCGGTGCTCATGGGTGCGGCTGGTTGTGCCGATGTTTTTGACGTGGAATCGATTGTCTCCGCGGGCGCTCTCGATACCAATCCTGCTGGGCTTCCGCACGAATGGTTTCAGAATCTCAACACTCCGCGCGAGTTTGCGCTCTATGCCGCCCGGCATCCATCGAATAGAGTGGTAGAAGAGAATGCCGAGTGACCCAGCCAGACAAGCCGCCCATTGAAGTCCCGAAGGATTTTCAGCAAGCTGCGCCGGCCACGCCGGAGGGTCGCGAAGACGCGCATCCGCATCACCATCCGCAGCCTTATGTTGCCTTTGAGCATGTTTCGAAAGCCTTCGGAAGCAACAAGGTGCTCGACGACGTCAGCTTTTTCATACTGCCCGGCGAAGTGCTCTGCATCCTTGGCCGCTCCGGGGTAGGGAAGTCTGTTTCGCTGCAGCACATTGTGGGTTTCCTCAAGCCGGATGCGGGACGCATCAAGGTGGCGGGCGAAGACATTACCCATTACGACGACAAGGAAATGCAGCTCATCCGGCGCAAGGTCACCATGGTCTTCCAGAACGGCGCATTGTTCGATTCGCTTTCGGTTCGCGAAAATGTCGCCTTTCCGCTGCGCGAGCGCGGCGAGTTGCAGGAGGACCAGATTCAGCAGATCGTGACCGGTCTGCTGGAAATGGTGAATGTGCTCGATATGGCGGAAGATCTGCCCTCGGAGCTATCGACCGGCATGAAGCGTTCGGTCGCCATTGCGCGGGCGCTGGCTGCGCAGCCTGAGGCCATTCTTTACGATGAGCCCACGACCATGGTCGACCCGCTGATTGCGCGGCTGCTGGGCGATCTGATTCTCAAGCTCAAGCGCCAGCTTCGCCTCACCAGCATCGTTGTGACGCATGACATGCGCTTCGCCGAGCGGCTGGCGGACCGTGTACTGTTTCTGCATCAGGGCAAGGCGCATTTCTTCGGCACGATGGAAGAGATGAAGCGGTCCAAGGACGAGATTTTACGGCAATTTTTAGAACTGGACGAACTGGTTCTTCCGGGGGCATAAAGTTTTGCTGGAGCAGGCTAGACCAGAGGACTTTGCAGGCACATGGCGCCTGCTGGAGTACTCGTTTCATCACGAAGACGGAACGGCGGAGTATCCATGGGGCGACCAGGTGATTGGCTATCTGCTCTATAGCCCGCAGGGGTTCATGAGCGCGAATCTGAGCCCGGCGCATCGCAATTGGCGCTTCCGTCGCGCGCGGCTCAAGGCAGAGGTTCCAGATGCGGATGCTGCCGGTGTGCTCCGACTGGCCCGGCGGGGCGTGCCGCGGGACTACATCGCCTACTCTGGCCGCTTTGAACTGAAGAACGGCAACATCATTCATCATGTAGAGGTCAGCCTGTTTCCGCACTGGGTGGGCCTGCCGCAGGTGCGGCATTACGAGTTCTCCGGCAACCGGCTGACGCTGCGCACGCCCACCATCAACAGCGGTCGAGACCGAGTGGTGGCGCAACTGCTCTGGGAGCGGGTTAGCTAAGCTTTCGATACACTGTCAACGTGAAGATTGCCCTGGCGCAGATCAATCCGACCATTGGAGATTTCGACGGAAACGTCCGGAAGATTCTTGAGTTTACGCGGCGTGCCGTTGATGCGGGCGCGCAACTGGCGGTCTTTCCCGAGCTTGCCGTGTGCGGCTACCCGCCTGCCGATTTGCTGGAAAAGCCGGTCTTTGTAGCCCGCGCGGACGAAGCCGTCGCGCAGATTGCGCATGCCTCGGCCAGACTGCCCATCGCGATTCTCTGCGGCTATGTGACGCCCGCTCCTCACGGCAGCGGCAAGCATGTGATGAACTCCGCCGCGCTGATCAGCAATGGGCACGTCGAATTTGTGCAGTCCAAGATGCTGCTGCCGTTTTACGACGTTTTTGACGAGCAGCGCTACTTTGCTCCGGCAAAGCAGCAGCACATCTGCCACTTCCGCGGCCAGTCGCTTGCCATCACCATTTGCGAAGACGCATGGAACGACAAGAGCTTCTGGGAGCATCGCCGCTACAAGGTCGATCCCATCGAGGAGCTAAGCCGTCAGGGCGCGACGTTTATTCTCAATCTCTCCGCCTCACCCTATTGGCGAGGCAAGCGCGCCACCCGCGAGCAGATGCTTGCCAGCATCGCGCAGGAGTACCGCGTTCCGGTGCTGATGGTGAACCAGGTTGGCGGCAACGACAGCCTCATCTTCGACGGCACCAGCATCGCCATCGCACCCGACGGCAGCGTTCGCGCCCGTGCGGCCTCCTTTGCGGAAGACATGGTCTGCTTCGATACGGAGACGCTTGCCGGCGATATTCATGCGCGGGCTGCCGACTCGCAGGAAGATGTGACTGCCGGGCTGCTGGATGCGCTTGTGCTGGGAACCAGGGATTATGTGCGCAAGTGCGGTTTTTCCAAGGCCGTGATCGGGCTCAGCGGAGGCATCGACTCCGCGCTGGTGGCTGCCATTGCCGTGCAGGCTCTCGGCGCGGAAAACGTCCATTGCTATGGGATGCCCAGCGCGTTTTCCTCGCAGGGTTCCATTGACGACAGCCGCGCGCTGGCGAAGAATCTCGGCATTGCCTTTGACGTACTGCCCATCGGCGACCTCTACGACCGGTTTTTGAGCACGCTCTCGGGCATCTTTGCGGGCCGTGCGCAGGACACCACCGAGGAGAATATTCAGTCGCGCATTCGCGGCAATTTGCTGATGGCCGTCTCCAACAAGACAGGAGCGCTGGTGCTGACGACCGGCAACAAGAGCGAGATGTCCACCGGCTACTGCACGCTCTACGGAGACATGGTGGGCGCGCTGGCCGTGATCGGCGACGTCGTCAAGACGCAGGTATACACGCTCTGCCGATGGATCAACCGCGAAAGGGAAGTGATTCCCGCCGCCATTCTCGACAAGCCTCCTTCGGCCGAGCTGCGGCCGGACCAGAAGGATACCGACTCCCTGCTGCCCTACGATCAACTGGATCCGATTGTGGAGGCATATATGGAGCGCTACGAGAGCGCCGAGCGCATTGCCGCCTCGCTGCGTCTTGATCTTGAGACGGTGCGCACGGTTATCCGCATGATTGAGCGCGCCGAGTACAAGCGCCAGCAGGCCGCTCCAGTTCTGAAAGTCACTCCCAAAGCTTTTGGCCTTGGCCGCCGCTTCCCGATCGCGGTAAAGGTTGAGGTCTGAGCCAAATTCCATACCCACAAGAGAAAGACCGAAGAAAGGTACATGATGAAATTTCGCCCTACCCTTGAGTCGTTGCTGGTAACCTGCGTGGTCGCCGGTCTCGTGGCCGTTTCCGGTGTTGCCCATGCGCAGGCAGCAAAGACGCCTGCGGCGCCTACGCCCGTCGCACCCGCGGCCCAGGCTCCCAAGCAGCCGCACCTGCCGCCGGTGAACCCGGCCAACTTTACGGCTACCTCGCCCAGCAAGGCCGCGGTGGCGTCGTTTCTCAAGGCGTCGTGGGGCTACGATCCCAATCGCATTTATGAGATTGCCGCCATCCTCAAGACTCCGGCTGCCGGAGTGAGCAAGGTTGTGGTTTTTGTTGCGGAGAAAAATAATCCGCAGGTCGGCAGCATTCAGTTTTTTGTCACGCCGGATGGGCAGCACCTCATCGCCGGTAACTCAATCCTGCCCTTTGGCGCTGATCCGTTTGCACAGGCGCGCGCGCTGCTGCAGAAGGACGCCAATGGTCCCTGGAGCGGCAGCGCAAGCCGCAATCACGAACTGGTGGAGTTTGCCGACCTCGAGTGTCCGCACTGCAAGGAAGCCCAGGCCACCATGGCGAAGCTTCGGGCAGACTTCCCGCAGGCTCGTTTTGTGTTCGAAAACTTTCCGCTGTTTGAGATTCATCCCGAGGCCTTCCTCGCTGCCGCTTACGGCGAGTGCGTGGCCAAGGCGGGAGGCAACGCCGCCTTCTTCAAGTACGTGGACAACGTCTTTACCAACCAGGCCAATCTGACTCCGACGGACGGCAAGACCACGATGGACAATGCCGTAACCGCAGCCGGTCAGGACCCGGCGAAGATTGCTGTCTGTGCGGACTCTCCCGCGGGCAAGGCGGCTGTGCAGGCCAGTATCGATCTGGGTCAGAAACTGCATGTGGACGAGACGCCCACCCTGTTCGTGGATGGCCGCCCGGTGCCGGTGGGCGCGATGCCTTACAGCGCGCTCAAGCAGATCGTCGAGTACCAGTTCTCGATCGACAAGGCCACCACCATGGCTGCCAAGTAGTTCAGAAAATGCCGCTGCGTACCGGATGGATGGTGCGCGGCGGCATTTCTGTTTGCGGAGCAGGACGTATGCGGTACGCTGCGCTTGAGTCTGTAACTTAAGCAACCATGCAAAAGGGCTGCCTCAACAGGCAGCCCTTTTGCTATGTGAGAACCACGGCAGCAGCTATGCACTTCCAACGGCGCCTATCAGAACCTTGGGGCCGGTCGGCTGGGGCCGTCCGCCACTGGGTTCCATCGTCACCGCAAAAGCCTTCGCAGCGAGCCCCTGCGGCAAGTGCGCCACCGCGGCTCCTGATTCCTGGTCGGCCTCCACCAGTCCGGCGCTGACCGGCGCTCCTGAGTCGGGCACCAGCCATAGCTGGTAGCTCTTATCAGAGGGAGCAGGGGAGATTACGCCCGAATAGACTACGATGCCCATGCGAGCGTTGTAAAAGACACGCGCCGTGCCTGGAGGCGTGCCCGCCTGGTGCGCCAGACTCACCTGCACGGTATCGGGCGCGCTCATGACACGTGTCATGGCCCGCATGGCAGCCTGGTTGCGCTCTGCCTGGGCCTCCGACTTTTGCAGGCGCGCCATGGCGTGGCCCAACTGCTGCTCGTGGAGCGTGTCCATCTTCCAGAGCCAGGAGCAGACCAGCGCGAGTACGATGGTCGTCATGGCAAAGCCGAGCGAGAAGCGCAGGCCCCAATGGGCTTTCCTGCGCGCAGGTTTTAGAACGGTTTGGGTTGCTGCTGCTTCACGGGCGGATCTGTCTTTCTGAATCGTATCCATGAGTTTCGCCTTCACCGTGGGTGGCGGCGCCAGTAAAGGCGCAGTCAATCCAATCAACACGCTCATGGCCTGCGCCTCGGCGAGTTGCTTCCGGCAGTCCTGGCATGAGCGCAGATGCGCTTCGAACTGCTGTTTGTCTTCACCGTCGAGCGCACCGAGTGCGTAGAGGTCGAAGTCTTCCGGATTGGCGTGCGCGTTCATCAATGTAGTAGCTGCTTCAGAGATTGCATTCCGGTGCGAACCCTCGTCTTTACCGTGCCCAGCGGGCTACCGGTCCGGGTTGCAATCTCGCTTTGTGTCATTCCTTCAAAATAGGCAAGTTCTATTACCTGCCGTTGTTCTTCCGGCAAGCTGGCCATGGCCAGCTTGAGCCTGTCCAATAATTGGGTGCGCGAGGCTTCCTTCTCAATATTCTGCGAGGAGGCCAGCGTGTTGGCATATAACCCGTCTGTGTGTTCCAGCACTTCCTGTGTGGGGCGACCGCGCAACTTTGAGATAGCCCGGTTGCGTCCGATTACGGTAAGCCACGCGGGCAACGATCCGCGACTGGAGTCGAACTGCTCCGGCTTGCGCCATAACTGCAGAAAAATATCCTGTAATACTTCTTCAGCCGCCTGAGAATCCTGCAATATCCGCATCAACATGCCGAACAGCATGGGCGAGTAGCGGTCGTACAGCGTCGCGAATGCGGATTCGTCCCCGGCCATCACCTTCTCCATGAGTGCGGCATCGTGATCGGGCTGTAACCGCGCGGTCACTCGTTCTCACTCCGGTTTCGGTAGTTATACGCGAGGCTGGGGCTCAATGGATTGGTGGCTCCGTAAAATTCCTGCTGACTTACAACTTGTACATGAGATGCGGACGGGGATCAACCTTGCGGCAAATTTTTGTCGAGGAGACCCTCACCCGCAAGCTGCAATTCTATTTGTCACTGTCAGCAACACAAAATCTCATTCGTTTTGATCCTGTCATCAACTCACACTTTTATCGCAGACGGCGCAATCCATGTTTTACTCCGCTTCGTATCTGCAGCGAGAGAGCAAAATACCAGCCTTCGGCAAGTGACGCTCTCACCTCACTCTGTTGCACGACGAAAGGGAACCACTGTCATGAAAAAACTCCTCAACGTAGCCTTTGTAGCAGCGCTTGTGCTCTCCACCACGGCAGCATTTGCCGCGAAAGATCCGATGGTCGGCGGAGCTGCGATGTATCCAACCAGGAATATTGTGCAGAACGCCGTGAACTCCAAGGACCACACCACGCTGGTTGCCGCGGTGAAAGCTGCCGGTCTGGTTCAGACGCTGGAAAGCCCGGGGCCGTTTACCGTATTTGCTCCCACCAACGAGGCCTTTGCCAAACTGCCCGCCGGAACCGTGCAGACGCTCCTGAAGCCGGAAAACAAGGCCAAACTGACGGCGATCCTCGAGTACCACGTCGTCCCCGGCCGTATCACCACGAAGGACCTCAAGAGGATGATCCGCAAAGGGCACGGTGAGGCCATGCTCAAGACGGTTCAGGGCGACGAGCTGACCTTCAAGATGATGCACGGGCACTACTACGTGATCGACGCCAAGGGAGACAAGGCGATGATCACCATCGCCAATGTTTACCAGTCCAATGGCATCATTCAGGTCATCAATACCGTTCTTTTACCGTAAGTATCTTGTTTTCAACGACGAAGCCGGGATCCGATCCCCTTCCGGGTCCTGGCTTATCTATTGATTTTTGAATCAATAATTCGTAAAATAGAACAGTTTGCCGAACCAGTCTATCTCATGCAGGCACAGTTCAGCCGGGTTTGGCAGGCAATGCGAACGTAACCTCACGCTAGGGGAACTTTAAAAACATGGCAAAGCGTCGTGGAAATCCAAATTGGGGTAAACCCGAGCCGATCGGCCCGGTCGTCCCCACCGTCACAGCATTTGAGCAGGTTGTGAAGGAATTTAAGCTCACCCCAGACCAATATCTGCGCTCGACCCGTCTTCGGGAGTGGGCTCGTCGTAACCGGAACTCCAAGTACATTCCGGAGTCTCTTCTGGAAGCATGGGGCTTCGAAATTGAATCTTCACTGTAAGCTCAAAAGCCCTTAAGCTGTGAAGCGCCGCCTTCGGGCGGCGTTTCTGTTTCTGCTCCGCATTGCGCTGCGTCCAATGTAAGTGCGAGGATGGAGTTTTTTACGGAGGTGTCCTGTTGCGCCTGCACATTCCGCTCGTCGCCGTTCTGGCGTCGTTTGCTGCCTCTGCCCTGGCCCAGTCCGTGCCGGTTGGCATTCCCCGATCGCTGGCGATGGAACGCGCAGCCCGCGTATCGGCGCTCCAGTATCAACTCCATTTCTCGCTGGTGCCGCATGCTCCCATTACAGACGGGTCTGAGTCGCTTACCTTCTCGCTGAACAACGCAAGCGAGCCGCTCTTGATCGATTACCGAGACGGCCACCTCAAGTCCCTCACGCTCAACGGTCATGCGCTGCCGCCGGTCATCGACAACGGGCACCTGGTGCTGCCGGCCGGCGACCTTGTGCAGGGGCGCAATCGCATGGATGCTGCGTTTATCTCGCATGTAGCGCCCGCCGAAAAGGCCATTACCAGCTATGAAGATCACGACGACGGCTCCGAGTACATCTACACGCTCTTTGTCCCCATGGACGCCAGCATGGCCTTTCCGTGCTTCGACCAGCCGGATCTCAAGGGTCGTTTTCAGCTCACGCTCGATGCTCCATCCAAATGGACCGTCATCTCCAACACCAATCCTCTGATTGCGCACAGCCTGCCGGATCAGCGTCGCGAAACCACTTTCGCGGTGACGGAACCGCTGCCTACCTATCTGGTCGCGTTTGCCGCCGGGCCATTTGTGAAGGTGCATCCGGTGCCGGGCTTGCCGGGGCTGTACGTTCGCAAGTCCAAAGCCGCTGCCGCTGCAGCCGTCGCGCCTCAGGTGCAGGAGCTGGCCGCCGCGGGGATTCGTTACCTGTCAAAGTATTTCCACCAGCCGTTCCCGTTTCCCAAGTACGACATGGTGCTCATTCCCGGCTTTGCCTACGGCGGCATGGAGCATGCAGGAGCGACATTTCTTCGCGAAGACGAGATCATCTTCCGCTCCGCGCCCACTGAGGCCAACCGCGTGAACCGCGACATTGTCGTGCTGCACGAGCTCACCCATCAATGGTTCGGCGACTTCACCACCATGAAATGGTTCGACGATCTGTGGCTCAAGGAAGGTTTTGCGCAGTACATGGCCTACCAGTCGCTGGCGCACCTGCAAAAGCAGCAGGTGGCCGCGCCGGGCAATGCGGAAGCAGCGGAGTCCGCCGTTCTGCCCGTCACCGGTTTGCATGCCTCCACTGATCCATGGAACTACTTCTACCAGACCATCAAGCCCGCGGCTTACGCCATTGACGAGACTCGCGGCACGACGCCGATCTACCAGAGCATTCCCAATCTGGACGACGCCAAATCCGCCTACGGCGCGATTGTCTACAACAAGGCTCCCGGAGTGCTCAAGCAACTGGCGTTTGTTCTTGGCCCCAAGGCATTCCGCAAGGGGCTGCAGGATTACCTGGCGTCCCATCCCTACGGCAACGCCACCTGGAACGACCTGGTTCTGTCGCTTCAGAAGGCATCGGGCAAACAACTTCTGCCTTGGGCTGACCTCTGGATTCGGCACCGCGGGATGCCGGAGGTGCATGTCCATTGGTCCTGCTCCAACGGCAAGATAGCCTCGTTCACGCTGGACCAGCGGGATGTGCTCGGCACGGATACCGTGTGGCCCATCGCCGACAATGTGCTGCTCGGTTACCCCGGCGGGCAGAATGTTACGCTGCGCGCGCAGTGGAGCGCCGCGTCAGCTCCGTTGCCGCAGGCGGTGGGCAAGGCCTGTCCAGCGTATGTGTTCGCAAATGCGGGCGACCAGGCCTATGGGCTGTTTCTGCTTGACCCGCGCAGCCGCGAATATGTGACTGCTCATCTCAATCCTGCTGACAAGGCGATTCCCGGCAGCCTCGAACAGGCTATGCTATGGGGCTCGCTCTGGCAGAGCGTTCGCCTTACGGAGTTCGATCCCACGCAGTACCTGCAACTGGCCCTTCGCGACCTGCCGAACGAGCACGACGAACTGCTTACTTCGAGTGTGCTCGCCCGCAGCGAGTGGGCGCTGCACCACTATGTCGGCTCGCAGACGCGCAGGCAGCTTGCGCCCAAGTTTGCCGCGCTCGCCATCGACCGTATGCAGAAGGACACGAATCCCGACCTGCGCGTGGTCTGGTTCCGCGCTTTGCCGGGCCTTGCGAACCAGCAGCCCGGCCGCAACGCCGTCAAGGATTTGCTCGCCGGCAAGTTGCAAATCCCCGGTGTGAAGCTGCGCGTTACCGATCGCTGGAATCTGATCACCTCGCTCATCGCGTATCAGGATCCGCAGGCCGAGACATTCCTGAAGGCGGAGCAGAAGCGCGACACTCCGGATGAAGCGCGCCGCTTTGCCTACATTGCACGCGCCGCCACGCCCACGGCCGCGAGCAAGCAGTTCTACTTTAACGACTACCTGCACAATGCGCAGCGCCCCGAGGACTGGATTTCCGCGAGCCTGGCCGCCTTCAATTACTGGAACCAGTCTTCGCTGACCGAGCCTTACGTACAGCCTGCGCTGGAGGCTCTGCCGGAGATCCAGCAGAATCGCAAAATCTTTTTCCTCGTGACGTGGCTGGATGCCTTCCTCGGCAACCAGACCTCGGCTGCTGCGGACCGCCGTGTGCATGAGTATCTGAGACTGGAACCCATTCCTCCGGATTTGCGTTTGAAGATATTGCAGGCCGTCGACACGCTCGACCGCACGGTAGCCATCCGCGCTAAATACGGAGCAGACTAAGCTACAAGGCGGATAGCGAAGCTGCTGCATGATGCGAAAGCCGGCCCGGCGCAGCGAGTTTGCCTTCGCGAAATGCAGAAGGGAGGAAGCAACCCGACATGAATCAAAACGGAACCGCGGTCCTGATGTTGTTTGTCGCCATCATTGTGGGCCTGCTTCTTCTTCTGCTGCATCTCACTCGCTTTGGCGATCTTATCCAGGGTCGCATCCCGAATCGTCCGCATCGGCGGCTGTTTCTTTCCTCCATCAGTTTCTTTCTTACATTTCTGGTGGTGCGTCTGCTGGTCATGTCGATCACGCACCACTTTGGCCCGTTCCACTGGGTTTATTTCCACGGCAAGCACATTCACCACCTCGTGTGGGGGATTCTGCTGTTGCTGATTGTCGGCTATGGCTACAGCGCGGAGATTGGCCATCAGGAAACGCCGTGGTCCATCTTTCTGAGCCGTCTCTTCGCCATTCTTTACGGCGTGGGCGCGGCCCTCACGCTCGACGAGTTTGCCCTGTGGCTCAACCTCAAAGACGTTTACTGGGCAAAGCAGGGCAGGGAAAGCATTGACGCGGTGGTGCTGTTTGGCGCATTCCTGGCCATCGTGACGTGGGGCGCTCCGCTGTGGCAGGGCGTGCGCAATCGCAGGCGATAACCACTGGCTACTCTGCACGACCGGCACAGATGCTCTAGACTCGGAATCAATGTCGGAATTCCTGCTCTTTCATGGCGTTGCCATCGTCATGCTCATTCTGGCCAACGGCTTTTTTGTCGCCGCGGAACTGGCCCTGGTGAGCGTGCGCGCCACACGCGTGGAGCAGCTTATCCAGTCCGGCGACGCGCGTGCGTTCACGGTGCGCCGCTTGCAGGAAAACCTCGGCGACTTTCTCCCCGCTGTGCAACTGGGCGTCACGCTTTGCAGCCTTGCTCTTGGCTGGATCGGCGAGCCGTTTGTAGCGGGGATTCTCGACCGCTGGTTCGCATGGCTTCCGGACTCGAATATTTATGGCCACATCGCCGCGCTGGCTCTGGCCTTCGCGGGCATCACGTATTTCCAGGTGCTCGTCGGCGAACTTGTCCCAAAGGCGCTGGCCCTCCACCGAACAGACCAGATGGTGATGACCATCGCCGGGCCGATGGACGCATTCATCCGGCTATCGCGCCCCGTCTTGCGCTTCATGAACTCGTCCGCGGCCGTTGTGCTCAAGCTTTTTGGCGCGCCCATCGCGCACAATGGCGCCATCCACTCCGCGGAAGAGCTCAAGCTCATGGCCACGGCCGCGCGGCGCACCGGCGTGCTGCCGGAGTTCGAAGAGATTCTTGTTCATCGCTCGCTTGAGCTCGACGACACTCTCACGCGCGAGATCATGACGCCGCGCCAGCGGATCTTTTCGCTGCCCGTCAACATGCCCATTGAGCAGGCCAGCGCACGCATTGTCGCGGAGATGCACTCGCGCGTGCCGGTCTACGAACCGGAGCGCGGCAAGGACTTCATCGTTGGCGAAGTGAACGCCAAGGACATCGCCCGCCTCATGCACTTTCGCGCGACGGCGCAGACCCGCTTTTCCGCCGAGCCGTTCAGCGGCATGACGCTGCGTCAGGTGATGCGCGAGGTGCTGGTCGTGCCCGAAACCAAGCCGGTGCTCGATCTTCTCCGTGAGTTCCAGCAGCGCCGACGCCACCTTGCCATTGTGGTGGATGAATATGGCTCGACCGCCGGACTGGTCACCGTCGAAGACGCCATCGAGCAACTCATTGGAGAAGTGGAGGACGAGTTTGACCTGGAGCCGCAACGTCTGCTCGCGCATGCCGGAGAGATGGTTCTGGATGGCAGTGTGACCCTGCGCGATCTGGAAACGCAGATGCGATGGGATTTGCCGCGCGAAGGCGGCGTGGAAACCCTCGCAGGATTTATGCTGACCCAACTGGGTAAAATTCCCGAGCCCGGCGAAAGCTTTCTCTACGATGGCAGAAAGCTCACCGTCGTGGAGATGACGGGCAATCGCATCAGCAAAATTCGCGTCGAAGTTACGCCGTCCGCGCGCACGGCGGATGAGGAGGATACGGCGGAAGCATGAAGAGGGTACTGCGCTCGCTGGCCTTTCGCCTGCTGTATACGCTGCCGGTTGTGTGGCTGGTGGTCTCCATCGTTTTCTTTCTCATTCACCTCGTCCCAGGCGACCCCGTGGAGGTAATGCTCGGGCAGGGCGCGCGCCCCGGCGACATTGCCGCGCTGCGCCACGCTTATGGGCTTGATCTGCCGCTGCACGTCCAGTACATCCGCTACTGGGAAGGCGTGTTGCATGGCAACCTCGGCATGTCTCTGCGCATGGGGCAGAGCGTCACCAGCCTTGTGCTGGAACGCTACCCCTACACGGCGGAGTTGACCATCGCCGCGCTCTTTATCGCACTGCTGATCTCTATTCCTGCCGGCATCATCGGCGCGTTGCATCGCGGCCAGTGGCGCGATCACACCGTTGGCGTGGTGAGCCTGCTCGGACTGTCGTTCCCGAACTTCGCCCTTGGGCCAATCCTCATCTTGCTGGTTTCCATCAAGCTGGGCTGGCTGCCGGTGAGCGGCGCCGGCGGCCTCGCGCATCTGGTGCTGCCCGCCGTCACCATGGGCGCGGCGCTGGCAGCGGTGCTTACCCGCATGGTGCGCACCGCGATGCTCGAGGAACTCAACCAGGACTACGTTCGCACCGCGCGCGCCAAGGGCCTCAGCGAGCGTCGTGTCGTCTATGTGCATGCGCTGCGAAATGCGATGATTCCGGTGCTCACGCTCATCGGGTTACAATTTGGCGCGCTGCTGGCCGGCGCCATCGTGACTGAAAAGATCTTCAGTTGGCCGGGCATTGGGCGGCTCACGGTTACAGCCATAGAGAATCGCGATTACCCACTGCTGCAGGGTTGCATCCTCGCCGTGGGGCTGACGTATGTCCTCGTGAATCTGGCGACGGATGTACTCTATCTCGTCATCAACCCGCGCATCCGGGACTAGAGGTCCAGGCAGACGCGTCTTTGGCGCAACTACAGTAGCTCATTCAGCGTTGCTGTAGCTTTTCCGTCGGCAATCTCCAGAAAGCCCAGCGAAACAGGCAGGGAAAACCGCTTCGGCCCGGCACTGCCGGGGTTGAAGTAGAGCACTCCATTATGCTCTTCGATCTTTGGCTGATGCGAATGCCCGTAGATCACCCCCGCCATGCCTGCAGCGATCGGGTCCAGATCCAACGTCTGCAGATCATGCAGCATGTAGAAGGAAAATCCTCCCATCTCCACCACTTCAATCTCAGGCAGTTCAGAGCAGGGCCCGAATCCGTCCACATTGCCGCGAATCGCCGTTACCGGCGCAATCGCACGCAGCCTGTCCAGAATCTCAATGCCGCCCACATCGCCCGCGTGCAGAATGTGCTCCACGCCGGTGAGTGCCTCGATTGCCTCCGGGCGCAGCAGCCCGTGTGTGTCTGAAATGACGCCAATCCGCATGCCCACACTCTATCGCACGATCGCAAACAAAACGGGCCGCCATTCCGGCAGCCCGCTTCGGTTGAGAAGAAAACTCGACTAGTACCTTACGATCTTCGAGAAGGACACGGCATCGAGGCTCGCGCCGCCCACCAGTGCGCCGTCAATCTCCGGCTGGTTGAGCAGGGCCGTGGCATTGTCCGGCTTCACGCTGCCGCCGTAAAGAATCCGGATGTTATCCGCGACTTCGCGGCCCAGCAGGCGAGCCACTTCGGTGCGGATGACGAGGTGCGCTTCCGCTGCCATCTCCGGTGTAGCCGTTTTGCCGGTGCCAATGGCCCACACGGGCTCGTAGGCAATCACGATGTTCGCTGCCTGCTCTGCCGTGATGCCCTTGAAGGCGATCTCGGTTTGCCGCAGCAGCACCTCCTGCGTCTTGCCGCCTTCGCGCTCGGCCAGCAGTTCGCCCACGCACACAATCGGCTTGAGGCCATGCTTGAGCGCCTGATGCGTCTTCTGGTTTACCAGCTCGTCGGTCTCGCCAAAGTACTGGCGCCGCTCCGAGTGGCCGATGATGATGTGGGATACGCCGAGAGCCACCAGCATGACTGCCGAATTCTCGCCGGTAAACGCGCCTTCATCAGCGGTGTGGATATTTTGCCCGCCCACGCGAACATTGCTGCCGGCAACCGCGTCCACCACGGCGGAAAGCGACGTGGCGGAAGGGCAAAGCACAATCTCGTCGCGGGTGTGTCCGGTCACGAGAGGCAAAAATGTGGCGACAAACTCCTTCGCCTGGGCGGGAGTCTTATACATCTTCCAGTTAGCTGCAATCAGTGCTTTGCGCATGATCTGTTTATTCTCTCCTTACTTGTTGGTCAGCGCTTCGACGCCGGGCAGTTTCTTGCCTTCCAGAAACTCGAGGCTTGCGCCGCCGCCCGTGGAGATGTGCTTGATCTTGTCTGCCACGCCGGTCTGCTTTACCGCCGCAACCGAGTCCCCGCCGCCGATGATCGAGATGGCATCCTCATTGGCTGCTACCGCGTTCGCAACTGCCGTTGTGCCTTTGGCGAAGGCCGGCATCTCAAAGACGCCCATCGGTCCATTCCAGACAATGGTGGCCGCGTCGCCAATCTCTTTCGAGAAGAGCGCAATCGACTTGGGACCGATATCAAGGCCCATCCACTCGGCAGGGAAGGCTCCTGTGCCTTCAAAGACCTGGGTCTTCGCGTCGGGGGCAAACTTGTCCGCCAGAATGTGATCCACAGGCAGCAGGAAGCGAACGCCTTTGGCCGTTGCCTTGTCGAGCGCGGCCTTGGCGATATCCAGTTTGTCGGCCTCCACCAGCGACTTGCCGACTTCCTGGCCCTGCGCCTTGAGGAAGGTGTACGCCATGCCGCCTCCAATCAGCAGCGCATCCACCTTGTTGAGCAGGTTGTCGATCACCTTGATCTTGTCCGAGACTTTGGCGCCGCCGATGATCGCCACAAACGGCTTTGACGGAGCTTCCAGCGCCTTGCCCATGTATTGGAGTTCCTTCTCCATCAGCAGGCCGGCAGCCGACTGTTTCACAAAGTGCGTAATACCTTCTGTGGAAGCATGGGCGCGGTGCGCGCTGCCAAAAGCGTCATTGACGTAGATCTCGCAAAGCGAAGCCAGCTTTTTGGCGAATTCCGGATCGTTGGCTTCCTCTTCGGTATGGAAGCGCAGGTTCTCGAGCAACAGCACCTGCCCGGACTCCAGTTGCAGCGCCGTTTCCTTCGCGATGTCGCCCACGCAATCGGGCGAAAAGGCCACGTTCACACGCTCGCCCAGACGATGATCGAGCAGGCCGCGCAGGCGGTCCACCACCGGGCGAAGGCTGTACTTAGGGTTTACCTTGCCCTTGGGACGGCCCAGGTGCGAGGCCAGAATCAGCTTTGCCTTGTGGCGCAGCGCGTACTCAATGGTGGGCAGTGTTTCGCGGATGCGCGTGTCGTCGGTGATCTCCTGGCCGTCTTCGCTGAGTGGCACGTTAAAGTCCACGCGCATGAAAACGTGCTTGTGAGCAAGATCGAGATCGCGAATCGAGAGTTTCGACATGGAATTCTTCTCCGTTAACTGACTTTTTCAAGAATCGAGGATCGCGTCGGCTTCAATTTCGACGCGCCAGGCAGGATTTAGAAGCTTCGCGACCACCACCATGGTGGCGGCTGGCCGTATGGAGCCAAACAACTCGCCATGGACCTGACCTACCGCTTCCCAGTCCTCGGCGTGGGTGAGATAAATGCGCGTGCGGACCACATGCTCCAGCCGCGCGCCTGCCTTTTCGAGTGAAGCCTGAATGATCTGGAAGATCTGCCGCGTCTGCGCGGCTACGTCGCCGTTGTCTGCGCCCACCGGGCCGGTTCCGGAAACGACAACCGTATTTCCAACTCGAACGGCCCGCGAAAATCCAATCACGGGTTCATACGGCGAAGTACCGGCAATATTCTGGCGCATAGTGCGTTTGCCTCGGAATCGGCAGCCTGCAGGAGCCTGCGAGCGGAAGTGGCAGATCAATCCCAGGCCCGCTGATCCGCGGACCCGGGAATATACGTTACAGCGAATCGGCCTTGCCTTACAGACCCTTCTTGGCCAGGAAGAGAATGAGGTCTTTCACGCGGTTCGAATAGCCCCACTCGTTGTCGTACCAGCTGATGACCTTGACCGACTGGCCAAGAACCTTGGTCAGCTCCGCGTCAAAAATCGAGGAGCGCGGGTCGCCCTTGAAGTCGCTCGAAACCAGCGGAGCGGTCTCGTAGCCAAGGATGCCCTTGAGTGCGCCCTTGGAGGCTTCCTCAACTGCCTTGTTCACCGCCGCCACGCTGACCGGCTTCTCGGCAGTAAAGGTCAGGTCGACCACCGAAACGTTCGGCGTTGGGACGCGGATCGCAAAGCCGTCCAGCTTGCCTGCCATCTCGGGAATAACCAGCTTGAGGGCCTTGGCGGCGCCGGTGGAGCTGGGGATCATGTTGATGGCGGCAGCGCGGGCGCGGCGCAGGTCCTTGTGCGGGAAGTCCAGGATGACCTGGTCGTTGGTGTAGCTGTGGATGGTGGTCATGATGCCGGTGACCAGTCCAAAGTTCTCGTGCATTACCTTCACGAGCGGCGCGAGGCAGTTCGTGGTGCAGGACGCGTTGGAAATGATGTTGTGCTTCGCCGCGTCGTACTTGTCTTCGTTGACGCCCAGAACCACCGTCAGATCCTCGTTGGAGGCCGGTGCGGAAATGATGACCTTCTTCACCGTGTTGCCGAGGTGGCTCTTGGCCACGGTGGCGTCGGTAAAGCGGCCGGTGGACTCGACCACGATCTGTGCGCCCACGGACTCCCAGGGCAGCTTCGCGGGATCCTTCTCAGCGAATACCTTGAGGGTCTTGCCGTCGATCGAAATCGAATCTTCGGTCGCGGTGACATCGGACTTCAGGTTGCCAAGAATCGAGTCGTACTTGAGCAGGTGCGCCAGCGTCGCGGGGCTCGTCAGGTCGTTGACGGCCACAACTTCGATGTCGGGATTGCCCAGGGATGCGCGCAGAACATTACGGCCGATGCGGCCAAAACCGTTGATTCCAACCTTCACTGCCATGGAAATTCTCTCTCCTTATGGATTGCTAGAGGCGTGCTTATGGATACACAACCGGTGGCGAGCGACGCCGTTTCGTCCACCATATTTGATGCTAGCATTGTGGGGATTTTCTTGTTGGGCGCAACCGGGGCTCGCAGCGCCAAACTTGCCTTAGTTTGTTCGCTGCCCGGCCCAACCGTTTGCGATGACCTGCCGAGTGTGTTACATCCTCAACTATAAAGACTATGCGTGAATGGATGCGCGAACGCATGAGAAGACGCTCGAAGCGTGGACCGAATCTCTCCGAGTCCACAGGCAAAATCGGACAGGAGTTGCCGTCCTCAGGGCCGGCGCCCCTTAGCCCTTCCTATCTTGAAGAAGGCACAAAATCAACGGAATCCCACGCTGAACCGGCACACGCAGCGCTCGCTCTTTCGCACGAACCGGAAGTAGAAGAGCCCGTTACTGCACAGTCGGAAGCCGCCGCCGAAGTGGAAGAAGCTCCGGAAACCGGCAAACTGGTTGTGGAAACCCAGCCTGAATCCCCGTCGATCCCTCCGCCGGAAGTACAGGCCGCAACGCAGGCAGGCTCTGCGCAGGGGCTGCGGGGCTACGTCGTGCTGGCGATTGGACTGCCCGGATCAGGCAAGACCACCTGGTTCAAACGTCGTGGAGTGCAGCCGCTCTCGAGCGATATGCTGCGGTCCATTCTCTTTGACGACATCACGGAACAGCGCTACCAGGGGCTGGTCTTTTCGACGCTGCGCTCGCTTTTACGCGCGCGCCTGATCGCCAAGATGCCGTGGAATTACGTGGACGCGACGAACCTTTCGCCGCATGAACGCCGCCAGTGGATCAAAATGGCGAAGAGCTTCGGCTACGAGGTACAGGCCGTCTTCTTCGACGTTCCGCTGGAGGTCTGCATGCAGCGCAACAGCCGCCGCGAACGCGTCGTCAACGACGAGATCATGCACAAGATGGCCGAGCGGCTTCGTCCGCCCAGCTTTAAGGAAGGCTTTACCAAAATTACCGTGGTGCGCGTAAAGGGCGCGGCGGCTTCGACTCCGCTCCCTGAGATGCCTGCCGCGGAGTAAGATCAACGCGTTACACTAAGCACAATGCCGAGGCTCAGGCCTCGGCATTCTATTTCCTTCTGCTTTGCCGTCTCAGGGGAACATCTTATGCAGGACCATCCTTCGAATTCCAATCCCAGACCCAATCTTGAGCCGTGGCTGCGCGGTTCGCTGACCGAAGTGCCCGCCGTGGCCCGCGCTGTTCTGCATGCCATAGAGACAGCACAGGAGGACGCGCAGCGCTGGTGCGCGGAGCTCACCACCGAAGAACTCCACGCGCAGCCCTTCGGCATGACTCCCGCTGCCTTCCACATTCGCCACATTGGCCGCAGCCTCGACCGCCTGCTCACTTACGCCGAGGGCAACCAGTTGGACGTAACGCAGATGGCCGCGCTCAAAGTGGAACTCGAGCCCGGAGCCAGCAAGGAAGCGCTTTTTCAGGAGCTGGCCATGGCCTGCGAGGAGGCCGCGTTGCGGGTTCGCGCGCTGGCCACCGCGGACTTCGAGCAGTTCCGCGGCGTCGGCCGCAAGGCGCTGCCCACCAGCGTCGGGGGACTGCTGGTGCATTGTGCCGACCATACTCTCCGCCATACGGGCCAGCTGGTTACCACGGCCAAGCTGCTGCTTGCGCTGCGCGAGGCCCCGGCCGCTGCTGCAAAGTGAGAAAATATAATAGATGCGAGTGACCGTCGAACGACTGCGGCTGTGGATACTCATCGCTGCGTCATTGCTGATTGCGGTGCTCGCCGGCTTTTTTCTCTGGAGCGGCTTCCAGTATCGCCACATCGTTCAAAACCTGCCGCACAAGCTCGGCGTGAACATCCAGCAGACCGCGTCGGAGTTCACCTACTCGCAGTCGAGTCACGGGCATACGCTGTTCACCATTCACGCCTCGCGCCTCATGAGCTTCAAGAATGACAAGGCCGAGCTGCACAATGTTTCCATTACGCTGTATGGCCCTCCGGGCAGTCATCGCGCCGACCGCATCTACGGCGCCGAGTTTGAATACAACCGCAAGACCGGCATTGCCAGCAGCCAGGGCAAGGTGGAGATCGATCTTGAAAGCCCATCGCAGAAAGGGCAGGGAAAAGCGCAGCGGCCCATTCACGTCCAGACCAGCCAGCTCACGTACGACTCCAAAACCGGCCTAGCCGAGACCAGCCAGTACACGGAATTCTCGCTGCCGCAGGGCTCCGGCCACGCCACAGGCGCGAATTACAACTCCAAAACCGGCCTCTTTGTGCTGGAGCAGCAGGTCTATCTGCAGATGCAGCCGGGCAAATCCAGCGGCACTTCGGCCACGGTCATCCACGCCGCTCACCTGAGTTTCCAGCGAGACAAGAATCAGGCGACGCTGTCCGCGCCGGTCATCCAGAACGGCCAGCAAGCCACATCGGCAGCACAGGCCCAGCTTTACTTCCGGCCTGACGGTTCGGCCGATCACATCGTCGCTCAGGGCCATGTTCGGATGACCTCCGCCACCGGCGCTACGATCACGGCACAAACGGCGCAAATCGCACTCTCCGGCAGTAATCAGCCGCAGACTGCCGTGCTCACCGGCGGCGTGCAATATGCCGGCCACTCCGCGCAGGAAACGATGCAAGGCTCCGCGCAGCAGGCGCATCTCAGCTTTGCGGCTGTGCCGGGTCATGCCGGCCACTCCTGGCTGCGGCATGCGCTCTTTGATCAGTCCGTGCAGTTTACCCAGCAGATTCACGGCGCTCCGGGCGATCCCAAAGCCGTCTCGACGCGCCACATCAGCGGCGGGCAGGCCGATGTAGCCTTTGCTCCCGCCGCGAACGGAACGAAAAGTGTTCCAACCACCATCATCGTGCAGCAGAATGCCGTCGCCACCATGCGGACGACCTACACACATCAGCCGCCGCAGCAAACCACCGTGCGTGCCAATGAAGTAGTCGCCACGCTGGCGAATGGCCGCACCCTGCAAACCATGAACGCCATCGGCCAGGCCGAAATTACGAGCCTCGGCAAGGATGGTTCGCTCAACACCACGCACAGTGACTCGCTTCATCTCACCTTTGCGCCTCAACCGCGCCACGCGGCTGCCCAGCTTGTCTCCGCAGTGGAGGATGGCCACGTCGTGATGCAGCAAACGCCCGCCCGCAATGCCCGCAAGTCACAAGGGCCGGTCATGGCATGGGCCGATCAGGCTCAATATTCGGCAGTGGACCAGGTGCTTCATCTGCGCGGCAATCCCCGACTCCAGGAGACAGGCGCGCTCGATCTTTCCGCGGACGCCATTGATTATCACCGCGCCACAGGCGACGCCTCCGCCATCGGCAACGTCAAAGCCACCTACCGGGAACCCTCGGCGGCATCCGCAAACGGCTCGCTGCCGCAACTTGGCGGCAAGGGAGCCACGCACGTTATCGCATCGCACGCATGGTTCTCGTCCGCCAGGGGGCAGGCCAGCTTTTACGGTTCTTCCGGTCATCCGGCTCGCCTGTGGCAGGGCGGCAATTCCGTTTCTGCGCCGGTTATCGAACTCCGCCGCAGTCCACAGCAGCTGCTGGCCTCCGGCCACGGAACGGACGCCGTGATCGCTGCCTTCGCAGCCGTAATCGGCTCCAAATCTCCCCCTGGACTGGTGCGCGTCGCCAGTGACTCGCTCACGTACTCCGACAAATCGCATCAGGCCGACTTCCACGGGCACGTTGCGGCGGTGGACAGCTTTGGCAGAATGCAGGCCGCCAACATCATAATGCAGATTGCTCCGGCTGCCGATCATCAGCCCACCCGGCTCCAGCGGATGACCGCTACCGGCGGCGTCACGCTCACCCAGCCCGGCCGCCGCGCCGTGGGAACCAGACTGGTCTATACCGCCAGTGACGAGCGGTACGTCCTCACCGGACGACCCGGCGCGCTGCCGTACCTTACGGACCGCGTGCATGGACGGACCACGGGCGCGGCGTTGATTTTCAATAATCGGAATGATAGCGTCGAGGTCAACGGGGGTGAGGGACGCGCGGTCACTGTGACCAGCATCCCGAAGTAAATGCACAGGCTTTACACGGACCACATCACGAAAGCATACAAAGGCAGGCAGGTAATCCGCGGTGTCAGTGTTGAAGTCTTTGGGGGCGAAGTCGTCGGCCTGCTCGGGCCCAATGGCGCGGGGAAAACCACCAGCTTCTACATCACCGTCGGCCTTATTCAGCCAGACTCGGGCCGCGTCTTTGTCGATGGTGAAGATATCACCCGCGTGCCCATGTACATGCGCGCCCGCAAATACGGCATCAGCTACCTGCCGCAGGAGCCGTCCGTCTTCCGCAAGCTCACTGTGGAAGAGAATATTCTGGCCGTGCTGGAGGCTCAGCCCCTGCCACAGGAAACCCGCCGCGCCCGCACGGAAAAGCTCATCGATCAGCTTAATCTTGGCCACATTCGCAAGACACTCGGTTACGCGCTCTCGGGCGGCGAGCGCCGCCGCGTGGAGATCGCACGCTGCCTCTGCATCCAGCCCAACTTCATCCTCCTCGACGAGCCGTTTTCCGGCATCGACCCCATCGCCGTTCTTGATTTACAGGACATTATCTCCGGCCTAAAGACGCAGGGTATTGGTGTACTCATTACCGATCACAACGTTCGCGAAACACTCTCCGTGACCGACCGCGCCTACATCATTCACGAAGGGGAGATTTTCCGTCACGGTACGCCGGAGGAACTGGGCGGCGATCCGGAGGTGCGCAGGGTCTACCTTGGGCAAGGTTTTTCACTCGCTTGAGAGTATCTCCAAGGTCATATTCGGCCCCGGATTCCCACACGCATCCTGGCTGTCAGCATGTAAACTCAGAGGCAAGTCCCCCGGCTGAGAAGAAGTGAAATGGCTTTACTGCAACCAAAACTCAATCTGAAAGTGGCCCAGCGACAGATCCTTACGCCGGGGCTCATGCAGATGGTCAGCGTCCTTGCGCTGAACAAGATTGAGCTGAAAGAAATGATCCAGGCGGAAATCTGTGAGAATCCGGTTCTGGAGGAGATGGAAGAGAACGTTCCTCTCATCGACGATGTGGCCCAGCGCGAAGAAGACCACGACCGCATGCTGGAGACCCGCAAAGACGAGCCCGAAAAGAAGGATCCCTTCGACGAAATTGACTTCGGCTCCTACTTTCAGGAGTATCTCGATCCCGGTTTCCGCACGCCCAACAGCTTTGAAATCAGCGAAAAGCCCTCCATCGAAAATTTTCTCTCCGCGCCCAGCACGCTCAGCGACCACCTGCAATGGCAGCTCGGTTCGCTCAGCCTCATCACCGCGGTGCGCGACGCAGCCGAGTACATCATCGGCAACCTCAATGAGGACGGCTACCTGACCGTCCCCGATGACGAGCTTCTCGAAGGCTACCTGCGCGAGCAACTCGTGCCCGAAACCGAAACCCCTGCAATCGCCAACGGACATCATGCCGCCTCGCTCGCCGCACTGCCGCCCGCCATGGTTGACCGCGCGCGCGCCCATCTCGCGGCTGGGCTGGATGTGGTCCGTCAGCTTGACCCGTTAGGCATTGCATGGCCCGATCTTCGCTCCTGCCTGCTGGCCCAGGTCGGGGCGCAACGGCATGAGTTTGAGATGATTTACGGGCGCGAACGCACGCCGGTCGCTCCGCAAGCCGAGCCTGCCGAGGCCACCTTTGATATCGCGGCTGCTACAGAGCGCAACGGGCACGTTGCAGAGTCCGAGCCGCGGGTCGAATCTTCGCCGGCATCGCCGGAAGACGACCCAACCCTGGCGCGCATGGCTGTTTTTGAGACGGCAACCGCGATCCTCGACCGTCACATGCTGCTGCTCCAGAAGCGCGATCCACGCGAGTTGTCGAAAGCCGTCGGCAGATCGGTGGATGAGACTCAGCGCGCTATCGACTTCATCCGCACGCTCGACCCGCGCCCCGGCCAGCGCTACAACCGCTCCGAGGCGCGTTTGATCGAGCCGGATGTTGCCTTCATCAAGCGCGATGAGGAATTCGTCGTCCTGATGAACGACGAGGACCTGCCCACGCTCCGCCTCAACCACGGGTACCGCCGCCTGCTGCACAAGGAAGGCGCGGAAAAGGATGTTCGCGATTACGTCAAGGAGCGGTACCGCTCCGCGCTCCAGCTCATGCGCAACATTGAGCAGCGCAAGAACACCATCCTTCGCACCTGCGAAGCTATCGTCCGCCGGCAAACCGAATTCCTCGAACACGGCATCGAACATATGAGGCCGATGATGATTAAAGAAGTGGCGGAAGAAATCGGTGTTCACCCCTCTACGGTCAGCCGTGCCGTCTCGAATAAATATGTGCATACCCCGCAGGGCGTCTTTGAGCTGCGCTTCTTCTTCTCAGAAGGAGTCAACGGCCCCGAAGGTTCGGGCTTGCCTCTTGTCTTGCTCAAGCGTAAAGTCAAAAAACTCATCGAGGAGGAAGATCCGGCCAAACCGCTCACCGATGACCAGATTGCCCAGTTGCTGGAAACGCAGGGCATCCACGTCACCCGGCGAACGGTCGCCAAATACAGAGAAGACATGCAGATACCCAGCACCCATCAGAGGCGGGTTCGCGCCTGACTCTACTTATTACCGTTGATGCAAACAGACAACGGAGGGTCCGCAATGCAGATTGAGTACACCGGACGGAATGTCCATGTCACGCAGGCTTACCGCAAACTTTGTGAGGAAGGCCTGGAACGAGTTCAAAAAATTCTCGATCGGGATCTGAGCGCCCACATCGTCCTTGGCTCAGAAAAATACCGTTACTCAGCAGAAATCACCATCAGGATTCGCGGCTCAAAACTCGTCAGCGTGGGCGAAGCTACGTCCATGAATGCTGCCCTGCGCATGGCGCTCGATAAAGCCGAAACCCAGGCCAAGCGGCAAAAGCAGAAGGCCGTTGCCAACAAGCGCCTGCCCAAAGTAGAAAAAACCACTCTTGAACCCAAGCTCACCCGCGTGCACCGTGGCGCGGCTCTCCGCAGCACCGCCGACCGCAGCGCGGCCGAAGCCGATGCACCCTCTCCGGCGAAAGCCACGCACAATGGGAAGAATGGCCTCGCCAGGGCCGCCAAAGCCGTGATTCCCGTTACCGTGCACAGTTTTCCCGCCGCTGGTCCAGTCATCGAGCCTCATATCGTCCGCTCGCTCGACTCGGTCGCACTGCGTCCCATGACGCTGGAAGAAGCTGTAAAAGAAGCTGAGTTCCGTGACCGCGACGTATTCGTCTTCCGGCGCGACGGAGACGGTATACTCTGCGTTCTGCATCGAAAGCGGGACGGCAAAATGGAGCTCATCGAAGCTCCATAAACATCAGGAAAAATTCAACGCTGAATCCTTCGTCTGGTGGACGGTTTCGATGCTACGATGTGCCCATGCCCTCAAAGCGGCATCCCGCGGCATCCCGTCCAGCCAAACGCTCCTCCGCAAAGCCCGGCGCTCAAAACCCGGGCAAGCAGGAGAATCATACCGTCGCGCGCGAGCTCGTCATCCTTACCGGTATTTCCGGCTCCGGCAAACTCTCGGCGCTCAAGGCGTTTGAGGATCTCGGATACTACGCGGTCGATAATCTGCCCATTGAGCTGGTTCCGCGCTTCGCGGAACTGGTGCAGCAATCCGTTGAAATTACCCGCGCCGTGCTGGTTGTCGACGTGCGCGAAGGCGAGGGAATCAAGCGTTTTCCGCAGATGCTGCGCGAGGTCCAGCGCACCATCAAGACGACGGTAGTCTTTCTGGAAGCTTCGACCGCCGTCATCATGCGCCGATTTTCAGAAACCCGCCGTCCTCATCCACTGGGGAGGGACGAGCAGGTCAGCCGGGCCATCACCAGCGAGCGCCGCATGCTCGCTCCGCTGCGCAAAATGGCCAACATGGTCATTGACACCTCCAAGTTCAATGTTCACGAACTGCGCGCCTTTATCCTCGATCGCTTCACCACGGAGGCCGCGGCTCCTACGTTGCTCATCTCTTCCATGAGCTTCGGCTACAAGCACGGCGTGCCGATCGAGGCTGATCTGGTCTTCGATGTCCGTTTCCTGCCGAACCCGCATTTCATTCCCGAGTTCCGCCCGCTCACCGGGCAGGATCCCAAAGTCGCCAATTACGTATGCAAGTTCGCGCAAACCGGCGAGTTTCTGGACAAGGTGACAGACCTGCTTCTCTTTCTGCTGCCGCATTACATCCATGAAGGCAAAAGCTACCTCACCGTCGCCTTTGGCTGCACCGGCGGCCAGCATCGCTCGGTCATGATCGCCGAAGAAATGGCGCATCGACTTGAGAAGAATGGCTACCCCATCAAGGTCGAGCATCGCGATATGCCTCGCTGAGCCGGGCTTCGAACAGCTAAAATACCGGGATGGGTTCTAACAAGGCCGGCGCATGAATCGACTTTTCCGGCTGCTTCATTACGCGCGGCGGTACACGCTGCAGATCCTCGGCGCGGTTTTGCTTGCCGCTGGTGTTGGACTGTTTGACGCCATTCGCGTCCTGCTCGTGGGCCCCATCTTTGATGACGTGCTGCATCCCGGCGGCGTCCCGCGTCAGAAGATTCCACTTATATCGAATGCTTTTCCGCACATCACCCTCCAGCAGTTTGTGCCTTCCGGCCTGCACAACTCCTGGAACATCGTCGCCTATGCCCTCGTTCTCTCAACTCTTTTCAAGGGCATCTGCGACTACGGCGGAACCTTCCTCGCCAGCTACGCCGGCTACGGGACCATCACCGATCTCCGCGACGATCTTTACGAGGCCATCCTCCGGCGCTCCGTTTCGTTCTTCCAGAAGCACGCCACCGGAACGCTGCTCTCCGCGCTGATCAACGATATCGAACTGGTCCAGTATTCGATGTCCACCATCCTTTCCGATTTTCTCCAGCAGTTCTTCACGCTCATCTTCATGATCGGTGTGGTCATCGCTCTCGGTCGCGAACTCGCCTGGATACTCGTCATCTTCATCCCCATCGTCTTTCTGTCGATGCGGCGCATTGGCCGTGGCGTGCGCAAAACCACACGCAAGGGCCAGGACAAGCTCGCAGAAATCCAGAACATCCTTCACGAAACCATCACCGGCAACCGCATCGTGAAGGCCTTCAACATGGAGTTCTGGGAGCTGGTTCGCTTTCGCGGCGCGGCGCGGCGGCTGCTGCGCGCCAACATGCGCACCGTCAGCGCGCAGGCCGTCAGCTCGCCGCTCATGGACCTCATCGGCGCCGTCGCCATTGCGCTGCTGCTCCGCCTCGGGCACGCTGAAATCAATCACCACAACATGAAGCCGGGTGTCTTCCTCGCGCTGATCGTTGCGCTCTTTAAGCTTTACGATCCCATCCGCCGCTTCGCCGTTTACTGGAACAGCTTCCAGCAGGCCGTCGGCTCTTCGCAGGCCATCTTCGACTTCATCGACGCCGAAGACCGCGTCGTGGAAAAGCCCGGCGCCGTCGCTCTCGATGAGTTCCACCAGGCCATTACTCTCGACCACATCGGCTTCAAGTATCAGGACGAAGAGGGCGTCAAGAACGTCCTCGACGACATTGACCTCACCATTCACCGGGGCGAAGTGGTCGCGCTCGTAGGTCCCAGCGGAGCAGGGAAGAGCACACTCGTCAATCTAATTCCGCGCTTCTTTGACGTCACCACTGGCCGGGTGCTCATCGACGGTCACGATCTCCGCGACATCACCCTCGCATCGCTGCGCGATCAGGTGGCTACCGTTACGCAGGAAACTATCCTCTTCAACGACACCGTGCGCAACAACATTGCCTACGGCCAGCCCGATATACCACTGGAGCGCGTGTACCAGGCCGCGAAGGCGGCGCTGGCGCACGACTTCATCGAGCGCATGCCGGAGGGTTACGACACCGTCATCGGCGAAAAAGGTTTCCGGCTTTCCGGCGGCGAACGCCAGCGCCTCGCCATCGCGCGCGCCATCCTCAAGAACGCGCCCATCCTCATCCTGGACGAAGCCACCTCCGCGCTCGACGCCGAAAGCGAAGCTCTCGTACAAAGCGCGCTCGCCAACCTCATGCGCGACCGTACCAGCATCGTCATCGCGCACCGGCTCTCCACCGTGCGCCGAGCAAATCGCATTGCTGTCATCGAGGCTGGGCGAATCACCGCCATCGGCAGCCATGAAGAGCTGCTCCTCGCATCACACACCTACAAGAAACTGTACAAGTTACAATTTATGAACATTGAACCCTTGAACGCATTGGATCTTGCCGCCAGTGAGGCCGCCGAATGAGTGAAACTCCGTCTTCAGCCGCATCCCCTGTAATGTCCATGACCGGATTCGCCCGCGTGGAAGGAACCGTCTCCGAAGGCCTTGCCTTCAACCTCGCCATCAAGAGCGTCAATCATCGATTCCTCGATCTCAATCTGCGCCTGCCCAACGGGCTCGACGGCCTGGAGATCACACTGCGCCAGGTGCTTAAGGAAAAAATCGCCCGCGGCCACGTTGACCTCACGCTCAACCTCTCCCGTGCAACCATCAATCGCGTGGACTACGACAGCGCGCGCCTCGCTGCTTATGTCGATGCCTTTCGCGCTGCCGCCTCCGAACTCAACATTGCCGGCGAGCCTGACCTCAACGAGTTCTTCCGTCTGCCGGGCGTCATCAACCAGGAAACCCGCACCGAAGAAGCGCCGGAGGTCATCGAAGCTGCCGTCCTCGCCCATATCGACACGCTTGTGGAAGCGCTTAACGTCATGCGCACGCACGAGGGCGCGGCCCTCCGAATGGATTTGAAATCCGGCCTCAATCGCCTGGCCGCTGCCGTCGAGCAGGTTGCGGTCTTCCGGGAAGATGTGCAGCAGGCTTATTACGAGAAACTTCAGCAGCGCATGACCAGGATGATCGGCGGCGCGGTGGATGAAAGCCGTCTTTTGCAGGAGGCCGCCATGCTGGCCGAGCGAAGCAGCATCGAAGAAGAGCTGGTCCGCATGCGCGCGCACATCGCGCACTTCCACGGCCTGCTCGATGCCGGCGGGGAAGTTGGCAAAAAGCTCGACTTCCTGCTCCAGGAGATGAACCGCGAAGCCAACACACTGCTCTCTAAGACCAGTGGCGTTGCCGGAAAAGGCTCCCAGATTACCGAAATCGGCCTTTCGATCAAATCTGAGATCGAAAAAGCGCGCGAACAGGTGCAGAATCTTCAGTAAAACCAAGGGCATGGAAATCAAGCAATTACTCAGGAGATAGAACCAGATTGGCAGGTCTTCTTTTCATCATTTCAGCCCCTTCCGGATCCGGTAAATCCACGCTCGTGCATGAGCTGCGCTCGGTTGAAAAGAATCTGGACTTCTCTGTCTCCTACACCACCCGCGCTCCGCGCGGCTCAGAAGAGAATGGCCGCGAATACCACTTTGTGCCGAGGGAGCGCTTTGAGGCCATGATCGCGGAAGATGAGTTGCTGGAATACGCCGAAGTCTTTGGCAGTTACTACGGCACCGGCCGCTCGGCTCTCAGCGAGTCCTTCGCGCACGGTCGCGATCTGCTGCTCGACATCGACGTGCAAGGCGCAGAACAGGTCCGCGAGCGCCTTCCGGAGGCCATTTCCATCTTCATCCTGCCGCCCACACCGGATGTGCTCAAGATGCGCCTCACGAACCGCAGCCGCGCAGAGGGCAAAGTAGAAGACTCAGTGATCGAGCGCCGCCTCGCGAAGGCCCAGCATGAAATAGAGAACTATCACAAGTACAAATATGTTCTTGTGAACGATGTTCTCGAGCGCGCCGTCGATGAGCTCTCCGCCATCGTCAAGGCGGAGCGCTATCTCCACGACGGCGACGACCTCACCCGCCCGGGTGTCCAAAAAGTCCTGGCCATTGCGGAAAGCTGCCGGGTATCGCACTCTGCGGAACGTCTCCGCCCGGTGCTGGATGCCTTTGGTGTGGTTTTTTCCTCGTAGCCGGCCAAAATTTCGGCATTTCCTGGTTGACGTGCCGCCTCGCTTCGCCGCATTATGGGCCAAGTCGCTTTATCCCTTCATGCGACGAGCTTGTTTTGAGGTGGATCTGGATGGCAGTGGAACGTGAATTTGACAGCAATTATCGTTACGTTTTGGTCGCAGCCCGCCGTGCACGCCAGTTGCAGCAGGGTTCTCAGCCTCTTTTGAAAAGCCGTACGAGTAAACCGCACAAAGTAGCGCAGGAGGAGATCAAGGCAGGCCTCGTCGGATACGTTCGCGGCAAGCAGCGCTCCACGCCGTACATTGAATCCGACGCTGTACCGCGCTTCGCCCCTCACTTCTAAGCTCACCCTATTGGCCATGCTGCCCGGACCCCGTCCGGGCAGCGTAAAATCATCCTTATGAAAGTCACAGTTGGCGTCTGCGGCGGCATTTCGGCCTACAAAAGCGCCGAATTGGTTCGTGCCCTGCAAAAGCAGGCTTTTGACGTGCAAGTCGTCATGACCGAGTCGGCCCAACGCTTCGTCCAGCCCCTCACCTTTGCATCGCTCACGGAAAAAAAAGTCCTCACCAGCCTCTGGACCGAGCCGCAATCCGGGGCCGAGCAACTCACCTCCGCCATTGAGCACATTGACGTTGCTATCACGACCGATGCGCTCGTCGTAGCCCCGGCCACGGCCAACACGCTCGCCAAATTTGCCCACGGTATCGCGGACGATTTTCTCAGCACCATGTACCTGGCAACGACCGCCCCGGTCATTGTGGCTCCAGCCATGAACGTCAACATGTGGCAGCATCCCGCCACGCGCGCGAATATCGCCACGCTGGAGTCGCGCGGCGTCACCATCGTCCCTCCGGACAGCGGATACCTGGCCTGCGGCATGACCGGCGATGGGCGTCTTGCCGACACCGAGGCCATTGTGGCCGAGGTGCTCAACCATCTGCGTTTTGCGCACGATCTCTCCGGAGAAACCGTCCTCGTCACCGCCGGAGGCACCCGCGAAGCTCTTGACCCCGTTCGCTTTCTCGGTAACCGCTCCAGCGGCAAAATGGGCTACGCCCTGGCTGAGGCTGCAAGGCGGCGCGGCGCGCGCGTCATCCTCGTGAGCGCACCCACTGCTCTCCGTGTTCCCGCAGGCGTGGAGATGATCCCCGTCGTTACCACAAGCGAAATGCGTGCAGCCGTCATGAAGCATCTGCCCACCGCAAGCGTCATCATCAAGGCGGCCGCCGTGGCCGACTATCGTCCCCGTGTGCGCGAGGCCCAGAAGATGAAGCGCTCCGGTCCGCTTACCGTGGAATTTGAGCCCACGGAAGATATTCTTGCGGAAGTCGCCTCCAAAAGACCCGCCGGCGCTCTGGTCATTGGCTTCGCCGCGGAAACAGAGGACGCCATCAACCAGGGCCGCGAAAAGCTTCTGCGCAAGAGCGCGGACGCCATCGTGATGAATGACATTTCGCGCGAAGGCATCGGTTTTGACTCCGACAATAACGCCGCTACCTTTCTTACCCGCACCACGGCGATTGACATGCCGGAGATGACCAAGCGCGAGCTTGCCCATCGCATTCTCGATGAAGTCCTCGCATTACGCCGCAAGCGCCTCATCGTCGCAGAGGAGTCCACGAGCTTATGACTACGCGCCTCAACCCCGAGGTTGCGGCATCGGTCGAAGCTCGGCTCCGTTACTATCGCGATCTCGGCGTCCACGACCTTTACCGTCGCGGCGAGCCTGTTGCCGACTCGGATATAGTCGAGGTCGCAGCGGAACCGCAGGCCGCCGAGCCCGCACAGCCTTATGTAGCCATACCTGTTACAGAAAGCGAGAGTTCCGATTTGTCTTCGCGAGCCGCCCGCTCCGCCGCACCCAGAGATATTCCACGCGCCCAGGCGCTCCAGTTGCTCCGCGAGGAAATCGGAGACTGCACCCGCTGCCCGCTCGCTTTTCAGGGCCGACACAACATCGTCTTTGGCGACGGTGACCCGCACACGCGCCTTATGTTCGTTGGCGAAGGCCCCGGCGCGGATGAAGACGCGCACGGACTCCCGTTTGTGGGCCGCGCCGGTCAACTGCTCAACAACATGATCAACGCCATGGGCCTCCAGCGGGAGCAGGTCTACATCGCCAACATCGTCAAGTGCCGTCCGCCGCAAAATCGCACGCCGGAGCCGGAAGAAGCGAGCACCTGCTCAACATTCCTCTTTCGCCAGATCGAGATCATTCAGCCGGAAGTGATTGTCGCCCTCGGTTCCACGGCAGCCACTTATCTACTCGATCCGAAAAGCAAAAGCTCGCTCGCCTCGCTGCGCGGCCGCATTCACATGGCGCACAACAGCAAGCTCATCGTTACTTATCACCCGGCCTACCTGCTCCGTGACCCGCGCCAGAAAAAGGAAGCATGGATCGATCTGCAGATCGCCATGCGCGAGCTCGGCCTCAAACCCGCTAAACCGGCAGGGGACTGATCCCCATGCCGGCTTTTTGTGACGTTGCGCTGCCGGTCCCCCTCGATCGTGTATTCACCTACGCCACCGGCGAGCATATCCCGCAGGTGGGCGCGCGCGTTCTCGTTCCGTTTCGCAATGAAAAGCTCTCCGGCATCGTCATGCGCCTGCACGACGAGCCGCCTCCAGTCGAAGCCAAGCCGCTGCTCATGGTCATGGATGAGCAATGCCTGCTCTCGCCGCAACTGCTGGACCTCGCCCGCTGGATTTCGCAGTACTACCTTGCGCCCGTGGGCGAAGTGCTGCGCACCATGCTGCCGCTCATGGCGGAGGTCCGTCGCCAAGTGCTTTTCCGCATCACAGATACGGGCCGCGAAGCGCTCTTCGCCGGAGCGCAGCAGGGCTCCTCGCGACGCGCACGCCTGACCTCCGAGCAGCAGGATCAGGAGTACGCCGTACTCAACTATCTTGAATCCGGCGATGCCGCACGCGCCTCCACCATCCGTTCCAGAACCGGAGCGAACGCCGACCTGCTGCGCGGCATGCTCCGCAAGCGCTGGCTCACGCGAGAGACCGAGGCAGAAGCGAGACCCGCGCGCCGCACCATCCGCGTGGCCCGCCTTGCGCAAACGCTCGATGGAGAAACGCGCCTGCCAAAGCTCAACGCCAATCAGCAGGCCATCCTCGCCGCACTCGCCGGAGCCGCATCGGGCATTCCCGCCCAGCAGTTGCGCGAGCTGGAAGTGCCTGACTCCACGCTCGGCACTCTCGTCCGTCGCGGCCTTGTTGTGGTCGAAGATCAGCCCGCGGAGTTCCTCGTCTCCGGTCTCACTCTGCGCCGGCAACCCGCCTTTACGCTCAACCCCTCGCAGGTCAAAGCCCTCGCCCAGATCACAGATGCGGTGGAGGAGGGTGGCTTTCGCCCGCATCTGCTGCACGGCGTCACCGGATCGGGCAAGACCGCCGTCTATCTTGCCGCCATGCAGCACGCACTCCAGCAGGGCAAATCCTCGATCCTTCTCGTACCGGAAATCGGCCTCACCCCGCAAATGGCGGCGCAGCTCCATCGCACTTTCGGTCAGGAAGTCGCCCTGCTGCACTCCGCGTTGCTTCCGGAGGAGCGTGCCGAGCAGTGGCACCGCATCCGCCGCCGCGAGGCTCGCGTCGTGGTTGGCACGCGCTCGGCCATCTTCGCTCCGGTGGAAGATCTCGGAATCATCCTCGTCGACGAAGAACACGACAGCAGCTATAAACAGGAGTCCACGCCGCGCTACCATGCGCGTGATACCGCCGTGATGCGCGCCAAGCTCGCCGGAGCCACTGTCGTCATGGGTTCGGCCACGCCCTCGCTGGAAAGCTGGCACAACGCCGCGGAAGGGAAGTACGCCCGCATCGAGCTGCACGAGCGCGTCCACCAGCGGCCGATGCCGAAGGTCGAACTCATTGACATGCGCCGCGAGTTCCAGGAGACGGGCGCCGAGCAGCTATTCTCCCGCGCGCTGATCGACCAGACCCAGGCCGCGCTCGACCGCAGCGAGCAGGCCATCGTTCTCCTCAACCGGCGCGGGTACTCCTTCGTCGTGCTCTGCCGTGCCTGCGGAGAAAAGCTCCAGTGCGAAAACTGCTCCATCTCGCTCACCTACCACAAGGCCGTGCTCAGGCCCGATGAGCCCGCTCCCGCCGGTCAGCGGCTGGAATGCCACTATTGCGGTTACAAAAGACCCATCCCCAAACTCTGTCCCAAGTGCGAGAGCGAGCATCTCTATTTTCTGGGCGCAGGTTCGCAACAGGGCGAAGAGCGCCTGCAGGAGATTTTTCCTTCCGCGCGCATCGGCCGCATGGATCGCGACACCGTGCGCGGACGTCACGATATGGAGCGCCTGCTCGCAAAGCTCCACGCCGGGGAAATCAATCTCCTTGTAGGCACACAGATGATCGCCAAGGGCCACGACATTCACGGTGTCACGCTGGTGGGTGTGGTTGGCGCGGATCACGCACTCGGCCTGCCGGATTTTCGCGCCGCCGAGCGCACATTCCAGCTCCTCACGCAGGTGGCCGGTCGCGCCGGTCGCGGAGAACTGCCCGGCAAGGTCATCGTGCAAACCTACTATCCCGAGCACTACGCCATCGAGGCTGCCCAGCGCCACGATTTCCACGGCTTTGCCGAGCGCGAAATCAAGTACCGCCGCTGGATGCGCTACCCGCCCTTTGCCGCCATCACCAACATCGTGCTCCAAAGCGAAGACTTCAGCCAGCTCACCGCGTGGGCCTCAGCTCTGGGGCGCTGGTTCAACGCTGCGGAGTTTGAAGATGTTCGCGTCCTTGGTCCCGCCACCGCGCCCATAGCGCGCATCAAGCGCATGCACCGGATGCACCTGCTGCTCAAGGCGCAATCGCGGCAGTCGCTGCAGCGCGTGCTGCGCCTGGTGCGTCATCATGCGGAAGAGCTCGGTATCCCGCCGCGCAACCTCACCATCGACGTGGACGCCGTGCATCTGATGTAGTTCCCGTTGCTATCCAAGCAGCACCGGCTCCATCGCCAGTTCCACCCCAAATTTCTCCCGCACCTTTGTCCGAATCTGTTCCGCGAGCGCCAACACATCGTCTGCCGTCGCGCCACCGCGGTTGATGAGCGCCAGCGTATGCCTGCTGGAGATTCCGGCGCGCCCCATTGTGTAGCCCTTGGGAAACCCGGCATGCTCTACCAGCCAGGCCGCAGGCAGCTTCACTTGTCCCTCGCCCGCCGGGTACGACGGCGCCGATCCCGCCGCCTCAGCCGCAATCCGCGCATAATCCGCTGCGCTCACTACAGGATTCTTAAAGAAGCTCCCTGCGCTCCGGCAGTCCGGCTCGCCTTCTACTATCAGCATGCCTTTCGCATGCCGAATCTCGCGAACCGCATCGCTCACGTCCCTCAGTGACGGCCTTGCATCAGCAGGGAAGCGCCGTCGCAGATCCGCGTAACCCAGGTTCGGCTCACCCGCTGCCTGCAGGCGGTAAGTCACCGCCGTCACGATGTACCGCCCGCGCTCCGTCGAGTTAAAAATGCTCCGCCGATAAGCGAATTCGCACTCCGCCTGGGCAAGATCGACAACCTGATTCGTTTTCGTATCCAGCGCGCGGACGCAGACAATCGTCTCCGCCACTTCCTGCCCATAAGCGCCCACGTTTTGTACTGGAGTCGCGCCCACGGTGCCGGGAATTCCCGCCAGGCATTCGATCCCGGCGAATTTCCGTTCTACCGCATGGTTCACAAACGCATCCCAGGGCTCACCCGCCGCGACATCAAAGCAATCGCCATCCTGCCGAATGCCCTTCAACTCCACATGGAGCACTACTCCGGGAAAACCGTGGTCGCTCACCAGCAGATTGCTCCCGCCGCCCAGCACAAAAAAAGGGAGCTCACGCTCACGCGCAAACTCCACAGTTTCTGCAAGTTCATTCTCGGTTGTGGCCCGGACAAACCAGCGTGCCCGGCCTCCAATCCAAAAGGTCGTATAAGGGGCCAGCGATACAAACTCTTCAAAGCGCATGCTGGTCTCAGCATCTCACGACATGCGCTCCCGCCCAAACAGGGTCAGGCTGCCCGAACTTCGTCTGCCGCAGGCATCTGGTCGCGATAGCGAACCATCAGGCCCACCAGCTTCCGGGCTCCCCAGTATCGAGGCACAAATCGCTGAGGATCGGAAAGGCAACGCATCAGCCATCCAAGCCCGAAACGGTCGGCCCATTCCGGAATGGAAACCTGGTCTCCGCTCAGGAATGCAATCGCCGCACCGGTGCAGTGGATCGCGGGTCTATCCTCCAGCGCGCGCTTGATGTATTGTCCCAGGCGCTCCTGCGTTCCGCCCCCAACTGCGACGACGATGTGTTTCGGGCGCAGTTCCGAGAGCATCGCGATGAGCTTTGGGTCTTCTATTGCGCCGTGATACATCGGCGCCATGTAAACATGCGATTCCGGAACCAGGATGCCCTGCGACCGCAGCCACGTCAGGTTTCGGTTGGCGCTTTCCGGACTCGGCATGATCCACACCGTGTTTCCGGCCAGTCGTACCTCGGGCTCCAGCAGCAGCCGTCTCATGTATTCCAGGCCTGAGACGCGTCGAATCTTGTCACGGTGCAGCAGATTCCAGACCAGCACCATCAGGATGCTGTCGGTAATGGCCAGGTCCGCGTCGAGCAGGGCCTCACGGTAGGCGCTGTGCGTTGGCAAATCCTTTAAAGCAGGCGCCGCTGGAACTACGAGCAGTCCACCTTTCGCTTTCATTCGCTCAACGCTCTGTCGTGCAGTTCCGGTGAAAAATCGAATACCGAGAATCTGTCGATACAGATGGTTCCCCATATACACCTATTCAGTTCTGCGGAGTGAGTGAAAAATACAGGGGGAAGCGTAACCTAAGTTACATCCATAGTAACCTAAGGCATAACGTTGTCAATAGTAAAAACATATCCACGCACAATAGTAATACGGCAAAGCTTAGCGATTGGATTGCAAAAAGCTGAAAAAAAAGGAGTTCGTCTCGGGAAGACATTGCGGTGCCCGGATCGCAGACTTCAGACCTGTTTGGCTTCCAGCTCCGCCCAGCGGGCGTACAGCTCATCTACCGCCCGTTGCGCGTTCTCCATATCGGCCAGGGCAGTCTGCAGGCGGGCTGCATCTACCACCACCGCTGGGTCTTCGAGCGCCTTGCGGCGCTCCTGAAGGATTCCCTCAGCCTCGGAAATACGGTCTTCGATGGTCGCCCACTCCCTGGCTTCCAGGTATCCCAGTTTCTTTTTCGCAGTCACTGCCGGCGTTGCGCTCTGTTCTCTGGCTTCCGTGGCTTTCGCCGCAGCCTCTGCTTTGCGTGCCGCCTCCTGCCTGGCCATCCAGACTTCCCATTGCGCATAATCCGCAAAACTGGCCGCGCCGCCCTGGCCATCCAGGCCGATTACCACACTCGACACACGGTCCAACAGATAACGATCGTGGGTTACCAGCAGCACCGCTCCGGGATAATCCGTCAGGCTCTCTTCCAGAATTTCCAGCGTCGGAATATCCAGATCGTTCGTCGGTTCGTCCAGAATCAGCAAATCCGCTGGTTGCAGCATCATTCGCGCCATCAGCACGCGCGCCCGCTCGCCGCCGCTCAGCCGCTCCACCGGCTGGTTCAGCTGTTCGCCGGTAAACAGAAAGCGCGCCGCCCACGACGCAACGTGAACCATGCTGCCGTTCACCACCACCGCATCGCTGTCCGGAGCCAGTGCCCGCCTCAGCGTCTGGTTTCCGTCCAGCTCGCGCGTCTGCTCAAAATAGGTCACCTTCAACGCATTGGCCCGCTTGATGGTGCCGGCCTCCGGCTCCAGTTCGCCTGCAATCAGCCGCAGCAGCGTCGTTTTGCCGCTGCCATTGGGCCCCACAATGCCTACGCGCGCGCCAGCCACTACAGGGAAGTTCAGCCCGAAGAACAGCTTCCGCCCATCTACCGAATACTGTACGCCCTCCATTTCCACCAGGCGTTTGGTCTGCCGGTCGGTGGCGGCAAAGTCGATTCCGGCGGTCGCCGTCTTCATCCGGCCGCTCACGTCGGCAAGCTCGTCCATCAGTTCGTAGGCTTTGTCGATGCGCGCCTTGGCCTTGGTCGCGCGGGCCTTTGGGCCGCGCCGCAGCCACTCCTGCTCCACGCGCACGCGGTTTTCCAACGACTCCTGCCGCCTGGCCTCACTCGCCAGAAACGCCTGCTTGGCATCCAGAAAATCCGAGTACGTTCCTTTATTCCGCAGCACGCCGGAGGGATAAGCCCGGCTGAGCTCCGCGATCTCCTGCGCAAAATTCTCCAGAAAATACCGGTCGTGGCTGATCGCCACCGTCGCAAACTCGGCCTGCCGAATCAGATCCTCGAGCCATGCAAGGCCCGCAAGATCCAGATGGTTTGTAGGCTCATCCAGCAGCAGCACATCGGGCGACTGCACCACCCCCTGCGCAATCGCCAGCCGCTTCTTCCATCCGCCCGAGAGCGATACCGCCTCGGCTTCAAAGTCCGTAAAGCCGGCCTTGCCGAGCGTGGCGCGCAGACGCGTCTCCCACTCCTCATGGGAAATCTTCGCCCGCTCCAGCGCAGCTTCCACCACGCCGCAAACCGTCATCCCGGGCGCAAACTGCGAGTCCTGTTCGATGTACACCAGCCGCGCGCCGCCGCGCAGCGTCACCTCGCCGTAGTCCGGCTCTTCTTTCCCCGCAAAGATGCGCAGCAGCGTCGACTTTCCGCTGCCGTTAGGCCCGATCACGCCCACGCGGTCGCCGTCATTCACGGTAAAGGAAACTTCGCGGAACAACGGCGTCGCGCCAAAGGCCTTGCTTACAGATTGTGCGTTCAAAAGAAGAGGCAATCTACTTTATCCCCGGCTATTTGCAGTTGCGCCGAAGGCGCGTTCGCCCGTGCGGCCAGCACCACCTAGCGAACCGCGGCCACGGCTCCCTCGTACTCGCTCAACGGCCCCTTGAAGTCTTCAATTTCACCGTCCTTGAAGTGCCAGATGCGCGTCCCGACCTCATCAATCAGGTCGTAGTCGTGCGTCACCAGCAGCACCGTGCCTTCGTACCGCTGCAATGCCTGGTTCAGCGCCACAATCGACTCCAGATCGAGGTGGTTCGTCGGCTCGTCCAGAATCAAAATGTTCGGTTTCTCCAGAATCATCTTGCAGAAGAGCAGCCGCGCCGTCTCACCGCCGGAAAGCGCCTGGGTCGGCTTCATGCCCTCTTCGCCGCGGAAGAGCATCTGCCCCAGAATGCCGCGAATCTCTTCTGTCGTCGCCTCGGGATTGAACTGATGCAGCCACTCGGTCACGGTCATCCCGTGCGCAATCAATCCGGTATGGTCCTGCGGAAAATACCCGATCTCCGCCGCATGCCCCCACTTGATCTCGCCCGCATCCAGCGTGAAATCCTTGTCCTTCAGGTCAGGGTCCACGGACAGCAGGCACTTCAGCAGCGTGGTTTTGCCCTGTGCGTTGCGGCCCAGCAGGCAGACCTTTTCGCCGCGCATCACCATGCCTTCAAAGCCCTTGATCACTTCCAGATCGCCATAGCTCTTGCGAATACCGGAAAACTCAATCGTCTGCTTGCCTGAAGGACGGTTCTGGTCGAAGCGAATGTAAGGCCGCTGAATATTCGACTTCGCTAGATCGTTCGTCTGCAGCCGTTCCACTTCCTTGCGGCGGCTCGTCACCTGGCTCGAACGCGTACCGGCGGCAAAGCGCGCAATAAACTCGTTCAGCTGCGCAATCTTCTTTTCGCGCTGCGCATTTTCCGACTCCAGACGCGAACGCACCTGCGTCTTCGCCATCACCATGTCGTCATAGCCGCCCGTGTAGGTAATGATGGTCTGGTAGTCGATATCCGCTGTGTGCGTCGTCACGCTGTTCAAAAAGTGGCGATCATGCGAAATCGTAATCAGCGTACCTTCGTACTTCAGCAGAAAATCCTGCAACCACTTGATCGAGTCCAGATCGAGGTGATTCGTAGGCTCGTCCAGCAGCAGCGCCTGCGGTTTGCCGAAGAGCGCCTGCGCCAGCAGTACGCGGACCTTTTGCCCGCCCTGCAGCTCGCCCATTTTGCGGTCGTGCAGCTCATCGGGAATGTCGAGCCCCTGGAGCAGAATGGCTGCATCGCTCTCGGCCGTGTAGCCGTCTTCCTCGCCGACAATGCCTTCTAACTCGCCCAGCCGCATGCCGTCTTCATCGGTCAGATCCGGCTTTGAGTAAATGGCGTCGCGCTCTTCCATCGCCGCCCAAAGTGGGCCATTGCCCATGATCACCGTGTCAATCACGCGATAGGCGTCGAACGCGAACTGGTCCTGGCGCAGCACGCCCAGCTTCTTCGGGCGCACCACGGTGCCTTTCTGCGGCTCCAGTTCGCCGGTCAGAATCTTCATAAAGGTTGACTTGCCGGCTCCGTTCGGCCCCGTCAAACCATAGCGGCGGCCTACTGTAAAGGTCACAGCCACGTCTTCAAACAGAACTTTAGCGCCGTAGCGCATGCTTACGTTGTTAACTGAAATCATAGGAATCTATATCAAGTGTAAAGGGAACGGCGCGGTGGACAGGCCATCGGACGCCCGTTTTCGCCGTAGCTTTATCTTACCTTCTTATTCGATGAGTTTCAGCCCATCAGCATGCTGTTGCATCGCCATGCATCGCGCCGGCGAACGCCAAGTCGCCTCGGCAGACTTCTCGCGCCCGCGTTCGACCTCCCGCATCTGTACATCATGGGCAAACAGTACGCGCAGATCGACTCCATGCACCGCGAATTCATCGAGCGCGAGCACATCTTCTTCACCGCCTCCGCCGCTGCCGAAAGCCGCATCAATGTCTCCCCCAGGGGCCTGAACGCCTTCCGCATTCTCGATGACAACACGGTCGCATGGCTCGACCTTACCGGCAGCGGAAACGAAGCAGCAGCCCATCTCCGCGCCGACGGCCTTCCCACCGGTCTCTGCGAAGACGAAAAAGTCGCACTGCGATAGAGCAGTATGACCTTTCTGTTCTTTCGGTTTCTTAGCGGAGAAAGTGCATGATCAACTGGTTGGTCGCCAGCGCGCCAAAATACGCCAGCGCGCTCATGTAGGCAAACTGCAGCGCGGGCCAGCGCCAGCTGTTCGTCTCGCGCCGCACAATCGCAATCGTTGAAGTGCATTGCATCGCAAAGGCGAAGAACACCAGCAGAGCCATCGCTCCGCCCAGCGTCAGGTCGTGCCGCAGAGCCGCCTGCAGGTGCAGCGCCTGCGTCGCCGGGTCCGCCCCATAGAGCGTGCCCAGCGTGCCCACAATTACCTCGCGGGCCACAATCGAGCTGAGGATGCCGATGCCGATCTTCCAGTTGAAGCCCAGTGGAGCAATCGCCGGCTCAATAAAATGGCCCAGCCGCCCAATCACGCTCTCGCCCAGCGCCGCATGGAAGGGCAGATTCGCCAGCACCCACAGCACCACCGTTGCGCCCAGAATGATCGTTCCCGTCTTCTTGGTGAACAGCTTGCCGCGGTCATACAGGCGCAGCGTCAATGCCCGCACCGTCGGCATCCGGTACTGCGGCAGTTCCAGAATGAACGGTGTGGAAGACGCCTTCAAAATCGACGACTTCAGCAGCCGTGCCGTCAGCACCGCAGCCACAAACCCAAGCACATACAGCCCAACCATCGCCACGGCCTGCAACCCGAGGATTCCCCCCAGCACTGGCTCGCGGGGCACAAAGGCCGCGATAATCAGCAGGTAAATCGGCAGCCGAGCCGAGCAGGTCATAAACGGCGCCACAAGAATGGTCGCAAAACGGTCGCGCTTGTTCTCAATGGTGCGCGTCGCCATGATCGCCGGAATCGCGCAGGCATAGGCGGAAAGCAGCGGGATAAACGCCTTGCCGTTGAGCCCGATCGTCTTCATAAAACGATCCGCGATCAGCGCCGCGCGCGCTAGGTAGCCCGAATCCTCAAGAATTCCGATAAACAAAAACAGCAGCAGAATCTGTGGCAGGAAGACCAGCACCGAGGCTACGCCCCGCCACACGCCGTCAATCACAAACGACTCCAGCCAGCCATGCCCGAGGAACCGCCCTACAAAATCGCCCAGAGCGTACAGCACATTGCCAAGCCCGTCGCTCAGCGGATTCCCGATAGTAAAGACCACCTGGAAGACCGCAAACACCACCATCAGGAAGCCCAGAGGTCCCCAGACCCGGTGCAGCAGCACGCTGTCAATCCGCCGCGTCCAGTCGGATGACAGCGGCGCCTTGTAGCGCGTCCGCGAGCTGATACCCGTGGCCCATTGCCGGTACGAACGCGCATTGCCCACCACCGGCAGCTCCAGCGGTTGCGTCTGCGCTCCCAGTTGCTGCGCCTCGGCCTCGCCGCTCTTGCGCTGCAAAAACTGCACAATCGCGTCCATGCCCACGCCCTTGGCCGCGCTGATCTTTGCCACCGGCGTGCCCAGCTCCTGCGCCAGAGCCAGCGTATCCACTTCGCCGCCGCGGCTCTCCATCAGGTCGCTCATATTCAGCAGCACCAGCGTCGGCAGACCCAGCGCCAGCACGGGAGCCGCCAGCATCAGTTGCCGCCGCAGGTGCAGGGAATCGAGCACCAGCAAAACGGCATCCGGCTTCGGCGTGCCGGGCATCTCGCCATTCAGCACGTCCACCGTCACGCGCGCGTCTTCTGAGTAGGAGTCAAGGCTGTAGATTCCCGGCAGATCCACCAGCAGCAGGTCCGCGCGGCCTATGCCCTTCATGCGGCCCGTGTGCTGCTCCACCGTCACGCCGGGGTAGTTCGCCACCTTTTGCCGCAGTCCCGTCAGCCGATTGAACAGCGTCGATTTGCCCGAGTTCGGAGGGCCAATCAACGCAACCGTCTGCAGCTTCCCCGCTGTCCGGGCCTGCTCCTTCGTAAAGTCAATCGTCTCTGTGCCGCAGCAACTGCTCATATTTCCTCGGTTGTGGTTCTCACTACGATGGATCGCGCCGTCTCGCGCCGCAGGGCTATCTCAAATCCGTCTATCGAGTAGACCGTCGGGTCTCCGGCTGGAGCTCTGCGCACCACCACCACCCGCGCTTCGGGCACAAAGCCCATATGCATCAGGTGATGTTGCACCGCATCCGGCAGCTCCAGCGAATCCACCACGCCTGCCGTTCCAACTGGTAATTCGCTCAGTGCATGCATTGTTCCTGGTACCCAAGAATCATGATAACCCAAATAGGACCAAAACACTCGTATATAGAAGAATTCTCTTTAAGTTGTAGATAAAAAGAGAAAATGCACATGGCTGTTTCCTGACGGATACGGCTCCTGACAGAAACTATTAAGGACTCGGTGACCGGATCGGCTCACGGATCATCTAACGGCGGAGTATATCGAGCGTTACGAGTAAGGAAATGTGATGAGCGACACATGGACAGCAGAAAAGCTGGCCGCATCCACTGGGCAACCGCATCCTCCCGGCGGTCTCGCGCAACTCGTCGAAGCCCTTTGGTGGGATGCCAAAGGCGACTGGAACCGCGCCCATGAGATCGCGCAGGAGATTCACACCGCCGATGCCGCCTGGGTCCATGCCTATCTTCACCGGCGGGAGGGGGATCAGGGCAACGCCGCTTACTGGTACCACCAGGCTCACCGCCCGGTCAGCAGCCGGCCGCTCGGCGAGGAGTGGCGGGAAATTACCTCAGCTCTGCTCTCTGACAGATAAAGACGGCAGAGCGATATCCTTGTCTCAGGGGATACTTCCGATGACCTCACGAAACGCCGAATTTTTCTCCATGGTGGCGATTATCGTGATCTCGATCCTTCTCATCGTCTTGCTCTTCAAAGCTATCTGAGAACCGGCCAAGCGAGTATCTGTCTCTGGCATCCCGTTTCATCCGATTGCATCTATAGGTTTACAAAATGGGCAATATCAGCTCGGAGTCGTATTGCGCGGAACGCAGCGTATTCCCTCTAAGCTGTTCTTGTTTATGACACTTCCCCCGCAAGGAGACATCCTGTAATGCTCAAAAAGCTCCTCCCTCTGACGCTCGCCGCCATGTGCCTGAGTGCGCTTTCCGCTTACGCCCAAACCTCGGTTGCCCTCAGCGCCCTGGGATCATTCCCGTCTTCCACATCGTCCACAACGCAGGGTTCCCAGTATCCATCCAAACAGGCTGGGCTCATGCTCGAGTTGCGGCATATTTCGAATCCGCTCTTTGGCTACGATGTCTCCTACTCCTTCAATCGCGCCAACCAGAAATACCTCGGCCCTGTCCCGTTCTGTCCAGCAGGAATAGGCCCCTGCACCGCCCCCAGCCAATCCGTACACGCCGACGCGCAGGAGCTCACCCTCAACTGGGTCGTCTCACTTCCGATTCTCAACTTCCGCCCATTCCTGCTCGCCGGTGGCGGCTTCCAGCGATTCACCCCCGCGGGCACCCAGTCCGGTCCCACCCAAAGCCAGACCAAGGCCGTCTTGGATTACGGCGGCGGTGTCGACTGGACCGTCCTGCCTCATCTCGGCCTGCGCTTCCAGTACCGCGGCAATGTCTACAAGGCGCCTCAACTCGCTACGTCCTTTTCCTCGCCGGACAACTTCATCAACAATGCCGAGCCCATGATCGGCGCCTACTTCAGTTTCTAGAGGCACAACAGCCTCTCATCACTGCATCATCTCCAGTGTCCGCTCATCCGGCTCGCCCATGAAGTATTTCTCCAGGGCCTGCCGGAAGAGTTGCTCGTCAGGCGCAACCTCGGCAAACAGCGTCATCGACGAGCGAAACTTCAAGTCATCCGGGAAGCCAAAAATCTCCCCCACGCCGCGTCCTTCCACCGCATTCACCAGCGCCGTGCACTCCCGCAGCCTGGCCCCCAGCACAGGGTGCTGCAAGTAAGCTTTTGCCTCAGCCCGTGACCGGATGGCGTAAAACTGCGCTGTAGAGCTGTGCCCCAGTCCACGAAGCTGCGGAAAGATAAACCATATCCAGTGGCTGCGCTTGCGCCCCTCGCGCAGTTCTCCGCAAACCAGCTCGTACACTGGTTCCTGCGCATCGAGAAACCGCTCCAGCCGGAATGGATCCTCACGTTCCGCCATGCTCACTGTCTCCAGGCGGTCTCCTGTTTTTATGACGCAAAAACGTCCCGTGCAGCCGTCAGGTAAAATTCCTCCGCGTCGGCATCCGCGCGTTATCCAGCGCTGAAAAAGCCCGCGCAATTACATTACAGTGCAAGACCAGTTTCGAAATACGGGGAGAATCACATTTTGCGCATCCTTCGCCGCTCCACCATCCTTTCCATCGCGCTCGGCCTCTTCGTCACCGTGCAGGGGACTGCTGTCCTCCGCGCCGAATCCTGCACGGCGCTCGCGCACCTCAACCTGCCGGACACCACCATCACCCACGCCGCGCTTGTCACCTCCGGCAGCGTGCTCATGCCATATGACACCAGGCCCCTCACGCACCTGCCCCCGTTTTGCCGCGTGCAGGGCGTCCTCAAACCCTCGACAGACTCGGACATTCACTTCGAAGTCTGGCTGCCCGTTACCAAAAACTGGAACGGCAACTTCCTCGGTATTGGCAACGGAGGCTTCGCGGGCTTCATCGGCATGGGAGGCCACGCCGGCTACGAAGAGCTGCAATCCAACCTCATGCGCGGTTATGCCACCGCCGGGTCAGACTCCGGCCATACCGGCCTGCCCACCGACGCAAGCTGGGCGTACCACCACCCCGAGAAAGTCGCCGACTTTGGCTGGCGCGCCCTGCACCTCACCACCCTCCGCGCCAAGCAGATCATCCACGCCTACTACGGCAAGCCCGCTCACTACGCCTATTTTGACTCCTGCTCAGACGGCGGGCGCGAAGCTCTCATGGAAGCCCAGCGCTTCCCATCGGACTACAATGGCATCCTCGCCGGCGCACCCGCCGCCTACTGGACGCACATGCTCGCCGGCGGCCTCAGCGAAACCCAGGCAATGATGGAGAATCCAGCGGCATTCATCCCGATGCTCAAGCTGCCCGCCATCGAGCACGCCTCGCTCGCCGCCTGTGACGCGCAGGACGGCGTCAAGGACGGCATCATCTCCGATCCGCAATCCTGCCACTTCAACCCCGATGTGCTCCTCTGCAAAGCCAAAGACTCCAATAGTTGCCTCACCGCGCCGCAGCTCGCCACCCTCAAGCTCATGTACAAGGGCGGTGTCAACGACGAGGGCAAGGTCATCACGCCAGGCTTCCTGCCCGGTGACGAAATCGGCTGGGGCGCATGGGACATTGGTCCCGATCCCGGCGCATCGTATGGTGCGCAGTACCTCAACAACTACTTCCGCTACATGGTTACGCAGAATCCCAGGTGGAACCCGCTCACCGCGGATGTGGACGCGTCCTTGCGCGATGCACAGAGAGTCACGGGCAGGGAACTCAACGCCACCAACCCCAACCTGAGCAAGTTTGAGTCTCTCGGCGGCAAGCTCATCCTCTACCACGGCTGGAACGACCAGGCCATCTCGCCCTGGAACACCATCCACTACTACCACGCCGTCCAGCACACCATGGGCGTCGCAAAAACCGCGTCATTCGTTCGCCTCTACATGGTTCCCGGCATGGAGCACTGCGTCGGAGGCCCCGGCGCCAACGACTTCGGTCAGATGGGCATGCCCACGCTGCCCGGAGCCAAACACAACGCCTTCCATGCGCTCGTCGACTGGGTCCAGAAAGGCCAGGTCCCCGGCGAACTCATAGCAACCAAATTTGCGAAAGGCCCTGACGGAAAGCAAAAGCCGGCCATGACGCGCCCGCTCTGTCCCTATCCCATGGTCCTCAAATACAACGGCTCAGGAGACACCAACAAGGCATCCAGCTTCTCCTGCGTCGAGCCGTAATCAACCACCCCAGGCAAGAAAGAAGGCCGCAACCCTGATCCGGTTGCGGCCTTGCTGTGTCCGGGAATTTTAGAAATCCACGTGCGCACGCACGCCTTCCACCCACACAGGCCCACGATCCCTGTTATACCCGGGATTGTCGATATGCTGCACATCCAGCGCAAAATACATTCCCCGCCATGCGTGCAGATTGTAGTAGCTCTCCTCAATGTTCTCCCGTCCGTAATTCAGCTTGCCGTCTCCCAAAAGGAAGCCCAGTCCCCCCAGCGCCAGGTACCGCTGGTGATCCTTCTTGATTGCATTGCTCACGAACGCAAATCCAATCTTGTCGTTCGGGCGTCCCCATTGCCCGCCGCTGTAATCCGCGGCGACCTCCACGGTCTGGTCCACTTCCGTATATGCAAACGATTCATGCGCGCCGTCATCCCACCCAAACCGTGTTCCGATCCGAAGATGGTTCGTCACATCCTGCTCTTCGTTCCATCCAAATCCGTACTTCACCGTACCTTGCTTTTCGGTATAGGTAATCTCCGGCGTAGGCGTAAGCCCCGCCAGATAATCCTGTACCGACCGTCGGTAGTCGCCCATGTTGGCATGATTTACATAAGCCAGGATCCGTTCCTCGCCATGCCGCCCCGGCACCAGCGACTTGAGCAGATCAAATTCAAAATTCTGCCCATTCGCCCGGCTGAAGGCCCAGTCCAGCGTCTCCGCATTCGCCTCCACCGGCATCGACACTATCCCGTAACGGAACTCCCACTCCGGCGAGTCATACTCAATCAGTCCGCCCACCGTGTACCCGCGCGTATCTGCCGCGTAATCCCACGCGCCGTTGTTGTCCACCGTCCAATTTTCGAATTGCAGATGGCTGTCAGACTCCACCTCGTTCACATCAAACTGATCCGGCAAACTCATCTTGCCCACGCGTATCACAATCCGCCGCGCCGGCACTTTTGTCGCCAGGTCCAGCGCATCCCGGCTCTGCGGAACCATCCGGTTCGTCAGCCCGATCGTCTGCTCAATCTCGCCCCGAGCCAGATAAGGAACAGATCCCAGGTTGGGGTTCCGGACCACGTCCAGGTTCGTGAAGCCGGCCAGTCCCAGCGCCTGACTCAATCCGCGACCGCCTGTGCTTTCCACGTCCACCAGGAAATCTGTCTCGTAACGCCGGTTGAAGTGCCACGCATATCCCGTGTACAGCGTGCCCAGCAGGGAAGTCTTGTACTCGCCCCGCGCAGTAAAGCTGTTCGGCCCTTCATACGGCGAGTGAAACGCCCCATGTGCCTGAAAAATAATGTTCGCCTGCCCGCTCAACCACCATGCGGATGTGTCGGAGTGGGGAAACATGGTCAGCAGCGGCGCCGCTGGCTGAGCACTTTCTGTTTGCGCACCCGCTCCAACGGCTGCACCCAGCAGCAAGGCGCAGGCGCACAGCAACAACGTGCGCTTCATTACTCCGTAAATATCCAGTCGCACGCAAATCCAGTTTCGCTTCACGCTTTCAGTCCACCCTTCTTCACGCACATGCAGGCAAAGCAAACGCGCCATCCTCGGCGCGTTCTTGTTTCTCCTGGCTTACCCAGGTACAGGCGAGCGGCCGCCGTGTATTCCCGGTTGGCGTCCACATGCAAACCAAATGGCAAACAAACTCTTTCTGCCCAACTTTCTTTCTCTCAATCGTCCGGGGCATGACACACTCCTTCCATCGCACGCTTTCTGATGCTCAGCAAAATCAAACTGTGGTTGGGAGTCCCGCTCTTGGGCCTCGCGACAGCATGGCATGCTGCCCGAAGCAGAACGGCGTTCAGTCCGTGTATCTTCGATAGCAGCACAGGATTTGCCTCCGCCATAACGGAGGTTCGAGGACAGATTCGCTTCTCATACGCAAGAATGGATGCCTGATTCACCAGTCATCTTGAATGTTTATACCATACCCCCGTGGGATATATGTGAAAATCAGCCATGACGCAGAAAAAAACTTCCAGCCCGCTCACCGAAGACCGAGAACGCCGGAAACTCATCGCCCGTATTCGCCGCATCCGCGGTCAGGTCGAAGCCGTCGAACGCTCCATCAGCTCAGATGAACAATGTGCGGACATTCTCATGCTGCTCGCCAATATTCGGGGCGGCATCAACGGTCTTATGGCCGAAGTCCTCGATGATCATATCCGCCATCATCTTGCCAGTGAAGAAGCCGCACCCATGACCGCCGACCTCGCCGAAGACCTCATCGACCTCGTACGCGCCTACCTGAAATAGCCCACAGAAGCCGGGACGCTGGGCCGTCGCCAGACTCAGCAATGAGTCCGGCAGGACTGCCGAACTCATGAGGACTCTCATGACTTCCTCATCCGGGACCATGTATGCTGCTACGTTCTGTTCCGGCTTTCCGACGACCGTCGCGCGAGCAACGGCCAGTCGACGCCGCGGCTTCTTGAAGACGGGATTTCCGTGCAGAGCGTTAAGGAAGGCAGGCCATCAGCATGTACGGACTTATCGTTAAAATCACCACGCACCCCGGCAAACGAGCCGAACTCGTTTCAATCCTCAGCACCGGAGCCGCCAGCATGCCTGGCTGCCTCAGCTACGTGATTGCCGAAGACCCCGCCGACGAGAATATCCTCTGGGTCACCGAAGCCTGGGACAACCGGCAGTCCCACGACGCCTCGCTCGAACTGCGTGCCGTGCAGCAGGCCATGCCGCTCGCGAAACCGCTCATTGCCAGCCTCGATCGCATCGCGGAAACCTGCCCCGTCTGGAGCGCCGAGCCGCATGAATAGTCCCGGCGCTTATTTCGCCTCTTCCACCGTGTCACCCTCGCCCGGAGCCAGAAAAAGATTCTCTTCCAGCCCATGCTGACGAGTGTAAAGATCCCAGTAGCGGCCGCCCAGCGCATATAGACTCTGGTGCGTGCCGCGCTCGATCACCTCGCCGCCCTCCACCACCAGGATCTGGTCCGCCCGCCGGATCGTTGAGAGCCGGTGCGCAATCACAAACGTCGTCCGCCCCTGCATCAGGTAGCTGAGCCCGTTCTGAATCATCGCCTCCGACTCCGAATCCAGCGATGACGTCGCCTCGTCCAGAATCAGAATCTTCGGGTCCGCCAGAATCGCACGCGCAATCGAGAGCCGCTGCCGCTGCCCGCCGCTCAGCTTCACGCCGCGCTCACCCACAATGGTCTCGTAGCCCTCAGGGAAGCGCTCGGCAAACTCATCCACGCGCGCAATCCGGCAAGCCGACTCAAACTGCTCCTCGGTCGCATCCGGATACGAAAACAGAATGTTATCCCGAATCGAACCATCGAACAGAAACGACTCCTGCAGCACCACGCCGAGCTGTCCGCGAAAATCGCTCAGCCGCACCGTGGAGAGATCCACGCCATCCACCAGCACCTGCCCCGTATCCGGTTTATGAAAGCCGCACACCAGGCTGATGATCGTTGACTTGCCCGAACCCGAAGACCCCACCAGCGCCGTCACCGTGCCCGGCTTCGCCTCAAACGAAATCCCCTTCAGCACCGGCTTATCCTGCTCATAGGCAAAGCGCACATCGTCAAATTGCACCTCGCCGTGAATCTCCTGCATTGCGTGCACGCGCTCCGGATCGTCGAACTCGTCTTTCTCGCTCAGAATCTCCATCGTCCGGTCCAGACCCGCGAGCGCCTCGGTCAACTGCGTACCCACGTTCACAATCTGGAAGACCGGCGCAATCATGAACGCCAGCAGCATAGTGTATTCCACATATCCGCCCGTGGACATCTTTCCGGCCAGCACCGCGTGTCCGCCCAGCAGCATCACCAGGCCGCCCACCACGCCCAGCACCGTCGTCGAAGCAAACGACAAAAGACTCGTCGCTGTCAGCGAACTGATCACGTTCGCCAGCAGCCGGTCCACACCCAGGCCAAAGGTCTTCGCCTCGCGTTCCTCCGCGTGATATCCCTTCACCACGCGCACGCCGCCCAGCGATTCCGTCAGCCGGCCCGTCACCTCGGCGTTGATCCGCCCACGCTCGCGGAAGATCGGCCGGATCGTCGAGAACGCCTTCTGCAGCACGATCACAAACAGCGCCACCACGCCGAAGACGATCAGCGTCATATTCCGGTTCGTGTACAGCAGAACCCCAAACACCAGCACAGCCGTGAGCATGCCGCCCACAAACTGCACCAGCCCGGTGCCGATCAGGTTCCGCACGCCCTCCACGTCCGTCATAATGCGCGACACCAGCACGCCCGTGCGATTCGCGTCATAAAAGCTCACCGGCAGACGGCCAATGTGCTGCTGCACCCGCTTGCGAAGGTCAGCAATCATCCGCTGCGCCGCCTTCGAGAGCAACTGCGTCAGAGAGTACGAAGTAACCGCCTGAACGGCCGTCGCGCCAAACACCAGCCCCACCAGCGGCCAAAGCAACCGGGCTTCGTGCTTGGTCAGCACATTGTTGACCAGGTCCTTGGTCGTCAGCGGCAGCACCAGCCCGGCCACACGATTAATGGCCATCAGCAGCAGCCCAAACACCATCAGCCATTTGCGCGGGAGCACCAGCCGCCATATCTCCGGCAGTACTTTCTTCAGCTCAGGCTTTTTCTTTGGCGTATCGGGCCCGGCGCCGCGCAAGGCCGCGCGTGCTCGCGGCAGACGCTCTGCGCCCATCTGTCCCGTTGGTAGCCCGCCCATCCGCATGTGCTCTCCCCGGCGGCAATCCGCCGCATGATGTTACGGATGCGACCATCCCCCGGCGGGATTCAGCCGCGCGCCCGGCGCGCCTCGATAAACGACCGCACGCACAGCAGCACATAGCAGAGCATGATCAGCGCCATCGCCGTCTGCGCTTCGGCCATTGCAGGAATCGCAACGAAATGCCCCGTTTCGATGCGGATAAAGTCGTAAACGCCCTTCACCGTGCCCAGAAAGCCAAGCAGGCCCACCGTCACCGCAATGTGCATCACGATCATGCGCTTCTTCTGGTTCGGCGTCCGCGCCAGAATGCCCAGCACCACCAGCACCAGCCCAAATGCCGCCGGTATCAGCGCCGTAAAGGAGTGAATCACGGGAGCTTCATAGCCAATCAGCCCCAGCAGAATCAAAAGCACACCAAATGTAACCGTCAACTTCGCCATGCGGAATCAGCCTCTGTCCTATATAGTCTTACCAGCATAGAGCACCAGGCGTCTCGTCGGATTCCGATCGCCATGTCCGGTTAAGCCTGTACGGTCACGCCATCCAGAATTTTCTGCGCAATCTGTGCCGGCGACTGCTGTACAGAGACGCGGAGCGCATCCTGCGGTACTTCCAGCGTAGCAAGCTGGCTGGCCAGCAGCGCGGGATTCATGAAGTGGCCGGAGCGTTTGCTGAGCCGTTCCTCAAAAATCTCGCGCGTTCCTTCCAGCAGCACCAAACGATAGGCGTCCGCCGGCAGTCCTTCAGTGAGGGCATCCCGGTAGCACTGCTTCAGTGCCGAGCAGGTCAGGATGCCGCTCTGCCCGCTCGCATGCCAGTGCCGCAACACGTCATGCAGCCGCACCAGCCACGGAATGCGGTCTTCGTCGCTCAAGGCAACGCCCGCAGACATCTTCGTCCGGCTTATCTCGCTGTGGTACGCGTCGCCTTCCGCGAATTGCCAGCCCGTTATCGAGGCCAGCGCCTGGGCTACGGTGGACTTACCCGAGCCGGAGACACCCATCAATATCAGGATCATGTTTTGCGCAGAGAATATTGGTTAAAAAACGTTCCGCGGTGAAGGGAAGTCACTCTTCGGCAACATCGCCGCTTCGTCGCTTGAATGCAGGGCGTCATCGCTGTAAGCGATGACGCCCCAGGGAGCAACCACTCACAGAAAAACTACCGCTGGATACGCGCCGATCCACCCTTGGCAAATGCTTTCACCTGGTCCACGCTCGCCATCGTCGTATCGCCGGGGAAGGTCGTCAGCAGCGCGCCATGCGCCCAGCCCAGCTTCGTCGCCTCGGCAGGGCTCGCGCCGCTCAGCAGCCCATAGATAAAGCCCGCCGCAAAGCCGTCGCCGCCGCCCACGCGGTCCAGTACGTTCAGTTCCGCCGTCGGCGCAGTGTGCGTTTCGCCGTTCACCCAGGAAACCGCGCTCCAGCTATGCTGGTTCGTCGTGTGAACCTCGCGCAGCGTCGTCGCCACTACCTTCACCTTGGGATACTTATGCGTCACCTTGTCGATCATGCCGAAGAAGACACTCGGGTCCAGCTTCGACTTCGCGGAAACCTCAGGCCCGGGAATCCCAAGCCCCTTCTGCAGGTCTTCTTCGTTGCCTACGAGTACATCTACGTGCTCCACGATCTTCGCAATCGTCTCCACGGCCTTTTCTTCGCCGCCCCAGATGTTCCAGAGCTTCGCGCGGAAGTTCAAATCAAATGAGGTCACGGCGCCGGCCGCTCGTGCTGCTTCCATAAACTCGGCCACCAGCTCCGCGGTCGTCGGCGAGAGCGCAGCAAAAATGCCGCCGCTGTGGACCCAGCGCACGCCCTTGGCAAAAATCGCCTTCCAGTCAAAATCGCCCGGCTTCAGTTGCGCCGCTGCCTCGTTGCAGCGGTTGTAAAACACCACCGGAGGACGCACGCCGAAGCCCTGGTCGCTGTAAACCGTCGCCATATTCGGCCCGTTCACGCCGTTGTGCTCAAAGTGCTTGTAGAAGGGCTTCACGCCCATCGCGCGCACGCGCTCGGCAATCAGATCGCCAATGGGATAATTCACCATCGCCGTGGCCACGCCCGTATTCAGGCGGAAGCAATCCGACAGATTCGCAGCCACGTTAAACTCGCCGCCGCTCACGTGAATCTTGCACTCCATCGCCTTGCGGAAGGGAATGACACCGGGGTCGAGCCGATGCACCAGCGCTCCCAGCGATAGAAAATCCAGCTCTCCGTCCTTGCGAATATTCAATCCATGACTCATTGCGCTAACCTCTTACGTCCCTGAAGAAAATGTGTGACAAAATCTACGGCTAAAGTGGTCTGACCACATGCTCGATTTCCATAATACATGGCCCCACCGTTTTGCACGCAAAATATGCAGGCTTTTTTGTGGTTCCTGTTAACCGGATGCACTTGGCCATCCCTGCATGACCCTGCTCAATAAAAATGGGCCGCAAATGCGGCCCATCCCTGCTGATTGCTCAAACCGGCTCTAAACACCCACCTTCACGTCGTCCAGCGCGGCCAGCGCTTCCGGATACGGCGCCTTCAATACGCCCCGCTCCGTAATGATCGCTGTTACGTACTCCGCCGGAGTCACGTCAAACGCGGGATTCTCAATATCCGCGTCGTGCGGCGTCAACTGCTTGCCGCCGTGATGCGTTACCTCCACGGCAGGCCGCTCCTCAATCGGAATCGCCTCGCCGGTAGCCGTCTCCATATCAATCGTTGACCACGGCGCAGCCACATAGAAGGGAATTCCATGCTCCTTGGCCAGCACCGCCACGCCATAAGTCCCAATCTTGTTGGCCACGTCGCCATTGGCCGCAATGCGGTCCGCGCCCACCACCACGGCGTGGATCTTGCCGCGCCGCATCATGCTTGCCGCCATGTTGTCGCAAATCACCGTTGTGGGAATCTTGTCATGCAGCAGTTCCCACGCCGTCAACCGTGCTCCCTGCAGAAACGGCCGCGTCTCATCTGCGTATACGCGGATCTCCGCGCCGTTCTCCACCGCCGCACGAATTACGCCCAGCGCCGTCCCGTATCCGCATGTCGCCAGCGCGCCTGCATTGCAGTGCGTCAGCACGCCGCCCTGCTTCGGCAGCAGCTCGGCGCCGTTCGCGCCCATCGTCCGGCAGGTCGCAATGTCCTCGTCATACATCTTCAACGCCTCGGCAATCAGCGCCTCTCGAATCCCGGCAACAGACGCTCCCGGCTTTGCAGCCAGCTCCTGATAGAGCTTGCGCATCCGGTCAATCGCCCAGAACAGGTTCACCGCCGTGGGACGCGTCGCCGCCAGCACCCGGCAAATCTCCTCAAATTCGGGAGTCAGGGCCTCCAGACTCGTCGCCTGGCTGTGTTTCACGCCCAGTGCCACGCCCATCGCGGCAGAGACTCCAATCGCCGGAGCCCCCCGCACTACCATGGTCGTGATCACGTCCGCGACCTGCTGGTAACTCGTCGCCAACAGATATGTCTCTTCAAAGGGCAGGCGCGTCTGATCCAGAAAATCAACGCCCTGCTCGGTCCACTTAAGTGTAGGAATCATATAAATGAAGTGTAAATCCAGATACGCTTCCGGCCCGAATCGTATGTTGTCATCTTCGTATACAGCTGATTACCAAGTGTGGGCGCAGGGTTCCCGCCATTGCGCATACCACTGCAGAAGATCAGGCATACAGCTACCAGAGACTCAAAACGGGCTGAATGAGAATTTGGAAGTACCCGCTGATATTACGAAAATGTGACATCGGTAACTATTTTCTCGTCGATAGAAGCTCAACCGTTTATGAATTGTGCCCGCAAATGTAACATCAGTGGTCACCTTTCGCCGTAACCATAAGTACTATTGACGCTGCTACTGCAAATCGAGATGATAGGTGGGTACATAAAACATAATTAGCAACACGCAGCAAAGTTACGTTTGTTTTCACCAAAGTTTTTTGGGAACTAAATCCAGGGCAGCTTTATCTGATGGCTTCCCGGAACAAGCGAAAAACGATGCATTATTGTAAAAGCTGCCGATCGACTGACATTTTTCGAATTGCCCGCCATGGTTTTCTCCAGAAGAGGGTCTTTAGCCTCTTCGGCTTATACCCCTGGGAGTGCCCGCATTGCAGAGAGATCAGTCTCCTCGCAGATCGCGGGTTTACCAGGGGGCAGTACAGTTCGTCCCGCCGTCGCAGGATAGATGCGCCCACAAAGCCATTGACGCCTCCGGAAAAGGGACGAACCGCGGAAAACTAAGGCCCCAACAAACCCGGATGCTTGCAGCTCGCCTGTGAGCATCCGTATCCACGTCTGCACGCGCCAAGCGGGCCTTTCTGCATCTCTACCGGATGCAGTAGCCTTACTATGATGCCTCCGCGTATTTCTGGCGACCCTCAGCTGATTCAGATCGTCGATGCTGTCACAGCCCAGGCGCAGCATGCCTCGGGCTCCTGGCTGGCTTGCCGGCCCGGCTGCACGCAATGCTGCCACGGCGTCTTCGCCATCTCGCAACTGGACGCCCTGCGTCTCCGCACGGGGCTCGAAGATCTCACCCACGATGACCCCGCGCGCGCCGCCGCCGTACGCGACCGCGCCCGGCAGGCAGTTGTTCGTCTTTTGCCGGAGTTCCCCGGAGATCCCGCCACCGGCATCCTCGCCGAATCCGGCCCCGATTTTGACGAACGATTCGATGCCTTCGCGAATGACGAACCCTGTCCGGCCCTCGACCCGGAAACCGGCCTCTGCGATCTCTACGCCGCCCGTCCCATGACCTGCCGCCTCTTCGGCCTGCCCATCCCATCAGAAGAAGGCCTCGCCGTCTGCGAGCTATGCTTCGTCGACGCCCCACCCGAAGAAGTGGCCCGCTGCGCAGTCCAACTTGACAGCATCACCCCACTCGAAGATGCACTCACGGCGGAATCAGAAAAGCTCACAAACAACTCCGGCGCCACCCTGGTCGCCTTCGCCCTGGGACTATAACTTTTCTGATATCCACGCCAGGCAAGTCTTCAGAGCTGACAAGAATATCTTTCTATCTTCAGTTGCCAACCCCGCTCCAGATAGCTAACGTAATCTGTTTCGCACCACTCGCTTTCGCCTGGGTGCTCTGGAGGTATTCCCCATGTCTGACTCACTCGTCTATCAGTCCGGTTTCGGCAATGAATTCGCCACGGAAGCAGTCAAAGGCGCACTCCCGCAAGGCCAGAACGCCCCGCAAAAAACCGCCTTCGGTCTTTACACAGAGCAAATCAGCGGAACACCCTTCACCGCGCCGCGCGCCACCAATCGGCGCACCTGGACCTACCGCATCCGTCCCTCCGTTACGCACAAACCGTTTGAAGAGATCCACTCCGGCCTCATCCGCGGCGGCCCGTTCACTGAGGTTCCAACGCCGCCCACGCAATTTCGCTGGAACCCGCTCCCCATGCCCGAGCACCGCACCGACTTTGTCGACGGCATCGTCACCATGGGCGGCGGCGGCGATCCCGCCTTCCAGACCGGCGTCGCCATCCATCTCTACGCCACTAACGCCAGCATGGAGCGCCGCTTCTTCTATTCCGCCGATGGCGAACTCCTCATCGTCCCGCAACTCGGCTCGCTTCTGCTCCAGACTGAACTCGGCTTGCTCCACGTTGCCCCCGGTGAAATCGCCGTAATCCCGCGCGGCATCAAGTTCCGTGTCGAGCTCAAAGAGAAGCACGCCCGGGGCTACATCTGCGAAAACTACGGGCTCACCTTCCGCCTGCCTGACCTTGGTCCCATCGGCGCCAACGGCCTCGCCAATCCTCGCGATTTCCTCGCGCCCGTAGCCGATTTCGAAGATCTGGACGGCGAATTCCATATCGTGAGCAAATTCCTCGGCCGGCTCTGGCAGGCGGAGATCGACCACTCCCCGCTGGACATCGTCGCCTGGCACGGCAATTACTACCCCTACAAGTACGATCTCAATCTCTTCAACTGCATTAACAGCGTCAGCTTTGACCACCCGGACCCATCCATCTACACCGTGCTCACCGCGCCTTCGTCCATCCCCGGCACAGCCAACTGCGACTTCGTCATCTTCCCGCCGCGCTGGATGGTCGCCGAGCACACCTTCCGTCCGCCCTGGTTTCACCGCAACATGATGAACGAGTTCATGGGGCTCATCCTCGGCGAGTATGACGCCAAGGCGGAGGGCTTCGTTCCCGGCGGATGCAGCCTTCACAACTGCATGAGCGGTCACGGTCCCGACTCCGAATCATGGGAAAAGGCAACCCAGGCCGACCTCAAGCCCGTCTATCTTGCCGGTACGCTCGCTTTTATGTTTGAAACGCAGATGGTCGTGCGTCCCACCCGCTTCGCGCTCGAAACCCAAATCCGGCAACACGAGTATTACGAGTGCTGGCAGGGTCTGAAGAATAACTATCGCAACGCAGTCAAAAAGTGATTTCAAGTTCGACCGTACTCTGAACGTCTCCCGCGGAGATAAGAATCAGGAGAGTTCATGACCGATGCAAATAGCTGGGTTGTTGAGGCCAATGACCCAGCCAACGGCTTCCCTCTGGCCAATCTGCCTCTCGGTGTCTTCCTGCGCGGCCATGACCGTCACATCGGCATCGCCATCGGGAACAGCATCCTCGACCTGCGCGCCTGCGTCGACCTCGGCTACTTTGACGCGCTCCCGCGCTCCCTGCGCGACGCCTGCTGGCAGCCCACGCTCAACGCGCTCATGGCGCAGGGCAACGGCTCGGCGCGTGCGTTGCGCGAGGCCGCCACTGGAATTCTCTCCGAAGACAGCCTCCAGCGCGATACCCGTCTGCTCGTTGCCCAGGCCGATACCCGGATGGTCCTGCCCGTCGACATCGGCGACTACACCGACTTTTACGCCTCCATCGACCACGCCACCCACGTCGGACGTATCTTCCGCCCCGACCAGCCGCTTCTGCCCAACTACAAGTATGTCCCCATCGGCTATCACGGTCGCGCCTCCTCCATCGTTGTAAGCGGAACCCCAATTCGTCGGCCCAGCGGTCAAATCAAGGTGCCCGAAGCAACCGCCCCCATCGTCGCACCAACCCGCGCATTGGACTATGAACTCGAAGGCGGCTTTCTTATCGGAAAGGGAAGTACGCACTCCGAACCTATCCCCATCGACCGTGCAGAAGACCACATCTTCGGCTTCTGCCTCGTCAATGACTGGTCCGCGCGAGACATCCAATCCTGGGAATACCAGCCCCTCGGCCCATTTCTCTCCAAAAGCTTCGCCACCACTCTCTCTCCGTGGATCGTTACTCTCGACGCACTGGCGCCCTTTCGCGTCCCCAGCCTGCCGCGACCCGAGGGCGACCCCGCCCCGCTGCCATATCTGGCCGACGAAGCTGTCCGCACGCACGGAGCCTTCGACATTCGTATGGAAGTGTATCTGCATTCGTTACAAATGCAGCGCGACGGCCAGCTGCCCGCGCGTCTCAGCCGATCCAGCCTGCGGCATTTGTACTGGACACCGTCACAAATGCTCGCCCACCACACCAGCAACGGCTGCCCGATGCGCACCGGCGATCTGCTCGCCACCGGCACCGTCTCCGGCCCGGAAGACTCCTCGCGCGGCTGCCTGCTGGAGATCACCGAGCGCGGCGCAAAGCCCCTCACACTGCCCAACGGAGAAACCCGCTCATTCCTCATGGACGGCGACGAAGTCATTCTGCGCGCCTGGTGCGAGAAGCCCGGTCATCCCCGCATCAGCCTCGGGGAGTGCAGAGGCACGATTCTGTCGGCGCTTTCTTGAATCCTGCGCAGGAACGCCATCAGACCTCAGGCAACACTTTGCCGGCGTCGAAACAGGTAGCTCAGCAGCAGGGAAGCCCCAATGAGCGAGACTCCGAGAAAGAGAAAAACCAGCGAGAAAAACCACAGTATCCAGAAAGAGTCGGGCGTAGCCGTACCCAGACGCCCCGGCTCGTACAGTACAGGAATCTTCTGCCCAACAAGATACATCGGCGGATTCGAAGCAAAATGAGCCGCGGCCGCGTAGGTTTCGCCGTTGCGGGTCGTGAACTCAAAAACGGGCGTATACGATTTCGACCCGTGGGAGTCCGTACGCACAATCAGCTTCAGCACTGTCCCCCTGGTTCGAACGCTGTGCTCCAGAAACTCGAAGGTGTGGATCGCAAATCCCACGCTCACCAGCAGGAAGATCGCACCCGCAATCCATCCCGTCCGGATCACCGGTTTCCGCCACCCTTCAACAGCCTTCCTCGATACCGTGCCGTCCAAAAGTCATGCCCTCACCGCGAAAAATTTCTCCACCATCGAATGACAGCAGCATCGCACATGCGCCGCTATCTTCGCTTCACAAAAAAATCAGGGGCGCACCGGATGCGCCCCTCTGATCCAGTTTGCACGGCTGATTTCTACACGTCCAACCGGCCCGCCGCAGACACTCGCCCATACCAGTGCCCCGAGTCCTTGATCGTCCGCTTTTCGGTTCGAAAGTCGATATACGTCATGCCGAAGCGCTGGCTGTAACCCTCGGCCCACTCAAAGTTATCCAGAATGCTCCACGCATGATATCCGCGCACATCGGCGCCGTCGCGCATCGCCCGCGCCAGCTCGGCCAGATGCTCGCGGTAGAAGGTCGTTCTCCGCGCATCCGGCACCTTGTCCGGATCATCCGACAGGGGACCATCCGAGTACGCGCAGCCATTCTCCGTAATCTCAATCGGCAGCTTATACGTCTTCCACATCTGCGTCACAATGTCGTACATGCCCCGCGGCCAAACCTCCCAGCCGTTGTAAGTGATGGGCCCCTGGTGCGGCATCACGGCGTTAAAGTTCTCGCCATACTCCGCATCCTTCGCGTAGGAAATGATGTGCCGGTTGTAGTAGTTAATGCCCATCCAGTCGAGCTTCGCTTTCATAATCTCGCCGTCACCCTCGCGGAAGCCCATCTTCTTGTAAGGAATCCCGCCCTCAAACGCATCGGGATACCGCCCATACAGCGCCGTGTCGAGGAAATAGACATTATTGACCGCATTAAAGCGCCTCGCCGCTGCAACATCCTCCGTGCTGTCCGTCGCCGGCGCACCCGGAGACATGCTGAACGCGGTCCCGATCTTTGCCTTCGCTGAAACCGCACGCATCGCGCGGTACGCCTCGCCCTGTGCCAGGTTCACCGTGTGCGCGGCCTTCAGAAATCCATCGATTCCCGTCAGCCCCGGCGCGTGAATCCCGATCCCATAACCCAGAAACGTAAAGACCCATGGCTCGTTGAAGATCGCCCATGTATCCACGCGGTCACCCAGCGCCTTCGTCACAATCTCCGCGTAGTCGGCAAAATACTTGTACAGATCACGATTCGGCCATCCGCCCTTGTCCTGCAATGCTTGCGGCAAGTCCCAGTGATACAGCGTGCACATCGGCCGCAGGTTTGCTTTCAGCATCGCATCCACCACCTTGCTATAGTGGTCCAGGCCCTTCTGGTTCACGTTGCCGGTGCCCATCGGCTGAATGCGCGGCCAGGAAACCGAAAACCGCACGCTCTTCTGGTGCAGCTGCTGCATGATGGCAATGTCTTCCGGATACCGGTAATACGAGTCGCACGCAACGTCGCCCGTGTCTCCACCCTTGATGTTGCCAACCACATGCGAAAAGCGATCCCAGATCGACTCGCCCTTTCCATCCGCCGTCCACGCGCCTTCCACCTGGTAGGCCGCCGTCGCCGTGCCCCAGTAAAAATCTTTTGGAAACCGCGCCGCCTTGATCTCGGCTTCGGAAACACTCCCCGGCGGAGGCATTCCCGGTCCATGCGGAGGCCAGTGCATCTGCGCCCCAAGCATGTAGCGGGAAAACGTCATGCCGCCCATGGCGGCAAGCGAACTATTGATCAAAAATCGGCGTCGATCCATCGATCTCTCCTCGTGCAGAACAGAAACCACCGGCTCCGTCCGCTCAGTAAACCGCCACAGGCGCTTCGCGATTGCCTTCTGAAAAAACGATTAAGCACAATCACCTGTTGCGTAATGTCCGGCATACTAACCGATTCCATGCACAACCTGCAAAAGGGCGATTTCAGACAGGAAACTCCAGGCGGTTTATCGTTTTTTGCGCCGCGCAGGCGGCGGCGCCGTCGACTCGCGAATCACCAGTTCCGGCACGATCGCCACTTCGTTCTCAAAGCCGTCCTGTCCGCGAATATGGCCCAGCAGAATCCGCGCCGCCATGTCGCCCATCTTGTGCAGCGGCTGGCGAATCGTCGTCAGGCTCGGGGAGTGGTACGCCGCATGCTCAAAGTCGTCAAAACCCACTACCGAAACATCCTCCGGCACAGCTAGTCCGTGCTCGCGCAGCGCCCGGATCGCGCCAATCGCCGCCAGGTCGTTGAACGCCACAATCGCCGTAAAATCGCGCGTCCGGCGCAGCAGTTCATGCGTAATCGGAAAACCCAGTTCCGGCGTCGAAACTATGCCCTCCACCTGCATGGTCAACTCCGGCAAAACCTCCAGTCCAAGCTCTTTCGCCACCGCCATCAGGCTCTTCCAGCGGTCTGCGGAATCCGAACTCGACGCCCGCCCACGCATGAATGCAATCCGTCGGTGACCAAGCTGATACAGGTGCTTCAGCGAAAGCTCCGCCGCGCGCCTGTGGTCCAGCGTAATGTTCGTTACGCCCGGCAACTTCCTGTGTCCCGCCACAGCCACCGTCGGCATCGGAGGCGCCTGCTCCAGCAGCGTGTCGATTACGATGAAGCCTTCCACGGATCGGTCCTGCAGCATCCGCGGATACTCCTCGATCAAATCCGCCTTCCGCCGGTGGCTCGCCGTCAGGTAGAAGTAGCCTTCCTCAATCAGCACCTGCTCAATGCCGTCCATTACATGCGCGGAATACCCGTCGCTCAACTCCGGCACCAGCACGCCGATGGAAAAGCTCCGCCGTCCGCGCAAGGAACGCGCATAAAAGCTTGGACGGTAGTCGAACTTCTTCGCCGCGGCAATCACCCGGTCGCGCGTGTCCTGCGGAATCGACTTCACGCCCGGCGCATTATTCAGCACCAGCGAAATCGTCGCGGGAGACAGATCCAGATATTCACCCAGGATCTTCAAGTTGACCGGCCGATTCGCCGGAGGTGTCTTTTCTTTCATCGCTTTGTCCCTGTTGAGCTTACGGCGCGTCATGTCTGGAAGTGTCTGTCATCAGGCATAAAAAGAGCAATAGAAAAACCTTCTTGCCTCCCCGCGACCTTCCCGGCGTCCCGCTTGCCATATAGTGGTAATAACTTTCTCCAAATTGTCCCGGAGTTTCGCATTGCCTCTTAAAGTCGCCATCCTCGGATTCGGAACCGTAGGCGCTTCTGCCGCGCGCATCCTCAGTGAACGCAATCTGCCCGGCCTCGCGCTCACCCACGTCTACAACCGCAACGTGGCCCGCAAGCGCGTGGACTGGCTCCCGTCCGTCATCTGGACCGAGGATCTCGATGCCGTCCTCGCTTCTGAAGCGGACATCATCGTGGAACTCATCGGCGGCCTCAATCCTGCGCATGACAGCGTCCGCCGCGCCCTCGAAGCCGGCAAATCCGTAGTCACGGCCAACAAAAAGCTCATCGCACTGCACGGAATCGAGCTCGAATCCATCGCCCGTGAAAGCGGCGGACATCTGCTCTACGGCGCAGCCGTGGCCGGTGGAATCCCCGTCATTCCAGGCCTCCAGCACGGCCTGGCCGGGGACAACATCACCCGCATTGAGGGCATTCTCAACGGAACCTCCAACTTCATCCTCAGCCGGATGGAACATGGCGCTGAATACGCCGAAGAGCTCGCCGAAGCCCAGCGCCGCGGTTACGCCGAAGCCGACCCCACCGAGGACGTAGACGGTTTCGACGCACGCTCCAAGCTCGTTATCCTCGCGCGTCTCGCGCTCGGCGCCAATGTATCCCCCGACGAAATCAACTGCCAGAGCATCCGCCAGGTTGGCGCCATCGACTTCGCTTACGCCAAGGATCTCGGCTGCACCATCCGCCCCGTAGCCCGCGCGGATGTTCGCAACGGCAACCTGGTCGCGCTGGTCGGCCCCATGCTCGTGCCATTCAACTCGCCGCTCGCGTGGTCCCGCGGAACCGAAAACATGGTCCTCATGAGCGGCCAGTACGGAGGAGACGTCGTCTTTTCAGGCCACGGAGCAGGCGGCAACCCTACCGCCGTTGCTGTCGTTTCCGATCTCCGCGCCATCGCCGCGGGCACCGCCCCGCGCGCCGTGCAGATTGCTCCCGCCGCTGTCACCGGCGAGTTTGAGCTCCGCCACTACATCCGCTTCATCGTAAAAGACCGCCCTGGCATCGTCGCGGAGATTGCAGGAGCCATGGCCGCGCAGGGCATCAACATCGATTCGCTCTTCCAGCGCTCCGGTTTCGGCAAGGACAAGCTCCCCTTCGTCGTTACCACCGAGCCATGCGTCAACTCGCGCCTTAAACTCGCCCTCGCCAGGATGCAGAACGCCGATTGGCAGGCCGAACCGCCGCTCGACCTCCAGATTCTCGAGCCCGAGCCCTCGGTAGTCGCCTGATTTCGGCGGAGCACGCCTTTCATCCCGGGAGCGGCAGATCAGCAAAATCCCTCCTGCCGCTTTTTTCATGTCGCACCAACTCTTTGCGGTCTATCAAGGCAACCCTTCCATCTGAAAATCCTGGAACTGCATCCCATCTCAGGTCAGGGAAGACGTATCATGAACTGCCGTTATCTCCACCGAGAGCATGCCGGCAGCAAGTCCCTGTCAATCCAAGGCTTTGAGGAGACTTAACAAATGATGATGCGACGCAAACTCTCTGTCCGCCTTTCCTTCGCAGCCGCCATGGTTTTCGCCATCGCTGCTCTGGTCGTACCGAATGCCGCACAAGCTCAAATCAGCAAAACCAGGATGGCTGGACCATTCTCCGTCAACCTGAAAATCCTGCCCGCCGAAGGCTTCATGGGAATGAACGCACCGATGCAGCGCGAAGGCGGCGCCATGCCGGAAACCATGAACAGTCCCATGCACCCCAACCATCACATGGTTGTCTTCATCAAGAAGGATGGCAAGCCCGTCGAACATGCGCACGTCCAAATCTGGTATCGCATGACCATGGGCGGAATGATGGGCGGCAAGATGGGTAACATGATGAGTATGCACAAGTGGATGACCCTCCCCGTAACCCGCATGGAGGTTCGCGGCAAGGGGCCTGCCACCACGCATTTCGGCAATAATGTCCACCTCATGGACGGCAGCTATGAGGTCAAGGTCTCGGTCAACGGCAAGATCGCCATGTTCCACTTCAAGCTCTAAAAGCCCGCAACGCCTCGATGCCTCAATCAGTCATCGGGGCGTTTTTGCGTCTGGAGCCGGCTTTTCCTCGCACTCATTCCATATCTCACCGGTGTAAAACTCCACCGCATACCACTCGCGGGCGAGCCGCCGCACAGATGCAACCGGGCAGGGAATCCCCGCAAATTTGCCCGACGAGTGCCGGCTCGCCGCCACCGCCAAAGAGTTCGAAGGATCAAAAACCAGGTAGACCGTAGTATCCATTCCGGCAAATCCCCATCCATCCCACTCCACATGCTTCAGTTGCTCGGCTGGCTGCGGCTCGGCAAGCACCCGCCGCTGATACTTTGCCCCATAAAGACGCCATCGCGCTATGTCCTTCACGGCATCCGCGTTCTGGAACAGCAGTAAAGTCACCCCGCAGAACACCACCGTCGCGATCAGAATCGACAACGTATGCCGCTTTGCCAGCAGGAGCCCGACGGCCAGCACCGCCGACACCCCAAGCGGCATAAGCAAGTACAGATACACGAGCACCGCAAACGCCGATCCAAACACCGCCACCAGTACAAAAATTGCGAAGGCCGCCAAAGCAGCCGCAAACCATATCCACGGTCGAAAAATCTGCTTTGGTTTCGACTCCCGCACCACACCCAGCTTTCCAAAGGAATTCGTCACTCTCAACTTAACAAAAAGGGCCGCTTCAGTCGCGGCCCCGGTTCTGCTGCACATACTTATGCGACAAAAGTTATTTATGGCCCAAAACCGGATGCGGCTCATAAGGCTCCTCCAGCCGCGCCACTTCCTTTTCCGTCAGGTGAACATCCAGCGCACTCAGAAGGTCATCCAGGTGGTTCATCTTGCTCGCTCCAATAATCGGCGACGTAATCCCCGGTTTGCCCAGCATCCACGCCAGCGCCACCTGCGCATTGCTCACGCCACGCTCTTTCGCTACCTCGGTAATCCGCTCCACCACCGTAAAGTCCGAGTCGCGATAGTAAAGCCCCTGCGCAAAGTCATCGGTCTTCGCGCGAATCGTCTCACCCTTGCCGCCCCGCGTCCGGTTGCCCATCACAAACCCCCGCGCCAGCGGGCTCCACGGAATCAGCCCGACCCCTTCCGCCTCGCAAAGCGGAATCATCTCCCGCTCTTCCTCGCGGTACACCAGGTTGTAGTGGTTCTGCATCGTTACAAACCGCGCCAGCCCCATCGAGTCGGCGACATGCAGCATCTGTTGAAACTGCCACGCATACATTGAACTCGCCCCCAGATACAGCGCCTTGCCCGCGCGCACCACGTCGTTCAGCGCTTCCATCGTCTCCTCAATCGGCGTCGTCGGGTCGAAGCGGTGAATCTGGTAGAGGTCCACGTAATCTGTGCCCAGCCGTCGCAGGCTGTCGTCAATCGCGTGCATAATGTGCTTTCGCGACAAGCCCCGCTGGTTTACGTCATCTCCCATCGCATTGAACACCTTCGTGGCGATCACCACCCGGTCCCGTGACGGACCAAAATCCTTCAACGCGCGCCCCAGAATCTCTTCGCTCACCCCCAGCGAATAAATATCCGCCGTATCGAAGAAATTGATTCCCGCTTCCAGAGCACGCCGAATGAATGGTCGGCTTTCTTCTTCCTCCAGCACCCACTCCCGCCACTTCTTTGAGCCATAGGTCATCGTGCCCAGGCAAATCCGCGAAACCTTCAGTCCGGTTGAGCCAAGATTGACGTATTCCATGCCGCCTCCAAGTTCGTTTTCTTAGGAAAACCTCTTCCTTAGGATGATGCGCGCCACTCCAGCCGCCGGGCTCTCCGATACTTCACTGCTTTTCCACAGAAAGATGACGGAATTGACATCCATGACATTCTCGACATAATTGAAAACAATAGACTTACTGGAGAAATTTCTAGTTACGTATGCCGCTTTTCTGCATCTAAAGGTTATGTTTCGTGAACCCCTCGAAGCCCCCCATTCGTGTGCCCGTCACCGACGTAGTACGATCACCAGTCGCAGCTCACGTTGTAAGACTTGCCATAAGGCCCTTACTTTCTGTTCTTTCTGGCCGATTCTTGTGCTTTTACTTTTACTTCCTGCAAGCCTCCGCGCAGAAGCCCCCGCCGCCGTTGCCGCACTACCCAACGCCCCGGGAACCGCGACAAAGAGCGCCCCGCAGGCGCTGCCAGGCGCCGTCATCACCGGCACGCTGGAGAGCCCGGCCGGAGAGCCCCTGCCAAACGCCCCGCTGCGCGTCTACGGCACCGGGCTGGCGCAGGCCATCGCCGGCAAAACCGACGCCCAGGGCAACTTCCGCATCACCGGCCTGAGAGCGGGTAACTACAACGTGCAGGCCTCCGCGCGCGACTACCTCACCACCACCTCGCCACTCATCGTGCTCGGCCAGGGTGAGGTCTACCACATCGACATTACGGAGATTCCGCTCCCCAAGGCCACCACCACCGTTACTGTCTACGGCTCCACCGTTGCGCTGGCTACCCATCAGGTCAAGCAGGAAGAAAAACAGCGCGTTCTCGGCATCATTCCCGACTTCTTCACCAGCTATGTGCCCAACCCCGCGCCGCTTACGCCCAAACTCAAGATGAAGCTCACCCTGCGCACCATCCGTGACCCCTTCATCTTCGGCGTCGCTGCAGCCGTCGCCGGCATGGAGCAGGAGCAGAACATCTATCCCGGCTACGGAACCGGCTGGTCCGGCTACGGCAAGCGCTTCGGCGCCTCCTATGCTGACTCCAACATCTCGCGCATCTTTGGCGAAGGCATCTATCCGGTCCTCTTCCATCAGGATCCGCGCTACTTTTACAAGGGAACCGGCAGCTTCGGCTCGCGCCTCTGGTATTCGCTTCGTTCCGCCGTCGTGTCCAAGGGAGACAACGGCCACTGGCAGCCCGGCTACGCCGCTGTGCTCGGCGACTTCACCGCCGCGGGCATCTCCAATCTCTACCACTCCCCGCAGGATCGCTCCTTCAGCATCACCATGCGTGACGGCGGCATCCTCGTCGCAGGAGACGCACTCGAGAACGTCCTCCGCGAATTCCTCTCCAAGGCGCTCACCAGCAACCTGCCGGCCAACGCAAAATAGTCGCGCGCTTCAAAACCAGCGGTCTCTCAGCAGATCCACCATGCTGAGAGGCCTTTCTTTTGCATCGCTCACGGCACTTGCCATCGTTGTTGTAACCTCCTATCGTTGCCCCTGCATCCAAAACATTGTTCGCCGAATTCCCCTGCAACGCTCTTACCGCCTGACGAGGACCCATGGATCCCACACCCTCCGCACAGCCCTGCCAGATCCAGATCAACGGCGCCTCCCTCGAAGCCCACTCCGGTGAGCGCCTCATCGACGCTCTCAATCGCGCGGCCATCCAGCTTCCGCAGGTCTGCTACGAACCCCACCTCGGCCCCATCCAGAGCTGCGACACCTGCCTCGTCGAAATCAACGGCGAACTCACTCGCGCCTGCGCCACCGCCGTCACCCCCGGCTTAACCGTCGAAACCGCCACGCCCCGCGCCCAGCGTGCGCAAAACGAGGCCTTCGACCGCATCCTCGGGCGCCACATGCTCTACTGCACCGTGTGTGACAACAACAACCGCGACTGCACCGTCCACAACACCACGGCCATGCTCCACGTCGAGCACCAGAAATACACCTATAAGCCCAAGCCTTACCCGCAGGACCACTCCAATCCCTTCTACCGTTACGATCCCAGCCAGTGCATCCTTTGCGGGCGCTGTGTCGAAGCCTGCCAGAACTACCAGGTCAATGAAACGCTCTCCATTGACTGGGAGAGCGACCATCCCCGTGTCCTCTGGGACGGCGGCACGCAGATCGCAGGCTCCAGTTGCGTCTCCTGCGGTCATTGCGTCACCGTCTGCCCCTGCAATGCGCTCATGGAAAAATCCATGCTCGGCGAGGCCGGCTATCTCACCCGCTGGCCCCAGCAGGCCATCGACAACATGATCGATGTCGTCAAAGGGGTCGAGCCGCAGATCGGCTACGGTCCCATTCTGAAAGTGTCAGAGACTGAAGCCGCCATGCGCGAAACCCGCACCCGCCGCACTAAAACCGTCTGTACCTATTGCGGCGTCGGTTGCAGCTACGACGTCTGGACACGCGACCGCCACATCCTCAAAGTCCAGCCTGCTCACGGGCCCGCCAATGACATCTCCACCTGCGTCAAAGGCAAATTTGGCTGGGACTTCGTCAACAGCCCCGACCGGATCAAAACTCCGCTCATTCGCGAAGGCAACACCTTCCGCACGGCCACCTGGGACGAAGCGCTCAACCTCGTCTCCCGCCGCCTCATGGAAATCAAAGCCGCCCACGGCCCCGATTCCATCGGCGTCATCTCTTCGTCCAAGTGCACCAACGAAGAGAGTTATCTCATGCAGAAGTTCGCCCGCGCCGTCATTGGCACCAACAACATCGACAACTGCTCCCGCTACTGCCAGTCCCCGGCTACGCAAGGACTCTTCCGCACCGTCGGCTACGGCGGCGACTCCGGCTCCATCCACGACATCGGCCAGTCCGCTCTAGTCATCATCGTCGGCGCCAACCCCGCGGAAGCTCATCCCGTCCTCGCCACCCGCGTCAAGCAGGCCCACAAGCTGCGCGGCCAAAAGCTCATCGTGGCAGACATTCGCAAGCATGAGATGGCCGAGCGCGCCGACATCTTCTTCCGCCCCAGGCCCGGCACCGATCTCATCTGGCTCTCGGCCATGAGCCGCTACATGCTCGACAATGGCCACGCCAAAGTCGACTTCCTCGCCCGCTGGGTCAACGGCCTCTACGAATACTCCGCAAGCCTCGAACCTTTCACCATGGAGTATGCCGCCGAGGCCTGCGGAGTCCCGCTCTCCGTGCTCACCGCCGTCGCAAAGGAGATCGCCGCCGCACCCACCATGTGCGTTCTCTGGGCCATGGGCGTCACCCAGCACTGCTCCGGATCAGACACCTCTACCGCCATCTCCAACCTGCTCCTCATCACCGGTAACTACATGCGCCCCGGCTCCGGAGCCTACCCGCTACGCGGCCACAACAACGTGCAGGGAGCAAGCGACTGGGGCTCCATGCCCACCTGGTTTCCCGGCTATGAGAAAATCGACGACCCTGCAGCCCGCGCCCGCTACCAGCAGGGCTGGGGCGTGCCCATCCCGTCCGCAAAAGGCCTCGACAACCACGAGATGATCCGCGCCATCTACGACGGCAAGCTCAAGGCCATGTACCTCGCCGGAGAAGATATGTACGCCGCCGACTCCAACGCCAACTACGTCGGCGGCGGCTTTGAGAAGCTCGAATTCTTCGTAGTGCAGGACATCTTCTTCTCTTCCACCTGCCGCTTTGCCGATGTCGTTCTGCCCGCAAGTCCATCGCTCGAAAAAGAAGGCACCTTCACCAACACGGAACGCCGCGTGCAGCGCCTCTACCAGGTTTTTGCGCCGCTCGGTGACAGCCGCCCCGACTGGCGCATCACACGCGACCTCGCCAACCGGATGGGCGCCAACTGGACCTACCAGCACCCCGGCGACATCATGCACGAGGCCGCGTCGCTCGCGCCGCTCTTCGCCGGCATTCATTACGACCGCCTCGAAGGCTACAACACCCTCCAGTGGCCCGTCGCCGCAGACGGCACAGACCAGCCGCTGCTCTACACCAGGGGCTTCGCATTCCCTGACGGCAAAGCCCGGCTCTACCCGCTCCAATACAATCCGCCCTGCGAAGTGGAAGACACGGAGTACGATCTGCACCTCAACAACGGCCGACTCCTCGAGCACTTCCACGAAGCCAACATGACCGGTCGCGTCCCCGGCATCCACGCAGAAACGCCCAGCCCGTTCCTTGAAATCTCCCGCGAAGTCGCCGCCCGGCACACCCTCGCCACTGGCCAGTGGGTCCGCGTCACCTCGCGCAACGGCAGCATCCGCATCCAGGTTCTTATCAGCGACCGCGTCCGGGGCAGGGAGGTCTACCTCCCGCTCAACACTCATGCTGACAACGGCGTCAATCGCCTCACCGGCGACCATACCGATCGCGAAACCCACACCCCCGCCTATAAGGAAACCCCCGTCCGCATCGAGCCGCTGCCCGAGCGCGGCCCGGATCCGCTGCCGCACATCAACTTCCGCAACGGAACCCGCACGCCTCAAAACGGCGTCGAGATCCAGCGCAAATGGAACCGTAACGATTACAAAATGCCCGACGGCGCTCCTGATGGGCTCGTCCACATCACCGCAGGGAAATAAATCATGGCAAAACCCATTGAATTCCGCCCGGATACCCAGGACCCACGTGACGAAATCCAGCGCCGCCTCGCCGAAGCCCCCATCGAGCACGCGGAAGCGCTCCTCGCCTGTTACAAATTGATCGAGGTTGCGCACAACTCCGGTACGCTCGAACTGCTGCGCGGCCTGCTCGCCGCACAGGACACCGTCATCACTCACGCCTCAGAAATGTTCGCCGCGCCGGAGGCTGCCATCGCCATCCGCAACGGCTTCGTCCTCATCCAGTTGCTGGCCCGCATCGATCCCGAAAAGCTCAGCGCCGTGCTCGAAGGACTCACCACCGCCACCACCCACGCCTCCGGTAAATCCGTCCCATCACTGCTCGGACTCCTCGGCAGCGCTGCCTCGCAGGACAGCCGTCGAGCTCTGCAGGTCGGCATTGCAGCCCTCGAAGCCGTGGGCAAAGTCCTCAAACAGTAACCGTCATGGTTGCCTATCTGCGCGCCGGTTTCGCCTTTGTGACCGGCGCAGGCCCCGTCGACTCGCGCACCATCAGCTCCGGTTCCATCACCACCTCACTCGGGTAGCTCCTGGTCGGATGATTGATCCGGTCCAGCAGAATCCGCGCGCCCCGCGTTCCCATCTCACGCAGCGGCTGGCGAACCGTCGTCAGGCTCGGCTGATGATAGGCCGCGCTCGAAATATCGTCGAAGCCTACTACGGAGATATCCTCCGGCACTCGCAGCCCCACATCGTCAATCGCGCGGATGGCGCCGAACGCGCAAATGTCGTTGAAGACAAAAATCCCCGTAAAATCCCGCGTCGCCTTCAGCAGCTTCCGCATCGCCTTGTATCCGTGTACCGGTGTCTGGTCCAGTTCCGGCAGAGTAATCGTCAGCTCGGGATGAATCTTGATCCCCAGTGCATCCGCGGCCTTCGTAATCCCTTGCCACCGGTAATGCGCGTCGCTGATGATTTCCGGTCCGCGCATAAAGGCGATCCGCTTGTGCCCAAGTTCCTGCAGGTGCTTCAGCGCCAGCATGGCCGCCAGATCGTGGTCCAGAACAATGTTCGTAGCACCCTCGGCAGGGTTGTGCGCCGAGATCGCCACAATCGGAACCTTTGCATCGATCTTCGCCGGCGTATCCAGCACCAGAAGACCATCCACCGCCCGCTCCAGCAGCATCTGCACGTACTCCGTGGTCAGCTCCGGATTCCGGAAATGGCTTGCCATGAAGTAGAAGTAATTAGCCTTGATCAGGTACCGCTCCACCGAGTGCATCAGCAGAGTAAAGTAGCCGTCGCTCATGTCCGGCACCACAACGCCGATCGACATGCTTTTGCTCCGCCGCAGTGAGCGCGCAAAATAATTTGGCCGATAGTTGTACTTGATCGCCGCTTCCCGAATCCGCTCACGCGTATGCGTCGGAATCGACTTTGCGTTGGGCGAGTGATTCAGGACGAGTGAAATCGTCGTCTGAGAAAGATTCAGTCAGTCAGAGAGTTGCTTCAGATTGATGGTGCCCGCGGATTGCGGTTCAGGGGCCGCTTTTTTCACAACGCATTTGTAGCATGAAGTTCATGAAGAATGCACTAAGTTTACCGATTTAGTAATGCATGTAATCGGTAAACGTTATGCCGGACTGGTCTCTTCCCACGTCCCGAGCACCTGCTTCAGCGCGTTGCATATCTCGCCCACCGTCGCATAGGCCCGCACACACTCCAGCAGATACGGCATCGTGTTCGCAGCCGCAACAGTATCCTGTCCTGCCTCTGGTTCCCGTTCCGCCGCACGGCAAAGCGCATCCAGAGATCGCCTTACCGCCTCGTTGGACCGCCGCGCTCGCAGCGCCTTCAGCTTCGCCGTCTGCGCTTCGCGAACGCTCTCGTCGATATACAAAATCTGCGGCGCCGTCTCTTCCACCGTGAAGGCGTTCACGCCCACGATGACTTTTTCGCCTGCCTCCACGGCACGCTGGTAACGGTAGCTCGCCTCGGCAATCTCTTTTTGAGGAAACCCTTTCTCAATCGCCTCAACCATTCCACCCATCCGGTCCAGCTTGTCAAAGTAGCCGAACGCGCCACGCTCCATCTCCAGCGTCTGCGCCTCAACAAAATAAGATCCGCCCAGCGGATCCACCACGCCCGCCACGCCCGTCTCGTACGCAATAATCTGTTGCGTCCGCAGTGCAATCCGCGCGGCCTCTTCGGTCGGCAGCGCCAGCGCCTCGTCAAAGGAGTCCGTATGCAGTGACTGCGTTCCGCCCATCACCGCCGCCATGGCCTGCAGCGCCACCCGCGCAAGGTTGTTCTTCGGCTGCTGCGCCGTCAACGAAACTCCCGCCGTCTGCGTATGGAAGCGCATCCAGGCCGACCGCGCCTGCTTCGTCCCAAACCGCTCCGTCATCACCTTGTGCCAAATCTTCCGCGCAGCGCGGTACTTCGCAATCTCTTCAAAGAAGTCATTGTGCGCGTTAAAGAAAAAGCTGAGCCGTGGAGCAAATTCATCCACGTTCAACCCGCGCCGCAGCGCCCACTCCACATACTCCACGCCGTCATACAGCGTAAACGCCAGCTCCTGCAGCGCCGTCGAGCCGGCCTCCCGAATATGGTAGCCGGAAATCGAAATCGGATTGAACCGGGGCACATACTTCGCCCCGAACTCAAACGTGTCGATCACCAGCCGCATCGAAGGCGCGGGCGGATAAATAAACTCCTTCTGCGCGATGTACTCCTTCAGAATGTCGTTCTGCAGCGTCCCGGAAATCCTTAGCCAGTCCGCGCCCTGCCGTTCCGCCACTACAAGGTACATCGCCCAAAGCACACTCGCCGGCGAGTTGATTGTCATCGAGACGGTCGTCTTCTCCAGGTCGATACCTCGGAACAGAATCTCCATGTCCTCCAGCGAATCAATCGCAACGCCGCACTTGCCTACCTCGCCTTCGCTCAGCACATCGTCCGAGTCGCAACCCATCAGCGTCGGCAGGTCAAACGCCACGGACAAGCCGCCGCCGCCATTCGCCAGCAGATATTTGTAACGCTCATTGGTCTTTTCCGGGCTCGCAAAGCCGGAGAACTGCCGCATCGTCCAAAGCTTGCCCCGGTATCCGGTCGCATGAATCCCGCGCGTATACGGAGGCTCGCCCGGCATTCCCAGATATTTGCCGGAATTCGCCTCAAAGTCCTCCGGCAAATCCGCCTGCGTATAAAGCCGTCGTACCGGCGCCCCGGAGATCGTCGTAAACCGCGCCTGCCCGTCACCGTCCACATTCACGCCCGTCGCCGCGCCAATCGGCTGCTCCGGAGATCTCTCCAGCGCCTTCGCCAGCGTACCTCCGGCCCAGCGCAGTTCCGTCTCACCGGGATGCCGTCCAGCCTTCGCCTCGTCCACAGCCTTTGCAGCCATGCTCTTCTCGGTCTTTTCCCGCTCAACCATAACTCTTCCACTCACTCCGGAAAACTCCCCAGCATAGGCGAAGCCCACCACCACGGGCAAGGGAAGTCCTCTCATTCGTCTCTATCCGGTACAACCGTAATCTCCCCATCGCCGCACCAAGACCATACACTGGCATTCCTCCCATGCAACGCATCCACGACTCACTCTTTCTCGGCGATCTCTCCAGCTGCCGTCACGGCTCAGCTCAAATGGCTGTGGTGCACGCCTGCAAATCCCCCTGCCATCAGCGCGCCGCCGCCTACACCGGAAACCTGCCCCGCCACCATCCGCACTACCTCGCCATCGCACGCCCGTACGATCTCTACCTCAACCTCATCGATCCGCCATTGCCGCTCTTCCAGCTGGAATCCTTCCATCGCTTCCTCGCCTTCGCAGCGGAACACAATTCCGCGCGCCCGCTTCTCATCCACTGCAACCAGGGTGAATCGCGCGCACCCTCGCTGGCCCTGCTGCTCCTCGCATCGCAGCAAAAGGGCATCCCAGGCAACTCCTACGCTCAAGCCCGTGCCGCCTTCGCATCGATTTACCCCGCCTACAAGCCCGGCGTCGGCATGCAGCAATTCCTCACCGGGCACTGGAACCAGATACTGCCGTCCGCGATTTGAATCTGCTCACGCCCTTCTTTGCTCCATTTCCGGGCAACGCAAACATCATTGTTCTCAATCATCAAGGCTCGATTTGCACAGATCCCCCCTTGTTTTGCACCGAAAAACTCTGAATTCAGCTCTTCCACTCTTTCAAAAACGGAGTAGTGTTGTTTTCAACGGAGGCGCAAGCCCCCAAAAAGGAGGAAGCGGAGAAGAAGCATTCGGAGAGGCGACCGGCGCCGGAAGCCTCGCAGCAGTTGGGAAACCAGCAGCCCAAGAATGCAGACTCAAAGTTTCCGCGTTGCATCGGATCAGAGTAAAGCTGGAAAGAAGCGGGCGCAAGTTCGTGGAAGCCAGATTGAGCGAAGGTCAATCGATAGGCGCGCACTGGATGACCGAACCAGTGCTTCTAAATTCGGAGAACGGAGGGTGGGTTACCGCAAGGTATCTCACCCTTTCGTCCGTTCAGGCCAATTTCGCCGTTCAAAGTACATGCGCGGTAAACCAGAACAGCAGAGCCGCGCGCAGGCCCCAGCACACTGTCCTCACCCAGTTGCTGCTCACCAGCCGGGCTGCTGCCTTAGCGTCAAAACCCTGCGTAAGCCTTCCATGCAGCGGAACCTGCAACGCCGCCGTTGAAATCCATATCACTCCCAGCAGCGCTTCGCCGGTTACCGCCGCCCACATCGGGAAAAACTCCGGCCGCAACCCTGGCAGCAATCCGAGCGTCGCCGTCGCCATCTCCACCAGCATCGGAACGCCCACTACCCAGCCGGTGCGCATTGTGTTTTCGGCCTCAAAAACCGCAAATTCAGCCTCACCCACGCGCGCAAACAGGGGATAATGCACCACCTGCACAAACCAGATCACGCCCGTCATCAGCAGCGTTGCCGCAAACTGCGCCAGAAAAAGCTCTATTCCCATAACGAAATTTCAGCTTAACCCGCCGCCTCGGGTTCCCCTCGAATCTGCATTTCATCCCGTACAAAACACTTGCGTCTTCACAAGAGTAGGCATTTACTGTTCAGGTGGGTTTTTGCCGGTTCATAAGTAGTCTGAAGCGAACACTGCAGTCTTCGCCTCTTCTGCCTCACGCCCGCGACGCCCGCATTAGCGGCTGGCAACGGCGTCTGCATCCTGTACGATTCATGGGTGAGGCCGCAGCTCCCGTTCGCAGCCGTTCTAAGTGAAGATATGGCATTTCAACCTGAATCCGGTTTCCGTTACCCCAGCGCTCAGCCCGAGATTCCACGGGTTCTCGAGCTGCCCACCAAGCAAACCACCGAGTCTTCCCGGTCCTTTCTCGGCCGATGGTTCTCCAGTGGAGGCCGCCTCGACGAAGCTCACCACCAGGAACGTGGCCATCACTGGTACAAGATTGTCTGCCTCACCGGCGTTGACTACTTCTCGTCGCTCGCCTACCAGGCCGGTATCGCACTTATCGCCGCCGGCCTTCTGGCGCCCGTGGCCACGCTCGCTCTCGTAGTTGTGACCCTTCTGGGCGCCCTGCCTGTTTACTGCGCTGTCGCTCAGCGGTCCTTTGTAGGGCAGGGCTCCATAGCAATGCTGGAAAATCTCTTCGGCGGCTGGAAGTCCAAAATCTTCGTCCTCATCCTCCTCGGCTTCGCCACCACGGACTTCGTCATCACCATGACTCTGTCGGCCGCTGACGCCGCCCGCCACGCCGTCGCCAATCCTTTTCTTCATCCTTTTCTGGGTAACGGTCAGTATTTCGTCACCCTCCTTCTGCTTTTCATCCTCGCTGTCGTCTTCTTCATCGGGTTCAAGGAGGCCATCAATCTGGCGGTGGCTCTCGTCGTCCCATTTCTGGCCCTCAACCTCCTGGTGCTTGGCGTCGGATTCTTCCGCATTCTCCAGCAGCCGGTCATGATCCTCCAATGGCGGACCGCGATGCTCGCAAGCACTCCCCATGACGATTGGCTGGCTGTCATCGTCCTCTCCGTCATACTTTTCCCCAAGCTGGCTCTAGGCCTCTCCGGATTTGAAACCGGCGTCTCCGTGATGCCGCTCGTTCAGTCCTCCGCGGAAGACATGCGCAAGCCGGTCCCGACCGGAAGAATCCGAAATACACGCAAGATGCTGGTCGCCTCAGCGCTCATCATGAGCTTCTACCTGCTGCTCTCCAGCTTCGTCACGACCATCCTGATTCCGCCCTCCGCATATGAGAACGGTGGTCCCGCCTCGGGCCGCGCCATCGCCTACCTCGCCCATCAGATGTTCGGCAGCGTCTTCGGTTCCATCTACGATCTCTCCACCATCCTCATCCTCTGGTTCGCCGGAGCCTCGGCCATGGCGGGCCTCATCAACCTCATCCCCCGCTACCTGCCGCGCTTCGGCATGGCTCCACTGTGGGTCGCGTACAGAAGGCCAATGGTCGCCCTGCTGCTCGTGGTCGACATCATCGTCACCCTCGTCTTCCACGCCAATGTAGACGCCCAGGCTGGCGCATACGCCACCGGCGTGCTCGTCCTCATCCTATCCGCCGCCATCGCCGTCACCATCGCCTTCTGGCGCGAATACAAGGAGAAGCGTCAACCGAGACTCCTGATCCTTGTCGTCCTTTTCTTCCTCGTCAGCATCGTCTTTCTCTACACCACCATTGACAACGTCTTCGAGCGACCCGACGGCGTCATTATTTCCTCCATCTTCATCTTCATCATCCTCGTCTTCAGCGCCATCAGCCGCTACCAGCGAGCACAGGAACTGCGCGTGCAGGACATGGAATTTGTCGATGATTCCTCCGCGCGTCTCTGGGCCTCTATCGCCGGCAAAAAGGTCAATCTGGTTCCCGCCAGCTACTCCGGCGAGGGCTATCGCATGCGCAAGTCCGAGGAAATCCACCGCAACTACCGCGTCACCGAGCCCCTTGCCTTCGTACATACCCACCTCATTGATAACCGCAGCGAATTCATCAGCCGCCTCCGTGTCAGCGTCACCAGGGAGCGAAACCACTACGTCATCGAGGTCTGGGGCGCAGTCGCCATCGCCAACACTCTCGCCTTCATCGCCGAACTCCTCGACCCCGTCGGCATCTTCGTCGTGCTCAGCGGACAGAACCTCATGCAGCAGTCCCTCCGCTACCTCTTCTGGGGAGAAGGCGAAGTCGGCATGCTCGTCTACGCCATCCTCGTCCACTACTGGAACTGGAGCGGACGCAAAGCCGACCGTCCCACACTTTTCCTCACCACCGCATAAACAACTCTGCCCAGCGAATCCATCGCTGGGCAGGGAACTGTTCTCAGTACGAATGCGGGTCTAGAGCATCTCTCCTGATGATATATAGTATAGATGGCGATTCTCCGCGCACATGCGATGGCGCGACCATATTCGGATGATTTGCGGCGCAAGCTGCTTGAGGCCTATGACGCAGGCAAGGGGAGCCTGTCGGAGTT
>JAKATU010000021.1 GCA_021818585.1 Acidobacteriota bacterium | reverse complement strand
TTCCGATCACCCCCGTCGACATAGATAATGACGGATGGATCGACCTCGCCGTCATCATAGACACCACACACGGCCCGCAACTTCGCGTCCTCCGTAACCTCGGCCCCAAAGGCTTCGAAGACGTCACCGCAAAACTCGGCCTCAGCAACCTCAAGCTGCACCACCCCCGCGCCGTCATCGCAGCAGACCTCTACGGCAGTGGTGCGCCAGACCTCATCATCACCCAGCTCCACCGCCCTCCCGTGGTACTCATCAATCACGGAGGCAACAAAAATCACTCGCTGGAAATTACCCTCCACGGCCTCGCCGACAACAAAATGGGCATCGACACAAAGGTCGAGGTCTTCTCAGACAACACATGGCAAAAATGGGAGCTTCCCAGCTCGTCCGGCTATCTGAGCCAGGGCCCCGATGAAATCATCGCCGGCCTGGGCAAAGACACTCATGCTGACATTGTTCGTCTGCTCTGGCCCACAGGCGTTCCGCAGGACGAACTCCACTTCACCGGCAAATCCGAAGTCTCCATCTCCGAGCTCGACCGCCGCGGCAGTTCCTGCCCAACGCTCTTCACCTGGAACGGCCACAAGTACACCTTCATCTCCGACGTCATCGGCGCTGCTGTCGTCGGCCACTGGACCTCACCCACCACCGTCAACACTCCCGATCCCGGCGAGTGGATCAAAATTCCCGGCCGCGACCTCAAAGCCGCCAACGGCTACTTTAGCCTGCGCTTCGGCGAACCCATGGAAGAGGTCAACTACCTCGACCAGGTCCGCCTCGTCGCCATTGACCACCCCATCGGCACCCGCGTCTACCCCAACGAGCGATTCCTCAGCGAGCCGCCCTTCCCCAATGGAAAACCCGTCCTCAGCGCCGACGCGCATCCCCTCCCAGCAATTTGGGACAACCAGGGCAAGAACGTCACCGCGCTGCTCAGCGCAAAAAACGGCCACTATCTCGAAGATTTCACCGATCTGCCCTACGACGGATTCGCAAAAACTCACTCGCTTACTCTCGACCTCGGCAAGTGGAATCCAGACCATCCGCTGCGTCTCTTCCTCACCGGCTACGTCGATTACTTCTCCGCAAGCTCCATGTACTCCGCATGGCAGGCAGGTCTCAAGCCCATCCCGCCTTATGTCGAAGCACAACTCCCCAACGGCCAGTGGAAGCGCGTTATCCATGACATGGGCTTCCCTGCCGGGCTGCCGCGCACCATCGTCGTCAACCTCACCGGCAAGCTACCCCCAGGCACGCGCCGGATCCGCATCACCACAAATCTGCAAATCTACTGGGACCGCATGCTCGAAGACAACGGCGTCAGCCAACCCGGCGATATCCACCAGATCCCGCTGCATCTCGCCTCCGCCAATCTTGCCTTCCGCGGCTATCCGCAGCAGATTGCGCAACCGGCGCCAGGCCTCATCACCTACAACTACAACAGCAACAGCAGCACAGGCCCCTTCATGCATGCCCGCGGCGACTACACCCGCTACGGCAACGTAACGCCGCTGCTCCAATCCATCGACAATCGCTTCGTCGTATTCGGCACAGGTGAAGAACTCGACCTCGAATTCTCCGCCGCATCGCTTCCGCCGCTGCCCCCAGGCTGGACTCGCGACTACTTCTTCTATGCCAACGGCTTTGTCAAAGACATGGACTTCTATGAAGCCCGCCCCTACACCGTAGGCCCCATGCCGTATCACGGCATGACATCCTATCCGCCGCCAACCCCTCCGCCGGCGGCCGTTGGCAAAGCAATGCGCAATTACGAGCTCAAGTGGAACACGCGCTACGAACGCGAAGGCAACACCCATCCCTACGTCTTCCACTACGTGATGCGGGACATGCACCCGCCCGCCATGCCGCCCGCAGGCTCCAATCCCATCGCATCCGACTCTTCGACATCCAATTCCGGATCCAGTCGATGAGCCAGCTCACCACGCTCCCCGCGGTCGAGTTGCTCTCCAGACTGCGGCAAGCCAAAATCTCCCCGCTCGAACTCGCCGAAGAATTCATACGCGAGATCGAGCGGCTCAACCCCACCCTCAACGCCTTGGTTGACTTCGACCCCGACCGAGTACGCGCACAAGCCAAAGCACTAACCGCAGATAGCTCCTCTCGCGGTCCACTCCACGGTTTGCCCGTAACCGTCAAATCCTCCATCTCCACCGCAGGCCATCGTTGCGAAATCGGCAGCACCCTCAATCGCGGCTTCATTCCTCAAGAAGACGCGCCCGTGGTCGCCCGCCTGCGCGCCGCTGGCGCCGTCATCCTCGGCACCACCAACTGCCCGGAAAATCTGATGGCCTACGAGACCGACAATCTCCTCTACGGCCGAACCAACAACCCATGGGATATCACCCGCAATTCCGGCGGCTCCAGCGGCGGCGAATCCGCGGCCATCGCAGCAGGCATCTCTGCCGGCGGACTCGGCAGTGACAGCGGCGGCTCCGTCCGCGAGCCGGCACACTTCACCGGCATCTGCTCGCTCAAGCCGACCTCCGGTCGCATCCCCGGCCGAGGACATCTCCCACCCTGCATCGGCCCGTTCTCCATCCTCGGTGCCATCGGCCCCATGGCCCGCACCATCGCAGACGTCACTCTCTTGTTTCAAACCCTTTCAGGGCAGGATCACCTCGACCCAAACTCACCTCCCGTCCCAACTCGCACCCCATCCCTCAGCGACCTCAGGCAAATCACCATCGGCGTCTTTGAAGCCGATGGCCTCACGCCTGTCACCGATGAAACCCGCCACGCCGTGCAAACCGCCGCACAGTCCCTCCGCAAGCAGGGCTTCCGCGTCGAACCATTCCGCCCCACCCACCTCGAAGCCGCACGCCGCATCTGGTGGAAATTCTTCGTCCGTGCGGGCGCCATGTTTTTTGCGCCCGCCATTGAAGGAAAAGAATCCCAGCTCAGCCTCACATTCCGTGACTTTCTCAACATCGCTCGCGCCGAACCACCTCTCTCCGGCACCGAACTGCTCAATGCCTGGGCCGAGTGCGATCAGGTCCGCGAAAAACTCCTCGCAGAAATGCAGCACCACCCCATCCTCCTCTGCCCCGTCTGCTCCATCCCGGCATTCCGCCACGGCGAGCGTCAATGGCAAGTCCAGAACCAGACCGTCACCTACCTCGACGCCATGCGCTTCACGCAATGGTTCAATCTGCTCGCCGCCCCCGCCGCCGTCATTCCCATCGCCAAATCTCCAGAGGGCCTGCCCATCGGCGTGCAACTTGCCGGTCTTCCCTACACCGACGAAACCGTCCTCACCGTCGCCAACCTGCTCGACCATGAATTCGGTTACACGCCACCGCCCATCGCGCTCTGAAGCCCCTCACGCAATTGCGCATCATCCAATCAGACTCAAACACTCCTGCGCCTCTGCCCATCCACAGACGATAAAATCCATATAGTCGCAGTCATGCCATCTCAAGCCAACATCCCGGCCATCGCTCTTCACCCGCTCCAGAACGATGACGACCTCGACTGGCACTCCCTCCTGCGGCACCAGTCCAAGCCTGCCAGTCCCGCCGCGCTCGCCGCACCCTTCACTGGCAAGCGCATCCTCATCACCGGCGCAGCCGGCTCCATCGGTTCCGCCCTGGCAAAGTGCATCGCAATCTTCCAGCCAGAACACCTGGTCCTCCTGGACTCCGCAGAACACGGCCTCTACGAGCTACAGCGCGACCTCGCATCGCTACCCGCCGTTGCATCGTTCACCGTCATCCCCGGCAGTGTCTGTGACGCCCCGCTCCTAAGCGAAATCCTCGCCACTCATCAACCCCACATCGTCTATCACGCCGCAGCCTACAAGCATGCGCCGCTCATGGAGCATCACCCGCTGGCCGCGCTCAACACGAACACCCTCGGCACCCACACTCTCGCGCAGGCCTGCCTCGCCGCAAACACACCCCAGCTTATCCTGCTCTCTACAGACAAAGCCGTCAGTCCGGCCAGTATCATGGGCGCATCAAAGCGCCTCGCAGAGCTCGCACTCCTCGCCGTCCACAGCAACAACAGGCAGACCAAAGCCCTCCGCCTCGGCAACGTCCTCGGCTCACGCGGCAGCGTCGTCCCGCTCTTTCAGTCCCAAATCGCGAATGGTGGCCCCATCACCATCACGCATCCGGATATCCGTCGCTACTTTCTCCCACTCCGCGAGTCCATCGAACACCTGCTCGCCCTCGCGCAGCCCTGCTATGCCAGCGGCATCTTCATCCCTCGCATCGGCGAGCCAATCCGCATCCTCGACCTGGCCTATTTCCTCATTCAACAAAATGCGCCCAACGCTGAAATCCCCATCGTCTTCACCGGCCTGCGCCCCGGCGACAAAATGAATGAACAACTCCTCGCACCGGAGGAATCCCTCCGCTCAAACACCAGTTCCGAAATGCTACTTCAGATCAACAGTCCGCAGCTCGCGCCGGACCTGACCCTGCAAACACTCAGCCAACTCCACCAAGCCATTCAGCAGCGCAACACTGAGCATGCCCTCCATCTTCTTCGCGTGCTCCTGCCCGGCTATCAACCCAGTAATCTCGTTCGGCAGCAATCCAAAATCCCGGTGACAACCCATGAGTAAACGCACCATCGCCGTCGTCACCAGCTCCCGCGCAGACTATAGCCATCTTTACTGGCCGCTGCGTCGCCTCTTGGACCATCCCGAGGTTGACATGAGACTTATCGTCCTCGGCCCCCATCTCTCACCTGAGTTCGGCCACACCATCCGCGAAATCGAACGCGACGGCATCCCTATAACCGCCCGTATCGAATGTCTGCTCAGTTCAGATTCCGACATAGGCATGGCCAAAACCATCGGCCTCACCACCCTCAGCCTCGCAGACACACTCGGCCAAATCCGCCCCGATCTTCTGCTCGTCATCGCCGACCGCTACGAGATGCTCGCGCCCGCCTCGGTCGCTTTAGCCCTGCGCATTCCCATTGCCCACATCGAAGGCGGAGAAATCAGCCAGGGCGCCATTGACGACCGCGTCCGCAATGCCCTCACCATGATGGCTCACATCCACTTCACCTCCACCCATCTCGCCCGCCAGCGCGTCATCGCCATGGGCGAAGAACCCTGGCGCGTCCACCGCGCCGGGGCACCCTCCCTCGACCACCTCCGCCACAGCCAGTTGCTCACCACCACCCAGCTCGAAGACAAACTCCAGATATCCCTCACACAGCCCACGCTCCTCGTCACCTATCATCCCGTCACCGTCTTCCGCGAAACCACCTGCGAAGCCGATGCACTATTCCGCGCCCTCGAATCCGTCCACGGTCAAATCCTCTTCTGCTACCCCAATGCTGATGCAGGAAGCCGCGCGCTCATCGACCGCGCCAACACATTCCTAAGCAACCGCAACAACGGCCGCATCTTCACCAACCTCAACGCCGTCACCTACTGGAGCCTCCTTCGTAAGGTCAGCGCCCTTATCGGTAACTCCAGCAGCGGCATCATGGAAACTGCATCCTTCGCGCTTCCAACCGTCAACATCGGCATGCGCCAGCAGGGTCGCGAACGCGCCCGGAACGTCATCGACGCTCCCGCGGATTCTAAAGCCATCACCCAAGCTATACACACCGCGCTCAGCGGCGCCTTCCGTAGCTCGCTTCAAGGCATGGCCAACCCCTACGGAGACGGCCAGGCATCAGAAAAAATCGTCGAAGTCATCACCAATATCGAGCTTTCAGAATCTCTCCTCATAAAACAAGCCCGCCCATTGAACCCCGAAGGCGCATGGGCCGTTTGAAATCGTAACCGTAATGATTCCACTTTCCGCGCCAGACATCATCGAGTCCGACATCGAAGCCGTCGCGGAAGTCCTGCGCAGCCCACGCCTCAGCCTCGGCTCCATGGCAGAAGCCTTCGAGCAAGCTATCGCGAAACACACCGGCGTCGATCACGCCGTCGCCGTCAGCTCTGGAACCGCCGCCCTCCATCTCTGCATCCGCGCTCTCAACATCGACGCCGGCGACGAAGTCCTCGTACCCTCCTTCACATTCATCGCCGTCGCCAACTGCATCCGCTACGAACAGGCGACACCCGTATTCGTAGACATTGACCCCTTCACCCTCAATCTCAACCCCGCAAAGCTCGAAGCCGCCATCACGCCCCGCACCCGCGCGATCATTGTCGTACACACCTTCGGCGTCCCTGCCGATATGGACGCCATCCAGCAGATCGCCGCCAAACACAACCTCATCCTTATCGAGGACGCCTGCGAAGCCATCGGCGCGGAGTACAAAGCCCGCCCAGCAGGCTCCTTCGGCCACGCCGCCGTCTTCGCCTTCTACCCCAACAAGCAAATCACCACCGGCGAAGGTGGCATGGTCGTCACCCGCGACGCAGCCCTCGCCAACCGCATTCGCGCCCTGCGCAATCAGGGCCGCTACCCCTCCGATGACTGGTTCCAGCACACCGAACTCGGCTACAACTACCGTATCTCAGAAATCAATTGCGTCCTCGGACTCCGTCAGTTCCAACGCATCGATTCCATCCTCCAGCAGCGCGAGCGCGTCGCCCGCGCCTACCACCAGCGCCTCGCAAACCATCCCCACCTGCTTTTACCACCCACAGACTTATCCCACCGCCGCATCAGCTGGTTCGTCTACCTCATCCGGCTCGCTGCATCCTTCACCCGTCATCATCGCGACACCATCCTGCGACAACTCACCGCAAGCGGCATCGGATGCGGCCGCTACTTCGCGCCCATCCACCTGCAGCCCGCCTACACCAGTTGGCGCACACCGCCCAGTTTGCCCATTACAGAGCACGTTGCCGACCGCACCATCGCTCTACCCTTCTTCAACCGCCTCTCAGAGAGCCAAATCCAGCAGGTCTGCGACACACTCACATCTCTGCTGGATTAGACCATTCAGCCAAGCCCTGAAAAAACGGCCCCTCGCTTACATTTGTAACAATCAAATGCTTAATTAGAGCATTTCTTCTATTTCTGTAGAGCGTCAAATGGGAGTCTGAACCAAGCTTTGGCGTCTTCGGCAGTGAGTAGCGGCAGTAACTGAGTGATGGCCTGATCGAGGGCTTCTTTGGTCCTCGCTTTGGCGGCGCGGAGCAGTTGCTTGAGCTTGGCCCAGGCCTTTTCGATCGGGTTCAAGTCCGGCGAGTACGGCGGCAGG
>JAKATU010000027.1 GCA_021818585.1 Acidobacteriota bacterium | reverse complement strand
CCCAACGCTCTACGTAGATCGTGGTCATTTGGTTCCCGGTTTCAACAGAATTCACTTCGTACTCCCCGGAGGGGCAATGAGATTCAAAGGTACACATCTCGCAGTCGCGCTCTTCGCTGCTTTCGCGGCCATCGCGCTTCTGCTTGCGCCTAAGGCCTTCGCACAGGCCAGCACATCTGACGTCCACGGAACGGTGACGGACACAACCGGCGCTGTTGTCGCTGGGGCACAAGTAACCCTCACCAACACCGGAACCAACTTCAGCCAGAAAACCACGACCAATGCCAAAGGCTTCTATGTCTTTCCGCAGGTCAATACGGGCACTTACTCCGTTACCATCACCGCGGAAGGTTTTCAAAGCTTTAAGACCTCCGACCTTTACATTGCGGTTAACGCAAGCCGCGAAATCGACGCTAAACTCAACGTCGGCTCGTCAGGAACCACTGTCACTGTCCAGGCATCTCAGGTCGCCGTCGAAACCTCTGACACGCAGTTGAAGACCGAAATGAGCGCTCAAACCATCGAGTCCATGCCTCTCGTTGGCCGCAACGTCGTCATGCTGCAAAAAATGGCGCCCGGCGTAGTGGAATCCTCTGACCGCTTCGGCACCTATTCGTCAGATGGCAACCAGACACCCCAAAACTCCTACATCTATGACGGTGTGGACATCAATGACGGTCCCTTGCAGCAGGCGGGCTTTACCCCGGATCCTGACTCGCTGTCCCAATTCCAGATCGTCCTTTCCACCCTCAATCCGGAATATGCGCGTAACTCGGGAGCCATCGACATCGAAGTCTCCAAGAGCGGAACCAATCAGTTCCACGGCGAGGGCTTTGAGCAGTACCGCGATAGCTTCCTCAATTCCGTACCTTTCACAGAAGCGTCCGGTCAGCATTTCGCTCCGCCTTACCACCGCAACATCTACGGCGGCAATCTCGGTGGTCCTATCATCAAGAACAAAGCCTTCTTCTTCGTTTCCTATCAGGGCCTCCGCCAATCCACTTCAGCCAACAGCGCAAGCACGGTTTTCGGCCCTCAGGAACTGGCTGGCAACTTCAGTGCTTCCGACCCTGCCGGAGGCGGTACTGCTGGAGCAACGGGATTCAGCTCCAACCCTGTTCCGTTCTCCTTCGGCAGTTGCACCGCAGGCGAGCCCTGGAACCAGTGCTTCCAGGGATCCACGGCCACTATCTCCCCCTCCAGCTTCAATCCGCTGGCTGTCAAGCTGGTCAATCAATTCAACCCCACTCCCAACGGCAACATCGCTGGCTATCCTGCCTACTTCTTTACTGCGGGCAACACTGAGGCTAGCGATCAGGGCATCATCCACATCGACTATCACCCCACCAACAGTGACACGCTCTGGACTTCGTTCTCCTTCCAGTCGGTTCCAAGCACTTCTGGTCTTCCCTTCATCGGTGCCAGTGTTCCCGGCTTCACTGAGGCGGATACCCTCCACGTTAAGGTCTTCAGTGGAAGTTGGACACACATCTTCTCTCCAAACCTCATCAACCAGCTCCGCGGCGGCTACTACCGCGATAACCAGCACTCCGTAAATCCTCAGACTCCCGTACTGCCTTCGTCCTACGGCTTCAACATCAGCCCGCAGGATACGGCGGGAGCAGGTCTGCCCGTCATCTCCGTCCTCAATGGCCCCACATTCGGCTTCAGCTTGGACGGACCTCAGCCCCGCATCGATACGAACATGGAATTCTATGACGACGTCAGCAAAGTCGTCGGAAATCACAACCTCAAATTTGGTGCCCGCTATGAGCAGTTCCGCGTCCACAACCCCTTCAATTACATCAATGATGGCTTCTACTCCTATACAGGAAGCGGCGCTTACAGCTCGGGCAACCCGATCCTTGACTACCTGATGGGCATTCCGGATACCTACCTGCAATCATCCGGCGCGCTGATCGATGTTCGCTCTGCCGAGTACTATGCCTACGCACAGGACAACTGGAAGGTGTCCAACAGCCTCACGCTGAATTACGGACTGATCTGGGACGTCGAAACTCCCTGGCTCAACCTCCAGTACAACGGACTGGGTGCTACCTGCTGGTCGCTAAGCAAGCAGGAGTCCACCGTCTACCCTGGAAGCGCGCCCGGCCTCCTTTACCCGGGTGATAAAGGCTGCAACGAGGCTGCTGGCGTTCCCACGCACTGGGACCACGTCGGTCCTCGCGTTGGATTTGCTTACGCCCCGACCTCCGGTCCTAAGTTTCTGGTCGGCGACTCCGGCAACCACGATTTCTCCATTCGCGGCGGCTTCGGCGTCTACTACAACCGCGATCAGGAAGAAGGCTCCCTACAGAATCTCAGCTCGCCTCCGTTCTTCGTGGAATCGCAGGGTGCGCTGGACTTCGGTGGAAGTCCTTCCTTTGCTAATCCCTTCGCGGACATCACCGGCAATGGTTCCGAGCAGAGTCCATTCCCACACACCATTCCTCCAGTAGGAACCCCAAGCAACGTTCCTTTCCTCGATATCAACGCATTCTCCAAGAACTACACCCAGCCTACTGTCTATAACTTCAATCTCAACATCCAGCGCCAGCTTCCCGGCCAGATGGTCCTGACTGTTGGCTATGTCGGCGAACTGGGCCGTCACCTCATCGACGTAATTGACGGTGATCCCATCACCCCGGCCGGTCACGCTGCCTGTGTGAGCAATCCCGCCTGTATCGACAGCACCGTGGCTCGTTCAGAACAGCATTTGTACTATCCGAACCACACGGCGTTGGCCAACGTCACAAATCCCATCGACGAAACCTACGGGATTCCCTGGTATCTTAGCGTCGGTGTGCAGAGCAGCGAAGGAGTATCGAGCTACAACGCGCTCCAGGTTCAACTGCAGAAGGCGCTTACGCACGGCCTCTCCTTCAACCTCGCTTACACCTACAGCCACTCCCTGGACAACGCATCCGGTCTGGAGAGCTCAGGCTTCAACGGTCGCGGTTACAACTCGTATCCCGGCTTCTCCTATCTCAGCTACGGCAACTCGGACTTCGACGTCCGCCAGCGGCTGTCCTATTATCTGACCTATCAGGTGCCTCTCCTGGCCTCCATGCGGCGCAATTACATCGCCCGCGAACTGCTCGGAGGATGGAACATCGCTGGTTACGGTGCCATTGAAACCGGCTTCCCGATTACCCTCCAGCAAACCTCTGGCAGCGACTCCGCCTGGTGCGATAGTGCGTTCAACTACTATTCGTGCCCGGATAGCCCAAACACCTCTACCTTCAACGAGACAACCTATAGCAATCCGCGCGCCCATAACTTCTATGCGTTCGATACCTCGGTCTTCAGTCCGGAACCGCTTGGCACCTTTGGCAACACCAAGCGCAACTACTTCGCCGGGCCTGGAGAAAACTACACCGATGCCAGCCTGCTCAAGAACTTCTACATCGGAAGTACAAGCAGCCGTTATGTGCAGATTGGTATGATTGCTCAGAACGTCTTCAACCACACCAACTTCGCGGCACCGTCCGGCAACTTCTCTAGCGGTGCTTTCGGCGTGATCACCAACGTCCTCACCCCTGCCAATGCGGATGACGACCCGGCTCCGGCTCGTGTCGTCGCTCTCACAGGAAAGTTCGTTTTCTAAATCCCAACCTTTGGGGAACGGCCTTGCCGCTCCCCAAATCCAAACTCAAAAGGCCGCCCATCCGGGCGGCCTTCTTTTTGCTCCTCAAAATCCAGGTTTATCCCGTCTGCTGGCCCAGCTTCTCCCGCGCTCCAAGCCCGGCCGCCTCAATCGTAGCCTCCACCATCGCCTCAAATCCCATGCAGTTATTCATCATCAGGTGGTAAAGCCGGTAGTCCGTCCAGTCCACGTCATAATAGCGCCGAATATAAGCCGCCCGCCGCCGGTCCGTCGCCACAATCTCCGCCTCCGCGCTTCCGGCCTGCTCAGGAAACTGCTCCGTGAACCACCTCACCTTGCGCGGCATCGAAGCATGCACAAACACATGAAAACTCCCCGGCGTCGCCCGCAGCAAACACGCCGCGCCGCGCCCCACCACCACGCACTGGCCCTCCCGTGCGCGTTCCTCCAGAGCCACCCGCACGTGATCCACCATCCGCTCGCTGTCAAACGTATCCGACTCAGGAATCGGCAGCCGCTCCAGCGACCCATGCCAGAAAGCCTTCCCAAACCGGTAAAACCAGGGGTCCAGCCGCTCATCGCACTGCCGCACCGTGCTCTTCTCCACGCCCGCCTTCTGCGCAATCTCCTCAATCAGGCAGTCGTCGATCAGCTTCCACCCCAGCCGGTTCGCCAGCATGTGCGCATACGTCGCGCCCAGGCTCCCATACTCTCGCTCGATGGTGATGATTCGAACCATATTTCCGCCTCCCGTGCGACCCATCCTAGCACTGTAGGCATAACCCTCCGCAACCCTGTTTCGAGCTATACTCCTGCCTCATCAATACCGCAGCTCCACCACCGTCGCACCCTGTCCGCCTTCGTTGTAAGGCGGCTCCGTCACACTCCCCACCTGCGGATGCCGCTTCAGCCACTCCCGCAGCGTCCGCCGCAGCACGCCCATCCCCGTCCCATGCACCACCCGTATCCGCGGAAGCCCCGCCAGAAACGCCTGGTCCAGAAACCGCTCCACCTCATCCCGAGCCTCATCCGCAGTCTTCCCAATTACGTTAATCTCCCAGCTCACCACCGGATCAGGCTCCGCCATCTGCACCGTCACACCCTTTAACCGCAACCGAGCCGCCTGCGCCTTCCAGTCACCGCCGCGCCCATCCCCCGCGCCGGCACCCCGAACCACCTCCGCAATCTCATCCCGGCGAACCCGCATCTTCATCGCGCCCACCGCTACTTCAAAATTCTCGCCATCAATCTGCCGCTGCACCGTCGCCGTTTGCCCCAGCTTCCGCAGCTTCACCACATCTCCCGGTGTCACATCCTTCACCACATGCGGAGTCGCATTCTCATCTCCCCGCGCCGCGCCCGTATGCTGCGCCACCACCGCCGAGTTAAAACTCTCGCTGAACTCTCTCCTTAGCTGCGCCACTCGCCGATCCGCCTGCTTCGTCAGCTTCTGTTGCGCCGCCTTGTCATCCAGCCCCTTCACCGTCTCCCGAACCCGATGGTCCAGATCCTTCAGCAACCCTTCCACCTGACCCTCCAGTTCCTTCACCTTTGCGCGCCACTCCTTCAGGCCCTCCACTTCCAGCTTCGCCCGCTCCCGTCGCAGCTCCGCCTCCAGCCTCTGCACACGCCCGCGCTCCACCTCCAGCGCCGCCAGTTGCTCATGCATCCGGTCCAGAAAACGCCCAATATCCAGCGCCTGCGTTGAAAGCCGTCCACGAGCCTCCGCCACCATCTCCGCCCTCAGACCCAGCCGCTCCGCAATATTAATCCCCGCGCTCGCTCCCGGAACCCCCTGCCGCAACACATACGTCGGAGCCATCGTCGCCTCGTCAAAGCCCACCGCCGCATTCACCACCCCCGGCGTCGTCTCCGCATAAATCTTCAGCGAAGTATGGTGTGTCGAAATCACCGTCCAGGCCCGCCGCCGCAAAAAAAACTCCGCCACCGCCACCGCCAGCGCCGCACCCTCCTCCGGATCCGTCGCCGAACCCACCTCATCCAGCAGCACCAGCGTCTCCGGCCCTGCAGCCTCCGCAATCGCATTCAGCCGAACAATGTGCGACGAAAAAGTAGACAAATTCTGTTCAATCGACTGCGCATCCCCAATATCGGCCAGAAAAGCCCGCAGCACCGGCAGCCGAGCCTCCTCCGCCGTCACCGGAACCCCCGCCTGCGCCATCATCGCCAGCATCGCCACCGTCTTCAGCGTCACCGTCTTCCCGCCCGTATTCGGCCCGCTGATTATCATCTGCCGGTGCGCCCCATCCAGCGCCGCGCTTACCGGAACAACCTTCCCGCCCTCGCCACGCAACCGCCGCTCCAGCACCGGATGCCGAGCCCCCATCAACACCAACGCCTCATATTCAGAATCGGGGTGCCCCACATCTTGAAAAGATGTGGGATCAGAAACTGCTTCGCGTGGCCCACCCAAGCCATCCTTTGGCTTGAGTGGGGTTGGAATGACAACGGAAAACTGAGGCCGAATCCCCCCATACTCCAACCCAAACCGAGCCCGCGCCAAAATCGTATCCAGCTCCGCCAGCACCCGAGCCCCAGCCAGAATCGGCTCCGCGAACTGCCCCACCTGCCGCGTTATCGCCCGGTAAATCCGGTGGATCTCCGCCTGCTCCTCCTCCAGCAGCCGCACCAGCTCGTTATTCAGCTCAATCGTCTCCAGCGGCTCCACAAATACCGTTTGCCCGCTGCTGCTCGACCCGTGCACCACCCCCGGAACCCGCCGCTTCCACTCCGCCTTTACCGGAATCACAAACCGCTCGCCTCGAATCGTAATCAGAGACTCCTGCGTGCTGCCACTATCCGTAAACCGCCGCAGCGCGCCCTGCAGACTCTGCTCAATTGCTCGCTGCTGCCGCTCCATCTCCCGCCGTATCCGCTTCAAATCCGGAGAAGCGTCATCCGCCAGACTCCCATCCGGCAGCAGCTTCCCGCGAATCGACTCCACCAGCGGCATCAAATCCACCGCCAGCACCCCCGCCGCCGCAGCCGTCAGCTCCGGCAAGTCGCCAGCCGAACCAGCACCAGCCGCCCGATCCACCACCGCCGCGCCCGCCCGCCCAGATGCCACATCAAAATCCGCAGCCGCACCCCGCAAACTCTTGTCGTCTGTCTTAAGAAAAGCAGCCCACGCCGCAATCTGCTCCGCCAGCGCCGCCACGCTCCTGATCTCATCCGGCTCCAGCGCCGCACCTTCCAGCCGGGCCCGCATCACCACCTCGGTCGCGTCAAACAGCGCACCCACCGCCGGTGCAACCCCGCTCACCAGCAGCAATCTCGCCTCTTCCACCAGCGCATGCTGCCGCCCAATCCACTCAATATTGGTTGAAGGAACCAGCGCCCGCAGCCACGCCCGCCCCGTCTCCGACTGGGCATAACCCGCAAGCATCTCCACGCACCCATCCCATCCAAGGGAGGCGCAACTCAACTCCATCACAGCATCCGGAACCAGCTCAAGCAAAGCCACAACCCAATTGTGGCACGCCACTCATGATCGAAGCGAAGCATGGCTGTGCGCCCTCATTTGTCAAGGGAGCGCAGCTAGAACCCAGCTGAGCTGCCCCCATCGTTTAGTCCAGCTAAGTGAGAGTGCTCGCAGCTGTTGAAGGGCCTAGTTTTCCTGTACCAAGTCTGATGTTAGTCCGCGGCTGTTTTCGGTTTCAGCCAGTATGCGGCTAGCCGCATACTGGCTGGCGAACTCACTTGGTGTCCTGTCCGCGAGAGATGCGT
>JAKATU010000009.1 GCA_021818585.1 Acidobacteriota bacterium | reverse complement strand
CATGCAGCCAGTCTTAGAACGTTAACATGCTTCAAGGAATCAACAACTTACCCACAAAAACAAGAGATACGGACCCATCGTTAAAGGGTTAACCTATCCCATAAAATCAACAACTTACCCACAAAAAAGTGGGGTACCTCGAACGCTCTTTTTTTAACATCCGTCCGCACCACCACCACCAGGAGGGTGCCCCATCCAGGCTCCGCTTGGGCGGGACAGGAAAATCTCCAAAGAGGAATGGCGCGCAGAGCGCGCCCCGCCCGTGCGGCCAGCTCTACTTCGCCAGCTTCTCCGTCAGCGAGTGGTGAAACGCCAGTTCGATCAACGTCTTCTGCTCCATCGCATGCGCCTTCGCCGAACCCGTAGCTGGGGTCGCCGACGCCGAACGCTTCACGCTCAGGACCTGCCGCCCCCGCGCCAGCCTGCGCAGCTTCGGCATCACAAACGAGTGAGCACCCATATTCTCCGGCTCCTCCTGCACCCAAACCAGTTCGTGGGCGTTGGGATGAGCCTCGATCGCAGCCGTCAGCTCCGCCTCCGGCCACGGATAAAGCTGGTCGATAAACAGGATCCCCGTCTTATCGTCCTTCCGTTTCTTCCGCTCCATGCGCAGCTCGTGCCCAATCTTGCCCGTGCACAGCAGCAGCCGCGTCGCATCCTGCACCTCGGTCTCCGCAACCACTGGCAAAAACCGCTCCCGCGTGAACTCTTCCACGCCGGAAACCGCATCCGGATGCCGCAGCATGCTCTTCGGCGTAAACACCACCAGCGGCTTCCGCCACTTCCGCAGCGCCTGCCGCCGCAGCAAATGGAAGTACTGCGCCGCATTCGACGGCTGGCACACCTGCATGTTGTCCCGCGCCGTCAGTTGCAGATACCGTTCCATGCGCGCGCTCGAGTGCTCCGGCCCCTGGCCTTCATACCCATGCGGCAGCAGCATCACCAGCCCGCTCAGCAATCCCCACTTGTCCTCGGCCGAGCTCAGGAACTGGTCGATAATAATCTGCGCCCCGTTGGCAAAATCGCCAAACTGCGCCTCCCAAAGTACCAGCGTCTCTGGATAATCCCGGGCGTAGCCGTACTCAAAGCCCAGAACCCCGGCCTCGGAGAGCGTCGAGTTGTAAACATCATAGGGAGCCTGCCCGTCCGCCAGCCGATTCAGCGGAATGCACAGGCTCTCGTCCTCAATATCCACCAACACGCTGTGCCGATGGTTGAACGTGCCGCGCTGGCTGTCCTGCCCCGAGAGCCGCACCGGCGTGCCCGCCGTCACCAGCGAGCCAAACGCCAGGGCCTCAGCCATCCCGTAATCAAATGGCCGCTTGCCCTCCGTCATCTCCCGCCGCTGCTCCAGCAGCTTCTCAATCTTGGCATGAATATGGAACCCGTCCGGATAGCTCGTCAGCCCCACGCCCAGCCGCTCAATCTCCTCGCGGATTAGCCCGGTCTCCACTTCGTACTCAGCCTTGTAAGGCCCGCCCTTGTAGGCATCCCAGTACGCCGGCAGCGTAGCTACCACCGGTTTCTTCTCCATCTTCGTCGCAGCCCGCTGCGCCTCGCCAAACTCGAGCTGCAACTCCTTCACGCGCTCAGTAACGTCTACCCCAATCCGCTGGGCATAAATCTCATACAGCGGCGGATGATCCTTGAGCCGCGCATACCGCAGCGGCTGCGTAATCGTCGGGTCGTCCACCTCGCTATGCCCGTGCCGCCGATACCCCACCAGGTCAATCACCACATCCGACCCAAACGTATACCGGTACTCCGCAGCCAGCGCCGCAATCCGCACCACCGCATCCGGATCCTCCGCGTTCACGTGGAAGATCGGAATTGGCAGCCGCTTCGCCAGATCCGACGCAAACCGCGACGAGTTCGACTCCTCCGGCTCCGCCGTAAATCCGATCAGGTTGTTCACAATCACATGGATCGAACCACCCACACTAAAGCCGTTCACGTAAGCCAGGTTCAGCGTCTCGGCCCAGATGCCCTGCCCTGCAAACGCCGCATCCCCGTGGATCGTCACCAACAGCACGCCTTCGTGACCGTTCGCACCGTCCTCGCGCTCCATGCGCAACTGCTTAGCCTTCGTGCGGCCCATCGCAATCGGGTCAATCGCTTCCAGGTGGCTCGGGTTCGACGCAAGATGCAGCGCCATCGTCTCGCCCGTCCGCACCTTCACCTCAGACGTGGCGCCCACATGGTACTTCACATCGCCGCCGCCCAGAATACTCCGCGGGTCCACATCCTCAAACTTCGCAAAAATGTCCACCGCCGGCTTCTCAAACGTATTCACCATCACGTTCAGGCGGCCCCGATGGCTCATGCCCATCAGGCACTTCTTTGCGCCCATCTCCGCCGCGCGGTCCAGCAACTCATCCAGAAAAGGAATCAGCGCGGTTACGCCTTCCAGCGAAAACCGCTTCGTCCCCAGATACCGCGACTGGATCACCTGCTCAAAAATGTCCGCGCGCGTCAGATCCTCAAGAATCCGCTCCTGCACATCCTTGGAGAGTTGCGGCGGATCAGCCTCCAGCCGCTCCTGTATCCACCGTCGGCGCTCCGCCGAAGGAATATGCATGAACTCCGCACCCACCGTACCGCAGTAGTACCGGCGCGCTTCCTCCACATCCGGCCCCTTAGCGACCCAGTCCTCTACAGGTTCCGGCGTAAGATACTGCCCCAGCGGATCAAGCTGGGCTTCCAGATATCCCCAGCGGCGGTAATGGTCAAATACTCGTTCGCGTTGCAACTCTGCGACGGCGTCCGTCGGATTCACTTCCAGTTTCGTAGCACTCATATAAGGTTAAGTTGCCATCGCGGAAATCGGCGCTCAGGCGATGCGCAACAGTTTAGTGTACTCCGCGCGGCGCTTTCGCACAGGCCGCGCGGAGTTTTGCCCATCTCTTTATTAATGCAGGAATTGCAGCAGTCAACAAAACTACCGCGTCACCTTCAGCATCACCACTCCATGCCAGGGAATCTCCACCGTATATGCGCCGTTCTTCGCCTTCACATTCTCGTGCTTCCACAGGTCACGCATATGCGCATCCGCCGGAAACCCTATCCAAGACAGATGGAACGTCATCACATGCGGGTTGCGACTCGTATTAAAGATACCCACCGCCTTCGCGCCGCCCGCCAGCGGCTTCACCCACACCTGCAGCGGACCCTGCTCCCAGATGCGATTTCCCTCCCGGCCCAGCCGGTCCTGGTCCACCGCAATCACCTCGCGATTCGTCAAAATCGACAAGGTCTCAGGCGACATCTTCGACAAATCATTGCCAGCCATCAGCGGCGCCGCCAGAATCGACCAAAGAGACATATGCGTCATCTCTTCCTCCGGCGTCATCCCGCCGTTGCCGATTTCCAGCATGTCAGGATCATTCCAGTGCCCCGGCCCCGCAAAGCGGCTCAATCCGGCCTGCGTAAACCCGATATGCGCCATCCGCGCATAGTTGTCCTGAATATCGCCCGTCGTGCGCCACAAGTTGCCGCCCACGCTCGCGCCCCACTTCCACACCGAGGTCGTCCCATACTGGCACAGGCTGAAGACAATCGGCCGCCCCGTCGCCACCAGCGCCTTGTGCATCTTTTCGTAGGCCGCTTCCTGCATCGCACGCTGCTTCGCAATGTTGTTCCCGGCCACTTTATGGATAATCCCGCCATAGCTGCACAGGTCGTACTTCAGATAATCCACGCCCCACTTCGCGTAGGTCTCCGCATCCTGCCTTACATGTCCGTAGCTGCCCGTATAACCCGCACACGTCTTCGGTCCCGGCGAAGAATAAATCCCAAACTTCAGCCCCAGTGAGTGCACATATTTGATGAGTCCCGGCATATCCGGAAACTTGCTGTTCGGATGAATAAATCCCTGCGCATCGCGCTGTCCCTGCCAGGTATCGTCAATCACGATGTATTTGTATCCGGCTGCCTCCATCCCGCTCGTCGCCATGGCCTTCGCCGCGGCCTTCACATCTGCCTCGTTCACACTCCCGTGAAAATGATTCCAACTGTTCCAGCCCATCGGCGGTGTCGGAGACAACTGCGCGGCAGTCGGATAAGGCTTCTGAGCGTATAACGAAGTGGCCACAAGCAATGCGGCCCCACAGGCAACGACACGGTGCAGTAGTTTCACAGAAATCTCCCCGAAATAAACAAATACAATCGCAAGGAGTGTACGGACTCGGCATAACCCTCTGCAAGCGTTTGCATAACATCTCTCTTTTTCACCCCAGAAGACCACCGCGCGCAAGCCAGTCAAGCCGCGCCGGCAACACCCTGCTTCTACCCCATTTCCCCGCTCCAACAACCACAACCCACGGCGTTTACGCCCAGTCACGCGAATGATAAACTCTGAGTACAACACGGGCACATCTGATCTAGCGGAGAGGTGGCAGAGCCCGGTTGAATGCACCTGACTCGAAATCAGGCATAGTCGTAAGGCTATCGGGGGTTCGAATCCCTCCCTCTCCGCCACAAACCCTTCCCAAGACATCCCAGAACATCCAAGAGAAATAATAAAGATCCAGTAAACACTGGCTTTTCGTGTTTTTAGCGTCTACCTGGGTACGATGGAAGCCAGATGCTGCTGGGGGTACTTCCGGGGGTATTTCCCAGACAAACTGGGAGTATTTCCCCCAACCCCACTTTGGAGGGTCCATGGCGCTCACCGATACCGAGATCCGAAAAGCCAAACCAGAAGAAGCAACCGCGTACCGAATCAGCGATGGTGGCGGCCTTTATCTTCAAGTCAGTCCCGCTGGTGGAAAACTCTGGCGCTGGAAATACCGTTTCGATGGCAAAGAAAAGGTGATGGCCTTTGGGAGCTACCCCGATGTGCTCTTATCGCTGGCCCGTGAACGGCATCTTGAGGCACGCAAAACACTCGCCACAGGCACAGACCCGATGGCAGAGCGCAAGGCCGAGAAGGCCGCAGCCGAAAACTCTTTCCAGAGCATCGGCCTCGCATGGTGGCAGCACTGGCAGAATGGGATGAATCAGCGCCATGCACTTCAGGTAAAGAGGCGCATGGAGGCTGATATCTTCCCTCAGATCGGCGCGCGACCTATCGCTGCCATCGAAGCCCGGAACTGGTGGCAATGGTCAAGGCGATTGAAAAGCGCGGAGCGCGGGACATTGCCAAGCGCGCGCTGAAGACAACCGGCCAAATCTTCCGCTACGCCATCGCACACGGATATTCCAGACGCAACCCCGCCAGTGAGATTCGCCCCGGCGACATTCTCAAATCCGCCCGCAAGGTGAATTACGCTCGCGTGGACGCAAACGAACTGCCGGACCTGCTCCGCGCCATTGAGGTCTATCAGGGAACCCACGTCACCCGACTGGCCTTGAAGCTGATGGCCCTCACCTTCGTGCGCACCAGCGAGTTAATCGGCGCAAAGTGGTCCGAGTTTGACCCGGAGGCTACCCGCTGGGACATACCAGCCGAGCGCATGAAGATGCGGACACCGCACATCGTTCCGCTGTCCCGGCAGGCATTGGATGTGCTGGACACACTGCGGACGCTCACCGGCCAGAGCGAATGGCTCTTTCCCGGTGACCGCAATGCAAAGAAGCCCATGAGCAACAACACCATCCTCAAAGCTCTGGAACGGATGGGATACAAAGGACGCATGACCGGCCACGGATTCAGAGGGCGTGCGTCTACCATCCTGCATGAGCAGGGCTACGCTCATGAGCACATCGAATTGCAGCTTGCCCACGCCCCGCGAAATGCCGTCAGCGCCGCGTATAACCACGCGCTGTATTTGGAGCCACGTGCCAAGATGATGCAGTAATGGGCAAACTTCCTGGAGCACTCCCGCCTTGGTGGCAAGGTACTTCCCTTCCGTGGATCGGCGGCGTAACAGTACTTATCGTTCGACGGAAAGACTCAGGCTAGCGGCACGCAATCTCTTCAACACGGCGTCAATATCATCTGGTCCAGTCTGTTCAGATGTACCCAGCTTACGGATAATCTCCCCCTGCCGATCCGTTTGCACTGCTCCATAGCTGGTGAGGGTCGTCAAGACCTGCTCATGCCCCAGATTCTGACTCCACGCCTTGAAGTCCTCCGGTGTCCTGCAAACCTGCTCCCCCAACCGTGCCAGAGTCTTTCTCAGACTGTGCGGATGGAAGTACAGCAAGCCCGCACCCTCAAATGCCTCGCGGAATATCTTCCGAATTGGACCCGCCGTGCTCCAATGCTTCCGTTCGAGTCCTGTCGCTTCAAACTGCTGGCTGGCTCCTACCGCAATGTACGTTGCCGGAAACAGCGGGTCGTCATTTCCCCATAGCTTGTCTTCTCGCAGAAACTGGACCCACTCTTCCACAACCTGCCGAGTCTCATCTCCTACCGGAAGAAAATAGCTGGTGAATGTTTTGCTGAATTTCGTCTTCACTTCGCGCGCATCCTGGTAAACACAACCTTCCTGTAAATCCACATGCTTTAACTTCAGGGATGCAATCGCAGAATCCCGCGCGCCCGTCAGCAAGGTAAAGGCCATTAGAGCGCGATTCCGCCGCTCAATCACCGTGTTAGAGGGCATAGATTGAATCACATACTTCACTTGCTCCAGCGTCGGCGATTTCTGCTCCCGTTTGGCCGTGGCAATGCGCGTGTCTTTCTCTGAAAGATTGAAGTAGTCTGCATCGGAATACTGAAGGCGTGCCCTGTATCCAGGCTGTCCGGCCAGCCAAAAGAAGAACGCGCGCAGTTGTCTTAGTGTCGCGTGCAATGTTGCCTTGCTCAGCTTCTCCTCCGACCTCTGTCCTGTCTGCTCGGCCAAATACCGCTTGAACGCTACCGCCTGTTCAGAGTGAAATGCCTTAAAACCTCTGTACCGCGTGTACTCCTCAAATCGTCTCAGTGCCTTCGCGGCAGCGTCCACACTGGCCTCGATGTACCGTTGAGCTTCCTTCAGATACGCAAAGTATTGGCGCATGATTCGCTCATTTTCCGGGTTGTGTTTCGTCATCGTTGCTCACCCTTGCTGAAGTCACTGTTTACGGAAGGACATTCACTCTCACTTACTTGTCGCTCAGCCTCCGCAATCGTGACTGTCAGTTCCACCCGTATCCGCTCCAGCTTCGCCATACTGGTGCGCCGATACATGATCCCTTCGCAATCCTGGCAAATGCCGATTAGGTTCCCCAAAGTCGCAGCGGTGGGCTGTTAGTCTGCCATGTCCCCGCAGGTCGCCTTGGCGCTCGGCATCTCACGCAAAAGATTTCTCCCGGCTGGCAAGGCCGCTTACCTTCAGCACGCCGATCCTTCAAGTAAGCAGCACGCTCTCGGCCAAGAATCAGGATGGGGCGTTTCCTGTCAGAGGTTGGCAGTCCGGCCTTCACCCAAGCCCTCACGGTGTGCTTATGGATGCCAAACAATCGGGCGACCTCTTCCACGGTGTAGCTCCGATGGATTTTTACCAGCCGATAATTTTGTGAGCGCTATGTAGACCCCATCTTGTGCAGTGCGTTGTCGAGGCGCAGTGTAGAGGGATGAATCGTGCGCGAACGGAGCAATGGTCGAAGTGGCGAGGGTTGGTTTCGGAGCAGGTTGCGAG
>JAKATU010000089.1 GCA_021818585.1 Acidobacteriota bacterium | reverse complement strand
CGATCTCCCTGCTTTGCTTCTGCATTTATCTGACGGTTTATGGGTATGTGCGGATGCGGGAGGGTGATGGGCGGTGGTTCTGGCTGCTGTGCGCGGGGCTGGGACTGGGTGTGCTGGCGAAGGGGCCGGCGGAGTTTGTGGCTCCGATGGCGATTGGGCTGGACTGGTTGTTGCAGGGCCGGAAGAAGCTGGTTACGGGGCGGGAGTTCTGGCTGGGATTGCTGGTGCTGGCGGTGATTGCGGCGCCGTGGCATGCGTGGATGCTGGCTCATTATGGATGGGGCTATGTGCAGGAGTACGTGGGTTTCCAGATTCTGGCGCGGATGAGCCGACCGCTGCAAGGGAATGTGGGCGGGTTGCTGTATTACTTTCCAGTGCTTTGGGCGGGGACGGCTCCGTGGTGCCTGCTGGGGGCGTGGGCGCTGGTGCGCCGGGTGTGGAAGCGGGATTGGGAGTTTTTGCTGCCGTGGTTGCTGATGGGCGTGACACTGGGACTGTATACGCTGGTGGAGACGAAGCTGCGGTGGTACATCGTACCGATGTATCCGGCGCTGGCGATGGAGGTGGGCAGGCTGCTGGAGATTTGGAACCGGCGCCGGCGGGCGGTTGGCTACGCGCTGGGACTGGCCGTAGTGGTGTTTATTGGCGGAGCTTGCTGGCGGCGTGCGGTGTGGCCGGGGCTTCCGACGGCGAATGCGGAGCGTGAGTTGACGCGGGCTGCCGGAGAGCAACCTGATGCCGGGCCGCTGATGGTGGTGGGCAGGGCGGGGTTGGAGCCGGTGCTGGATGTGCCGACGGCGATGTTTTACAGCAACCGCAAGGTGGTTTGGCAGCAGCTGCCGGATGATCTGGGCAGGCTGGATGCGGCGGTGAAGGCTTATCCGACGGTGGACGTGATTATGCTGAAGACGACGGCGGAGAGTCTGGGGCAGCGGTATGTGGTGCGTCCTGTGAAAGAGAGCGGGGATGTGGAGCTGGCGCGGGTGAGCCGGAAGCCATGAGCGCGGAGGAAGCGGGGATGCAGGGAGCAAGGCCGGTGGTGCTGACGGTGGCGGGGTTTGATCCTTCGTCGGGAGCGGGAGTGACGGCGGATTTGAAAGTGTTCGCAGCGTACCAGTTGTATGGAGTAGCGGCGATTACGGCTTTGACGGTGCAGTCGACGCAGGGCGTGCGGTGGATGGAGCCGGTAGAGGCCGGGCTGCTGGGCGAGACGCTGGGGTGCCTGGCGGAGGATGTTCGGTTGGATGGGGTGAAGATTGGCATGCTGGGGACGCGGGCGAATGTGGCGATAGCGGCGGAGTTTCTGCGGACGGCGGGCGTGGCGCGCGAGCGGGTGGTGCTGGATCCGGTGGTGCGGTCGAGTTCTGGACGGGAGCTGCTGGCGGCTGATGGCGTGGAGGCTTTGCGGGCGGAGTTGCTGCCGCTGGTGGGCTGGGTGACTCCGAACCTGGCGGAGCTGCGGGTGCTGACGGGCGTGGATATGGAAGGCCGGGATGCGGTGCTGGAGGGCGCATGGCGGCTGGCGGATGGGGTTGGGGAGACCGCGGAATTGAATGTGGTGGTGACGGGCGGACATGCGGAGCCTCCGGATGATTTTTTGCGGACGGTGGCGGGTGAGGAGCTTTGGTTTGCGGGTACGCGCGTGGAGACGACGTCGACGCATGGTACGGGGTGCAGTTTTTCATCCGCGCTGCTTTGCCGGCTGGTGCTTGGGGATGGTGCGGCGGAGGCTGTGACGGCGGCGAAGCGGTATGTGCGGGAGGCGATGGAGGCGGCTTATCCGGTGGGACGGGGGCATGGTCCGCTGCATCATCTTTATGGGCTGGAGCGGAAGGCGGGCGAGTAGGCGATGGTTGCGCTACAGGGCGCGAAGCGCTGATATGATGTTGGTTATGACGCAGCTAGAAGTGCTTTACCGGTACGACATGCATCCGACCGAGGCGGCGATGGCCGGAGTGGGCGCGATGCGCCAGGTGTATGGCGTGAGGAAGATTGTGTTTGACGAGCGAGCGAAGACGGTGATGGTGGAGTACGACGCTACTCGGCTGAACGATGCGACGATTGCGCAACTGCTGCGGCGCACGGGGATCGATATTGTGGAGGAGATTCCTTTGGCATTGCGTAAGCCTCCTGCTGAGCCTGAGGCTGCCGCGGCTGCGAAGTAAGGCGGCGTAAAAGTTTGATGAGTGGTTGTGTGAACAGCTCTCCCTTATGGGAGGGCTGTTTTGCTTTTGGTCGGACCCCACTCATCGCGAAAATGCCGCGATGAATGGGGCACCCTGAGTGCTTGACGCACTGGCGATTGCGCGCTTTGCTTGCCCTTCGGCTGCGCCTCAGAACGATAATCCAGTGGAGTTTTCTGTTCCCACACTTCGCTTTGCGAAGGATTGGGCAGCTGTGGAGTTTTTGGGATGTTTGGGGAAACCGGAGATTTCTCCACTGCGTTCGCTCGCTTGGGCGAGCGAACTTCGGTCGAAATGACGACTTTTGGAGATGGGGGATTTTCATATCCCCACTCAAGCCTTGCAGCTTGGGTGGGCCACCACGATTTATGGGCCACCCCTGTGGTTGGGTGCGATTCCGCTTATTGGGTAGCTGCTGTGGATGGCTAAGTGGCCTTAAAGATTGCGATAGCTGGGTGCGTTGGGTGGTGTTAGGCTTGCGGGCATGAAAAAGCTGTTGCTTCTGGTGCTTGCTGTAACTTTTGCGTGGTCGTTTACTTATGCATTGCCTGTTGCGGGGAATGCTGCGAGGACGACAACAAATGTCTCGAAGGATGAGTTGCCGGACGTGCCGGTGATTACTTTGGGGCGTTCGGTGGTGGCGCTGGAGCGAGGATGGAAGTTTCATCCTGGGGATTCGCCGTGGGTGGACGGATCGCCTTTGTGGGCGCAGCCGGGGTATGGCGATGCGGGCTGGGCGGCGATGGACCTGGTACCGAAGGCGGAGAAGGAGGATCCGTTTTTAGGCACCTCAGGCTATATTCCGGGCTGGACGGCGCGGGGCTATCCCAGTCTGACTGGATATGCGTGGTACCGCCTGCGTGTGCGGGTGAAGTATCCGGGCGAGAAGCTGTGGTTGAAGATGCCGTCGGATTATGAGGACGCTTTCCAGCTCTATGCCAATGGGAGGTATGTAGGCCAGTTCGGGGGCTTCTCCTCCGGCGATGCGGCTCTGTACTTCAGCAAGCCGACGGCTTTTGCGCTGCCGAAGGCCGGGCCGGATGGGATTCTGACGCTGGCGGTGCGGTTTTACATGTCGCCTGCCACTGTGTTGAATGCTCCGGAGACGGGCGGCATGCACGATCCTCCCGCACTGGGACTGGCCTCAACGGTGCAACTGATGCAGGCCTCGGCCTGGAACACGCTGCTTCGGGGGCAGTCCGGTCACCTGGCGATGCTGTTTCTCGCTTTGCTGACGGCGCCGCTGGCGCTCTGGGCGTGGCTGTACAACCGGCGGGATCGGATGTGGATGTGGCTTTTCCTGGCGCTGGCGCAGAGCTTCATAACAATCCTGACAGTGGATCTGGCCTACCTGACGACGGTCGTGAGCGTAGGCTCTTTTAAGCTGCTGTTTGCCGTTGTGCTTCCGGTTTGGCCGATGTTCTGGTGGTACTGGTTCGGGCTGGAGGAGAAGCGATGGATTCCGCGCGCTGCATGGTGGCTGGCCGCGGCCTCGACGCTGGCGGGTATCCTGGCCGCGACGCCCTATCTTGGATGGCAGATTGTGCCGAAGGCAGCTCTGCCCTGGTGCAATGACCTTTCGATCGGATTGCACATGGGAGTCAATCTGCTGATGATCGTGATCCTCGTGGAAGGTTTTCGTCGCGATCGGGTGGAAGCGCTTCTGTCGGGCATTCCGATTGCCCTGGACTTGTTCAGCATCGCGGATCCCTACCTGCTGGTAACTTTCCATATTCCATACGAGATTTTCCCGTTCGGCTTTGGAATCACGGTCGCCAGTGTCGCTTACTTCCTGATGATCACGGTGATCGCGCTGCTTTCGCTGCGGCGATTTATGAGGACGCAAGCGTGGGCGTCGCGGGAGCGGGAGTCAATCCATCGAGATCTTGAGCAGGCGCAGCAGTTGCAGCAGCGGGTGCTGGTGCCGGAGGCGGTGGATTCGCGGCATTTCAGGGTGGAGACGGAGTATCATCCGGCGCAGCAGGTGGGTGGGGATTTCTTCCAGACGGTGACGCGGGAGGATGGGACGTTGCTGGTGGTGGTGGGGGATGTTTCCGGCAAAGGTGTGAGCGCGGCGATGCTGGTGGCTGTGCTGGTGGGTGCGATTCGTCGGCAGGCGGAGTTGAGTTTTGATCCGCAGGAGATGCTTGCTGTGATGAACCGGCGGTTGCTCGGACGGTCTGGCGGTCATTTTGCGACTTGCGTGGTGGCGGAGATTGCCGGGGATGGTACTATGCGGATTGCGAATGCGGGGCATTTGCAGCCTTATCTGAATGGGGAAGAGGTGGAGCTGGATGGGGCCTTGCCTTTGGGGATGATGCCGGACGCAGAGTATGGGGTGGCGACGGTGAAGCTGAGTTCCGGGGATCGGCTGACTTTTATTACGGATGGGGTGGTGGAGGCTCAGAACGAGGCTAAGGAGTTGTTTGGGTTTGAGCGGGCTCGATCGATTTCTTCGCAAACCGCGGATGAGATTGCCCGCGCGGCCAGCACCTTTGGGCAGGAGGATGACATTACGGTGGTGGGGGTGGCGTTTGCCGGGGCTTGAGGATTTTTGTTGTGATCTGGTTGGGTGTTTGCTTTGTTCCGATCCCACTCATGCACGAAAGCACTGCGCATGAATGGGGCGCCAAGGACCCGATGTCTCGCGATAAACGGCCCAACGAACCCTGTACAATCGGCGGATGACGCGGTCGCCCAAGATTCTCCCTCCGTGGCTCCTCGGTTGGGGGTATCTGCCGTTCGCGGTGAACGCTGCGGTGTCGCTCATCGCAATACCGGATCTGCTTGCCTCCTCCCACGTTCCGGAAGCTCAGATCGCGACAGTAACCTCGCTGTACCTTGCAGGCGGCTTCCTCGTGATTCCGATTTCGCCGCTGCTCGACTGGCGGTTTTCGCGGCGCAGCTATGCGATTGCGTTCGCGGTTCTGACCGCGCTGTGCACATTTGGCGCTCTCATCCTGATCCCCAACGCCCCGCTGTTTACTGCGACGTTTTTCCTGTCGGGTATCACCTCGACGATGTATGCGAACGCAGTTGGCGGCTGGTTCGGCGACCTCGTTCCGACGGAGAAGAAGGATTCCCTGGGCGGGTGGTTCCAGGCTGTCAATTTCGGCGGCACCGGTGTGGCGGCCGCGCTCGTGATCTATTTGTTGCGCTTGCTGCCGCAGCTGTCCGGCCAGGCAACTGTTGGCGCGCTTACACTGCTCGGGTTGCCGCTGTTGCTTTTGACTCCGTGTCCGCCGGCCGACCGGAGGCTGGCCTCCGAGAGCTTCCGCAACTTCGCGCGTGATGTCGGATTGTTATTCCGTCGCAAGAATGTGCACTGGGCGCTGGCGATCTTCCTCGCGCCGTCTGCGTCCTTCGCGCTGACCAACACCATTTCCGGATTCGGACAGCAGTTCCATACCTCCGACGAGATGGTCGGTGTGCTCGCGGGCGCGGGCGGGGCGGCTGCCGGCGCGTTGGGCGCCCTTCTGGTCCCACGGCTCACCCGGCGCATATCCCCGGTTGCGCTGTATCTGCTGGTGGGGCTGGTGGGCGCAGCCTTCACGTTGTCGCTCATTGCTGCGCCACGCGATCCTGCCATGTTCGGCGTGGCCAGCCTGGGCGAGTTCTTCCTGCAGGGAGCGGCCTTCAGCGCAGCGAACGTCATTACCTTTCGGGTCATCGGCCACGACAATCCCCTGGCGGCGACTCAGTTTGGTGTGCTGATCGGCGCCTCCCAGATCCCGCTGACCTACATGCAGATGATTGATGGCCATGCCTATGATTTCGGCGGCATAGCGGGGACATTCGGCGCCGATGCGCTCATCAGCGGCGCGGCGTGTGTGATTCTTGGGCTGCTGTACTGGCGCTCGAACTCGAAGATCGCCGTGGCCTAGACGGCGCCTCGTCGGATCGAGATGGCGCGGGGATGGGGCACCCAGAAAGGTTTGAATGGGCCATTTACCCACGCAAGCCGAGCCTGTGTGGGCCACCGCTGGATGCGGGCTAGATGTTTTGGAGGTAGTTGAGCATTTCGGGGCTGGTCCAGTTGATGGGTCCGATGATTTTGCGGACGATGATGCCCTTGCGGTTGATGATGTAGGACTCGGGTGGGCGTTTGGTTCCGTAAAGGAGATTCGTGTGGCCAGTGGGGTCGATGGCCGTGGTGATGCCGGTGATGTGGTTTTCGAGGAGGAAGTTCTGATAGGCGGTGGGATCGGTGTCAAAGCTGACGGCGACGACGCGGATGTTGGGCATGTCCTGCTGGAGCTGCATGAGGGACGGGAATTCTTCCAGGCAAGGCGGACACCATGAGGCCCAGAAGTTAAGGACAACGATGTGGCCGCGGTCCTGTGCGAGGCTGACGGTTTCTGCTCCGTTATGGATGGTGAAGTCGGGTGCGACGCGGCCGATGGATCCTGGGTGAGGATTGTCGTTGCATCCGGCGAAGACGAGGAGCGGCAGGATTGCGAGAGCAGGTAGCCAGCGGCGACGGATAGCGTGAAGCATGTTTCCCCCGGTTTCTATAATAAGACGTGGACGAAAATGAGTTGGAATCGGTAGGGAAATCAGAGAGAAATCCGCTGGCGCTGTCGGTGGTGGTTCCGGCGCGCAACGAGGAGGATTGCCTGGGTGCGTGTCTGGAGTCGCTGGTGCGGCAGTCGGAACCGGGCTGGGAGCTGGGGCGGGAGTGGGAGATTCTGGTTGTGAATGACGATTCGACAGACCGGACGCGGGAGATTGCGGCGGGTTTTGCAGGCGTGACGGTGCTGGATGCGGGCGAGCTGGAGCCGGGATGGACGGGCAAGGCGAATGCGGCGCAGACGGGCGCACGGGCGGCGCGGGGACAGTGGCTGCTGTTTACGGATGCGGATACGGTGCATGAGGCGGGGCATTTGTCACTGGCGTTGACGGAGGCGGAGCGGCATGGAGTGGGGATGTTGTCCTACTCGCCGCGGCAGGAGGCGACGGGGCTGGTGCAGCGGGCGTTGATGTCGCTGATCTTCAGCGAGCTTGCGGTGCTGTATTCGCCGGCGAAGGTGAATAACCCGGAGAGCCGGTTTGCGGCGGCGAATGGGCAGTTTTTGCTGGTTCGGCGGGATGCTTATGAGAAGGTTGGCGGGCATGCGGCAGTGATGGACGCGGTGCTGGAGGATGTGGAGCTGGCGCGGATTTTTAAGAAGCGGAAACTGGGGCTGCGGTTTCGACATGCGCCGGAGGCGGTGCGGACGCGGATGTACCGGAGCGTGGGCGCGATGTGGGAGGGATGGCGGAAGAATCTGGCGCTTTTGTTTGGGAATCCGCTGACGCTGGCGGCGTGGCGGGCGCTGGACCTGGTGCTGCTGGTGGGATTGCCGTTTGCGGCGTGGTGGGTGTTTGGCGTGGCGCGGGAGGTGCGCGGCGCGATGTGGATGCAGTGGTACTGGGTGGCGGTGCTGCTGATATGGGCTCGGACGCTGTGGCGGTTCTACCGGAGGGTGGCGCGGTCGCATTTTTCGTGGGTGGATGTAGCGCTGGCTCCGCTGGGACTGCCGCTGTTTGCGGTGCTGCTTTGGCAGAGCTGGTTTGATCATACGGTGAAAAAGCGCGTGGTTTGGAAGGGACGCAGTTATAACGGGATGAAACGCTGAAGCGATGGGATGGAAACGGGCATCCTATAGAGGACACAGATTGTGAGCATGATTTCACTGACGAGAAAAGCTGAGTTTTCTGCCGCGCACTATTACTGGAACGAGGCGTGGAGCCAGGAGAAGAACGAAGCGGTGTTTGGCCGGTGCGCAAATCGTAACGGCCACGGGCACAATTACACGCTGGAAGTGACGGTGACCGGTGATGTGGATGCAGTGACGGGTTTTGTGGTGGACCTGAAGGAATTAAAGGAAGTGATGGAGCGCGAGGTGGTCGGAGTGTATGACCATCGGCATTTGAACCTGGAGGTTCCTGAGTTTAAGGTGATGGTGCCGACGACAGAGAACATTGCGATTGCGATCTGGAATCGGCTGGCGGGAAAGATCAAGGGAGCTAAGCTGGAGCGCGTGCGGGTATACGAGATGCCGGATTTGTTTGCCGATTATTGCGGGGAAGCATGAGGGCCTATTTCGGGAGGCGGTACCGGTTCAGCGCGTCGCATCGTTTGCACACGGAGGCGCTGAGCGCCGAGGAGAACAGGGCCGCGTATGGGAAGTGCAACAATCCGCACGGGCACGGGCACAACTATATTGTGGAGGTGCGCGTGGGCGGAGATGTGGATGCGGAGACCGGGATGGTCTGCAACCTGGTGGAACTGGACGATTGTGTGCGGAGGGAAGTGCTGGAGGTTTTCGACCACACGAACCTGAACCTGCATGCTTGCTTTGAGGATGTGGTTCCGACGACGGAGAGTGTTTGCGCTGAGATTTATCGCCGTATGAAGGGAGCCTTTCACGCAGCAGAGATTGTGGCCGTGCGCGTGGAAGAGACGAACAACAACTTTTTCGAGATTCGAGAACATTGAGGGAGCGCTGGGAGGGAATTTCTTCCAAAGCGCGATAAGGACAACATGGCAACCGTAACGTTGAACAAGAAAGTTACCGCGAAGTCTGAACTGGAGCGCACATCGACGCAGGATCTTTACCGCGAACTGCTGGGGCGGTTTGGTGAAGATCCGAACCGGGATGGGCTGGTGGAGACACCGAAGCGCGTGGAAAAGGCGATGGAGTTTTTGACGCAGGGTTATTTGAAGGAGCCTGCGGCGATTCTGCGTGGTGCGCTGTTTGACGTGGATTACGACGAGATGGTGCTGGTGAAGGACATCGAGATGTTTTCGTTGTGCGAGCACCATATGCTGCCGTTTTTCGGGCGGGTGCATGTGGCGTATATCCCGAACGGAAAGGTTGTGGGGCTGAGCAAGATTCCTCGTCTGGTGGAGGTGTTTGCGCGGCGGCTGCAGGTGCAGGAGCGGCTGACGCGGCAGATAGCCGATGCGATTCAGGAAGCGATTGCGCCCCAGGGCGTGGGCGTGGTGATTGAGGCGCGGCACCTTTGCATGATGATGCGCGGGGTGGAGAAGCAGAATTCTTCGACGGTGACTTCTGCGATGCTGGGTTGCTTCCAGAAGCAGAATACGCGGAGCGAGTTTTTGTCGCTGGTTCGGGAGCGGAGTATTCCGCATATTTAGAGGAGCATGGGTGGGATTGTTCGGGGGCGTTGAAGTCAGTCCGATCCCACTCGTGCGCTATGGAACTGCGCATGAATGGGTCACCCGGTGGGTCTCAAATCTGCGGGTTCGCCACTTATAGTGGTATATGTGAACGGATTACTGGTTATCGACAAGCCGGGTGGGATGACGTCGCATGACGTTGTGGCTCGTGTGCGGCGCGTGACGGGCGAGAAATCGATTGGACATTTAGGGACGCTGGACCCGATGGCTACGGGAGTTTTGCCGCTGCTGCTGGGGAAGTTTACGCGGCTGGCGCAGTACTTTGGCGCGATGGAGAAGGCGTATACGGGGACGATCCGGTTTGGATTTGCGACGGATACGTATGACGCGGAGGGCGTGGCGCAAGGCGCGGCGCGGCCGTTGACGCTGGATCTGGCGGAGTTGCGGGAGCTGGCGGAGCGATTTGACGGCGAGATCGAGCAGATGCCTCCGCCTTACTCGGCGAAGAAGATTGACGGGCAGCCGGCGTACACGCAGGCGCGCGCGGGTGAGACGCCGAAGCTGAAGGCTGTTCCGGTGACGGTGCATGAGTTTGCGCTGGAGGCTTTGCATGGGGATTGCGCGGCGTTTCGGATGCGGATTTCTTCGGGCGGATATGTGCGTTCAGTAGCGCATGAGCTGGGGCAGTTGGCGGGTTGCGGCGCGCACCTGGCGAGCTTGCGCAGGACGGTGGCGGGAAAGTTGACGCTGGCCGATGCGATTTCGCTGGAGCGAATGGAAGAGTTGGCTGCCGCGGGCGAGCTGGAGGAGCGGATGCCGCATCCAAGGGAGATTTTGACGGAGCTGCCGGCAGTGACGGCGGATGCGAAGAGTGCAGGGCGATTGCGGAATGGGATGCAGGTGAATTTACCGGATTTTTCGCGGGCGCCGCTGGTGCGGATTTTTGAAGGGCAGCGCGAGATGATTGCGATTGGGCGGCGAGTGGCGGGAACGCTTTTCCAGCCGGTGGCGGTGATTGGATGAGCGCTTTGTCTCTACTTGTGCAGCAGGGGCAGGAGCAGCGGGAGGAATGCCAGCGCGAGGAGACGCGAGCCTTTTGCTGTGGGATGGATGCCGTCGGACTGGATGGCTCCGGGTACGGTGTAGATGTGCGCGTAGAGCATGGGGAGCAGCGGCAGGTGGTAGCGCGCGGCGACCTGGTGATACATGAGATCGAACTGATGGATGTATGCCTCGCCGTAGTTGGGCGGGAGGGTGATGCCGGCGAGCACGACTTTTGCGTGTGCGGCGAGCAGGCGCGAGACGATGGTCTCAAGATTGCGCTTGGTGACGGCGAGGGGAAGGCCGCGGAGTCCGTCGTTGCCGCCGAATTCTACTACTACGACGGCGGGGTGCATGGTGAGGATGAGCGGGAGTCGATCGACTCCGTCCTTGGTGGTGTTGCCGCTGACTCCGGCGTTGATGACTCGGTAGTGGTAGCCGCGCGCGTTGAGGTCCTGCTGGAGCGCTGCGGGCCACGCCTGACTGGGAATGAGGCCGTGGCCGGCGGTGATGCTGTCTCCATAGCAAACGATGATGGGACGTTTTTGTTTGGCGGCGTGCGCGGGGAATGGAACGAGCGCGGCCACGAGGGCCAGAAGCAGCAAGAGGGAGACGCGGCGGTTCACACTTAAAGTTTAGCAACGGGCGAGGCGCGGAGATACGGGATGATTGAAGTTAAGGGGCTGAAGAAGAGCATTCGCAACGGGACGCGCACGGTGGAGATTTTGCGCGGGATCGATTTTGTGATTCCGCAAGGGCAGTTTGTGGCGATTATGGGCGCTTCCGGCAGCGGTAAGAGCACGCTGCTGGGGCTGCTGGCCGGATTGGATACTCCGACGGAAGGCGATGTGCTGCTGGATGGGGTTTCCATTGCGAACCTTGAGGAAGACGAACTGGCGGAGGTGCGCGGGCGGAAGATCGGGTTTGTGTTTCAGTCGTACCAGTTGATTCCGATGTTGACGGCGCTGGAGAATGTGCTACTGCCGTATGAGTTGAATGCGACGGGGGATGGGCGCAGCAAGGCGACGGAGTTGCTGACAACCGTGGGATTGAGCGACCGGATGCAGCATTATCCGGTGCAGTTGTCTGGCGGGGAGCAGCAGCGGGTGGCGCTGGCGCGGGCGTTTGTGCTCGATCCGCCGATCGTTCTGGCGGATGAGCCGACGGGAAATCTGGACTCAGTGAATGGGAAGCATGTGATGGATTTGCTCACCGGGCGGCAGCGCGGCGAAGGCACGACGCTGGTGATGGTGACGCACGATCCGCAGATTGCGGCGCTCGCGGACCGGCAGATTCACTTGCGGGATGGGATGGTGATCGCCGACCAGTGGCGCAGCGAGGCGGCGGAATGAAGCCGACGGTGAGATGGAGCACGGCGCTGCGGATTGCGTGGCGGGAGCTGCAGGCTTCGCGGGCGAAATTTCTATTTGTAATTTTTGCAGTTGCAATTGGCGTGGGCGCGCTGACGGGCGTGCGGGGATTCAGCCAGTCCTTCCAGAAGGCGCTTCTGGGGCGGGCGCGCTCGCTGATGGCGGCGGATTTGCAAGCGTGGATGTTTCATGAGGCAACGCCGGAGCAGGTGAAGGCGATGGACGCGCTGGCACAGAACGGCGTGGAGCGGACGCAGATTACGCAGACGGTTTCCATGGCGACGCTGGCGGGGGCAAACCCGATGGAGGCGACGCCGGTGCTGGTGGCGCTGAAGGCGGTGAATCCGGCGAAGTACCCGTTTTACGGGAAGCTGGTGTTGAAGCCGGATGAGCCGGAGCAAAAGCTGTTGACGGACAGGACAGTGCTGGTGGATGACAACCTGCTGGTGCGGTTGCAGGCGAAGGTCGGCGATGCGCTGGTGGTGGGCGGACAGACGTTCCGGATTGCGGGCGAGATCGTGAGCGAGCCAGACCGGCTGACGGCGGGGATGAGCATTGGTCCGAGGGTGATGATGACGCGCGCGGCCCTGAAGGCCACGGGGCTGGTGCAGCCGGGGAGCCAGGCGGGGCAGCGGTATTTGTTCAAGCTGCCGCAAGGCAGCGATGTGGCGGCGATGAAGGCCCGCATGCAGAAGATTTTGCCGGATGCGCAGGTGACGGATTTTCGCGAGGCGAATCCGGCGCTGACACGGGGACTGGATCATGCAACGGGGCTGTTGAGCTTGATTTGCCTGGTGGCGATGGTGCTGGGGGCGATTGGCGTGGGGATGGCGATGCGCGCGCATCTGCAGCAGCGGACTGAAGTGCTGGCGGTGATGAAGTCACTGGGGGCGCGGTCGCGGGATCTATTGCGCATTTATTTGTTACAAACTGTTTTGCTGGGTTTAGCGGGGGCATTGCTGGGGGTTTTGCTGGGTGTGGGGGTGGAGTTTGCCCTGCCTGCGATGCTGGGCAAACTGTTGCCGCTGCAGCCCGCGCTGACGCTACCGGTGGGTCCGGTGCTGGCTGCGCTCGGGACAGGCATTTTGACGACAGTGTTGTTTTGTTTGCCGCCGCTTCTGGATGTGAGGAAGATTCGGCCGGTGGTGGTGCTGCGGCGGACGGTGAGCCAGGGCGAGCCGGGACGCGGCTGGAAGGAATGGGTGTTAGAACACCGGCTGCAGATGGCGAGCATGGTGGTGATTCTGGCGGGGCTAGGCGCGATTGCGGCGGGGCTTGCGGATTCTGTGATGGTGGGTAAGTGGTTCACGATTTGCCTTGCGGCGTTGCTGGTGGTGATGCTGGGGCTGACGGCGGGGCTGCTGCGGGTGCTGCGCGCATTTTTGAAGCAGACGCGGTTGGGGTTGCCTTCTGCACTGCGGCATGGGTTGGCGAATTTGTATCGGCCGGGGAACCAGTCGGCGGCGGTGCTGGCGGCGCTGGGCGCGGGTGTGATGCTGATTCTCAGCGTGTTTTTGATGCAGGGCTCGATTGTGGCGTCGCTGCGCGCGGATGCTCCGCCGAGTGCGCCGAATGTGTTTTTTGTGGACATCAGCAATAACGAGCTGCAGGGCGTGAAGCAATTGGTGGAGGCGCAGAAGGGCATTCACGGCAAGATGGAAACGGTGCCGGTGGTGCAGGGGCACATTGCGGAAGTGAACGGCGTGAAGGCGACGGAGATGGAGAAGAACAAGGAGTATCCGCGCTACCTGTTTCACGACCGTTCGTTTACGTGGATGACGAAGGCGCCTCCGGAGACGAAGATCAGCGAAGGCAAGTGGTGGACGAGCGACAACGCGCAGGGCGTGGCGCTGGTGGACTGGGTGGCGAAGGATTTGAAGGTGAAGCCAGGTGCAAAAATTACGTTTGACCTGGGCGGCACGGAGATTGCGACGAAGGTGGTGGCGGTGTTCGCGCTGAAGGGGCAACGGTCATTTGCGCGAGCGGACTTCATTATGCCGCCGGATATGCTGAAGCAGTACACAACGATCTGGTATGGGGATGCGCATGTGAAACCGGATGCGATTCCGGAGTTAGAGCGGGCGGTGTTTGCCAAGTATCCGACGGTGACGGTGGTGAACGTTGCGGACATTATGGATACGATCAGCAAGCTGGTGAACCAGATTACGGTGGTGATTCATTTTCTGGCCGGGTTCTCGATACTTTCGGGGCTGATTATTCTGGCTTCGAGTGTTGCGAGCACACGCTTCAGGAGAATCAGGGAAGTGGTGGTGTTGAAGACGCTGGGCGCGCGGCGGCGGCGGATTGCGGCGGTGTTCAGCATTGAGTTCACGGTGCTGGGATTGCTGGCGGGCGCGGTGGGTGCGGTGTTCGCGAATTTGTTAACGCGTGTGCTGCTGCACCGGATGCATGTGCCGTTTACTGCGGACTATGCGGGTTCGGCGCTGGCAGTGGTGGCCGCGGCGGTGCTGGCGGTGGTGACGGGATGGATGGCGAGCTACCGGATACTGGGGCAGCGGCCGCTGGAAGTGCTGCGCGAAGAGTAAGCGAGCGGAATTGCGGGGGAGGATGTATGGTGGAGTTGTGTTGTGTACTATGTGCGTGTGATAGCGATCCCATAAAAAGACCTGAGGAACTGGAATGTTGAAGCGGCTGCGAAATGTTTGCAAGGTGCTGCGTGGTGAGAGCGTGACACCGCGCAGAAGTGTGGTGGCGGGTGCTTTGCTGCTTGCAGCTTTGACGGCGGGGAGTGCGATGGCACAGGGGAGCGATTCGCAATTTGCGTTTAAGAACAATCTGATGCCTGAGCCTGCGCATTTACAGGTGGGTGAGGGGCATTTGCTGGTGCAGCCGGGATTGACGGTGACGGTGGACAGGTTTGATAACGCGCGGCTGGATGCGGCGATTCATCGTGCGATGGAGCGGCTGAAGGAAGAGACCGGCGTAGAGGTGGCGACGGCGGCGGTGCGTGGAACGAGCGGCGATGCGGCGTTTGTGGTGAGCGTGGATGGCGCGGGTGAGGCTGTGCAGGGTGTCAACGAGAACGAGAGCTATCAACTGGATGTGACATCGCAGGGGATTCATCTGCATGCGGCTACCGTGGTGGGTGCAATGCGCGGTTTGCAGACGCTGCTGCAACTCGTGCAGAACGATGGGACGCAGTATTTTTTCCCGGCGGTGAAGATTGAAGATGCGCCGCGTTTTCCGTGGCGCGGGCTGATGCTGGATTGCAGCCGGCATTTTGTGCCGGTGACGAAGATCAAGCAGATTATTCGCGGCATGGCGGCGGTGAAGCTGAACGTGCTGCACTGGCACCTGAGCGATGACCAGGGATTTCGCATGCAGAGCAAGGTTTTTCCGCTGCTGACGAAGGATGGTTCGAACGGAGAGTTTTATACGCAGGCGCAGGCGCGGGAGATTGTGAAGTATGCGCGGGCGCGCGGAATTCGCGTGGTGCCGGAGTTTGATATGCCGGGGCACACGAGCTCGTGGATGGTGGGCTATCCGGAGCTGGCGAGCGCGAAGGGACCGTTTCATATTCAGGACCGGTTTGGGGTGTTTGACCCGGTGATGGATCCGACGCGTGCGAGCACGTATCGCTTTCTGGACAAGTTTATCGGGGAGATGGTGACGATCTTTCCGGACGAGTATTTTCACATCGGCGGCGATGAGAACAACGGCGTGGAGTGGCGGCATAATGCGCGAATCCAGGCGTTTATGCGGACGCATGGGTTGAAGGGAACGGCGGCGCTGCAGGCGTATTTCAATCGGCGGGTGTTGAAGATTCTGACGAAGTATCACAAGCGGATGATTGGGTGGGACGAGGTGTTGACGCCGGGGCTGCCGGAGAGCGTGAGTATTCAATCCTGGCGCGGTTACAAATCGCTGGCGAAGGCGGCACAGGAAGGCCATGACGGGATTTTGTCTTCGGGATATTACCTGGACCACATGTCGCCGGCGTCTGCGTATTACGCGGTGAATCCGATACCTGCGAGCAGCACGCTGACGGCTGCACAGAAGAAGCGGATATTGGGCGGCGAGGCGTGCATGTGGAATGAGTACGTGGATGGGAAGACGATTGACTCGCGCATATGGCCGCGCGCGGCGGCGATTGCGGAGCGGTTGTGGTCGCCGGAGAGTGTGAACAACGTGAACGACATGTATCGTCGGTTGCATGTTGAGTCGGTGCGATTGGAGACCCTGGGGTTGACACAGATTTCGCAGGAGTGGGCGAGTTTGCGGATGATGGCGGGGACTGAGCAAATTGCACCGCTGCGCGTGCTGGCTGCGACGATGGAGCCGGTGAGCTGGGGCGAGCGGGCGCACTACTCGACGGAGCACAAGATTACGACGCATGCGCCGCTGGACCACTGGGTGGACGCACTGCGGCCTGATCCGCCGCTGCGGCATGATTTTGAGGTGATGGTGGATGCGTATTTGCAGGCTCCTCGCGCGGACCAGGCGGGGGAGATGGCGTTGACGCACTTGTTTGCGAGCTGGGTGCAGGCCGAGCCGGGCGCGCAGCAGTTGATGAAACACTCGCCGCTGCTGGCCGAGGCTGAAGCGCGGCCGGGGCAGTTGGCGCAACTGGGGTGCGTGGGGATTGCGGCGTTGGGGTACTTGTCTTCTGGCGAGACGGCGCCCGCGGGTTGGAAGGCCGAGCAGTTGCAAGTGATTGCAGCGGCGAAGAAGCCGGTGGCGCTGACGCAGTTTGCCGTGCTGACGCCGCTGGAGAAGCTGGTGGAGGCTGTGCTGGAGGATGGTGCTTCCTCGGATAAGTAATCCACCCCCACTCAACTTTTCCCTCCATTCCGTCGATAACCTCAACACGTTTCCTATTCTGCGAAACATGTGAGGTTTGCCGATGCGTGACTTGAAGGCGCTGATAGTGGATGACTCTTCCGTGATGCGGAAGATAGTGGAGCGCTCGCTGCGCGCGGCGGGGCTGAATTTTTCTGACGTGTTCGAGGCGGGCAGCGGCGTGGAAGCGCTGGAGGTGCTGCGCGGCAAGAACGTGGACCTGATCTTCTCTGACATCAACATGCCGCACATGGACGGGCTGGAGTTTTTGCGCCAACTGAAGGCGGCTAACCTGGCGCCGGGCGTGCCGGTGGTGATGATTACGACGGAGAGCAGCGGCGACCACGTGATGCAGGTCGTGGAGGCTGGTGCGAAGGGATATATCCGCAAACCGTTTACGCCGGACCAGGTGAAGGACCGGGTGCTGCCGTTGCTCGAAGGGATTGCGGGATGAAGCTCTACACGATGCAGGCCAAGCCTGAGAGCTTTGAGCAGCGGCTGGATCTAGCCGTGGAAGAGGTGTTTGGCACAATGCTGGGAGTGAGCTGCGCGCCGGTAGAGGCGGTGGGCTGGACGACGCGGCAGGAGACGATTGGCGCGATTGTGGGAATGGCCGGCGCGATGCGTGGCTCGTGCGTGGTGCATGTAAGCCGCGCTTCCGGGATGCGGATTGCCGAGCTGCTTACGGGGAAGGCGGACAATGACCAGGGGATGGCGCAGGATGCACTTGGGGAGTTGTGCAACATGATCGCCGGCACGTGGAAGGGCGGCATTCCGGAACTGGCGTCCGGTTGCATGCTGTCTCCGCCGGTGGTGATTGAGGGTTATGACTTTCGGCTGCATTCGCAGCCGTCTCCGTTCCATATTCAGTCGCGTTACCAGTTTGGCCCTGATGAGCTGGATGTGACGCTGCATGGGGAGATGGGCAAGCCGGTTTAAGTTGCCGCGGCCTGGAGCAGTGCGCAGGGTAAGATTTTGAGTACTTCGGAGATAGTCAGGGCCTTCTGTCCGTCGTGGTCAATCGTGGTTTCGAGGCTTTCGCCGTTAAGGGTGTTATGCCACCGATCGGGTGCGTCCGCGGGTAGTTCGACGGATGTTTCGAGCCAGTGTTTTTCTCCGAGGGGCCAGCGGCCTGTAGTGCCGAGTCGCGTACTGAGACGGGCAGGAGGGTGATGGCCCAACTGATTCTGGAGCCGCCGGGCAAAGGCGCAGAGGCTTTGCTGATGGGGGCCTAAGGTTTCCAGCGGGATGTACTGGCCCTGCTGGTAGAGGCTGGGGTTGGCGCAGCGGAAGTCGAGTGCGCGGTCGCATAGAAAGAGCTGGATGCGTTCGAGCCAGGCTGCGAGGATGGGTCCCAGGTGGCGGGATCGATGAGGAGCTTGTGCTGCCAGTAGTGGAGGAAGAAGCCGGTTTCGTCGATGTCGAGGGTTAGCTCGCCGCGCTGGAGGACGTTGCCCTGGAGGTCGCCGAGGATGGGCAGAAGGATGTTGTCGTTTTGCAGGAAGGCGGATTTGGAGGCGATGGGGCGCCAGTCAATGTCAAAGTAATGCGCGTAGGGTGATGCGGGGCCGTGATCGAGAACGTCAGTTCACCAGGGTTTTTCGTGGCTTGCGGCCATGCGGTTGGGAACGATGTCGAGGATGAGGCCGAGGTCGTAGTTGCGGTGCTTGGCGCAGAGGTCGTTGAACTGGACGCGGCAGGTGGACAAGCGAGCTTTGGCCGGCGTCATGCGAGGACCTTTGTTGCGAGGTGATTGCGAAGGAGCTGAGGACTCGTGATGGCGGAGCAGGTTGGCATCAGGATTTTTGCTCCTGTGCTTTGAGGTAGAGTACGGCGGCGTGAGGGCTCATTGGCAGAGTTTCGCCGGGGGCGAGAGATTCGGGCGAGATGGCTTGTGGGCCGCGCCATTTTGCTTCGCTGGAGTCGAGGATTTTTTGCCATGCGCCCTGCGGGAGGGTTGTCTTGACGGTGGTTGCGACGCTGGAGAATGCGAGGACCAGGAGGGTTTGGTCATCGGCGTGCCATCGGCGCAGGCAGAGAGTGTTTGCGTCTTCGATGGCGGTGACTTCCATTTGCGCCTTGCTGAGATGGCGCAGGGAGGGCAGGGATTTTCGCAGTTGGAGGAGGTGGCGGTAGAAGGCGTAGAGGGTGCTGTGGGGTTCCTGCTGCTTGAGATCGTGATTGAGTATGGACTGAAGGAATGTGGCTTCGTCCTGGGGGTCGGGCGGTGTGCCTTGCCATGCGAAGGCGGAGAACTCGCGCCGGCGTCCGTTGCGGACGGCTTCGATGAGGTCTGCGTCAGAGTGGCTGACGAAGTAGAGAAAAGGCGCGGTTTCTCCGTACTCCTCACCCATGAAGAGAAGCGGCAGGAAGGGTGAGAGCAGAACGGCAGCGGCGGCGAGCTTGAGCTGTTCGAACGATACGAGCGTGGTGAGGCGCTCGCCGAGCATGCGGTTGCCGATCTGGTCATGGTTCTGGATACAGACGGTGAACTGGCGCGCGGGGATGTTGTGGGATGAGTTGCCGTGACGGCGGCGACGGTAGGCGGAGTGCTGGCCGGAGTAGACGAAGCCTTCGCGATATGCGGTGGCGAGGTGATGGACCGGCCGTAGTCCTGATAGTAGCCGTTGCGGTCAGCGGTGAGGAGGGTCCAGAGGGAGTGGTGGAAGTCGTCGCTCCACTGGGAGTCGTGCGCGTAGCCACCTCGAATGTGAGGGATGAGGATGCGGATGTCGTTGAGGTCACTTTCGGCGATGACGTGGATGTGGCGGTTGTGGGTGGAGGCTTCGTGGTGGATGGCATCGGCGAGTTCGGCGAGGAATGGGGATGCGGACTCGTCGTGGATGGCGTGGACGGCGTCGAGGCGGAGCGCGTCTATGTGAAATTCGGTGACCCAGCGGAGCGCGTTTTCGAGGAAGTAATTGCGGACTTCGTCGCTGTTTTCGTCGTCGAAATTGATGGCGGAGCCCCAGGGTGTGCGGTACTTCTGCGTGAAGTAGGGTGCGAATGCGGAGAGGTAGTTGCCTTCCGGGCCGAGGTGGTTGTAGACGACGTCGAGAACGACGGCGAGGCCGCGCTGGTGGCAGGCATCGACGAGGCGCTTGAGTGCGAAGGGACCGCCGTAAGCGGCGTGAACGGCGAATGGCGAGACGCCGTCGCAGCCCCAGTTGCGGCTGCCGGGGAAGGCGGCGACGGGCATGATCACAATAGCTGTCATGCCGGTTTCTGCGAGTGCATCGAGGTGCGGGATGACGGCGTCGAAGGTGCCTTCGGCGGTGAACGTGCCGATGTGGAGTTCGTAAAAGACGTAGTCGCGGAGGGAGAATCCACGCCAGCATTCGTCATGCCAGGGGAAGGTTGCGGTGATGAGCTGGGATGGTCCGTGGACGCCCTCGGGTTGGAATCGCGATGCGGGGTCGGGCAGGTCGCGGCCGTCGACGCGGAAGAAGTAGCGTGCGTCGTCAGGGAGATCGGCGAGGGTGAGCTGATGGTAGCCGTCCAGCTGGGGCTGCATGGGGAGAACGCGCTCGATGGGATCGAGGACGCGCAGGTGGATAGATTGCTTTTCGGGGGCCCAGACGCGGAAGTTCCATGCACCGGAGGCGAGTTGGGTGGCGCCATGTTTCCACGGATAGGAGGTAAGGGTCATGCGTGATCCCGCGGTTGAATTATGAACTTGTTAGTCAGATGCGAGGTTGCTGCAGACTGCCGTTTGAGTGGGATGAATTTGGGGATAGGTGCGGTGCGAATTTTCGGGTGCATTGCTGATAAATGCGCAGGGCGGAGCTGCCGATGGAGGGATTAGCAGATCCTCGGAGACCGGATGAGAAAGTTTTCGTCGAGTGCGCGGCTGAGCCAGCGCGGAGCAGGGATGGGAGGAATTGCCGAGCGATTGCTGGAAGGCACGGGAGCGAAACGGCATGGGAAATATTCGCATATTTGTAATTGTATTAGTTACTGTTTTAGTTTGCGTTGTGAGTTTGCCGGTGGTGGTGCGTGGCCGGGTGGCCCGGTCGCGGGGCGCTACGGTTACCGGTGCGAGTGGTGTGAGCGATGCGCTTGCCGCGATGTATGGATGGGTTTCGAGTTTGCCGTCGCCGGCGGTGCATGTGATTCCCGCGGCGACGCAGGTAACCGTGGAGCAGAGCTTCGTGGTGACGGTGCAGGTTGCGAGCGAGCCGGGTGCTCCCACGCCGACGGGGACGGTGGACCTGTATGCGGGGAGCCTTGCGTTGAGCGGTGCGCTCGATGCGGGCGGTTCGACGGCGTTGACGGTTCCGGGTGGCGTGCTGGCGGTTGGGACGGATGTGCTGACGGCGGGTTATACGCCGGATGCGGCGAGTGAGTCGTATTACAGTGCGTCGACCGGGCAGGCGGAGGTGGTGGTGAATGCGGAGCCTGCGTATTTTTCGATCGCCGCGCCTGGGATCACGATTGCTCGTGGAGCTGTTATGGGAAAAACGGTCGCGGTGACGGTGTATCCGTGCCGGGGATTTAGCGGGGTGGTGGATTTGACGGCCGCGGTGACAGGCGCGCCCAGGATTGTGCATGATTTGCCTCGGCTGAGTTTTGGGTCGACGAATCCTGTGAGCGTTGTGGGCGGCGCGGCGGGAACGGCGACCCTGACGGTGACGACGAGGGGAAGCAGTGGGCTGATCGCGTATGGCGGGGCAGGGAGCGCGGCTGCTCCGGGTGGCGGCGGGATGCCTGTGGCGCTGTTGCTGATGACGTGGCCGGTGCGGAAGAAGCGCTGGATGCGGAAGCGCTGGATGCGGGCGCTGCACTCGATTGGGGTGGGCGTGTTTTCACTTTGGCTGATGGGGTGCGGGGTAACAGGGCAGCCGGGCGCCGGAGTGGGGACGACGCGGGGGAGGTATACGGTGACGGTGACGGGGGTGGCAGCGGGAGTTTCGTCGAGCGGGGCGTTAACGATTACGGTGCGCTGAAGGCGGGTTGAGGAGAAAGTTGAGAATAAAGGTTGTAACGGTGCGGTGGTTGGGTAGAATGCGGACAGTAATCATTTCAATAGAGGAAATGCCCGCAGAGGTGCTTCCAGCGAGGTGCGCGTTTGGCCCAGCAGCAGATTAAGCGTCTTTACCTGATCCCCATTCTTTCCAAGGCTCTGGATATTCTGGAGCTGCTTGAGTCTGAAAACAAGCCGTTGACGCTGGAGGTCATTTACCAGCGATCAAGGATTTCAAAGACGAGCATTTATCGAATATTGAAGACGTTTGTGCATCGGGGATACGTGGCGCAGACTTCTGATGGCGCGTACCGGCTGGTGGCGAGACCGAAGAAGATTCGGTTTGGATTTGCGGCGCAGAGCGCGGAGATGCCGTTCTCAGAGGCGGTGACGAGCAGCCTGATGGATGCGGCTGCTGCGTCGGGCGTGGAACTGATGATTCGCGACAACCGCTACGATGCTGAGACGGCGATACGGAATGCCAAAGATTTTGTGGCCGAGGGTGTTGACCTGGTGGTTGAATTCCAGATTGAAGAAAGCATTGCGCCGGTGATTGCGCATACGATTTCGAAGGCCGGCATTCCGCTGATTGCGGTCGATATTCCGCACCCGAGTGCGGTGTTTTTTGGCGTGGACAATTTTGAAGTTGGCTACGAGGCGGGGCGGTTGCTGGCGCAACATGCGATGCGACAATGGAAGGGCAAAGTGGACTGGGTGATTGGCCTGGACGTGGCTGAGGCGGGCACGTTTGTGCAGAGCCGAGTGACGGGGGCGTTTGAGGGAGTGCGGTCGCTGTTGCCGGAGGTGGATGTGACGCGCTGCGTTCGGCTGGATGGAAGGGGATTGCGGAACACGAGCGCGCAGGTGATGTCAGAATTTTTCAAGCGGCATGCCAAGACAGATCGGATTTTGATTGCGGCAGCCACGGACACGAGTGCGCTGGGGGCGCTGCAGAGTGCGCGGCATGCGCAGCGCGACAAGACAGTGGCGATCGTGGGGCAGGATTGCATTCCGGAAGTGCTGGAAGAACTGAAGAAGGGCAATGGCCCGATGATCGGTTCGATTTCGCATAACGTGGAGACTTACGGACCACGGTTGATTCAGCTTGGAGTGACGCTGCTGCGCGGGCAGACGGTGCCGCCTTACAACTATGTGCAGCACAAGATTGTGACGACGAAGAATGTGAACGAAGCGAGTTCAAGTTAAGGGTGGACAGGTTACAGGCTCTGCGTGCGACGAGCGGTGACGGCAGGATTGGCTGAGGAAAGCATTGCCTCAAGGTTTTCCCAGCGATGAGCTGTGTGCCGGTGGAAGACGGTGGTGTGGTTTGGCAGCCTGAGGGTGATTACGTTACCATGACAAAAATTTCTGCGGCTGCGGCAGGCTGCGGTAACGGTATGCAGGAACCGAAACCCTTGAACTCTTCTATTTATCGTCGTTTTCTCATCTTCATTGCGGGGATGGGCGGGCTCCTTTACGGGATAGACGTGGGCATTATTGCCGCTGCGCTGTTGTACCTGGGCAAGGCTGTGGACCTGTCTGTGGAGCAGAAGTCGCTGATTGTGGCGGCGGTGCTGGGCGGAAGCATGCTGTCTTCTCCTCTAGCGGGGCTACTGGCTGACTGGTTTGGTCGCAAGCGGATGATGGTGGTGAGCGGGCTGCTGTTTGTGATCAGCATCGGGCTCATCTTTACATCGCAAGGCTTTGTGGAGCTGTTTGTGGGGCGGCTTCTGCAGGGGATGAGCGGAGGCGTGATTGCGGTTGTGGTTCCGCTGTATCTTGCCGAGACGCTGAAGGCGGATTTGCGCGGACGCGGCACTGCGCTGTTTCAGTTCATGCTGACATTTGGGATTGTGATGGCCTCGCTGATCGGCTATTACTACACGCATCAGGCTCAGCATTTGATCTCGCAGGCGGCGGGCAACTCTGTTTTGATTCTGGCGGCGGAGAATCATGCATGGCGCAGTATGTTCCTTGCCATTATTTATCCGGGGCTGGTTTTTTTTGCGGGGTCGATGTTTCTGGGTGAGAGTCCGCGGTGGCTTTTCCGGCGGGGCAAGGTGGAGCAGGCGTTGCGTGCTCTGGCGAAGTCGACCTCGTGTGATGAGGCCGAACTGGAACTGAAGGAGATGCAGGCCCTGACGACGGAACGCGATACGAATGTACTCATGAAGGGCTTCGACTCGCTGCTGCAGAGGAAGTACGTGATTCCGTTTCTGCTGGCGTGCGCGATTTTGTCACTGAATACGGCTACGGGCATCAACTCCGTGCTGAGCTTTATTGTGGTGATTCTGAAGAAGGCTGGGCTCACGCCGACGTTGTCTACGCAAGGAGATATTGTTGTCACAGTATTGAACTGTGTTGCAACACTGATTGGCGTTGCGCTGGTGGACCGGAAGGGACGACGCTTTCTGCTGAAGGCCGGGACGGCGGGCATTGTGCTCTCGATGGTTGCGGCCGGGCTGATCTTCTTGCGGTTCGAGTCCCGGCAGGTGAATGTGAAGGCGCGGGTAGCGGCTGCACAGTCGGGCAACGAGATCACCATGCCGGTAAGCGATTCGGCGCTGGGGATGGCTCCGACAGGGCACGCTATGGCGCTGACGGTGCTGTACCGGTATGGCAGCGGCGAGCATATCGCGACGGTGGTGACGTCGAGCGCGCATCCTGCGTTGAAGATTGTGCCTGCATCGAAGGATGCGGGGAAGGCTCTGGTAGTGGAGCTTGCCAGTTATGGGCCTGTTCCGCCTCAGAGCACGGGATGGTTGATTGCGTTGTGCCTTGGGGCGTTTATCTGCTGCTATGCAGCGGGGCCTGGTGTGGTGGTGTGGCTTGCGCTGTCTGAGCTGATGCCGACGCGGATCCGGTCTTCGGGGATGGGCATTGCGCTGCTGCTCAACCAGGGGGTTTCCACGATGATGGCGTTTCTGTTTTTGCCGATAGTTGCGCATTTTGGGTACTACGCGATGTTCTTTATCTGGGCGGGTTGCGCGGCGCTTTACTTTACGACGGCGACGCTGTTTCTACCGGAAACGAAGGGCAAAACGCTGGAGGAGATTGAGCTGCATTTTGAGGGCGCCGGCGGCTGAAGAGATCGCGCTGTGTGATGCAAGCGACGCCCGGAACTTCGGTTCCGGGCGTTTTTTTTACGGAGAACGGGGAGGTGTGCGGGCGAGGTGAGGGTCTACCTGGCGCTTTAACTTACTGATAACAATTGGATTTACCGGTCATTTCGAACCGTAAACTGATTGCTTTTTGCAATTTTTATTCTTTTCTTGCTCATTTGAGCATTCTGGAGTAGATTTGGCGGTACTTACGAAGCGTGGGAAATTCCGCGGAGAACGTACAGGAAAAGCGAAGCTGAGCGCAGATGGACAGCGCAGAAGACTGAGCAGGATTCATGATTTCGAGGCACCAGGAGAAACGCAATGATGAGAAGGATGGTCCGAGTTGCATTGGTCGCGATGGTAGTTATGCTGGCCAGTGCTGTTGCAGGGTACGCGCAAAACATAACGGGCACGCTGACCGGTGTGGTGACAGATACGACGGGAGCAGCGATCCGTGGGGCGAAGGTGGTTGCAGAGAATCTGGCTACAGGCGTGAAGTCTTCGACGGTGACTGATTCGGCGGGCCTTTACCGGATTGCGTATTTGCCAATCGGCCGATACACGGAGACAATTACGGCGCAGGGATTCGGGACAAAGAAGGTTCCGGCATTCCATGTTGAGGCACTGCAGACGATCAACTTTAACGTGACGTTGTCGGCGGGCAGCGTTTCGACGACGGTGAAGGTGTCAGCGGCGGCGCCGATTCTGAATACGAGCAACGCGACGCTGGGTGGCATGATTACGGCGAGTGCGATTCGCAACTTTCCATTGAATGGTCTGGATTTTTCCGCGTTGACGCTCTACATACCGGGCTCTGTGAGCACGGCTGGAACGTCGGGGACGACTAGCATTGAGCGCAGTACCTACTTTACAGACACTGTGAACATTGATGGCAACCGTGCGCAGGCGAATAACTTTACGCTGGACGGCATTGATATGAATGAGACGTTTAATAATCTCATTTCGTACAGTCCGGCGCCGGCAGCGCTGGCCGAAGTGAAAGTGGTTACGGCGAACTCGCCACTGGGATTTGGCAACGTGAATGGCGGTGGAGTGGCGTCGGTGCTGAAGAGCGGGACGAATCATTTCCATGGTTCGGCATATGGTTATGTGCAGGATTACCGCATGAACGCGAATTCCTGGAACAACAATCACTCGAATCCGAAGATTCCGATTAATCCCTACTCACAGGCGCAGTTTGGCGCCACGCTGGGTGGTCCGATTCTGCGGAATAAGCTGTTCTTTTTTGTGGATTATTTGGGATCGCGTCATCACGTGGGTGGAATCGGCTCGGCGAGCGTGTTTCCTGCGGCGATGCGCACCGGCGATTTTTCCGCACTGCTGTCTGGAAGCAATCCGATTCAGCTTTATGATTCGCAGAATAACTTTGCGCCCTTTGTTGGAGACAAGGGCCTGCCGATCGTGAATCCGGTGGCAAAGTTCCTGTTTTCGCACCCGGACATTTATCCTTTGCCGAACGCGACACCGACTGACGGCATAGCGGCGAATAACTACCAGGGGCCGACGCGGAGCTACAACGCGAATAACCAGGGAGATATTAAGCTGGAGTATGACGTGAGCAATTCGGATAAGATCACCGGGTTTTATTCGATGTCGACGGCTTATGATGGTTCGACGCCTGTGCTGGCGATTTCGTTTAACGGGCCGAATCTTTATCCCACCAAGTTGGGTGGGTTGAACTGGGTGCATATTTTCTCGCCGAACCTGGTGAACTCTCTGCATATCGGTTTTACGCGGACGGTGTGGGCGCAGAATTTCTCAACGGATTCGACGGGTCAATTTGGAACTTCGGGTGACGCGAAGGTTGGCATTCCTTTCCCGAACCAGTCGTATGCGGGGTATACCTATCAGGGCATCAGCGGGGGTATCACGGCCGGCGGCAATCCGGTTTATGGCGGCGGCCTGATTGATAACACCTACAGCTACATGGACGATGTGACCTGGCAGCATGGGAAGCACACCTTTACGTTTGGCACGCAGTCGCTGAGATATCAGAATAACTATCCGACGGCGAACAACAATGGGTATCTTGGGATTTTGAATTACAACGGCGAGTTCACCAGCAATCCTTCGCTGGCAAATGCAGGCGGTTACGGCGGCGCGGACTTTGTGCTGGATTATGTGAGTTCCGCGGCTGCGACGCTTACAAGCGTGAACGTGGGGCAGCGGCAGTGGCGCGCGGCATTCTACGCCGGAGACGAGTACAAAGTGCTGCCGGACCTGACGCTAACTTATGGTTTGCGGTATGAGTATGACCAGCCATGGGTGGAGCAGAATAACAAGACCGGAAACATCGATCTGGCGACCGGGCAGGTGTTGTATGCTCACTCGGTTCCGGTGGGCGCGCCGCCTAACTCTGGTATCTGCAGCAATCGTGGCTGTTATAACCCGCAGAACGACTTTGATCCTCGGGTTGGTTTTGCCTACCAGGTCAACAATCGTTTTGTGATCCGCGGCGGATATGGGGCCACGAGCTTTTTTGAAGGAAACTCCTCGAATCAGCGACTGACTTCGATTACGCCGTTTATCCAGGCGGTGAATGTTTCGACAGTGGCTCCCACACCGGGAAATGGAGGCACACCGCGGACTGCGGAAGATGGATTTACCGGAGGCGGTGTGAGCTACGGAGGAACGTTCAACGTTTATCCAAAGAACATTAAACCGGCCTATGTGCAGGAGTGGAACCTGACTGGAGAGTATGCGCTAAGTCGTACCACATCCTTGCAGGTGAGCTACCTTGGGGAGCAGGGCCAACACATCGAGGATTATGGGAACGTGAATCAGTGGAAGATCAATAACGACCCGACCTCGGCACCTTACTACAACAACCAGTACCTGGGCGTGAATGCAAACCCGGCGACCAGCATTGGTTCGAACTCGTTGCTGATTACTGAGTCGCGTGCAGCGATGAACTACCAGGCTCTGCAGGTGGTTTTGCGGCAGCGGCTGTATCGCGGCCTGGAGTTCACGGCTAACTATACTTACGGAAAAGCCCTGACGAACAGCCTGGGTAACTATGCGCTGAACGTGAACGGTTATAGCGGCGCTTTCCAGAATTACTATGACAGTGCCGCGGACTGGGGCCCGGCCGGTTATGACATTCGTCATAGCCTGAACTGGTACATGGTTTACGCGTTGCCTTTTGGGCGCGGCCGCCAGTACTTGACCCACATCAATCGTATTGAGGATGAAGCGATCGGCGGCTGGAGCTTCTCGGCATCGGGTGTCTCTTACACGGGATTCCCTGAGACGCTGACCGGGAATGGCAACAACTCGCAGAGCTATGGGGTGTCGCGACCGAACCAATACCGGAAGATCAAGGTGGTGAACCGGAGTCTGAACGATTGGTTCGGAACTGATCCTTCCGCACAGCCCTGCACGCAGCCTGGTGTCGACAACGGGACATGCGCCTATGGGAACCCGGCGGTGAATGCGTTTGGCACGGCAGGGAACGGCACGGAGCGCGGTCCTGGTTTCCTGAACGTGGACATGTCGGCGTTCAAGGACTTCCATGTGATCGGGGATCAGTCGCTGCGCTTCCAGTTTGAGGCTTTCAATGCGCTGAATATCGTGAGCTACGGCAACCCGGATACGAATATCAACGACAGTACTTTTGGGTTGATATCGGGTGTTCGTTCGACGGAGCGCCATTTGCAGTTCTCATTGCATTACCGTTTCTGATGCGATGAGCGAGTATACGGGTCGCGTGACAGGCGGCCCGTTTTTGCTGACTGGATTGCGATTCGACAAAGCGGCAGCGGCGATTGAGTCATGTGTGTGTTTTTTGGGTAGCCTCTGGAGTCTGGCGCCACAGGGGCAAGCGCAATGTGAATGGGTTGGACGTAATGGCGGTTCTGGAAGTCTGTGTTGAGACAGTGGCGTCAGCGATAGCCGCACAACGAGGAGGAGCCGCACGCATCGAACTGTGCTCGGATCTGCTCGAAGGTGGGGTGACGCCCGGGCCTGGGTTGGTTTCGGTGATCCGGTCGCGACTGAAGATTGATATTCACGTGATGATTCGACCGCGGGCGGGCGACTTCATTTATTCCGCTGATGAATTTGAAGTGATGCAGCGCGAGATGGATGAGGCGCAACGGCTTGGGGCCAACGGATTTGTTCTTGGCATATTGACGGAGCGCGGCAGGGTGGACGTGAAGCGTACGCGCGAGTTGGTAGAACGCGCTGGCGGACTGCCTGTTACGTTCCACCGTGCGATTGACATGACCCCTGATCCCCTGGGTGCGCTGGAAGATGTGATTACGACTGGGGCGCAGCGGGTGCTGAGCTCTGGCGGATCGCAGAACGTATCGAAGGGCTGCGAGGTGCTGGGAAGGATGCATGATGCCGCTGAAGACCGGCTTGCGGTGATGGCCGGCGGCGGGGTGACGCTGAGGACGGTGCGACACCTTCTGGCCTCGACGGGAATCAGAGAGTATCATGCGAGTTTGCGGAAGGCAGAGCAGAGCCCGGCGGATTTTCATAAACAGGGAATCGCGATGGGAGAACGACGCGAGCAAGAGTATTTGCGTTACACGACGCACGAAGAGGATGTGCGTGCGATGACGAAGCTGCTGGATTCTGTTGCGGACAAACAGCCCGTTGCAGGCGCGCAGCGAATCTAACCAGAGTTAATTGGAGTTTTATCCAGCGCGGCCCTATGTCAGCAAGAACCGACAAACGAGCGAATCAGATTCTTCATGCGGTGCTCCGTAACGGGACGACCTCGGTGGATGAGTTGGTACGGTTGACGGGCGCGTCTCCTGCGAGCGTTCGGCGTGACCTGACTCGCCTGGAGGAGCGCGGTCTTGTGCGACGCACGCATGGTGGCGCGAAACTGGCGGGACAGGCGCAGTATCAGCCTTTTCGCTTTGACTCGTCGTTTCAGGAGCGCGAGAGCCGTTTTTCCGAGGAGAAGCGGCGGATTGGCATTGCGGCGGCAGAACTGATTCAAGAGCGGGAGACGATCGGCCTTACGGCTGGAACCACGACGACGCAGGTGGCGCGCTGCATTCGCCATCGCTCGGGGATCCAGGTGGTGACCAACGCGGTGAATATCGGTATGGAGCTGAGCAATCAGCCAAGGTTGAATGTGACGCTGGTGGGCGGCACGATGCGTTGGGCCGGAGCTTTTTCCATGACGGGCCCGATCGCGCTGGAAGCGGTGAGCGGAATATTCATGGATAAGGTGTTCATCGGTGGGACGGGTATTGATCCGGTCCATGGAGCGACAGCGATTGAGGCCGATGAGGCGGCTGTGTTTCGAGCCTTTGTGCGCCAGTCGAAGCAGACGATTATTGTGGCGGATTCGAGCAAGATCGGCATGGTGAGCCCTGCGTTGATCTGCCCAATCCAGCAAATTCAGAAGGTGATCACGGACCAGGGTATTGATTCGGCGATGCTGGATGCTTTTCGCGCTGCGGGTGTGGAAGTGATAGTTGTTTAACTGACGGGGCTGCGTCGCTGCATGACGCGCGCCTTGATTTTGCTGCACATTCACTGAATTAATCCTATGGGAGCGCGACGCGATGCAGGCGGAACGGAAGTTTGAACATGCCATGCTGAAGGAAATCTTCGAGCAGCCGGAGGCACTGGCAGCAACGCTGAAACATGCGGTGAGTGAAGGAAATCTGACACCGGAGACGTTTCGCGCGGCAACCGAGGCGCTGCGCGGACGCGAGCGGCTGGTGATTGCGGCGAGCGGATCGAGCCGCTATGCGGGACTTGCGGCGGAGATCATGCTGGAAGACCTGGCCGGTCTGGTTGTGGACGTAGAGTATGCGAGCGAGTACTGCTACCGGACGACGCATACGCTGCAGGACCCTTGCGTGCTGGTGATTTCGCAATCAGGTGAAACGGCGGACACGCTTGCGGCGCTGCGGGAGGCCAAGGCGCGCGGATTAGCAACCGTTGCGATTACGAATCGGGCTGACTCCACGATGGCGCAGACGGCGGATGCATCGCTGCCGATGTGGGCGGGCAAGGAGATTGCGGTTCCCGCAACGAAAAGTTTTACCTCGCAACTAGCGACGCTGTATCTACTTACGCTTGCGGTCGCGCGGTTCCGGGGGCGGATGACTCCACAGACGGTGAGCACGCGCTGCGCGCAGTTTGCGGAACTGATCCCTGCGATGGAGAAGAGTCTTCCTGGGTGGAACGACCAGGCACGGCAACTTGCCAGAGTATTTTGCGATGCGAAGGCGCTGTTGTATTTGGGACGTGGTATCCACTACGCGATTGCAAGGGAGGGCGCCTTGAAGCTGAAGGAGTCAGCGTATCTGCAGGCGGAGGGATTCCCGACCGGCGAACTGAAGCACGGCCCCAATGCGCTGGTTGGACCCGATGCGCCGGTGGTGATTCTGGCGACGGTGGACCGCGATGATCCGGACTCGGTGTTGCGGTATGAGAAGACTCTGCAGTTGATGCGCGACCTTTTGCCGCAGAAGCCGCAGATGATTGCGATAGGGACCGAAGGGGATGATGAGTTGGAACGGCTTACGCCTCATGTTATCCACGTGCCGACAGCGAGTGAGTATTTGTTGCCGATTCTTGAGGTGGCGCCGCTGCAACTGCTGGCCTATTACAGCGCGGTACAGAGGGGGATTGACGTGGATAGGCCGCGCAACCTGGTGAAAGCCGTGGTCCATGAGTAGGCAGCAGGCTCTGTTGTATCGGACATCACAGAAAGCTGCTTTCTGATGTTACGTGGGAATTGTGTGCTGACAGGGCCATGGGCTGGTTGCCAAATAGGTCTTGGAAGGGCCGCTCTCATCTTCGGAAGAGTCAACACTCAGGACGTAGCAGAGATCGTTTTGACCACTTGCCACGGTTATGTCGGTGTATGTTGTGGCGGTCGTGGGAGTGGAGCTGAGGGAACCGGCAGGTGGTGCTTCCGCCAGGCGCACGATGTATACCATAGCCAGTTACCGGATCTGTGGAACTGGTTGGCGCGGCCCGGTTCAACGCGACGCTGTAGACGGCTGAGACGCCTGAACTCGAGGGTGGAACTGTGGTGGTTGCGCCGGATGCAGCGTTGCTGTTGATGCTGAGGGAACCTGTGTAGCTGGATGCTGAAGTCGGGTTGAACTTGACCCGGAGTGATGCGGACCGGCCGGGATTGATGGTGAGAGGAAGCATGGTTGCCGCCAGCGAGAAGTCGATTCCTGAGAGGGTTGCGGAGTTGATGGTGAGGGCGGCGGTTCCGGTGGAGAGAATGGCGACGCTTTGGGTGACCGGACTGGTGATGTTCACGTTGCCAAAGATGAGCGATGCGGGGCTGAGACCCATTTGGGCGGAGAAGCCAGGGCTCCGATCGAAACCTGGAGAAAGGAATACATGAAAGACCACATGGCAGCCTCAACTGCAAACCGTCCATCAGCCGAGCCGACAACAGAATAACGTCTTGACTTTCCACAGGCACTCCGGTCAGGAGTCGTTGCGGTCGGGTTTTTCTTCGTACTGGCAGGAGCGGTCGATGCGGTCGGACTGGTCCTTGTAGCGATCTTGTTCGCGTTGCTGTTCTCTTTGTTCGCGTTCTTCTTTACCGTCGGCCATGTGGGGTGTTCCTCAAGTGATGCGTTTCGTGGTGAGCGTGGGAAGCTGCAGGTTCCTCCGCTCCGCGCCTTCGGCGCTCCGGTCGGAATGACAACACAGGCAGAGTAAAAAGGTTGGCGGCCTTAACAGACGAGGTGGTCGCGGGTTAGCTTGATGCCTTCGAGGCGGCCTAATAGAGTTACGGCTACGAGTTCAGGGCGTAGCAGGGTTTGGGCCATCTGCATGATCTGGTCGGCGGTGACGGCTTCTACATTCTGGAGGATTTCGTCGAAGCTGGAGAAGTGGTTGAAGTACATCTCCTGGCGGGCGAGGTTGGACATGCGAGCGGTGGAGCTTTCAAGCGAGAGCAGGAGGTTGCCCTTGAGCTGGTCCTTGGCGCGGCGCAGCTCGCCGGGGTCGACGGGCGAGGACTTGATGCGGCGGAACTCTGCCATGATCAGGTCGACGACATGGAGGGCCTGGGCGGCGGAGGTTCCGGCATAGACGCAGAGGGAGCCGGTGTCGCGGTAGGGCGCGAGGTCAGAGTAGATGGAGTAGACGAGGCCGCGCTCTTCGCGGATGGTCTGGAAGAGGCGTGAGCTCATGCCGCCGCCGAGGATGTTGTTGAGCATGAGGGTGACGTAGCGCTGGTCATGATTGACCTGGGGCGCGGGCACGCCGAGGCAGAGCTGGACCTGTTCGAGGGCCTGCTTGTTGCGGAGCTGGATGCGGGCGTGGGTTTTGGGGGCTTCCTGCGTGTGAGGCGATTTGCCGGCGGGGAGGTTGTCAAAGCGGCGGCGGACCTGCTCGACGAATTCATCGTGCTGGAGGTTGCCGGCGGCGGTGAAGACGAGGTTGCCGCCGAGGAAGCGGTCGCCGTAGTAGTTGAAGAGGGTGTCCTGCTCGAAGCGCTTGACGGTTTCGCGGGTGCCGAGGATGGGCTTGGAGAGCGGATGGCCTTTCCAGAAGGACTGGGTGAAGATTTCGTGGACGAGGTAGTCGGGATTGTCCTCGTCGATCTTGATTTCTTCGAGGACGACGCCGCGCTCGCGGTGGATTTCGTCATGGTCGAAGGTGGGGTTGAGGACGAGATCGGAGAGAACGTCGATGGCGGTGGGGACGTGCTCGTCGAGGACCTTGATGTTGAAGCAGATGGTCTCTTTACCGGTGAAGGCGTCAATGTTGCCGCCGATGGCGTCCACTTCACGTGCGATGTGCTGGGCGGAGCGGTTTTTGGTTCCCTTGAAGACCATGTGCTCGACGAAGTGGGAGATGCCGTTGACCTCGGGGAGCTCGTGGCGTGAGCCGGTGCTGATCCAGACGCCCATGGCGACGGAGCGGACGTGGTCCATGCGCTCGGTGAGGATGGTGAGGCCGTTGGGGAGGGTGGTGCGCTGAATGTCTCGTATGTGATTCATAGATTCTCTGGCTGGTTCCGGCGGTAGAGTCATGGGTCGCGCGAAGGAGGTGGCGCGGAGAATCCTGAGATATGCTCAGGATGGAATGACATCTGGCGGGGAAAACCTAACCACTATTTTAGATGCTCGGGGCCGGGAGCGGACTCGTCCACTGTTTGGGCTTCATTATGAGCAACTTACGGACGCCTTGAGCGAGCTGGATCTGCCTTCTTGGCGGGTTGGGCAGGTGGAACATGCCCTTTACCGGGAGTGGGTTGGCGACCTGAACGAGGTGACGACGCTGCCTGTGGCGCTGCGGGAGAGGCTGGCGGAGGAGGGTTTCCGGGTTGGGCTGCCGGAGATTGTGGAGACCTTTACGAGCGTCGATGGGACGGAGCGCTATCTGATTGCGGGCCTGGACGGGCAGACGGTGGAGACCGTTTGGATGCCGGGCGGAGATGGCGGCGAAACGGGCGATGGGTCGGATGAGGACGCGGCGCAGCGGGCTACGATTTGCGTTTCCAGCCAGATTGGGTGCGCGGTGAACTGCCGGTTTTGCCTGACGGCGCAGTTGGGGATTGTGCGGAACCTGACTGCGGGCGAGATTGCCGGGCAGGTGGTAGCGGTGCTGAAGCTGCAGCAGGTGAAGATTGGGCGGGACCGAATCAACCTTGTGTTTATGGGGATGGGCGAGCCTTTCCTGAACTATGACGCATTCATGGATGCGGTGCGGCTGCTGGTGGAGGAGGTTGGGATTCCGGCGTCGCGGATGACGGTTTCGACCTCGGGGATTGTGCCGGGGATTTTGCGCTTTGCCGGCGAGAGGGTGCGCCCGAAGCTGGCGATCAGCCTGAATGCTCCGGATGATGCGGTGCGCGCCGAGGTGATGCCGATTAATCGCAAGTGGGATATTGCGGCGGTGCTGGATGCGGTGCGGCGAGTTCCGCTGCAGGCGAAGGAGCGGGTGACGTTTGAGTATGTGTTGCTGGGGGGAGTAAATGACCGGCCGGAGGATGCGGAGAAGGTGGTGAAGCTGGTGCGGCGGGCGAATCTGCCGCTGAAGGTGAATTTGATTGTGTGGAATCCAGGGCCGGGTACGGCTTACCGGATGCCTGAGGCTGGGGATGTGGCGGCGTTTCAGGAATTGCTGGTGGGGAAGGGTGTTCCGGCGTACATCAGACGGCCTCGGGGGCGGGATATTTATGCTGCTTGCGGGCAATTGAAGCGGACGGTGAAGGACGCGGCTGGGTAGATTTATTTTTTCCCCCACACAAGCCTTCGGCTTGAGTGGGCCACCACTTCCACACAAGCCTTCGGCTTGAGTGGGTCAGCACCAGATGGCCGCCACGGTTATGCCCGGGCGGGGATGATGTTGTGGGAGCGGAGTAGCTGGAGGATTTCGGCTGCGGCTTCGTCTGCGTCGCGGGTGTGGAGTGCGGTGTCGAGGGCGAGGATTTTTGCTTTGGGAGCGACGGATTGGAGCGCGAGCGCCATGTTGGTGGTAGGCATGGGACCGGAGCCGATGAGGATGGTGTCGACGGGCTGGAAGCGGAGCAGGATTTTTGCATCCGACATGAGGCTGGCGAGCTTGACCTCGCAACTGTGCTGGGCGAGCAGGGTGGCGACGAAGGCGGCGAAGTCGAGGGACTGATCGACGATCATGACGCAGCAGCCGGTGCAGTTGGAGGCGGCCGGCGCGGGCTCGTTTCCCATGAAGGAAAGGATGGCGGCTTCTTCGTTGGGGTATGAGCTGAGGATGGCGGCGACGCGGGTGAGCTCAAGCAACTGGGTGATGATGGGCGCCGGGTTGGCGAGGCGGAGGTCGCCGTTACGACGGCGGAGGCTGGCGGCGGTGCGTACGATGAGGCCCAGGCCGAGGCTGTCGAGACGGTTGAGTCCTGAGACTTCGAGGACGACCTGTTTGAGGTGGCGGCGGGAGTCGAGGTTGAGGACTTCTTCGAGCTGGCCACACTCGGGACCTGCGACGAGGCGGCCTTTGGCGGTGACGACATGAACGGGTCCGCAGACGCGTGAGTCGAGTTCGAGAGGCATGCCTCTTTTTACTCGCGGGCGAGGGGTTGGGCAAGTGGGAAATTGGGGGTGAGGAAAATCAGCTTTTGCGGAGGGGGATTTGGAGGAGGGCGTTGGCTACGCGGTCGGAGGCGTGGCGGACTACGTCGCCTTCGTCGGAGAAGTCGCCGGTGATGCAGTGGATGCCCATGGCCTGGATTTTGTCGATGTCGGCCTGGATGACTTCGGCGCCTTCCGCGGCGTAGCGTGCCTGTGCGGCGGGGGAGATGGGCGCGGTGTTGATGATGGCGTAGTCGAAGATGGGCTGGCGGGTATGGTCGTAGATGCGCTCGATGTGCTGGGATGCGGTGAGGTGCAGGCTTTCATTGGCCTGGGTCATGAGGTTGGCGATGTAGACGCGGGTGCCGGTGGCGGCGGCGATGGCCTCGGGGATTCCTGGAACGAGCAGGTTGGTGATGAGGCTGGTGAAGAGCGAGCCGGGACCGAGAGTGATGAGGTCGGCCTGGGCGATGGTGTCGAGGGTTTCCGGCAGGGGCTGGACGCCGACGGGTTCGAGCATGAGCTCGTGGATGATTTCCCGGCTGGCGGTGATGCTGGTTTCTCCGCGGACGATGGAGCCGTTGGCCATGCGGGCGGCGAGGGTGACGTTGTGGGAGGTGACGGGGTAGATGTGCCCGGAGGTGGCGAGGACTTCGGCGGCGAGGCGGATGGCCTGGGGGAAGTCGCCGGTCATTTCGACGAGTGCTGCGACGAACAGGTTGCCGAAGTTGTGGCCTTCGAGCTCGCCTCCGGAGCGGAAGCGGTGTTGGAAGAGGCGGGAGATGAGCCGCTCGTCCTGGGAGAGCGCGACCATGCAGTTGCGGAGGTCGCCGGGGGGAAGCATTTTGAAGTCCTGGCGGAGGCGACCGCTGGAGCCGCCGTCGTCGGTGACGGTGACAATAGCGGCGAGGTCGCTGATCCATGCGTGGGTGGCGTGTTCGGAGTCGAAGAAGGAGCCTGCGCCGGAGTGGGGGACGACATGGTGCTTGAGTCCGCGGAGAAGCGCGGAAAGGCCGGTGCCGCCGCCGATGGCGACGACGCGGCGGGCTGCTGACTGGACGTCGTCAGAGACACCCGTATGTGCCGAAGCGGTGAGGGCCTTCAGCTCTTCAGCGATCGAAGCGGTGCGTTCGGGAGCCGTCAGTAAATCTCCGGGTAGAGCAGTTCGGTGAAGCGCGGGTCGTCGGCCATGTCGGCGAAGTCGGTGTCGCGGCGGGCCTGGATGCGGTTAAGGGGGTTGAGCTCGATGGCGCGGGAGAGATGGGTGAGGCACTCTTCGGCCTGTCCGGTGACGCTGTTGAGGACGGCTACGCCGTAGTGTGCGAAGTCGGCGTCTTCCTTTTCTGCGAGGATGACTTCGAGGTGCTCGCGGGCGTCCTCATAGTTGCCTTCGTTGAGCAGGAGCACGGCGAAGTCGTATCGCTCTTCGATGGTGTTGAAGGCGAGCTGGACGCGCCGTGCCTGACGGTCGCATGCGGCCATGTGGAGCGCGGCGCGGTCGCGGATCTCAGGGGGCGTTTCGGGCAGGAGTTTCTCAAATTCGGCCCGGGCTTTTTCGAACTTGCCTTCCTGCATGAGGCGCAGGCCGTTCTCGTAATGCTTGAGATGCTGCTCGTTGTGAGAGCCGGGAGCGGCTTTTTTATCTGTAATCGAACGCGGCATTTGTTTGGCACCTGTCATGGATCGAGTGTCCTTTTCTGGACTCCCTTTGCAGTCCGGTGGGATGGTGGAATGGGAACCCAAGGTTGGACGAGCTCGACTTAACCAGTAGTTATACTACGCGATTCGCAGAAGGTCACGGTGATGGGAGTGACTGGGCGGGACTGGCGGCCGGGTAGGGGTTACTCGGTTTTGGGCGAGGGAGCGCTGTAGATGGCTGGGTTGAGGTCGGGGTCGTTGTACATCTTGAGCTGGCGGTAGACCTTGAAACGGAGGGCGCGGGCTAGGATCTGGGACCAGACGCGATCGAAGCAGGCGACGAGGTCGGTTTGCTGCTCGGCGAGGACGGCAAGGCGCTGGCGGTTGCGCTCGATGTGGCCGGAGGGTGCGTCTTTGCGGTCGATTTGCTCGGCGGTGTGGAAGATTTTGAGCGAGAGGATGGAGAGACGGTCGATCATGAGGCCGGGGCTTTCGGAGTGAAGTGGTGATGCGGGTGCGGGAAGCTGGTGTGCGGCGAGGATTTCGAGGAGGAAGTGGTCGCAGGCTTCGGCGAGGTCGTTGCGGCGCTGGTTGATTTTGTCGATAGCGCGCTTGACGGCGGCGATCTGGGCGTCAGAGGCGTTGGGCAGGCGGGCCTGATCTTCCGTGTGCCAGAGTTCGAAGTTGGCGGCGTGCTGGCGGGCTACTGTGAAGAGGAAGGGATCGTCCTCAGAGATGGGAAGGCCTTCGACCTGATGCCAGCGGCGGGTGGAGTCGTTTTGCAGGGCGGCGATGGCCTGGGCGGAGATGGATTGTGGCTGGATCATTCGACTACTCAAGACTATATGTTAGAACTGTGATGAAACCGTTTGCAGAGCGATCGAGCAGGATGCGGGCGGAGTGACTTTTTTTCAGGCTTTGGAAATTCTTTTTGCACGAAGGAGTCAGCATGTCATCCACATCATCACTGTTCAGCTCGCCACATCGTCGTTATAACCCACTGCGGCGGCAGTGGGTGCTGGTTTCTCCGCACCGTACGCAAAGGCCGTGGCAGGGGGAAGTGAACCAGGTTTCGGGGTTTTCGGATGTGAAGTATGACGAGAAGTGCTACCTATGCCCGGGAAATGAACGTGCGGGTGGGCACAAGAATCCGAAGTATGAGAGCGTGTTTGTTTTTGACAATGATTATGCGGCGTTGCTGCCGACGGCGCCGGATTGGACGGGGGCGGAGCCGCAGTCTCCGCTGCTGCGGGCCGAGGTGGAGACGGGACAGTGCCGGGTGCTTTGTTTTCATCCGGAGCACAACCTGACGCTGGCGCTGATGACGGCGGAACAACTGAAGCCGGTGACGGAGACGTGGCAGGAGCAGTACCTGGAGCTGGGCGCGCGGCCGGAGATCAGTTATGTGGAGATTTTTGAGAATCGTGGGGCGATGATGGGGTCGAGTAATCCGCACCCTCATGGGCAGATATGGGCGACGCACCATGTGCCGGACGAGCCGGCGATTGAGGGCGAGGCGCAGGCGGATTACAAGGCGGCTCATGGGGCTTGCCTGCTGTGCGATTACCTGGCGGAGGAAAAGCGGCTGGGAACGCGGGTGATTGCCGCGAATGAGACTTTTACGGTGCTGGTGCCGTGGTGGGCGGTTTGGCCGTTTGAGACGATGCTTCTGGCGAACCGGCATGTGGGTTCGATGAAGGAGTTTGGCGCGGCGGAGCGTGAGGCGCTGGGGGATATTCTGCACCAGATGACCGTGCGGTATGACAACCTGTTTCAGTCGAGTTTTCCTTACACGATGGGGTTTCACCAGAGCCCGACGACGGATGGGGATCACTCGGCGTGGCATTTTCATGGGCATTTTTATCCGCCGCTTCTGCGCAGCGCCACGGTGCGGAAGTACATGGTGGGATTTGAAATGCTGGGGATGCCGCAGCGGGACATTACGGCGGAGTCCGCGGCGGAGCGGCTGCGGGCTGTTTCTGAGAAGCACTTCTTTCTGGGTTGATGGGCGCATTGCGGCGTGTTGGACGCAGAATTGCTGGATTGAACAGCGGCCAGTAAACTGAGTCGCAACGTGTCTGAAAAAAATGCAGCGAGAGCGGAGGGCCGTCTTCGCTGGAAGACGATTGTCCTGATTGCAGGGGTGATGCTTCTGGTGGCGGCGTGTCTGGCGATACGCGGATGGCTGCTGCGCAGCGATGCCGCGAGCCGGGACTTTATCAGCTACTGGAGTTCGGCGAAACTGCTGGTGCAGCACCATAATCCTTACGACCGGGCAGCGATTTTTGAGCTGGAGAGGTCGCAGCAGGCGCAGTTTGTAAAGCCACTGGTGATGCGGAATCCACCGTGGGCCTTGTTTATGGTTTTGCCGTTGGGATGGATGAGCCTGAGTACAGCTGCGCTGGCGTGGATGGTTTTGATTATTGTTTGCGCGCTGGGAGCGATCCAGTTGATGCGGCGGCCCGGGGTGGGCGAGGTTCCGCTGACGCTGCTGCTGTTTGCGCCGACGGTGATTTGCGCGGGGGCGGAACAGACTTCGATTTTTACGCTGCTTGGGGTGGTGCTGTTTTTGCTCTGGCAGGAGAGCCGACCGTTTGCGGCGGGGTTGGCGCTGACGCTGGCGATGCTGAAACCGCATCTGCTGGTGTTGTTCTGGGTGGTGGTGCTGCTGGAGGTGTTGCGGCGGCGAGAATGGCGTCTGGTTGCCGGGGGCGCATTTGGGATGCTGGCGGCGAATGCGGTTGCTCTGGTTTTTGATCTGCACGCGTGGCCGGACTACTTCAGGGCGATGAAGGCCGAGCAGCTTGGGGCGGTGTACTGCCCGAATCTCTCTGACAGCCTGCGGCTTCTGATTGCGCCGAACGCGGTGTGGACGGAGGCGCTGCCGACGCTGGCGGGTATTGCGGTTGCGCTGTGGTACTGGCGGCGATGGCGTGGCCGGTGGGACTGGTGGCGTCAGGGCACGATGCTGATTGCACTCTCGGTGCTGACGGCACCTTACTCATGGCCGTTTGACCAGGTGCTGTTTTTGCCTGCGATGATGTTGACGCTTCCAGCGGTGCCGAAGCGGGCGTTTTACTTGCTGGGGGCTGCCAATCTGGCGGCACTGGCGATTTACATACGGCATCCCTTTCTGGAGACGCCGGTTTATGTATGGATGGCGCCGGTATGGATGGCGTGGTGTATTTATGCGTACACGCGGCGTGGTCCGCAGGCGTTTGCGGCCGAGCCGGGAGTAATACGGCAGCAAGCGGTTTGACGCTGTTTGATGGTGGAAATGCGACAGCGGGACGGCTGCGCGCGGTGCTCAACACCCACTTTTGACCTGCGGAAATAGCGGTTGGAAGGGGGTGGTGAGCTCGGTGGGACTCGAACCCACGACCCTCGCCTTAAAAGGGCGGTGCTCTACCAACTGAGCTACGAGCTCATAACCAAGTTAACACATTGGAAGCTGTTGATTTTCTGAGAGCGGCAATGGTGTGGAGGGCTGCCGAGGTTGTTTTTGCGAGGGTCAAACACGAGGCGGGGTGTGATGCAGAGATGGGCGCTGGAAGTTGAGAGCCGAGGCTTGCAGGACGGGTGACAGGGCATTTGTAGCGGTGGGAGTTTCATTCTGCCGTGCTGTGAACGCAGATTGGGCAGTGGTATGACACGCCAGCGGCGGGGCAGACCGAGGGCGGGACGAATATCAGGACTGCGACGGATGGGCAGGTTCCGGGGAATGCGAATTTTATGACGCGGCTGCGGGCTGTTGCGGCTTACCTCCAGCAGAAGATTCGGTATGTGGGAATTGAGAGTGGGATTGGCGGACTGAAGCCTTACCCGGCGCAGGAGGTTTTCACGAATCAGCACGGAGATTGCAAGGACAATGCGACGCTGCTGATTTCGATACAGTTTTTTGAATGAGGAGACGTGGAACGATTCGATTAACATTGCGCTGCCACCGGGGCATACAGTGGATGATTTGCCTGATCCGGTGAAGGCGGACGTTGGGTTTGCGGACTACAGCAGCCAGGTGCAGGTCGAGGACGGGGTGCTGCACTACAAGCTGAAGTATGTGCTGAAGACGCTGAGCTTAACGGCGAGCGATTATGCGAAGCTGCGCACGCTGGAGGGCGCGATTGCTTCCGATGAGAGCAATACGGTGGTTCTGAAGAAGGACTAACCGGTTTTACTTTTTCTTTTTCTGCATGGGGACCACCTGTACGGTGGTCTCTCTCATTTCCGAGAGGAAGCGATTGAGGACGGAGCCGCGGAGCATGATGTCCAGCCGGGAGCGGGCGGGCTGGCCGAAGACGACGTGCGAGATGTTTTCGCGTTTGGCGAAATGGATGAGGGCATCTGCGATGTTTTTTTCCTTGAGGACGACGACGCGTGCTCCGAGATCGGTGGCGAGCTGCATGTAGTCCTCAGTGCGGCGCATGGTTTCGTGGTCGACGCCGGTGGTGGATTTTGGGGATTCAACATAGACGGCGTACCAACTGGTGCCGAGGCGTCCGGCGATGCGGGAGCCGACGCGGAGGAGTTTTTCCGAGCCGGGGCGGCTGGAGAGGCAGACCATGACCTTCTCCGGGATGGGCGCCTGTTCGAGGCCGACAGTGCGGCGGTATTCTGAGGCAGCGGTGCTGACTTTTTCCGCTGTGGTGCGGAGGGTGAGCTCACGGAGGGTGTTGAGATTGCCTTTGCGGAAGAAGTTGGCGAGGGCCTGCTCGATCTGACCGGGTGCGTAGATTTTGCCTTCGCGGAGGCGGGAGCGGAGCTCTTCGACGGTGACGTCGATGTTGACGATTTCGTCGGCGCGATTGAGGAAGCTGTCGGGGATGGTTTCACGGATGGGGGTGCTGGCTGAGCGGGAGACGGCGTCGTTGAGGGACTCGATGTGCTGAACGTTGACGGCGGTCATGACGTTGATGCCGGCTTCGAGCAGATCGAGGACGTCTTCGTAGCGCTTTCGGTGCCTGGAGCCGGGGACGTTGCTGTGGGCGAGTTCGTCGACGACGACGGTGTGGGGATGACGGGCGAGGATGGCGTCGAGGTTCATCTCCTCGATGGAGATGGATTGATACTGAACGATGGTGCGGGGGATGATTTCGAGGTCGCCGATGGCGGCTTCGGTGTCGGGGCGACCGTGCGACTCGACGAAGCCTATGACGACATCGATGCCTTCGCTGCGGAGCTCGCGGGCGTGGTCGAGCATGCGATAGGTTTTGCCGACGCCGGGTGCGGCGCCGAGATAGACGCGAAGCTTGGCGGTTTCATGCGGGGCGGGAATGGGCGCGGGTGTGATGGGATCTGTCATCCTGCCTCCACGGGATGGCGGCTTGCGTTGGCCATGGCGAGGGGTAGCGTGAAGTTGAAGTTGCTGCCGTGATCGAGTCGGCTTTCGACGGCGACCTGCCCGCCCTGAGACTCGACGAGGCGGCGAACGAGGGCCAGTCCCATGCCGGTACCCGCGGTGCCTGTTCCGGAGAAGCGGTCGAAGATGCCGGGGAGGCGTTCGGCCTCAATGCCGCGGCCGTTGTCCACGACGAAGAACTGCACGCGCTCGGGCAGCTCGATGGCTTCGAGGCGGATTTCTCCGCCTTTGGGGGTGTAGCGGAGGGCGTTGAGGATGAGATTGTCGAGGATGGTGCGGAGTGCGCGACGGTCAGCGGCGATGTAGGGGATATCTTCGAAGGCTTTGACGGTAAGGCGAATTTCCTTGGCCTGAGCCTGGGCGCGGTGGCGGGCGGCGGCGTCCTGAAGTGCGTAGTAGGGGCGGAGTTTTTCTGCCCGGAGTTCGCGGCGGCCAGTGTCGAGTTCGGCGACTTCCATCAGGTCGGTCATGATGTCGTCGAGTTTTTCGGCTTCCAGCTCGGCGCGGTGCGCGATATCCATCTGGAGTTCGTTGAGATTGCCGGCAAATCCGCGGGTGAGGGTGTAGAGGGCGAGGCGGAGATGCTGGAGGGGTTCCTGCAGCTTCTGAGAGGCGACGTTGAGGAAGCGTGTTTTGAAGCGGTCGACCTCGGTGAGCGCGGTGACGTCTTCGAGGAGGGTGACGGCTCCGAGGAGACGACCGTGGACGTCGCGCATGGCGGTGGTGCGAAGGCGGTAGCTGCGTTCTGCCTCGCCGATGCGCATGGGCAGGATGGCTGCTTCCTCTTCTCCGGTGACGGCCTGCTGCATGGAGACGGCGGCGCGGATGGCGGAGAGGATGCGTTCGCCGCCGGGCGTGTTGGCGAGGGCGTTGCGGTCGTCGGAGGCTTCGCCAAGGACTTCTTCGGCGGCGCGATTGAGCTTGAGGACGTGGCCTTTTGCGTCGGTGACGATGACTGGCTCGAAGATGGACTGGACGACGGCGTCGGAGAGCTGCTGATCCATCTGGCGGCGGCCGGATTCAGTTTCGCGGAGGTCGCGGAGGCGGACGGCGAGGCGGTTGATTTCGGCGGCTATGGTGCCGAGGTCGTCGCTGGATCGCCACTCGACGCGATGCTGAAGATCGCCGCCGCCGATTTGCTGGGCGGAGTTCGCGGTGCGGCGCAGCGGCAGGATGAGCGAGGTGACGGTGAAGATGGAGATGAGGAGGGCGGCGAGGATGGAGAGCCCGCAGAAGGTGATGAGGCGGGCGCGGAGCGCGTCCTCACGCCTGTGAAGGCCGTGGACCATGATGTTGCGGCGGGCCTGAATCTGCTGGACGGCGTCACTCCATTGCTGCTCGATGCGGACGATCTGGCGATCGCGCAGATTTTCGATGCGCATGTTGGCGATGGATTGGCGCTGAATGATTTTTTCGTGTTCCTGCAGGAGGTTGTCGAGCTGGATGGCGGGATCGAAGTTCCGGGCGTTTCTGGCAGCGGCGAGAAGGAGTTGCTGGGTGATTTGTGCCTGCTGCTTGAAGCGAAGGAAGGCGTCTTCGCCCTGGGTGGTGGTTTCGGCGGCCAAGATATCTTCCCTGGCTAGCGCGGCCTGAGCAGCTTCCATTGAGGATACGGACTGCTCGGCGACGCGGACGTGAGATTCCAGAGCGGCGATTTTCAGGAAAGAATCACGAACCAGGAAACTGACGGCGGTCACGAGGACGACCAGCAGAAAACAGCCCGTAATCAGCCTTTTGTACAAGCTCATGAGTTGAACGAAAGTCCTTTTCGGTGCAGCAACTTCAAAGGTGAATCAGTCCACGTCCTAATTGTAATCGTCAGGTTATGAAGATCACTTGATGGAACGGCCGGTCCAGTCCTGATGGTAGCGATCGAGCACGTCCGGTTCGGTGAGGATGCCTTCGAGCGTGCCGAGTGTTGCGCGGTTCTGGATGGGCAGGATCTTCCAGCGGGCGAAGCAGGGAAGAGCGCTGTCGAGGGTGAGATCGGGGTAGAGGTCGGGGATGCGGTCGTTGCGAACGGCGGTTTCGAGGCGGGATTCGGGATTCTGGAGGGCTTCGATTCCGGAGAGCTCTTCGCGGGTGAGGGCGTACCAACTGTTGTCCCACATTTTGACAAGGAGCGCGGCTGCGCCGGAGTCGGCGAAGGCTCTGGAGGCCTTTGCGAGGGGATCGGCGCCTTCAAGAATTGGGATATCGACGGGCCGGAGGGCGTCTTCGATGTGGAGATGGACCTCTTCGCGCTGCTCTTCCATGGATGGGAGATGGAGACCGTCCTGAAGAGTGAGAACTTCAAAGATAGGGACGGGCTGGAGGCTGCGGGAGATGAGGTAGGCGATGGTGTTGGCGAGAATGACAGGAAGAATGATGGAGTAGTTTCCGCTGACCTCGAGAACCATGAAGACGGAGGTGAGCGGGACGCGTAGGAATCCGGCAAAGAGGACGCCCATGCCCACGAGGGCGTAAGCGCCGATGCTGCCGGTGAGATGGGGGAAGAAGAGTTTCTCAAAGGCGCCGACTGCGCCGCCGAGCATGGCTCCGATGAAGAGCGTGGGGGCGAACATGCCGCCGGGGGTTCCGCTGGAGAAGGAGACGGTGGTGGCGATGAGCTTGAAGATGGCGAGGGCCAGCAGAATCTGCCACGTGAACTGGGCGTGCATGGCCTGGTCGATGACGCCGTAGCCGACGCCCATGACCTGTGGGAATCCGAAGTAGCCGATGGCGCCGACGAGCAGGCCGGCGAGCGCGGGCTGGCAGAAGAGAGTCCAGCGGGGCAGGTTGCGCAGGCGGGGCCGGAGGTAGCCGAGGGTGGAGGAAAAGATGACGGCCACGAAGCCGCCGATGACGCCCATGACGGCGTAGGCGAGGAGTTCGCGTGGATCGCGAAGCTCGACGGCGGGGACGCGGAACATGGGTTCGGTACCCCAGAAGAGGCGGGCGACGACGACGCTGGATATCGCGGCGAGGACGATGGAGCCAAGTACGGCGGCGCTCCAGGAGCCGATGACCTCTTCAATGACGAAGAGCATGGCGGAGATGGGGGCGTTGAATGCGGCGGCGAGTCCGGCGGCGGCACCGATGGGGGCGAATAGGCGCAGGCGCTGGCGTGACATTTTGAGCCGTCGCGCAATGACGGAAGCGACTCCGGCGCCGATTTGGAGGGAGGGATCTTCGGGGCCGAGGGATTGTCCGCTGCCGAGGGCGAGCGCTGCAGTGAGGAACTTGCCGATGACTGTTTTGAAGGAGATATAGCCGTTGTAGACGTAGAGTGCCGCTTTGGTCTGGTTGACGCCGCTGCCGCGCGCTCCGGGAAAGATGAAGATGACGAGGGCTGCGACGATGAGGCCCATGCCTGCAGGCATGTAGAGGAGGCGGAGCTGGCCGGGGTGGGGCGCTGAGCCGAGCAGGAGAACCTTGATCCATTCAATGGCGACGCGGAAGGCGACGACGAGCAGGCCGGAAATGATTCCGATGAGGATGGAGAGCAGCAGCAGAAGGCGTTCTTCGCGGGTGGGCGCGAGTTTTTGCAGGTCGACGGAGCCAAAGCGGAGACGGTCGAGGGCGCGGGCGCGGAGGGTTGCCCTGGAGGTGCCTGCTGCTGGAGAAGCGCCGGTCATTGTTGCTCCACTGCGTTCGGGTCCTGGGCGATGCGATAGAGGAGGGCATCCTCTCCCTTGGGCGTTCCGCATTGTTTGGCTGCGTCAATTTCTGTGTCGTAAACGAGCTGCATGAGGGTTTGCTCTGCCTGCGGGTTCTGTTCGAGGTAAAAGAGCGTGGGATAGCGTGGCACCTTAGCCCAGCGGGCGGCGAGGGCTTTAGCGCTGGCCTGAGCGTCCTGCGCGAGCGGATTAGCCGGGATGACAGGAGGTAGCAGGGAGGACGAACTGGTGGCAGTCGGCGCTTTCGGGGCAGCGAGAGCGGCTGCGGCAAGAGGGGACTCACAGGAGTTGAATCGCTTGCGTGCGACAGTGACGTTGTGCTGGATGCGAAGAGCGCGGTCGCGGATGCTGAGATCGGTGGAGGGATAGATGGCGAGGATTTGGGCAGCGATGGACTGCATGTTGCGAATGGTGGTCTGAACTGCGGCGGGTTGCGAGACGAAGGCGCGGGCGTAGAGGGCGCGATCGAGATAATGCAGGGCTACGTTGAATTCACCGAGCTGGTAGGCAGTGCGTCCGGCGCCGGAGAGAGCCTGCCATGAGGGTTCACGCTGCTTGGAAAGGGTGCGGTAGATTTGCAGTGCGTCTGTCTGGCTTTGGCACTCCTCCAGCATGGCGGCAATTTTGAGCAGTATGGGCGGAAGGTTTCCAGCGTTGCCGACGGCGATGAGCAACTGGTTGCGGGCGCGCGTGAACTGGTGGATGGAGATAAGGTACTGGGCTAGTTCAAGACGGACGTCACGGCGGCGCTGGTAGCCGTCGCCCTCCCAGGTACCGTCGATGGCGGTCTGGTAATAGTGAATGGCCTGGGCTTGCTCATCCTGGCGGGCAGCGAGGCGGGCTAGCTGGAGGTTGATGATGCCGCTGCCGGGTTCCGCTTCACGGAGGGTGGTGAAGTAGGCGACGGCCTCGTGAGTTTTGCCGGCGTTGGCGAGGGCTTCTGCCAGCTCAATCTCGGTTGAGCGGTCGGACTTGTAGGCGAGCGCGGAGCGAAGTGCGTCGATGGCGACGTTGGGATTGCCTTTTTGAAGGGCGACTTCGCCGCGGCGCTTCCAGCGCTGGGCGAGGTCGATCTCATGCGATTTGAAGGAATGAAAGAGCAGGTAGGTGAGAACGGAAAGAACGATGATGACAAGGAGCAGCGAGAGTAGAGCGATGGCGTCCTGAAATACGAGGCGGCGGAGCGCATTGCGCTCGGCTGATGAGAGAGGTTGGGTTGATTCAGGCACAGGGCGTCACCATTTTAATGTACTGTCTTGAGAGACAGGGTGGGCCTGCCGGGAAGAACGGTGAATCAAGGGAGAGATGTGGATGGAATACAAGTGGGGGCGGAGTACCATGACGAGTAGAAGCTATGAATCTGACGGAGAAACAGCACCGTTTGGAAGCAAGGCTGGCCGAACTCGGCAGTGTGCTGACGGCGTACTCGGGTGGGATTGACTCGGCGTACCTGGCGTGGACGGCGCACCGGGTGCTGGGCGAGCGTGCTGTGGCGGTGATTGCGGATTCCGCGTCGCTGGCGCGGAGCCATTACCGGGACGCGGTGGCGTTTGCGGCGGAGCAGGGAATGCGGCTGGAGACAGTCAAGACAGAGGAACTGGATCAGGAAGCTTATGCGGCGAATGGCGCGGACCGGTGTTTTCACTGCAAGGATGAGCTGTTTACGGTGCTGGAGGCGGAGCGTGAGCGGCGCGGGTTTGCGGCGGTTGCCTACGGGCTGAATGTGGATGACCGGAAGGATTTTCGGCCCGGGCAGAAGGCGGCAGCGGCGCACCGGGCGGCGGCTCCGCTGGCGGATGCGGGGTTGGGCAAGGCGGAGATTCGGGAACTGGCGCGTGAGGCTGGGTTGCGGATATGGGATAAGCCCGCTTCGGCTTGTCTTTCTTCGCGGATTGAGTACGGGCGGAGGGTAACGCCGGAGGTGCTGCGGATGGTGGAAGAGGCCGAGGAGGGTTTGCTGCGGCTGGGCTTGCGGCGGTTCCGGGTGCGGCACCATGGCGAGATGGCGCGGATTGAGATTGCCGAGGAAGAGATGGCCGGGGCGCTGCGGCCGGAGTTTTTCAAGGAGATGTCGACGGCGGTGCGGGCGGCTGGGTTCCATTATGTGGCAGTGGACTGCGACGGCTACCGGTCGGGAGCGATGAATGAGGTGCTTGGGATGGAGTTGCTGCCTGCGGAGGCGCTGACGAAGAGCTTATGAAGATTGGGTATCTGGAGTGCTTTGCCGGGCTTTCCGGCGACATGATGCTGGGGGCGCTGGTTGCGGCGGGGGTTCCGGTGGAACTGCTGCAGGAGACGGCGGCCGGGCTGGGACTGGGTGCGAGTTTACGGATTGGGGCTGTGGACCGCAGCGGGATCAAGGCGGTGAAGGTGGATGTGATGGTGGGGGATGCTCTGGCTGAGGATTCGGCTGGACATGCTCATGGGCAATCGCACGAGCATGTTCATGAGCCTGGGCATGGTCATTCGCATGAGCACGAGCATGGGCATACGCATTCTCATGAAGAGCATGCGCATGAGCACTCGCATGGGCGGAACTGGCGGGAGATTCGTGGGCTGATTGAGGCGGCTCGGCTGGAGGAGGGTGCGCGGCGGCTGGCTTTGCGGACGTTTGCGCTGCTGGCCGAGGCCGAGGCGAAGATTCACGGGATGGCTGTGGAGGATGTGCATTTCCACGAAGTGGGGAATGTAGACACGATTACCGATATTGTCTGCGCGGCGGTGGGGTTGAGCTGGCTTGGCGTGGATGCGTGGCATGCGTCGGCGGTGAATGTGGGCAGCGGGTTTGTGCAGTGCGCGCATGGGAGGTTTCCGGTGCCTGCTCCGGCGACTGCGGAGTTGCTGCGGGGCGTGCCGGTGTATTCCGCTGGTCCGGAGGGTGAGGCGATTACGCCGACGGGCGCGGCGCTGCTGCGGGCTTTGGAATGCCGATTTGAGGCGCGGTCTGTGTTTGCGGCGGATGTGATGGGGTATGGCGCGGGGACGCGGAATCCGAAGGGATTTCCGAATGTGGTGCGGCTGAGTCTGGGGGCTGCGCGGGAGGTTTCCGCAGGGGCCGGAGGATTTGCCACCGATACGGTTACGGTATTGGAATGCGCGGTGGATGATGCTTCTCCGCAGGTGCTGTCACATGCTTTGGAGATGGCGATGGAGCAGGGCGCACTGGATGTGATGGCGGTTCCGGCGACGATGAAGAAGGGACGGCTGGGGACGCTGCTGACGGTGTTGTGCAAGCCGCAGGATGCGGAGTCGATAGCGGCGTTGCTGTTTCAGGAGACGACGACGCTGGGGATGCGGCGGCGCGAGGAACAGCGGATGGTGTTGGACCGGGAGATTCGAGTAGTGGAGACGGTGTATGGGGCAATACGGGTGAAGCTGGCCGGCGCGCATGGCGTGCGCTACAACGCGATGCCGGAGTATGAGGATTGCCGGCAGGCGGCGCGGGAGCATGGCGTGGCGCTGCGGCAGGTGATGGCGGCGGCGCTGCGGGCTGCGGGCGAGGATGCTCCGGTGCGTCCGGTGGAGGAGACGGCTTGAGGCGCGAGGCGATTCTGGAATTGCTGGAAAAAGTGGCCTCGGGCGCGGCTACGCCGGAGGCGGCTCTTGCGCGGTTGGCGCATTTGCCGTTTGAGGATGCGGAGTTCGCGAAGATTGACCATCATCGATCACTGCGGCAGGGATTGCCGGAGGTAATTTACGCGGCGGGGAAGACGCCGGAGCAGGTGGCGGAGATTTTTGCGCGCATGGCGGCGGCGGGCAGCGCGGTGCTGGCGACGCGGCTGACGCCGGAGCATGCAGCGGCGGTGCGGGGGGTGGTTCCGGCGGGGAAGTATTACGAGGCGGCGCGGATGGTGGCGCTGGCTGCGGATGGCGTGGAGCGGAAGTATGGTCCGCTGGCGGTGGTTTGCGCAGGGACGAGTGATATTCCGGTAGCCGAAGAGGCGGCTGTGACGGCGAGCTACCTGGAGTGCGACGTGAGGCGAGTGTATGACGTGGGCGTGGCGGGGCTGCACCGGATTTTGTCGCAGAAGGAGACGCTGGATGGGGCGCGGGCGGTGATTGTGTGCGCGGGGATGGAAGGCGCGCTGCCGAGCGTGGTGGGCGGGCTGGTGGCTGCTCCTGTGATTGCTGTGCCTACCAGCGTGGGGTATGGGGCGGCGTTTGGCGGGCTGGCGGCTCTCCTGGGGATGTTGAATTCGTGCTCGCCGAATGTGTGCGTGGTGAATATTGACAATGGGTTTGGGGCTGCTTTTGTGGCGGCTATGATGCTTCGCAATTCTGGGTCGAGGTAGTCGCGGCTTTGCCGCGATTCCCACTTGCCCTTCCTGGATCCTTCGACTTGTCTGTAGCTCGCTCAGGACACGCTATGGGGTACCCCGGTTTTCGCCAAGGAGCAGAATCGACCTTGTATGGGCCACCGTGATTTTAGTGCTGTGATTGGCGTCTCTGTCGGTGACACGGCACGTTGCCATGTATATTTTCGGGGTGTTAGGTTTGATCTGATCAGCACCCTATAAAAGTTGAGGTTTCACGCACATGCAGGCGAGTTATAACGGGCATGCGCTGCCTGAGGGCGGCCAGCCGATTCAGTACGCTGACGGTAAGTATGAGATTCCCGACCATCCGATTATTCCCTTTATTGAGGGCGATGGAACGGGTCGCGACATCTGGAAGGCGTCGCAGCGGGTGTTTGACGCCGCGGTTGCGAAGGCCTATGGCGGCAAGCGCGCGGTGAAGTGGTTTGAGATTTATGCCGGCGAGAAGGCGTTCCGCGAGTTCAACACGTGGCTGCCGGATGACTCGGTGAAGGCGGCGATTGATTTGCGGGTGAGCATCAAGGGGCCGCTGACGACGCCGGTGGGCGGCGGGATTCGTTCGCTGAACGTGGCGCTGCGGCAGATTATGGATCTGTATGCCTGCGTGCGGCCAGTGAAGTACTACCAGGGCGTGCCCAGCCCGGTGAAGCACCCGGAAAAGCTGGATGTGGTGATCTTCCGCGAGAACACGGAAGACGTGTATGCGGGCATCGAGTTTCGGCAGGGAACGCCGGAAGTGAAGAAGCTGATTGACTTTTTGAACGATGAGATGCTGAAGGGCGGCAAGAAGAAGATTCGGACGGACTCGGGTGTGGGGATTAAGCCGATTTCAATCACCGGCACGAAGCGGCTGGTGCGGAAGGCGATTGAGTACGCGATTGAGAATGGCCGCCGGTCGGTGACGCTGGTACACAAGGGCAACATCCAGAAGTTTACGGAAGGCGCGTTCCGGGAGTGGGGCTACGAGGTTGCGGTGGACGATTTCCGCGACACGGTAGTGACGGAGCGCGAGAGCTGGATTCTGGGCAATGTGGAGGCGAATCCCGGGCTGACGGTGGAGCAGAATGCCGCGATGATTGAGCCGGGGCTGGAGTTTGGCTCAGAGGACTTCCGGAAGGAGCTTTATGCGGAGGTGGAAGGCGTGCTGGATTCGATTGGGAAGACGCACGGCGGCGGCAAGTGGAAGCAGAAGATTCTGATTAACGACCGCATTGCGGATTCGATTTTTCAGCAGGTGATTATCCGTCCGGCGGAGTACGACATTCTGGCTTGCCCGAATTTGAACGGCGATTACATCTCGGACGCTTGCGCGGCGCAGGTGGGCGGGCTGGGAATTGCTCCCGGCGCCAACATTGGCGACGGCTACGCGGTGTTTGAGGCGACGCACGGGACGGCTCCGAAGTATGCGGACAAGGATGTGATCAATCCTGGTTCGGTGATGCTTTCGGGTGTGATGATGTTCGAGTTTCTGGGCTGGAAGGAAGCGGCGAAGCTGATTGAGACTTCGATGGAGAAGACGATTCAGCAGAAGTTCGTGACGTATGACTTTGAGCGCCAGATGGAAGGCGCTACGAAGGTGAAGACCAGCGAGTTCGCTTCGAAGATGATTGAAAATATGTACTAGCTGTCCAGGCACACGCGGCTTCGTCGCCAAACATCAGGGGCCTCGCTCGTTGGCGGGCCTTCTGGCTGTTTCATGAAAGACAGATGGGAGTGGGGGCACTGCAGGATTCCGCGGAACCTTGTTTAATAGAGAGTTGAGGCTTTGCCCAACACGTTCAGTAAGACCAATCAAAACATACACACCGATGCGGCCTGGGCCGCTGAATACTGAAGGAGCACCATGCGAAAGAAAGTATCGATTGTAGGCGCGGGTAATGTTGGCGCCACCGCCGCTCACTGGATTGCCTCGAAGGAACTCGCCGACGTTGTTCTGATTGACATTGTCGATGGCGTGCCGCAGGGCAAGGGTCTGGACCTGCTGGAGGCGATGCCGATTGAGAAGCGGGACAGCCACGTGATTGGTACCAATGATTATGCGGATACGGCGAATTCGGACATCGTGGTGATTACGGCGGGGCTTCCGCGCAAGCCGGGCATGAGCCGCGACGATTTGCTGAACACGAATTACAAGATCATGTCAGACGTGGTGGGCAAGGTGATGCAGCACTCGCCGAACTGCATTCTGATTATTGTTTCGAATCCGCTGGATGCGATGGCGCAGGCTGCTTATCGGCAGGCGAAGCTGCCGCGCGAGCGGGTGATCGGCATGGCGGGCATTCTGGATTCGGCGCGCTTCCGGACGTTTATTGCCGAGGAACTGAACGTGTCGGTAGAGAACGTGACGGCGTTTGTGCTGGGCGGGCACGGGGACACGATGGTTCCGCTGCCGCGGTACTCGACGGTGGCGGGAATTCCGATTACCGAACTGATGCCGGCCGAGCGCATCGAGCAACTGGTGCAGCGGACGCGCGACGGCGGCGCGGAGATTGTGAAGTACCTGAAGACGGGCAGCGCTTACTATGCTCCTTCAGCGGCTGCCGTGGAGATGGTGGAAGCGATTCTGAAGGACAAGAAGAAGATTGTGCCCTGCGCGGTTTATCTGGAAGGCGAGTACGGCATCAGCGGCTACTACGTTGGCGTGCCTTGCAAGCTGGGTGCGAAGGGACTGGAGCAGATTGTGGAGATCAAGCTGACTCAGGAAGAGGACGCGGCACTGAAGAGGAGCGCGGCGGCTGTGAAGGAACTGTGCGCCGTAATTGGCGTTTAGGGGACTGGCCGTCCAGGTAAACGCGGCTTCCGCGGGACTCGCCGTCCAGGCTACGCGCCTTCGGCGCAAAGACGAGAGCAACGGCAAATAGGAAAGGCCCGCGTTGTGCGGGCCTTTTTGCTTTTGCAACAGGAGCTTCAGCATTCTTTGATGCGCAGACCGGGGAAATCTGTTCGGTAGCGGCGTTGATCGAGGGTGAGGAGGCGATCAGCCATCCAGGTGGCGTGGGCTCCGATGATGAAGTCGGCTGGCATGCGTCGGGGTGAGCCGTCGCGGGATCGGCGTCGGCGATGGGCATATTGGGAGTATGCGTCGGCGGCGTGATCCCAGGCTTTACGAGGCAGATCCCAGTCGACTGCGATATTTGTGTCTGCGAGAAAGTTTTGTACATCTTCGAGCGTGGCGCGGGGATGGGCGCAGAGTTCGACATAGACGACTGGGCAAATGACGAGGCAGCCCATACGGCGCGAAACCTGCATTTGGTCGAGGATTTCGGCTAGATTCGATTCTTTTGTCCAGATAGCAGAAATGATGTTTGTATCGAGGGCCGTTCTCATTTCTCTTCAGGATCCTCGTCGCGCATTTCGCTGATCCATGCGCTGATTTCCTCGCGGTTTTTGAATGCGGGAAATGCGCCTACCCAGGCTTCGAAAGGGTTTTCTTCGCTGCGTTCGGGGCGGAGGATGGTTTTGTCGTCTTCGATGACGAACTCGACGCGGTCACCTTCCTTGAGGCCGAGGCGGGTGCGGATTTCCTGGGGGATGGTGATTTGTCCCTTGCTGCTGACGGTGCTGGTGCGGCCCATGACGGTAAACCTCTGCAGTAAAGATAGCATTCTTTACCGTTTGGTAAGGAAAATGAAAAGGCCCGCTGGATGCGGGCCTTTTTTGCAGTTGGTAGCTCTGGCGGCGAAGCCGCGAGTGCCGGAACGGCTAGTTCCGTTCGATGACGAGGGATTCGATGACTACGTCTTTGTGGGGCTTGTCCATGCCGTTGCGGCCTACCTTGGAGATTTTGTCTACGATCTCCTGGCCTTCGACGACTTCACCGAAGATCGTGTGGCGTCCGGTGAGCCAGTCTGTGGGTGCGACGGTGATGAAGAACTGGGAGCCGTTGGTGTTGGGTCCAGCGTTGGCCATGGCGAGCTTGCCCTTGGTCTGGAAGCCGTGAGGAGATCCCTTGGTTTCGTCTTCAAAGCGATAGCCGGGGCCGCCCATGCCGGTTCCGGCGGGGTCGCCACCCTGGATCATGAAGTCGGGAATGACGCGGTGGAAGATGGTTCCGTCGTAGAGCTTGTCTTTGCTCTTGCTGCGGGTGACGGGGTGGGTCCACTCGCGCGTGCCTTCCGCGAGCTCGATGAAGTTGGCGACAGTTTTGGGCGCGTCTTTCTCGAAGAGGCGGCAAACGATGGCGCCTTCCGAGGTATTGAAGATGGCGTAGGTTCCTGCTGCACGGGACATTAGGGACTGCTCCTTAAAGTAACTATTTCAATGTTGAGGATTGGTTTGCGCGGGCGCGGATGGGGCTGCTGCGCCGGGCACGGGCGGCAGCGGCTGGCCCGGAGGGACGATGGTGAGCTTGTCGAGTGTGACGGGTGACAGTGGTTTATTGTCCTGCGGGTCGGTGGGCACGTCTGTGATGGTTTCTGCAACGATGACGCTGTCTGGCGTGCACTGGCCGAAGATGGTGTAGTGGCCGTTGAGCTGGAGCTGGGGGCTAACCGTGATGAAGAACTGGGAGCCGTTGGTGTTGGGGCCGGAGTTGGCCATGGCGAGGCGACCAGCGACGTCAAAGTTGAGGCTGGGGACGATTTCGTCGTTGAACTGGTAGCCTGGGCCGCCCATTCCGGTGCCGAGCGGGTCGCCGCCCTGGATCATGAAGCCGGGGATGACCCGGTGGAAGATGGTTCCGTTATAGAGGGACTTGCCGTGCTCAATTTTGCCGGTGGCGGGGTTGGTCCATGCTTTGGCGCCATTGGCGAGGCCGATGAAATTGGCGACGGTTTTGGGCGCGAGTTTGGAGTAGAGGCGGCAGACCATGCGTCCCATGGAAGTGTCAAAGACGGCAGTGGGTCCGTTGGGCTGCGGCGAGGGCGGCTGAGCGGGCTGGGTCTGGCCAGGCGCCTGCGGGGTGGGCGCGCCGGGCAGCGAGGAGCTGTTGGAGGTATCCAACGGCTTGGTTTGGCTCTGTGTCTGGTTCAGTGTCTGGGGTTGGGACTGGGGCTGCTGCGGGGTGGACTGCTGGGCGGCTAAAGTGCCGGTGAGCAGAAGAGGAGCAGCGAGGACGAGTGCGAATCGTTGAATGGAATGCATATTTCCCAAAGCTAAAGAGTACCGGAAAGGACGTGGATGAGGCCAGCGAACGGGATCCGGAAGCAAAGATTCGGCTTGCTTGAGTTGAGGTGAGGGGTAAGCTTGGGTGTGGAGGCAGCCTATGTGGAAAGAGATTGTGAGGCAGAAGCCAATTGCGGGGAAGACGCATCGCGAGGATAAGTGGATGGCGCTGGAGCAGTTGGTGCGGGCGCAGCTGACTTCGGAGGATCCGGGGTTTCCGCTGGAGAATGCGTTGAGTCTGGATGCGGAGAGTGATGATAAAGGGTGGCGCGCGCATGAGACGGGTCCGCAGACGATTGCGTTGACATTTCTGGAGCCGGTGAAGATTCGACGGATATTTCTACGGTTTGTAGAGGGTGAGCATGAGCGGACGCAGGAGTTCTCACTGCGTTATGCGACGGAGGCGGGTGTTGTGCAGGAGATTGTGCGGCAGCAGTGGAACTTCAGCCCTGGCGGTTCGACGGAGGAAGTGGAAGATTACACGGTGGAGCTGGAGGGCGTGACGCGGCTGGAGCTCCGGATCGATGCTGACCTTGGGCGGGATAAGGTGAAGGCGACACTGGATGCCTGGCGGGTGGCATAGGAGATTCGGTTGCCCGTTTGGGACGCGCCGTTGTGGAATAATCGGCTGCATTGGCGCGAGGACGCATGAGAACGAGACGCGAATTTTTGAGTGCCGCGCTGCTGGTTTACGGCGGCGCGGCTTTGTTTGGGGAGTTTGGCTGGGCGGGAGCTGTTGCGCCGGTGCGTGTCAGGTTTGCCGCGCGGATGCACCGGCTGGAGGTGGCGAGCGGCGGGCGGCTCGGCGTGTTCTGCTGGCATACGGGGATGGGCCAGTATTGGGGATGGCGCGCGGAGGAGCGATTCCCGATGTGCAGCACTTACAAACTGCTGCTGGTGGGTGCGGTACTGGCGGGAGTGGACCAGGGCAGAGATCGGCTGGGACGTCTGGTGCGGTTTGATGCGCGGCAGATTGTGGCTTATTCGCCGGTGACCCGCAAGCATGTTGCGAGCGGAATGACGGTTGAGGCGTTGTGCGCGGCTGCGATTACGGTGAGCGACAACACGGCTGCGAATCTGTTGCTGTATGGACTGGGCGGGCCGAAGGCGGTGACGGAGTTTGCGCTTCGGCTGGGGGACGCGAAGACGAGGCTGGACCGGAATGAGCCGGATGTGAATGAGTGTTTGCCGGGAGATCCCCGAGACACGACGACTCCGCAGCAGATGGTAGGTGATCTGGGCGCGCTGGCGCTGGAGGATGCGTTGTCGCCAGCTTCGCGGGCGCTGCTGACGCAGTGGCTGGTGGCGGACAGGACGGGCGAGAAGCGGATTCGGGCGGGCGTGCCGGAGAACTGGCGTGAGGGTGACAAGACGGGCAGCGGGGATCATGGAACGACGAACGATGTGGCGATTCTTTGGCCGCCGAAGAGCAAGCCGGTGCTGGTGGCTGCTTATTTAACGGGCGCGACGGTGAGCCGTGAGCAACGGGAAGCGACGCTGGCCGCAGTTGGCAGGGAAGTGGCGGCGGTGGCTGGGCTTGGCTGAGTGGCTTTGCTGTGGATGCGACTGTCGCCGGAAATCCATTTGAGTGGGTATTGCTTCAGATGTTAATGTGGTGAAACTTTCAAGCCGTAGATTCAGATCACAGTGAGTGACGATGTGCGCTTCCCTGGCGCGGATTTGAGCTTTCGAGCTTAGATGGGGAGACGTATATCGATGAGCGAGCATGTGACACCGGAGCGGATTCTACAGACGGGACTGGCGTTCTGGCCTTCCAAAGTGCTGTTGAGCGCAGTGGAGATGGAGCTTTTTACCGAGATTGAAAAGAATCCGGCAGATTGCAAGACACTGCAGCAGCGGTTGGGACTGCATCCGCGGGGGGCGAAGGATTTTCTGGATGCGCTGGTGGCTTTGGGTTTTCTGGACCGGAAGGACGGGCAGTACCACAACACGGCGGAGACGAGTTTGTTTCTGGACAAGCGGAAGCCGTCCTACATGGGCGGGATGCTGGAGATGGCGAACCATCGGCTGTATCCGTTCTGGGGCCATTTGACGGAGGCTGTGCGTACGGGCATGCCGCAGAATGAAATGCGCGATGGCGGCGCGTCGCCTTTCGAGATGCTGTACGCCGATCCGGCGCGTTTGCGGCAGTTTCTTTCGGCGATGAGCGGCGTAAGCCGGGGTGCGGCGCTGGCGATTGCGTCGAAGTTCGAGTGGAAGGATTACAAGACGGTAGTGGATGTGGGTACGGCGCAGGGCGATACGCTGTCTCAGATTCTGCTGGCGCATTCTCATATGAACGGCATGGGGTTTGACCTGCCAGCGGTAGGGCCTATTTTTGAGGATTACGTGCAAGGACTGGGGCTGAGTGAACGGGCGAGTTTTGCGGCCGGGAGCTTCTTTGATGATCCGTTGCCCAGGGCAGACGTGGTGGTGATGGGGCATATTCTGCACGACTGGGATTTGCCGACGAAGAAGATGCTGGTGGGCAAGGCGTATGATGCGTTGCCGGAGGGTGGCGCGTATATCGTGTATGAGGCGATTATCGATGACGAACGCAGGAGCAATGCGTTTGGGTTGATGATGAGCCTGAACATGCTGGTGGAGACGCCGGGAGGGTTTGACTATACCGGCGCGGATTGCCGGGGCTGGATGAGTGAGGCCGGTTTCAAGGAGACGCGCGTGGTGCACCTGATGGGGCCTGATTCGATGGTGATAGGGGTCAAGTAGAGCGTGGGTGGATTGGGATAAAGGGCAAAGTTGATGCTCTGCCCTTTGTGCTGGCATGGGATTGGATAAAATCCTGTGTTATGGAACTTGCCGAGGAGCTTCGCAGGCTGGAAGAGACACTGTTACAGATAGAAACGCGCAGGGATGCGTTGCAGGTGGATGCATTGCTTGCGGATGGTTTTCGAGAATTTGCCAGTTCGGGCCGCGCTTATTCGAAGGCGGAGATTATCGAGCATCTTCAGCAGCAGGAATATGTGCCTATGTCACTTACGAATTTTGAAGTGATACGGCTTTCTCCGTCTGTGGCCCTGGCGACGTGTCGGGTTTTGCGCCGCGGTGGGGATGGAGTGCCGGTGGAGTCCTTGCGGAGCTCGGTGTGGGAGTTGCGGGATGGGCGCTGGCAGATGGTTTTCCACCAGGGAACAAAAATCCCGGCCGAGTGAGGCCGGGAATTTTTATTGCTGGTTTCCGGTGGAGGGACGGGCTAGCTTTTTGAGTCGGAGCTCCAGGTGGTGACGGGCGTGATGACCTGGATGAGGTCGTCGCGCTTTCTGAGGGTGGCTACGCGGTAGTCACGGTTCATGTTCGCGATGACTTCGAGCGGGATTTCCTTCGGGCATGACTCGGTGCATTGACCGATGTTGGTGCAGCCTCCGAAGGGCTCTTCACTCATCTGCGCGACCATGTTGAGGGCGCGACGGTCCTGCTCGGGCTTGCCTTGCGGGAGCAGGCCGAGGTGGGAGATTTTCGCTCCGGTGAAGAGCGAGGCCGAGGCGTTGGGGCATGCGGCGACGCAGGCTCCGCAGCCGATGCAGGTGGCTGCATCCATGGCGCGGTCGGCGATGCCCTTGGGGACGGGAATGGCGTTGCCGTCGGGAGCATTGCCGGTGGAGACGGAGATGTAACCGCCGGCGGCAATGATGCGGTCGAAGGCACGGCGATCGACGACGAGGTCCTTGACGAGCGGGAAGGCCGCAGCGCGCCAGGGTTCGAGGGTCAGCTGATCGCCATCCTTGAAATGACGCATGGTGAGCTGGCAGGCGGTGGTGGCTGTCTGGGGGCCGTGGGCATGGCCGTTGATCATGAATCCGCAGGAGCCGCAGATGCCTTCCCGGCAGTCATGCTCGAAGGCTACGGGCTCTTCGCCGCGCTGGATGAGGTCCTCATTGAGGACGTCGAGGCATTCGAGCATCGACATCTCCGGATTGACGTTGTTGACGGAGTAGCTGACGAATTTGCCCTTTTCGTCCCGGTTCTTCTGACGCCAGATTTTCAGGGTCAATTTCATTTACTTGTAGCTCCTCTGGCTGGGGTGAACGTATTCGAACTCCAGCGGTTCTTTCGTCAGAGTGGGCTCGCTGTCGGGGCCGTTGTAGCCCCAGGCTGCCACGTAGGAGTAGTTTTCATCGTCGCGTTTGGCTTCGCCGTCGGGGGTCTGGTATTCCTCGCGGAAGTGGCCGCCGCAGCTTTCGTTGCGGTTGAGCGCGTCGATGCACATGAGCTCGCCGAGTTCGAAGAAGTCGGCGACGCGACCGGCTTTTTCGAGGCTCTGGTTGAGGTCGGAGCCGCTGCCGGGGACGTTGACGTTCTGCCAGAACTCCTGCTTGAGCTCGCGGACCTGGCCGATGGCTTTTTTGAGGCCTTCTGCGGTGCGGGACATGCCGCACTCGTCCCAGATGATTTTGCCGAGCTGGCGGTGGAAGGAGTCGACGGTGCGCTTGCCCTTGATGGAGAGCAGGGTGTGGATGGAGTTTTTGACTCCGGCGACTGCTTCCTGGACGACGGGATGCGACTCGTCGACCTTGTCGAGCTTGCTGTTGGCGATGTAGTTGCCGACGGTGTAGGGGATGATGAAGTATCCGTCGGAAAGGCCCTGCATGAGGGCGCTGGCGCCGAGGCGGTTTGCGCCGTGGTCAGAGAAGTTGGCCTCGCCAGCGACGAAGAGGCCAGGTATGGTGCTTTGCAGGTAGTAGTCCACCCAGAGACCGCCCATGGTGTAGTGAATGGCGGGGTAGATGCGCATGGGGACTTTGTAGGGGTTTTCGTCCGTGATGCGCTGATACATGTCAAAGAGATTGCCGTAGCGCTCGCGGATGACGTTTTCGCCGAGGCGCGCGATGGCGTCAGAGAAGTCGAGGTAGACGCCGAGGCCGGATTCGCCGACGCCGCGGCCTTCGTCGCAGACGTGCTTGGCGTTGCGGGAGGCGACGTCACGCGGGACGAGGTTGCCGAAGCTGGGGTAGCGCCGCTCGAGGTAGTAGTCACGCTCGTCGGCGGGAATCTGGCTGGGTGGGCGCTTATCGCCCTTTTTCTTGGGGACCCAGATGCGGCCGTCGTTGCGGAGCGACTCAGACATGAGCGTGAGCTTGGACTGGTAGTCGCCGGAGACGGGGATGCAGGTGGGGTGGATCTGCGTGAAGCAGGGATTGGCGAAGAGCGCGCCGCGCTTGTGGGCGCGCCAGCTTGCGGTGACGTTGGAGCCCTTGGCGTTGGTGGAGAGGTAGTAGACGTTGCCGTATCCGCCGCTGGCGAGGACGACCGCGTCGCCGAAGTGGACATCGAGCTCGCCGGTGATGAGGTTGCGTGTGACGATGCCGCGGGCCTGACCGTCGACTACAATGAGGTCGAGCATTTCGGTGCGCGGGAACATCGTTACGGTTCCTGTGCTGACCTGACGCTCGAGGGCCTGGTATGCGCCGAGGAGTAGCTGCTGGCCTGTTTGTCCGCGTGCGTAGAAAGTACGGGAGACCTGCGCGCCGCCGAAGGAGCGGTTGGTGAGTGCTCCGCCGTACTCGCGCGCGAAAGGAACGCCCTGGGCGACGCACTGGTCAATGATGTTGACGCTGTTTTGTGCGAGGCGATAAACGTTGGCTTCGCGGGAGCGGAAGTCGCCGCCCTTGACTGTGTCATAGAAGAGGCGGAAGACGCTGTCGCCGTCATTCTGATAGTTTTTTGCTGCGTTGATGCCGCCCTGCGCGGCGATGGAGTGCGCGCGGCGGGGCGAATCCTGAAAGCAGAAGCACTTGACGTTGTAGCCGAGCTCGCCCATGGAGGCGGATGCGGACGCTCCCGCGAGGCCAGAGCCGACGACAAGAACGGTGTGCTTGCGCTTGTTGGCGGGATTGACCAGCTTCATGTCGAAGCGTGCTTTGTCCCATGCCTTTTCGATTGGGCCGGATGGAATTCTTGCGTCGAGTTTCATTACTTGATTAGCCCCGTGAGTACGCTGATGGGGATGGAGATGTATCCCCCGATGATGATGATGGAAATCCAGAGAGCGAGCTGCTTGAGCGCGAGTTCGCGCGTTCGGGAGTGCGGCAGGCCGAAGGACTGAAGCATGCTCCAGAGACCGTGGCGAAGGTGCATGCCGAGGAGACAGAGGGCGAAGATGTACCAGGCCGCGATCCACCAGACGGAGAAGCCAGCGACGACGTTGTGGTAGACATTGCCGGCGATGAACTGGGAGCCGGGATGGATAAATCCGCCGGTGAATTCGAGAAGATGGAAGATGATGAAGGCGAGGACGATGGGGCCGCTCCAATACATGGTGCGGGATGCGTAGGAGGCGCCGTCGGAGTTCTTGCGCGCGTAGCCGACGGGGCGTGCGCGTTTGTTCCGCAGCCAGAGCTGCGCTGCCGCCTCAATGTGGAGCAGCACAGACACGATGAGGACGCTGCGGATGATCCAGAGCAGGGAGCCGTCAAAGTGAAGGAAGGCTGCATAGGCGTTGTAGCGCGCTGGGCCTGCGTAGATGAGCAGGTTGCCCAAGAGGTGGGCGACGACGAAGAGGAAGAGGATGCATCCTGTCACCGCCATCACAATTTTTTTGCCGTTGGTGGACTTCCAGAAGCCTGGAGCCTGATGCTTACTGATCGTTGCTGCGCCTGTGCTCATTGAACTTTCCAAACCTGATTGAAGTGAAGCATGTACTCGCTGAACCCTCACGATCGTGTGATTTTCGCCGGGCCGTGGCATTTGAAGCCTGAGCCGCGATGCGTGCGAGGTGAACGTCAGTGCAGAGGGTGTTTAAAGCCGATCTGCGTGTGTGGACCATGGAACTGGACCGGTGAAAAGTGTGCAAGCCGAAATTTTATTATTTGGTCACGCCAAGCGATGCGTCAAGGAACGGGGTTGAGCGGATTGAAAATCAGGCAATGCCGTTTTGGGAGATGGTTTCAAGCAGGGAGCGGAGTGCGGCGCCGCGATGGCTGAGGTGGTGCTTGGTGTCGAGGTCGATTTCGGCCATAGTTTTGACGATTTGTGGCAGGTAAAAGAGGGGATCGTAGCCGAAGCCGCTGCTTCCCCGGGGGGTGGTGAGGATTTCGCCGGGAACTTCGCCGGTGGCGGAGAGGATTTCGGCTCCGTCGCGGGCAAGCGAGAGAACGCAGAAGTAGCGAGCGGCGCGGTTGGGGATGGATTGCATGCGTTCGAGCAAGAGGAGGTTGTTACGGGTGTCGTTGGAGAGTTTGGAGTTGGGGAGGTAGTTGGAGTCTTCTGCGTAGCGGGCGGAGCGGACGCCGGGATGGTTTTGGAGCGCGGGAACTTCGAGGCCGGAGTCGTCGGCGATCACGAGCTGACCGGGGAGGTGACGGGAGTAGAACTCGGCCTTGAGGCGGGCGTTTTCGGCGAAGGTGAGGCCGGTTTCTTCGGGTGCGGGGATAGCGGCGAGGTTGGGGAGCGGGAGGATTTCGACGGAGGTGTGGGCGGCTGCGGTGCGGAAGTCGCGGAGCTTGCCGGGGTTGGAGGAGGCTACGTACAGGGTGGGCGGCATATCAATAGGCTAATGGTTTGCCCTGGAGGTGGGTGTCGAGGTCGGCGCGGAGGGGGCACTGGGCGCAGTCGGGGGTGCGGCGGCAGTGGTCTTTGCCGGTTTGTACGATGAGGGCGTGGAACTCGTTGTAGTGATTGGCGAGGGTGGCGGGGTGTTGCTCTTCTGCGAAGGCGGTGAGCACGAGTTGCTGGAGGTGGGCGTAGCTGGCGCGGGATGGGGCGAGGCCGTGGCGGATGGCGACGCGGCGGAGGTATTCGTCGACGACCATGGCGGGCTGGTGGAGAGCGTAGAGGAGGATGGCGTCGGCTGTTTCCGGGCCGATGCCGGAGATGGCGAGCAACTGTTTGCGGGCTTCCGGGAGCGGGGTGCGGGCAAAGGCTTTGATGGAGCCGTTGTAGTGGGTGTGGATGAGGTCGAGGATGGCGTGGAGGGTGGCGGCTTTGCGCTGCATGAATCCGGAGGGGCGGATGAGCTCGCGGAGTTCGTCGATGGGGAGGGTGCGGAGGGCTTCAAAGTGGAGGAGGTTGCGCTGGCGGAGGTTTGCTAGGGACCGTTCGACGGCGGTCCAGGCGGTGCCTTGGGTGAGGCACGCCCCGATGATGGTTTCGAGCAGAGACTGGGAGGGCCACCAGTGCTGCGGGCCGTAGTGGGTGGCGAGCGTTTCGTAGAGATTGCGTAGGCGAGTGGCGGCGGACATGGTTGGGCTTAGAGATTTATTGTCCCACTGTTGGTTTGGATGGTCGTGATGTGGGGTGAAAGCGCCGTGAGCGGATGGGTACGGGATGTGGCCGGTGTGGGTCAGCGGTAGGGCGAGAGCTTGGGCGTCTGGGTGGCAGCGATGGGCAATGGAGTCGTTGTCGCTGAGGTTTGAGGGGAGGGTTTGTGATGGGTGACTGAGCGTGGGGCAGCTTTTGCGGTGGCGTTGCGCAACTCGAGGGCTTGAGGCAGGGATGAGAAAACGTTCATACACGACAGGCAGCGAGTGTAGTTTTGCGGAGGGTACGCACGCGATGTGCTAAACCCGCAGCCTTGCGTAAAGCCTGGGGAGTGAGCGCCGATGAAGGCGGTCTGCGGTGATTCTCCTGCGATACGGCGGGGTGGAGGAGCCGCAAAGCGAAGAATGTAACCCAAGAAGGAGCAATATCCTTATGTCTCTCGGCGTACTGAATAACATCTCGGCAACTTATGCCGAGAACAACCTGAACCAGACACAGGCCAGCCTGCAGAATGTGCTGACGGAGCTTTCGTCGGGTTCGCGCATCAACTCCGGGGCCGATGACGCGCCTGGACTTTCGCTGGCGAATGGTTTGCAGGCGAACTCCGCGGCCCTGACGCAGTCGGCAACCAACGCCAGTGAAGGCGTGGGCCTGTTACAGTTGGCCGACGGCGCGCTTTCGCAGGTGACCAACCTTCTGAACCGCGCCATTACGCTGGCGACCGAAGCCTCGAACGGCACGCTGAACTCCACGCAGGACAGCGCGGCGAACTCGGAGTACCAGTCGATTCTGGATGAAATCAGTTGTTCCTGAAAAGCCTGTAAAAGGTGCATAAAGACGGGCGAAGGTGGTCAGACACAGGCATGGAATTCCTCATAAGACGCCGTTGTGAGAGGAGAAACCGGGGAAAAAGATGGGACCGAAGAGCGAGCCGAAGCAGGTGCAGCGAGAGTTCTTCCAGCCGGAGTCGAACGGATGCTGCGCGCGACCATCACGGCGGGGATCAGGATGGGTGCGATTGGTTCAGCGCGGGTGAGACGGATCAACGTGGATACAACGGTGCAGAGCAAGGCGATCCGATATCCGACGGACGCGCGGTTGTATCACCGCTGCCGGGAGTGTCTGGTGAAGGCGGCGCGGTGATGAGCGCCGAGACGCCGATGGCCGGGGTTAGCTGGTCGGCTTGAGCTATTGTGTGACGGCGAGTTCCTCTTCGAGCTGCTGCTTCTGGTGCAGTTCGGCGTAGTAGCCGTCGCGCGCCATGAGTTCTTCATGGCTTCCGTATTCGACGATGCGGCCATGGTGCAGCACGGCGATGTGGTCGGCGTGGCGCACGGTGGAGACGCGATGCGAGATGAGGATGGTGGTGCGGCCCTGCATGATGCGGCCGAGGTGCGTGAGGATCTGCTCTTCCGTGTTGGTGTCGACGCTGGCGAGTGCATCGTCGAGGATGAGAATGCGGGGCTTGCGCAGGATGGCGCGGGCGAGGGCGGAACGTTGTTTTTGTCCGCCGGATAGCGTGATGCCGCGTTCGCCGACGACGGTGGCGAAACCTTGCGGGAAGAGTTCGAACTCTGCGCGGATGTGGGCAGCTTCGGCGGCCTGGAGGATTTCTGCGTCGGTGGCTTCGGGTGCTCCAAGGGCGATGTTGTCGCGGATGGTTGTGCTGAAGAGGAAGCTTTCCTGCGGTACGAAACCGATCTGGGAGCGGAGGGTTTCGAAGGGGTATTCCTGAACGGGGTGACCGTCGATGAGGACGGTGTCGAGGGGGGGATCAAAGAGTCGCGGGATAAGATTGACGAGGGTGGTTTTGCCGGAGCCGGTAGGTCCGACGATGGCCAGGCTGCTGCCTGCTGGGATGGTGAGGTTGATTTCTTTGAGTACGGCGGGGCCGTTTTCGTAAGCGAAGCTGAGACCGCGGAATTCGATGCGGCCCTGGAGGGTCGCGCCGGCGAGATTGGGCTTGGCGAGGGCTTCGTCGATGGAGGGCTTGGCGGTGAGGAGCTCGTGGATGCGGATGACCGAGGCGGTGCCGCGCTGGAAGAGGTTGACGACCCAGCCGAGGGCGATGATGGGCCAGGTGAGCATGATGAGGTAGGTGGTGAAGGCGACGAAGTCACCGACGGTGATGCGGTGGCTGAGGACTTCCCGCCCGCCGACGAGCAGGGCAATGGCGATGGAGAGGCCGAGGATGAATTCCAATGTGGGCCAGAGCATGCCCATGAGCTGCACGAGGCGGAGGCTGCGGCGGATGTACTCCTGGTTGGATTTTTCGAAGGCCTGAATCTGGGATTCCTCCTGGGCGAAGGCGCGGATGAGGCGCGCGCCGGAGAAGTTTTCCTGGGCCTGTGCAGAGATGTCAGAGAACATGGCCTGGATGCGTTCGAAGCGCTCGTGGATTTTGCGTCCCAGGGCCTGGACCAGGATGCTGGCGAGCGGCATCGGCGCCAGGGCCAGCAGGGTGAGCATGGGGCTGATGTGAAGCAGGAAGTAGAGCGCGACGATGGAGAAGACGATCGTATTGGCGCTGTACATGATGGCGGGGCCGAGGAGCATGCGAACGGCGTTGAGGTCGTTGGTCATGCGGGCCATGATGTCGCCGGTGCGGTTGCGCTGGAAGTATTCGGCGGGCTGCTTTTCAAGCTGCCGGAACATGTCATTGCGGAGGTCGAATTCGATTTCGCGCGAGATGACGATGATGATGCGGCGGGTGAGGAAAAGAAAGAGGCCGCGAGCGGCGGCGACGGCGAGGATGAGGCTGGCGAAGAGGAATATCTTTTCTCGCGTGACGCCGGCGGTGAGTCCGTTGAAGGCGTGCAGGAGGATCAGGGGAAACAGCGCCCAGATGGTATTGCTGAGCAGCACGCAGATGCCGCCGTAGAGGAAGCCGCGGCGGTAGCGTTTGAGGTAGGGGACGAGCGGTTTGAGTTTCTTGAGCATGAACGTGACTTGCGGCCTCAGGTGGCGGTGCGCAGGAGCAGGTAGCCTCCTGCGAGGGCGAAGAGAATGTCTGGCGACCAGGCGGCGAGCACGGCGGGGAGCATGTTGACGTCTCCCATGGCCTGGAACATGCCGGAGATAACCCAGTAGGCGATGGCGACTCCGATGGCGACACCGATGCCGGCGAGCGAGCCGCGACGGCCCATCGAAAGGGCGAAGGGTACGGCGAGGATCGCCATGACCAGTGTAATCAATGGGTCGGCGAGTTTGCGATTGAGCTGAACGCGGAGGCGTACGGTGTCGAAGCCGCTCTGGCTGAGGTCAGCGATGTAGCGGCGGAGCTGGGTGAAGCTCATTTCAGAGGATGGGCGGATGTCTTTTTCGAAGTAGCCGGGCGTTTCGATCATCTCCGGGAGGGTGGTGACTTCAAAGTTCTGGTAGCTGGTGGTTTCGTCGCCGTGGAAGGAGCGGGTCCAGCCATCCTGAAAAATCCAGCGGCTGTCTTTTTGATCCCAGGAAGCGGTTTGCGCATAGGTACGTTTGATGAGCTTGAAGCTGGAGGGATCGAACTCGAAGACGGAGAGGTTGAGGAAGGTGTTGTTGTCCGGATCGAAGTACTGGTAGTAGAAGATGGTGCGCGGCTCGTTGGGGGCGCGCTTGCCGAAGATCCAGGTTTCACCGGGGCGTGAGTAAGTTTGGGCGGGCTTGCCCTGGATGATGTTGCGGAGGGCCTGCTGGCGGCGGTTGGCCTGGGGCACATAGTACTGATTGAAGACGAATAGCCCGATGGCCAGCATGGATGCGATGACGAAGACGGGCAGCACGATGCGGTAGAGGCTGATGCCGGTGGCCTTCATGGCGGTGATTTCGCTGGTGCGGTTCATGAGGCCGAAGACGACGAGCACGGCGATGAGCACGGCGAGGGGCGTGATCATGTAGATCATGCTGGGGGCGAGGTTGATCAGGTATTCGCCGACGAGGGTGAGCGGGGCGTGGTGGCGGATGATGTCGCCGATGAGCTCGAAGAAGGTGAAGAAGAGCATCAGCAGGACGAAGCTGAAGAGGACGAGCAGGAATATTTTGATGAATTCGCGGAGAACGTACTCGTCGAGGATGAGGGGGAAGTGTCCGCGGATGGTGCGGCGGGCTTCGCCTGTGTCCGCGCCGTGATCATCCAGGGATTTGTGGGATCGGCGCATACGGAACCAGGTTCCTACGGACGCGATGGCGTTGAGGGTGGCGCCGCCGGTGGCCATCTGGCGGAGCAGGAAGATGCCGCAGACGGCGAAGAGCACGTTGGCGGCCCAGACGCCGGGCAGGGGTGGGATTTTGCCCTGTCGGGCGAGGGTGGTTCCGGTGGATGAGAGGAAGTAATAGATGAAGACGAGGGCGATGGTGAGGACAAAGCCGCCGCTTTTGCCTCCGCGGCGCGAGGCCATGCCGAGGGGGATACCGATGAGCATGAGGACGACGCAGGCAGTGGGATAGGCGAGGCGCTGGAGGAATTCAATCCAGTAGAGATTGCCGTTTTTGCCACGGGCGCGCTGGAGCAGCTCGTGGTTGGTCATGGCGAGGATGGGCTTGTCGGTGCGGTGGAAGTGGATGTCCTGCTCGGAGCCGATGTGCAGGGGGACATCCATGTTGTTGAAGGTGGAGAGGTCGTAGTTGCCGGGATTTTTGGCTGATATATGGTGCTCGGTGCCGTCGTGGAGGCGCATGAGGATGCCCTGATGGCGGTTGCTGACGACGGTGGCATTTTCAGCAGTGGTGATGGTGGGGGCGTTGGGATTGGAGAGGTCGGCGATGAAGACCTGGTCCCAGTGGGCGGCGCCGCGCCCGGCCTTTACGTTTTCGACGTAGAGGACGTAGTTTTTGAAGTCCTCATAAAAGACGCGGGGCTGGACTTCGTAGGATGCCTGGGCGTTGGCGAGGGAGTCTTCCATGCGGATCATGGCGCGGGAAGACCAGGGCGCGACGAAGAGGGAGTTGGCAAGGCCGATAGTCCATGCAGCGACGGCGATGACGCTGACGATGCCGACGAACTTCCAGACGCCGATGCCGGAGGCGCGCATGGCGGTGACTTCACTGTCTGCGGCGAGGCGGCTGAGGCCGAGCAGGACGCCGACCAGGACGGACATGGGGATTACGACGACAAGGATGTTGGGCAGCATGAGGAGGAACATGCTGGCGACCATGCCGAGGGAGGAGCTGTTGCGGATGGCCAGCTCGAGAAGCTGGCCGAGGTTGGGCATGAAGAGGACAAAGGTGAAGAGGAGCCCGCCGATGAGGGCGTGGGCGAGAATTTCACGCAGGATGTATCGGGTGAGGATGCGCACAGAGGACCGACCAGCCGGAGTTGATATGTTTGAGTGTATCGTGGCGAGAATTACGGCCGGAACCGCTGGAGCCTGAGGCTGTTGCCGAGGACGCTGACGGAGCTGAGGGCCATGGCGGCTGCGGCGACGGCGGGGTTGAGCAGGATGTGGAAGGCAGGGTAGAGCGCGCCGGCTGCGAGCGGGATTCCGAGGAGGTTGTAGAGGAATGCCCAGAGTAGATTCTGCTTCATGACGCGGAGGGTGGCGCGGGAGAGCAGGATGGCATCGGCGATCTGGCCGGGCTGGCCGCCCAGGAGAATGACGTCTCCGGCTTCGCGGGCGAGATCGGTGCCGGTGCCCATGGCGAGGCCTGCGTTGGCCTGCGCGAGAGCTGCTGCGTCATTGATGCCGTCGCCGACCATGCCTACGTTTCGGCCTGAGTTTTGGCGCTGGCGGACGACTTCGAGTTTGTTCTCGGGGAGGCATTGGGCGACGACGGATTCGATGCCGGCCTCTTTGGCGATGGCTTCAGCGGTGGCCTGTGCATCGCCGGTGACCATTTCAAGCTTGAGGCCGAGGGCGTGGAGGCGGGTGACGGCTTGTTTTGCGCCGGGGCGGAGCGTGTCGCGGAGTTCGATGACGCCGACGGAGGTTTTGTTGTGGAGGACTTCGACGCGGGTGCTCTGCGAATTGGGGTCGGCTGCGGCGGTGCGGACCTCGGCCCATTCTCTGTTGAGGCGTGCGCGGATGCCGGTGCCGGGGATGGCCTGGAATTCCGCGACGGGCGAGGGTGTGATGCCACGGGCTTTGGCGGCGGCGAGGATGCCGCGGGCGAGCGGGTGCTCGGAGGGTTGCTCGACGGCGGCGGCAATGGTGAGGAGATGGTCTTCTGTGATGCCGGGAGCGGGGATGAGCGCGGTGACGGTGGGTTTGCCTTCGGTGATGGTTCCGGTTTTATCGAGGAGGAGGGTGTCGATGCGGGCGAGGCGTTCGACGCTTTCGCCGCCTTTGAAGAGGACACCGAGTTTGGCTCCTCGTCCGACGGCGACGGTTTGCGCGGCTGGCACGGCGAGGCCCATGGCGCAGGGGCAGGCGATGACAAGCACGGCGATGGCGATGGCGAGAGCTTTGCCTGCATCGTGCGCTGCGAAGGCCCAGATGAGGAAGCAGAGGAGCGCGATGCTGAGGACGGCGGGGACAAAGATGCCGCTGACGCGGTCGGCTATCTGCTGCATCGGGGCCTTGGAGGACTGGGCCTGCTCCATGAGGCGGAGCATTTGCGCGAGGACGCTGTGCTCGCCGACGGCGGTGGCGCGGAAGCGAAGTGCGCCGTCGTAGTTGAGCGAGCCGCCGATGACAGGGTCGCCTTCTGTGCGGACGACGGGGTGGCTTTCGCCGGTGATGATGGATTCGTCGAGGGTGCTGCGGCCTCTGATGATCTGGCCGTCGACGGGGATGCGCTCGCCGGGGCGGACGATGACGATGTCTCCGCTGACGACCTGGGCGGCAGGGATTTCGGTTTCTTCGCCGTTGCGGAGGACGTGCGCGGTCTCGGGCTGGAGCTTCATGAGCTCGTGGAGGGCGTTGAGGGTCTGGTGCTTGGCGCGGGCGTCGAGCCAGCGACCGGCGAGCAGGAAGCCGATGATGAGCAGCACGGCGTCGTAGTAGACGTCCGCCGACATGCCGTGGCGGAGAAAGAAGCCGGGCGCGAAGGTGGCGACGACGGAAGACAGAAAGGCCGCGCCGGTGCCGAGGGCGACAAGCGTGTTCATGTTGGTGCCGCGATGGAGGGCGGCACGCCACGCGGCGGCGTAGATGGCGCTGCCGCCGAAGATCATTCCGGCGAGGGTGACAATGAGCAGGGCGATGTGCAGGCCGAAGATGGATGCACCATGGAGGTGCGGACTGAGGCCCATTTGCACGACCATGACGATGGCTCCGGCGACAAGGGTGAAGACGGCGAGGGCTCGGAGGGTCTTCTCTTCGCCGCGGTCTTCTGTTGCGGAGGGTGCATTGTCTTCGCGGGGCGTGGCTTCATAGCCAGCCTCGAAGACGGACTGGAGGAGCTGGTCGATGGTGGCGGTGTGGGGATCCCAGGTGACCTCAGCGGAGTGCGTCATGAGGTTGACGCTGGCCTGTGAGACACCGGGGACATCGCGGAGTGCGTGCTCGACGTGTACCTGGCAGGAGGCACAGGTCATTCCTTCGACGCGCAGGGTGGTGCGCTCGAGTGACGCTGTGGCTGTGCCGGGGCCGGGGGTGGTCGATGGGGTCATCAGGCGTTGACCGTGGCGACGGTGGCCGGGTAGCCGGCCTTGTTGAGGGCTTCGAGGATGGCGGGGTCGCCGATAGTTTCCGGAGCCTGTACGCGGGCGGAGCCGACGTTGACTTCTTCGACTTTGACGCCGGTTTTTTCGAGGGTCATGGTGACGCGGCGGACGCACGCTCCGCAGTGCATGTTTTGGAGCTTGAGATTGATTTCGCGCATGTTACCTCCTGGGTTGCCTTTTGACGTTTGTCTTCCGGTCTTTCTTTCATGATGCGGCAGAAGGCAAATGGTTGCGAGGTGATTTATTGTGGGTTCATCGTTCGAGAGGATGATGGGTATATGAAAACTCGATGGATTGCGGTGTTTCCGCTGGTGTTGTTTGCGATGCAGGCGCCTTTGTTCGGGCAGGCCGCCAAGGCTCATAGTCGGGTACCGATGCGGGGTGAGGAATATCCGATCAAGCTGCCGACGAGCAAGATGCTTTATGGGGATGTGCCGGGATCGCCGCAGCGGATCAATTCGTTGCCAATGGGGATTGCGTGGTCGCCGGATCACCGCTATCTGGCGGTGGTGAATGCGGGTTATGGTACGGTGCAGTCGAATTATGAGCAGTCCATTACGCTGCTCGATACGAAGACGGGGAAGATTACGGATAATCCTGACCCGCGGTTTGTGGTGCAGGCGGCGCAGACGCTCTACAACGGGATTGCATTTTCTTCGAACGGGAAAGAGCTGTATGCGAGTGCGGACTCGTTGAGCGCTCCGGAGAAGCATGATGCTTCGCATACGGGGAATGGCGTGCTGGTGTACCGGGTGGACGGTGGGAAGCTGACGCCGGAGCGGGAACTGTATATTCCGCTGCAGAAGCTGGCGGATGGGCGGACGCAGAACCGGGTGGGGCGGCCGGTGCCGGCGGGGATGGCGATTCCTGCGCCGACGGGGTTGGCTGTGGTGCCGACGAGCCATGGGGATGAGCTGCTGGTGGCGGATGAGTTCTCAGACGATGCGCTGTTGATGGATGCGGCGAGCGGGAAGATTCTGGAGCGATTTGATCTGGCGGATCACAGCTTTGTGCCTTCGACTTATCCGATTTCGGTTGCGGTTAGCCGCGACGGGAAGCGTGGATGGGTGGGTTTGTGGAATGCGTCTGAGGTGACGGAGCTGGATTTGACGACCGGCAAGGTGGTGGGCGAGGTTTCCCTGCTGCCGCCGAGGGTGGATACGGGGACAAGTTCGCATCCTGTTTCGCTGGCGCTGAGCCCGGATGGGCGGATGCTATATGTGGCGCTGGCGAATCGCGATGAAGTGGCGCAGGTGAGGCTGGATGGGAACGGGATGCGCGTGGCGCGGTACTTCAGCACGCGGCTGCCGGGCCAGATTTATTTTGGTGCGATTCCGGATTGCGTGGCGGTTTCGCCGAGCGGGAAGACGCTGTATGTGGCCGATATGGGCGGGGATAACGTTGCGGTGATTCATCCGTTTGCGAAGCGGCCGGTGGCGGGGTTTATTCCGACGGAGTGGCTGACGACGGCGGTGGCCGTGGATGGCAGCGATGTTTACATTGCGACGGGCAAGGGCAAGGGAACGGGTCCGAATGACATGGCGCAGGCTCCGGCGCCGCATCCTTCGCCGTTTGTGAAGCGGGTTTACCACAGCAAGAGCACTTATATTCCGACGCTGCTGCATGGTTCGCTGGCGACGCTGAGCCGGAAGCAGATACATGAACGGCTGGATGAGTACACGCACGAGACGGTGCACAACAACATGATGGAGGCCGAGCAGAAGCACATTGTATTTACGGTAGGCGGGCATCCGATCAAGCACGTGATCTACATCATCAAGGAGAACCGGACTTACGATCAGATTCTGGGCGATTTGGGCGTGGGAAATGGTGACCCGGCGCTGGCGATGTATGGATGGAAGATTACGCCGAATGAGCACCGGCTGGCGCTGCAGTTTGGGGTGCTGGATAACTTTTATGACTCAGGCGAGGTGAGCGGCGACGGGCATGTGTGGTCGAATGCCGCGATTACGACTGATTACACGGAGTTCAACTGGCAGCAGGGTTACCGGAGCGACGAACGGCTTTACGACTTTGAAGGTGTGGTGGAGAACAAGGTGCCTTTCGACGAGGGCATTTCGAATGTGGACACGCCAGCGAGTGGTTATATCTGGGGCGATCTGGCGGCGCACGGCAAGACGCTGTACCACTTTGCGGAGTTTATCCATTCGACGTTCTGCAATGCGAAGCCGGGGCAGATGCCGATGGTGAATCCGCGATTTGGCACGCCGGAGGCGATGCACTACTGCAAGCAGCCTTACATTTTGCCGGGCGGGAAGATTCCGGCGATGTATGGCGGCGGAATCAGCAAGTACGCTTGGAAGATTCCGTTGCTTTACAAGAACACGGCGACGATGCCGCAACTGGTGGGGCATTTCGATCCGCATTATCCGGATTTTCAGTTGGCGTTTCCGGATCAGTTGAGGGTGAATGAGTTTTTGCGGCACTTCCGGAAGTGGGTTGCGGCGGTGAAGGCCGGCAAGCCTGATCCGATGGCGGATTTTGTGCAGTTGCGGCTGCCGAATGACCATACGGCAGGGACTACGCCGGGCATGCCGACGCCGCAGGCCTCTGTGGCGGATAACGACCTGGCGGTGGGGCGCGTGGTGGATGCGGTGTCGCACAGCCCTTACTGGAACGACACGGCGATTCTGATCCTGGAGGATGACGCGCAAAACGGGGCGGACCATGTGGATGCGCACCGGTCGATTGCGTTTGTGATCAGCAAGTATGCTCCGCACCGGGCGAAGCCTGTGATTGACAACACCTTTTACACCACGGCGAGCATGCTGCACACGGCGGAGGATTTGATGGGGATTCCGCCGATGAATAATAACGACGCCTTTGCACCTGTAATGGAAAAGGAGTTTACGGGCAAGGGCGACCAGCCGCCGTACAACGCGGATTACCGGAATGAGAAGAACGGACTGATCTACACGGCGAACACGAAGCACTCGTATGGGGCGCAGGCCTCGATGAAGATGGACTTCCAGCACGAGGACAAGGCGAATCCTGCGATATTGAACGTGATTTTGTGGAAGCAGGCGATGGGTAACAAGCCTGTGCCGGCGCAGCTTGAGAAGGCGTATCAGGCGGCGATGAGGCAGCCGAATCCGTACAAGGCCAAGGGCGACGACCAGTAGGAAGCTGAGTTGAAGGAGTGAAAAACCTACGCTCCGGGATGGTTTCGGAGCGTGGGCTTTTTGCTGTGGAAGAGCCAGTAATGTGAGCAGGCGCTAGTTGGGTTTGCCGTTTTCCGGTTCTGAGAGGCGGAGCATGATGGGGCTGCTGTCTGCCGGGCGGGATTCGGCGCCTTCGGGAGTGGCGGCGACGCGAATGCAGTTGCGGCCTTCCTTTTTGGCCTGTGTGAGTGCGCGTTCCGCGTCGCGCATGACGACGAGGGGAGATCGTCCGAAGCTTTGGGCGACGCCGATGCTGGCGGAGATGAGAACGCGGTCCTTGCCGATGTCGAAGGGGCGTTCGAGGACAGCTTTTCTCATGCGTTCCGCGATGGGGAGCTGGTTGTCGGCAGAGCAGCCGGGTAGCCCGATGAGGAATTCGTCTTCGCCGTAGCGCCCGGCCAGGTCGTAAGTGCGGAGGTGTCGGCGAAGGCGCTGGCCGAGTTCTTTGAGGATCTGGTCGCCGACGGAGTAGCCGTAGTTGAGGTTGATGAGGGAGAACGAGTCGAGGTCAACGAGGAGGTAGGCGAGAGGCGAGTTCATGCGGCCGACGCGGTCGGTTTCCCGGAATAGGTCTTTGAGGATGGTTTCTCGGGAGAGCAGGCCGGTGAGGGAGTCGTGGGTCGCGTGGAAGCGGGCGGCTTCGCTTTCCGCGCGGACGCGCTGGGTGAGTACCTGTACGCGCTCGGCGACGCGGAGGCGGACGCGCAGATCGGAGGGAACGACGGGCTTGAGGACGAAATCGTCGGCGCCTGCTTCGGCGGCCATCTGGATGCCACCCGTGCTGGCTTCGTTGCCCATGAGCATGAGCCAGGTCTGGCTTTGCTGGTAGCGCTGACGGACGGAGTGAACAACCTGAAGGCCGGAGAGTGACTGGAGGTCGCTGTCGATGAGGGCGATGGCGGGTGGCTGCGGATGAGTGAGGTAACGCAGGGCGGAGACACCATCTTCTACCAGTACATGGGGATAACGCCACTCGTCGAGGAGCGCGACCATCTGGCTGCCCGTCTCGGGGGCGCTGGTGGCGACCAGGACGTGTGGTAGAGGAAATACGGGTGTGGACATGAGATTCTCCATTATTAGCTCTTATCGGCGGTAACTTTAGAGTCTTCATTGAGGGTTAAAAAAATCTGAAGCAGGGTGGGCCAACCAGCGGAGCGAGGGGCACATCTGAATGAAGTAACCCACCTCAGCAGGCTGGATGAGTTCCTGGCATCTGCGAATGGCAGACTGACAAGTTCCTCCGAGCACAGGCAGTCAAGTGTTGCGGGCCCCCAGGCGCAAATCTCCAGAGGAGAGGAGCGAGTCCTATGCGGTACACCGTCGAGACGACCCACGCGGTTCCGGTAGAAAAAACCGCGCTATACCTTGTGAAAACAACCACCCTGTTACTTTGTCCGGATTGCCGGAAGCCGCTTGGCACGTATATGAACGCGCGTGAGCGAGCGATTCTGGAAGCATGCCATGATTGCAAGGCGCATGCGATCCATTCCGGGCCGATGCCGAGCGAGCCATTTAACTAGCTGAGCTTGCTACGGCAGGAAACATATCACCATTTTGAGTTTTATGAACCGGGAATTGCGCGCCTGTGCGATTCCCGGTTTCTTCCTTATGAGCTTGCGCTTACACTCTTGGGATGAGTTCGCGGAAGGTGTTTCCCACTTTGTATCCAATTCTTGACGCTGGAATTTTATCTTCCGACCCCGGGGTGCGGCGCGGGGAGTTGCTGCGGCTGGTGCGGCGTGTGGTGGATGCGGGGATAACGATTCTGCAGTACCGGAATAAGGCCGGGACCGATGCGCAGGTATTGGAAGATGCGCGCTGGATACGGGATGGTGCGGGGCCTGATCCGACGCTGATTTTGAATGACCGGGTGGACCTGGTCGAGCGGGCTGGATTTGACGGCGCGCATGTGGGGCAAGGGGATATGGTGCCGGCGGAGGCCCGGCGAATTCTTGGGCCGGGCCGTGTGCTGGGGGTTTCCACGCACAATCGGGAGCAGTTGGCGGTGGCCGACAAGGCTCCAGTGGACTACATTGCCATTGGTCCTGTTTTTGCGACGATGAGCAAGGCGAATCCTGACCCGGTGGTTGGGCTGGAGGGGGTTCGCGTGGCGCGGCGGCTGACGGGACGTCCGCTGGTTGCGATTGGCGGGATTGATCCGGGGAATGCGAAGACGGTCGTGGGAGCCGGAGCGGACTGTGTTGCGGTGCTTTCCGCCGTATTCGGAAGGGCCGTGGAGCCGTTGGAGTCAGGGCAGAGAGTTTTGGAGTTTTTGAGTGTTCTCGGGTAGCAAGCAGTCTGGGATAAAGGGAATTCGCTTGAAAGATACGGTGGAAACAAAGGAGATCCCCCGGCCTGGTTCGACGCAGATGGTGGCGAGCCTGGGCTGGTTCAGCGCGACGGCGATTGTAGTGGGTTCGATGATCGGGTCGGGAATCTTCCTGGTTCCGGCGGAGATTAGCCGGGATGTGGGATCGCCGGCGCTGCTGATTGCCGCGTGGCTGGTTACGGCGGCAATGACGATGATTGGCGCGCTGAGTTACGGCGAACTGGCGGCGATGATGCCGGACGCGGGCGGGCAGTATGTGTATCTGCGTGAGGCGCTTGGTCCGCTGCCGGGATTTTTATTTGGGTGGACGCTGTTTCTGGTGATCCAGACGGGGACGATTGCGGCGGTGGCGGTGGCGTTCGGGAAGTTTCTGGGTGTGTTTTTCCCGACGATTTCGAGCACGCACTGGCTTTGGCATATCGGGCATGTTCCGGCGCTGCATGTGGGGCCGATGGTGCTGGGGAACATGGACATTGGCGTGAATACAGCGAACCTCGTGGGACTGGTGATGATTGCCGTGCTGACGGTGGTGAACCTGTTCGGGCTGAAGCTGGGTTCGCTGATCCAGAACGTTTTTACGACGGCGAAGACGGCGGCGTTGCTGGGGCTGGTGGTGCTGGGCGTGCTGTTTGGGCGCAAGGCCGTGGCGATGGCGGCGAATTTTGGGCAGAACTTTCACAACTTCTGGGCCGGAGCAGGATGGCATACGTTGCATCCGCTGCAGGTGGGCGTGGGCGGTCCGGTGACGATGGTGGGCCTGCTGACGATATTGGCGGTGGTACAGACGGGGTCGCTTTTTTCTGCCGATGCGTGGAACAACGTGACGTATACGGCTGGCGAGGTGAAGAATCCGAAGCGGAATCTGCCTTTGTCGCTGGTGCTGGGGACGGGCGTGGTGCTGGGGCTGTATATTCTGGCGAATTTTGTGTACCTGTTTGCGCTTCCGCTGCATGGTGATCCGCATGGGGCGACGCTGGTGGCGCGGGGAATTCAATATGCGCCGGATGACCGGGTGGCGACGGCGGCGCTGCAGCAGATTTTCTCGAATGCGGGCGCTTACCTGATGGCGGGGTCGATTTTGATTTCGACATTTGGATGCGCGAACGGGCTGACGCTGGCGGGGCCGCGAGTGTACTACGCGATGAGCCGGGACGGGCTCTTCTTCAAGGCTGCGGGCAAGCTGAATCCGCGCTACAAGACGCCGGTGATCGCGCTGCTGATTCAGGGCGTGTGGACTTGCCTGCTTTGCATTTCCGGCAGTTACAGCCAGTTGCTGGACTACATCATCTGCACGGAGCTGATTTTTTACATATTGACGATTGGGAGCCTTTTTGTGCTGCGGAAGAAAAGACCAGATGCACAAAGACCGTATAAAGCGTTAGGCTATCCGGTGCTCCCTGCGCTTTATATCGTGATGGCTGCCTGGATTTGTGTCGTATTATTGCGCTACAAACCGCAGTACACATGGCCCGGCATTGTGATTGTGCTGCTCGGCCTTCCTGTTTATGCCATCTGGTCTCGCAAGGCGGGTAAGGTAGCCGCAACATAAGAATTCTCTGGAGGACAGCCATACAATGGCGAAGCTATTTGCCGTAAAACCATTTTCGGCACTGAAGAATGAGGCGGTAGAAGAGGGCGAGCATACGCTGAAGCGGTCTCTTGGACCAGTGAATTTGATCACGCTGGGAATTGGCGCGATTGTAGGCGCGGGCATCTTTGTGCTTACGGGGCAGGCGGCGGCGCTTTATGCGGGTCCCGCGGTCGCGCTGAGCTTTATTGTGGCCGGCGTTACGTGCGCGTTTGCGGGATTGTGCTACGCGGAGTTTGCGTCGGTCATTCCGATTGCGGGATCGGCTTACACGTATGGATACGCTACGCTGGGCGAACTGGTGGCGTGGATCATTGGCTGGGATCTTGTGCTGGAGTACGGGTTTGGGGCGGCTACGGTGGCCTCCGGCTGGGCCGGATATGTGATGAGTTTTCTGGAGCAGGTGGGACTCACGCCCTCTCCTGCAATGGCGCGATGGACTACGACGTGGGGGAATACGCTGTACTTCATCCACGGTCAGTGGATTGCGGCTTCTGCGCTCGCGCCGGGGACTCCGACGGCAGGCCTGCCGCATGTAGAAGGCATCTTTGACATGATCGCGTTTGTGGCGATTCTGGCGGTGACCGCGGTGCTGGTGGCCGGCATCAAGGAATCGGCGAATCTGAATTCAGCGATTGTGTTTGTGAAGCTGGGCGTAATTGCGGTGTTCCTGGTGTTGGGGATCGGCTTTTTGATGCATCATCCGCACCTGATGAAGGAGAACTGGCATCCGTTTATTCCGAAGGCGGAAGGTCATGGACATTTCGGGCTTCAGGGCATCATTGCCGGCGCTTCGTCGGTGTTCTTTGCGTACATCGGATTCGACGCGGTATCGACGGCGGCGCAGGAGGCGCGGAATCCGCAGCGGGATATGCCGATTGGGATTCTGGGTTCGCTGGTGATCTGCACTATTCTGTACATTGCTGTTTCGCTGGTGCTGACGGCGCTGGTGGATTATCACAAGCTGAATGTTGCCGCTCCAGTGGCGGTTGGCATTGACGCGACGGGTGTGGCGTGGGGCAGCCTGCTGGTGAAGATTGGGGCAATATTCGGCCTGGGCACGGTGATGCTGGTGATGTTGCTTGGACAGTCGCGTGTGTTCTTCTCGATGAGCCGGGATGGACTGCTGCCGAAGTGGGCTTCTGATATTCATCCGAAGTTCCGGACGCCGTGGATTTCGAACATGGTAGTGGGCACGATTGTGGCGTTTTTGCCTGCGCTGCTGCCGATTGACAAGTTGAGCGAACTGGTGAACATGGGTACGTTGCTGGCGTTTGCGATTGTGTCAGCGGGCGTGTGGGTGATGCGCGTGCGCATGCCTGAGCTGGAGCGACCATTCAAGACGCCGCTGGTTCCGCTGGTGCCGATTCTTGGCGTTGGGAGCGCGTTCTATCTTATGTTTAACCTGCCGCTGCTGACCTGGGAAGTGGTGATCGTGTGGCTGATTATCGGTCTGCTGATCTACTTCGGGTACTCGACGAAGCATAGCAAGGTGCAGCGTGAATTGCAGGCGGAGTCTGCCGCGACGACGGGACAGGACTAAGGCCGTGATCGCCGGAGATGAGCTACCTCCGGCGATGGAGCGTCTTCAGGGCGTGTTGCTCCGTCATAAATAGTAGGACGTAGTTCCGGAGACGTTGGTTTAGATGTTTGGGAGCCGCCAGGGGTGGTGGCGGCATCCTACTGAAGAGGGACGGCATGGCCATGCGCAAGCGGTATTTACTGATGTGCGTCGGTTGGTTGGCTGCTATTGCTGCGGCTCCGTGGTTGTGTGCGCAGGACTCTGCTCAACAGTCGAAACAGAATCGTGCGCCGGTTGCGGACCAGTTTGTGTCGACGCCCGGTCAGATGGTATCCACCCCTGGGCAGATGGTTTCAACACCGGGACAGATGGTCAGTATGCCAGGATTTATGGTGATTGGGCCCGGGCAGAGTATTTCTCCGACACCTGGGGTGGTTGCGCCGTTTTACCCGCAGGAGCAGCCGGTTTTAGTGCAGACACAGACGCCCGAGGATGGACAGCAATCCGTTGAGCCAGCGCGGCGGTATCAGAGCCGGCGCGATTATCAGCCGGAGTATGGAGCGGTGGAAGGCTACGGGGCGCCTTACCCGGTGTATCAGAGTGCCGATACGGGTTCAAACGCGGTTAGTGGAGCGGTGAATGGAACGGGTTCGAGTGCAAGGTCGATGATGGACGTTTCGCGTCCAACGCCTGCCGGTCCTTCGGAATCGTATGCGGCTGCGCCTTCGGGGAATCGTCCGTCTTATCGTCCTGAGCAGGATTCGCAAAGTCCTTCGAGGGTGCCGAATGTGATCCAGAGCAAGGAGCCGGTGGTGGTGATTGTGATGAAGAACGGGACGCGGCGCAAGGTGCGGAATTATGCGTTGACGCCGCAGATGCTGATTGATCTGGATGAGGCGGCGAGCGGCAAGGATGTGGAGATTCCTTTGAGTGCGATCAACCTGGCGGCTACACAGAAGGCGGCGGCGCAGGCGGGGTTGAGCTTCTCTGTGCCCTAGGGTTGATGGGGTGGGCGGAAGATTCGGTTGAAATTGGCAAAAGTGAAAGGGCTCCTGCCTGGGTGCATGCGTAGTTTGCGGGTTCCGGGCAGGAGCCTTTGATCCGGGTGGTTTGGGCTTACTGCTGGGGCGCCTTGGCGTCGTCCTGGAATCCGAACTCTTTGTGCGCTCCGTCGCAGAAGGGCTTGTTGGCCGAGTGGCCGCAGCGACAGAGGGAGAACGCCGGCTTGTCGGCAACGTTCCACTCATTGCCGTTGGAGTCGACCAGTTTGACGGGACCTTCGACGCGCAGCGGACCGTTAGGGCGGATAGAAATTTTTGTTTCGGACATCTCTTGCTCCTGAGGGATTTTGATTTATACCCTCAGTCTACAGGCAGCGGCGGAGATCCCGATTCTGCGATTGAGGGGCGGATGCACTATGATTTTCAGTGGGCGAACTATCGGACAGTCACTGGATGGTTCCAGCCAGAAGAAGACCCACAAAACCAGGAGAGAAAACAAGCGATGCGCGTTGGTATTTTGACAGGTGGAGGCGACTGCCCCGGATTGAACGCGGTGATTGCAGCCGCAGTGACGAAGGGAATTCGGCAGTACGGTGACGAATTTATTGGATTCATCGAGGGATGGCGCGGCGTGCTGGATAACAACACAGTTCCGTTGACGCTGGAGAAGGTGGACGGGATTCTGCACCTTGGCGGCACGATCCTGCGGACTTCGCGGACGAATGTGCGCAAGATTGAGGGCGGCATTGAGAAGTGCGTTGCCAACCTGAAGGCGCAGAATCTGGATGCGCTGATTGCGATTGGCGGCGACGATACACAGTCGGTTACGAATGCGCTGATCCAGGCGGGTGTGCCGGGCGTGGGCGTTCCGAAGACGATTGACAACGATTTGAACGGCACGGACGCCTGCTTTGGTTTTGACACGGCGGTTTCGATTGCGACCGAGGCGATTGACCGGCTGCATACAACGGCCGAGGCGCACAATCGCGTGATTGTATGCGAGGTGATGGGCCGCGATGCGGGCTGGATTGCTTTGACCTCGGGTGTTGCGGGCGGCGCGCACGTGATCCTGGTGCCGGAGAAGGAAATTGACCTGGACCACGTTTGCAAGCTGCTCAAGTACAACCACGACCATGGTAAGAAGTATGGAATCGTGGTGGTTGCCGAGGGTGCGAAGCTGCCGGATTCCGGAGCGCAGGCGACGCATGGATCGAAGGTGGACTCGTTTGGCCATGCGCGGTTGAGCGGCATCGGCGCGATTCTAGCGGACGAGATCGAGAAGAAGACGGGCTACGAGACCCGCTCGGTGAACCTTGGACATACGCAGCGCGGCGGTACGCCTACGGCGTACGATCGCATGCTCTCGACCCGTTACGGGCTGGCGGCGATTGACCTGGTGCACCAGAAGAAGTTTGGCCGTCTTGTGGTGCTGCATGGCACGCATATTGAGGACATTCCGCTTGCGGATGCGATTGCGAAGAACCGGCAACTGGATGCGGAGTTCCTTGGGATTCTGGATGGTCTGGAGCCGAAGGTTTAGGTCGGTTTTCGTCTTAGGAAGACGAAGGTAGAAGCCAGTTCCCTTGGGAACCGGCTTTTGCTTTTGGGGCGGAGTGGGTGTTCCTGCATTTTTGATGGGGGAAAAGCCGGAAAGACGCGCTAATAACGGCCAAAAGGCAGGGGGAAACCAGATAACCACGTCCAAAGAGGTGCAATTTTCTTGAAACCGGGTACGGGCGAGGGGTATAAGCAGTAAGCCGGACGAAATTGGCAGTCCGCCCGGAAAACGAAGCGAGCGTTGACTTTCCGTAGACCGAGGGCACCACGATGAAGAGACCCGCAAGCCACAGCCATGAGTTCCGGGAAGTGATGGATATTCGCCAGGCGTCGGATTACCTGGGGATCAGTCCGGATACGCTGTACAAGTATGCTTCCGAGGCGTTTATTCCTGCGTTCAAGCTGGGTAACCGGTGGCGATTTAAGAAGTCGCGGCTGGATGAGTGGATGGATCGCCAGTCGGGGATTGAGGTTGCTCCCGACCCTGTGCCGGTGAAAGCGCGGCAAAAGAAGCCGGTGCGGAGCGCGGGCCGGACCGAGACGAAGGCGCGGCGGGCAAAGTCCTAGAGCGTATCGGTGATTCTTGCCATGCGAGCAAGTATCCGGGAATCTGCTCCGCCATTGCGGCAAGGAGAAGGCAGATTGGCAACTGCAGTACCTCAGCCACAAGCTGATCCCCATTTACAGCCATCGTTTTCATTCGGAAACCGTGCGCGGCGCGCTGCCTGGAACTTTTGCTATGCGCTGTTTTTTCGGACTTCGCCGCGGCCTTTTCATGCGTGGCGGGCCATGCTTTTGAGACTTTTTGGGGCGCGGCTGGGTCCGAATTGTCATTTTTATCCCAAGTGCCGGGTTTGGGCGCCGTGGAACCTGGTGTGCGACGACGCGGTTGGGGTGGGGGACGATGCGGAGCTTTACAATCCTTCCTTGCTGACGATTGGCTCGCATGCGGTGATTTCGCAGGGGGCTTATCTTTGCGGGGCGACGCATCTCTACAACGAGTCTTCGTTCCGGCTGGTGTCATTTCCGATGCGAATTGGAGCGTATGCGTGGGTTTGTGCGCGAGCCACGGTGGGCCCCGGGGTGAATGTGGGCGATGGAGCGGTGCTGGCGCTGGGCGCGATTGCGGCGAAGGATCTTGAGCCTTTTGGGGTGTATGCGGGGGTTCCGGCACGCAGGGTGAAAGAGCGTGATCGTGCGGCTGTGCCTGCGCTGGCGGAGAATTCCGAAGCCAGGTGAGAGGACTTTTGGCGGACCGCGACATGCGAATCTCGTCGCGGGAATGTAAGATCGTGAAGATGAATCATGCTGGCCGATTTCGTAAGCTGCGGCGCGCGCTGCAGAAGCATCAACTGGAGGCAATGTGGATTACGCACTTGCCGGATGTGCGTTATTTGAGTGGATTCAGCGGATCGAGCGCTGTGCTGGTGGTGACGCGGCAGAAGGCAGCGCTGTTTACTGATGGACGGTACACGGAACAAGCGAAGCAGGAAGTCCGTGGCGCGACGGTGGTGATCGCCGAGAAGTCGACCATGAAGGAAGCCGCGGCGTGGGTGAGCGAAGAGGTCGAGAGCGCTGGTTTTGATCCTGCGCACACGAGTGTGGCCGACCTGGAAGCTTATCGTGGGGCGATACCGCGGCGGAACAAGAAACGGTTTTTCCAGCCGGTGGCCGAGCCGCTGGTGATGAACATGCGTTTGATCAAGGACGGCGATGAACTGCTGCTGATGCGCCATGCCGCGGGCATCGGCTGCAAGCTGTTCGACATGATTTTGCCGCATTTGACCGCGGGCAGGACCGAGTTTGAGGTTGCGGCGGACCTGGAGTTTTTTGCGCGGAACCTGGGCGTGGATGGCATGTCGTTTGACACGATTGTGGCCTCGGGTGTGCGGTCTTCGATGCCGCACGGGAAGGCTTCTGGTGCGAAGCTGCCCCGTAAAGGATTCGTAACGCTGGACTTCGGTGTTATTCTCAATGGTTATTGCTCGGATATGACGCGCACTGTGCACCTTGGACGGGCGAGCCGTCAGGAGCAGGACGTTTATGATGCGGTGCTGGCGGCGCAACAGGCGGCCGTGGCTGCGATTCGGCCGGGCGTGACCTGTGCGACGGTGGACGAAGCAGCGCGGAGCGTGCTGCGGGAAGCCAACCTGGCGCAGTACTTTACGCACTCGACCGGGCATGGCGTTGGCATTGAGATTCATGAGGCTCCGCGCCTTGGCGCCGGGCAGGAACAGAAGTTGAAGGCGGGGATGGTAGTCACGGTGGAACCCGGCGTCTACATTCCCGGCGAGTTTGGAGTTCGCATTGAAGACATGGTGGCTGTAACGGCTACCGGTGGCGAGGTGCTGACTCCTGCAACGAAAGCATGGATGCAACTGTAGAGCTTGATTGAGGCTGAAGAGAGACGATGAATCCGGAAGAGCTGGAACAACTCAAAGAACTGATCGAGTTTCTGAAAGACAACCAGATTGGCGAATTTGCTCTGGAGCGCGGCGACCTGAAGGTCAACGTGAAGTTTGGCAGCGAGCCGAGCGCGCAGCCGGCGCTGGATGTGGCCAGCCTGGCACGTCTGCTGGCGATGCAGCCGCAGGCCGGGGCTGTCGCTCCGGCAGTGCATGTGCCTGCGCCGAGCGTGGCGCCTCAGGTGCATGCGAGCGCGGAAGCCCCGGCAGCGGCAGTGCCGAACGAGGATGCGGATCTGCACATTGTGAAGTCGCCGATTGTGGGGACGTTTTATGAGTCGCCATCGCCGGGCGCGGGTGCCTTTGTGAAGATTGGGGATCGCGTGGAAGCGGGGCAGGTGCTTTGCATTGTGGAAGCGATGAAGCTGATGAACGAGATTGAGTCGGACGGATCGGGCGAGGTGGTAAAGCGCCTGGTGCAGAACGGCCAGCCAGTGGAATACGGGCAGCCGTTGTTTGCGCTGAAGAAGGTCTAGTCCGCAGGAAATCATCTGGAGCCATAAGTAAGGGATCATGTTTCGAAAAGTGCTTATCGCCAATCGCGGCGAAATTGCGTTGCGCGTGATCAATGCGTGCAAGGAACTCGGGATTCGGACGGTCGCCATTTACAGTGAGGCGGACCGCCACTCGCTGCATGTGCGGTTTGCCGATGAGGCAATCTGCATTGGGCCGCCGCGCTCGGCGGACAGCTACCTGAATGTGCCGGCGGTGATCAGCGCGGCGGAGATTGCGGACGTGGACGCGATTCATCCGGGCTACGGGCTGCTGAGCGAGAATGCGAACTTTGCCGAGGTTTGCCGGGCGTCGAACATCAAATTCATTGGGCCTCCGCCGGATGTGACGCGGCTGATGGGCGAGAAGGAACGCGCGCGTCAGACGATGAAGAAGGCCAAGGTGCCGATTTTGCCGGGTTCGGATGGGATTCTGGCTTCGTCGGACGAGGCGCTGGATTGGGCCAAGTCGGTTGGGTTCCCGGTGATTTTGAAGGCGAAGGCCGGCGGCGGCGGGCGCGGGATGCGGATTATCCGGACGCCGGAGGAGTTGCCAGGGTTGTTCCATGCGGCGAGCACGGAGGCGGCGAATGCCTTCGGCAACGGCGAGCTGTACATGGAGAAGTTCATCGAGCGGCCTCGGCATATCGAGTTCCAGGTGCTGGCCGATGAGCACGGGAACGTGGTTTCGCTCGGCGAGCGCGAGTGTTCGATTCAGCGGCGGCACCAGAAGCTGATTGAAGAGGCTCCCTCGCTGCAGGTGACGCCGAAGCTCCGCGAGGAGATTGGGAAGACACTGAAGCGGTCACTGGAGGCGATTGGCTACCAGAACGCCGGGACGATCGAGTTCCTGATGGATGAAGACGGGAAGCTGTACTTCATCGAGATGAATACGCGCATCCAGGTGGAGCACCCTGTGACGGAGATGGTGACGGGGATCGACCTGGTGAAGGCGCAGCTACGGATTGCTGCGGGCGAGAAGCTGTCGAGCATTTTGCCGGAGAAGCTGGAGATTCGCGGGCATGCGATCGAGTGCCGGATCAATGCCGAGCACCCGGAGAAGTTTACCCCTTCTGCGGGCAAGATTACGGCGTTCAATGTGCCGGGCGGAAACGGGGTTCGTGTGGACACGGCGCAGTACTCCGAAGGCGTGGTACCTCCGTATTACGATTCGCTGATTGCCAAGCTGATCACGCATGGCAAGGACCGCGAAGAGGCGATGAACCGGATGCAGCGGGCGCTGGAGATGTTTGTGGTGCAGGGGATTCATACGACAATCCCGCTGCACCAGAAGATCTTTGCGGATGCGGAGTTTCGGGCGGGGAATTTTGATACGAAGTTTATGGAGCGGTTCTTCGAGCGGGAGAAGGAACGCAAGGGCTAGGTGGTGCTGGCCGCACGGTCGATTGCGCGCTTTGCGCGCCATTCCACTATGAGAATCTTTCCTGTCCCACCCAAGCGGAGCTTGGATGGGGCACCCCCTATGGTGGTGATGCAAGTGGGTGTTTCAAAAAAGGTTCGGATACCCCTTGTTTTTGTGGGGAAGTTGTTGATTCTGTTGAATAGAGCATTTCTCCTGAAGATGTATAGTGAGTGTGGCGATTCTCCGCTCACATCCTATGGGGCGCCCTTATTCGGAATGATTTGGGGCGCAAGCTGCTCTCGACCAACGATCGTCAATCGGGCATTCCGGTGATAGTCCATTCGATCTCCTCGTAAAAACTGTTTTGTTCGCACAATCAGCTTCTATGATCCAAATCGAATGGACAACCTATTGAAACTTTACATTTAAGTGAATTGAATGCAATCTGCGGCGCAGCCGTTTAGCTGGAAACGGGACCAGGGTAGAGCCGGGTTTCCCCGGTCAGCTCGCGGTAGAGTTGGAGGATGTAAGCGTCGGTCATGCCGGCGATGTAGTCGGCGACGACGCGGGCCGCGCCGCTTTCCGCTGCCATGGCGGCGTGGCTGGCGGGCATGCGCGAGGGGTCTTCCATCCACCAGGCAAAGAGGCGATGAATCACCGCCGAGGCCTCCTCATGCGCCCCTGTCAGGTCCGCGCTGAGGTAGAGATTTTCGTAGAGGAAGCGCTTGGTAGCCATGCGGAGTGACTCCATGGCGGGGCTGAACTGGCATACCCGTGCGGGCGCGGAGCGAATGGCGTCCAGATTGTTCAACCCATGTTCGCGGATTTGCAGGGCGGTGTGCTCGATGAGGTCGGTGACGAGCGCATGCAGCACGCGCCGCAGGGCTTCGTTGAACTTGAGCTGGTCGCGCGCTTCGGGGTGCTCTCGTTCGAGCGGCGCAAAGTAGCGCTCGAAGAGCTCGACACCGCCCCGCACTTTTTGGAGGGACAGGATACCGGCTTCGATGCCGTCGTCGAGATCGGCGGTGAGGTAGGCGATCTCATCGGCGAGATCAATAATCTGGGCTTCGACCGGCGGGTAGAGATCGAGGAAGAACTCGCTCAACTCGGGATGCTCGGCGAGGGAGTAGTCGCGGGAGTGCTTGATGATGCCCTCGCGCACGCCCAGCGTGAGGTTGAGCCCGCGGAAGCCGAGGTAGCGCACCTCGAAGTGATCGACAATGCGAAGCGCGTGCAGGTTGTGGTCAAAGCGCAGGCCGTGCTCCTGCATTGCTTCGTCGAGAGCGCGCTCGCCGGCGTGGCCAAAGGGTGGATGGCCGATGTCGTGGACGAGCGCGAGGGTCTCGGTCAGGTCCTGGTTGAGGCCGAGCGCGACCGCGATGCTGCGTGCAATCTGCGCCACTTCCATGGTGTGGGTGAGGCGGCTGCGAAAGTGGTCGGAGTAGCGCTCGGTGAAGACCTGCGTTTTACCGGCGAGGCGGCGAAATGCCCGGGAGTGGATCACCCGCGCACGGTCGCGGGCAAATGGCGTGCGATAGGGTTGCGCCGGCTCGTCAAATCGTCGCCGGGAGAGCGGTCCTTCGTCCGGTACGGCGCAGGCCTGGGCGAGCGGGATCACGGCTGCTGCGGCGCGGGTGTTTCCTTCGCCAGCTTGACGCGCACCTGGTCCAGCTGTTTCTGGACGCGGGTCTGTTCGCCTGGTTCCGCATCGGCTGGCAGGGTGTGCGCAAACTCCTTGAGCGAAAGCTCCCATTGTTCGGCGGCCAGCTTGAAGTGTCCGGTCTTTGCGTAAAGCTGGCCGAGGTGATCGTGGACTGTGGGGTCGGTGGAGTCGCGATAGCAGGCCTGGCGCAGGTTTTTCTCCGCCTCGGCGTAGTTGCCCAGCTTGAAGTAGGCCCAACCCAGCGAGTCCAGATAGGCGTAATTCATGGGGTCGAGCTTGACGGCTTTCTGGATCATCGCCAGCGCCTGGGGCAGGTCCTTGCCGCGATTCGCAAGCAGGTAGCCGAGATAGTTGAGCGCCACGGGATTGTCGGGTTCGATGGCAAGCACCTTGCGGGCTTCAGCCTCTGCGGCGTCGAGGTGATTCTGGCGCTCGAAGAGCGAGCCGCGCAGAAAGTGGATGAAGACCTTCTGGTCGTCGGTCTTCGCGAGCTTTTGCGCCTTGTTGAGCGCCTTGTTGGCGTCATGCCAGTGGCCGAGGCGAATCTGCACCTGCGCGAGCGCGAGGTAAACCTGGCGGTCCTGCGCGGGCTTGCCGGTGAGCAGCGACTTGTCCATCGCGATGGCCTGGTGTGCATCGCCGGTATCGGCCATAGTGGCGGCCAGCAGAATCTTCATGGAGCGGCTGTTAGGCAGCCCTTTTACAGCGCGTTCGGCTGCGTCTCGCGCCTTGCCGTACTCATGCGCGCTCTCGTAGGTGTCCACTTCCGATTGGTAGGCCTGCTCGGTGAATTTGCCTCCGAGGTCGGTCATCTTTTCGTAGACGGCTATGGCTTCGTCCACCTTGTTCTGCTCGCGGTAGACGTGGGCTAGTCGGTCGAGGAAGAGGAAGCGGTCGTTCTTTTCATCCTTGGAAAAGTCGCTGGCCGGGCGGTTGGAGATCTGCACCAGCATCTGGAAGTTGGCCGCCGCCTTGTTCAGGTGGCCCAGCGCGTCGTTGAGCAGCCCCTCGTCGTAGGCAATCTCAATCGAGTTGGGATTGAGAGCCTTGGCCTTCATCAGGTTGTCGTAAGACTTCTGGAACTCGCCCTTCCGGCGTTCGATATCGGAGAGGCGCAGGAAGGCCGTGGCGTCTTTCGAGTCGGAGGCGGCAATGTCCTGGTAGTAGGGTAGCGCCTGGTCGTACTGCCGGCTGGCAAACAGATTTTTGGCGAGCGCCTTTTCAATGTCGAGATTGCCGGGGTCGAGCACCAGCGCGCGTTCGAGCGCGGCGGCCGCCTTTTTGGATTGCTTCTGGTGCGCGTAGGTGAGCCCCAGCGCGTACTCCATGCGCGGTGTTTGCTGATTCGCAGGCACGGAGTTGAGAATTCCGATGGCCTTATCCGTCTGGCCCGAGTCGCTGTAGAAGCGCGCCAGATTGAGCACCGTATTTTCCGAGTAGGGATCAATCTTCTGCGCGGCTTCAAACTGCGCCTGTGCCTTGTCCTGCTGCTGGCCGGCGGCGTAGAGGCGGCCGAGCATGAGGTGGTCCGGCGCGCTCTTTGGCTCCAGCTTTACGAGCATTTCGTACTCTTTTGTGGCGAGGCCGAGCATCTTCTCGGCGGTTTGCTGGTCCTGCTGGGTGTTGCTGAGCGAGTCGAGATAGATGCGGGCCAGCAGCTTGTGGCCTTCCACGTCATTGGGATCGCGCTTCACCTGCTGCTGTGCGGCTTCGATGGCCTGTTTGATGTTGCCGGTCTGAAAGTAGAGATTCGCCAGATGGTCTTCAAGGAACTTCGAGCCCGGGTCGAGACTCATCGCCTGCTTGTACTCGGCAATGGCCTGGGTCGCGTATTCGGGGCGGCCGTAGGTGGCCGACTTCTGCTCGTAGTAGTGCGCCATCATGTAGTGGTAGTAGGCGCTTCCTTCGACGGGCGTGGGTGCGGCCTCAGCCTTGGCGGCGCTGCCGGGTGCGGACCGAGCCGGAGCGGCCTTTGGCTCGTTTTTTACCATTGCAGAAGGCTTTTTGGCGCTCGGTCCGGGGCGGGTTTGCGCCATGGCTGCGCAGGAGAGCGAAAGAGTGGCGATAAGGAGCAGACGGGCGCTGCGATGGGATGCACGGCTCATGAATGGGGTCGTAACCGGACCTTTCCTGGCAAATGGCCGGCCGGAGCATGAACGATACGCATTCGCAACCGGAAAACACCATTTGTACCTTTGATTGTAACCCTGTGAGCAGAGACGCTGCCCTGATGGGAGTTGGTCGTCGAGCGGCAATTGCAGCAGATAATCTGCGATAACGCAATACTTTAAGCTGATTCGGGCCCGGTAGATGCCTGGGTGCCGGTTGCCAGCAGTTCGAGCAGGCGCTTCTGGCGGTAGCGAAACAGCGAGCGAATCTGCGCGGCAGCGCCCAGCATGCGAGCCAATTCACCCAGCGGGCCCAGGGGCAGTTCGTAGGTCAGCTCATCGGTGATGAGTGTGCCCGGGGTGCCTTCGCGTGTCTCTTCTTCTACATGGTGGCAGTGCTTCCAGTAGGCGAAGGGGCCGCGCCGCTCCTGCTCGTCGCAGAAATGATCGTTCCATGCAAAATCGGTGATCTTCGCATCCCAGGCCAGCCGGATGGGAACAAGAGGCACGGGGCGGAAGCGGATGGTCATGCGCGTGCCCGCGCCGGCGACCATGGTTCGGGGTAGTGGGCCGGACAGGGTGGATGGACGCGGCGGGGGATCGACGAGTCGCAGGCCGTCCATTTCCACCTTCTGCCATGCGGGCATCAGCGGAGCCAGGTTTTGCGGATTCGCGAAGAAGGCGAAGACTTCGCTGAGCCCATAGGGAACCCACTGGCGCGCAATGTAGTGATGCCGCATGACCCCACCTTAGCAGCGCAGTGTCAAAGTGAGCTTTGCGCACTGAAATTCTGTGGTGCCGCGAACGATTTGCCAGATGGTTTCGTATTGGATGAAAGGACAGATGGCCTGGGCGTGGCGCTCGCGTGTGGCGAACAATCTCTATATTCTCAAGGTAAGCTGCTTATGCCGAGCTCTGCGCAAGACCCCCGTACCTCTCCCGCCATGGAAAGTTCTGTGGGTGCGGAGCATCATGCGGAAGAGCACCACGACAAGTGGCTGGTGCTGATCGGCGTATTGAAGATCCTCAAGGGCTTGGGGCTGGTGCTGCTGGGGGTGGGAGCGCTTCGCCTGCTGCACCGCGATCTTGTTGCGTTTCTGAGTCACTGGATCGTGGTCGTCCTGCGCTTTGACCCGGAAAGCCACCTGGTCAACTTCATCCTCAACAAGGCGGCGCTGGTCAGCACCCACGACCTGCGCATGCTGAGCCTGGGCATCTTTGTTTACGCCTCGCTGGAACTGATTGAAGGCACAGGTCTTGTGCTGGAGCAGGTATGGGCCGAGTACGTCACCCTGATCTTTACGGCGGCCTTTCTGCCGTGGGAGATCTATGAGCTGGCCCGGCACTTCTCGTTACTGAAAGTAGGGGTGGTTACCCTCAATCTGCTTATCGTTCTCTACCTGTTGTGGTTGGTGCAGGGGCAGGCGCGTCGGCGCATGCAGAGGCTGGTTCGGCGAAAGTCTCGCTACAAAGGGTAGATTCCTCGATTGCAAGCCCCTTGCCAGAGGGATGAACCAAATCAGATAACCACAACATCTTGGGTTACCTTATCTCTTACCCCTTACGCATAGACTTCACAATTTGAGTCTTCGCTACCCCTTCGCCTTTTTGAGGTTCGCACTCTAAGTCGCTGATTTTTTGCGTTTGACTCTGCGGCTGGCTGCGTTACGATGGTGGACAAATGTGGTCCAAAGTGGAGTAAAATTCACAAAATTCCACCAAGGGCCGATAACGGCAACAGATTACAGCACTTTTGGGTTCTTTTACTCGGTTTCTTCCGGTCGAATCAGGGTCATTAACGATGTTTCGTGGCAACCATCCAACCCGGGTCGATGAAAAAGGGCGGCTGAAGCTGCCGGCGGAGTTCAAGCGCCGGATTGACGAGCAGTACGGCGCCCAGTTCTACATCACCAGCAAGGACGGCAAGGTTGCCGAGGTTTACCCGTTGCAGGAGTGGGAAAAGATCGAGCAGAAGCTGGCTGCGATTCCCAGCATGAATCCTGCCAGGAAGAAATTTCTGGACCGGGTCAATTACTACGGCCAGGTTGCCGAGATGGATGCGCAGGGTCGTGTTCTGCTGCCGCAGATCCTGCGTGAGTCTGCAAAGGTAACCGGCGATGTGGTTGTTTTCGGCATGCAGACGTACCTGGAAGTCGCGAACCGCGAATCCTTCCAGCAAAACATGGAGCAGAACCCGCTCACCGCGGAAGATGAGCAGGCGCTGGCTGATTTTGGTTTGTAAACGCCCCCAAGGGGGAGCACATGGAGCGTGAGCGTCATGTGCCGGTTCTTTTACAGGATGCGATCCATTTCCTGAACGTGCGATGGGGCGGCACCTATGCGGATGCCACCCTGGGACTGGCAGGACACTCGACGGCCATAGCGAGGTTGCTTGGCCCGGGCGGCACGCTGATCGCCTTTGACCGCGATCCGGAAGCGATGAAGCTGGCCACGGAGCGCATAGATGCGCTGCGTGAAGAATTAGGGCCACAGATGCCGAGAGTGATTCTGCACGACACCGAGTTCAGCGAGACGGGGCGGTTGATTGAGCCCCGGAGCCTGGACGGCCTGCTGGCCGACTTCGGCGCCAGTTCGCTGCACTTTGACGAAGCGCACAGAGGATTCAGTTTTCAGGCGGAAGGCCCACTCGATATGCGGATGAATCCGCGCGTGGGGACAACCGCCGCACAAGTGGTAAACCAGTTCGGCGAAAAACAGCTCGCCGACCTGATTTACGAATTCGGAGAGGAAAGGAGGTCACGGAGAATCGCCAGAGCCATTGTCAGGGCACGGCCGATCAGCACCACTGCGCAGCTCGCGCGGGTGGTTTCGGCCGCTGCCCCGGCAATGAAATCCGAGCGAATCCATCCGGCGACACGAACCTTTCAGGCGCTCCGAATCTACGTAAACCAGGAACTGGGGCAAATCGAGGCGCTCATGCAGGAGGCGCCCGCGCTTCTCAAGCCCGGAGGAAGGCTGGTGGTGATCAGCTTTCACTCCCTCGAAGACCGCATTGCAAAAGATGCGCTGCGCGAGGGCGGGCGAGAGGGCATTTACGAAGTGCTCACTCGCAAGCCGGTCACGGCCGGCCCGGAGGAAACGGATCGCAACCCCCGCGCACGCAGCGCGAAACTGCGTGCCGCGGAAAGAAACTAGGTAGTCGTCAGTTATCAGTCCGCGGTCTCGGCTACTAAGGACTGGCAACTGGTAACTGACAACTGAACATATCGGGCTCAGGGTCGTCCCGCCGCAGTAAAAACAGCGAAAGTACCACCTCAGACGACTTCTGCAACACCAACGCCTTCCAGAACTCAACGGCCCTGGCCCGGTCGCAGAGAAGGCAAACGGCAGTACCAGCAAGGGAATCAGGAGAAAACCATGGCGACACAGGTCATGACAGGATTTGACGGGATGGACGCAGGGCGCTCACATCGCGATCGTGTGCAGGATCGCATTCGGGAGCGCAATCTCTCGCTTCTGGCCGCGCAGCAGCGCGCGCGCCGCGGCCCCACGCCCGAGGTTTTCTTTGCCAAGAAGATTGACAACAGCCGCCTGGTGAAGGCGGATGATCCGCAGCGCAACAAAGAGATGCGCAACTTCGCCAGGGCGATGGGCATTCTCTGCTGCCTCATCCTCATTTACGGCTGGCAGCACTTCAGCGCTATCGAATACGGCTACAGCATCGCCACGCAGAAGCAGGAACTGCGCAAGCTGCAGGAGTCCAACTATCATCTGCGGCTCACCGAGGCGCAGTTGAACAGCCCCGGCCGCATTGACCGGCTTGCCAACCAGCTCGGACTCGAGGTTCCCACGCCCGGGCAGGTGGTGCGTCCGAACGGCGCACTCAACTCCAATGCGCCCATCCTGGCTGAGAACACACCTCCGCCAATGCGCTAAGAGACTTTGGAGAATCTGTCTCCAATGCGTTTCGAGGGAGGGACTTCATGCCGGCAGTAGCAACGTCAGCAAAGCCCTCCCGTCCCCGCACCTCGAATCAAAACTCCGGCTCCGTTCCGCTTTCGACGCCCATGCAGCGCTGGCGAGTCTTCAGCGTCCCGCTGTTTTTTCTGTTCTGGACAGTGGTGATCGTGCTGCGCCTGTTTTTTGTGCAGATTGTGGAGCACCACAAATATGTGGTGGAAGCCGCCAATCAGCAGGAGCGCACCTTTCAGGTGGACCCGCGGCGCGGCATTATTTATGACCGCGACCTGCACGGGCTGGCGATGACCGTCTATGCCGAGTCCGCCTATGCCGTGCCGTGGCAGGTGGGCGCGGACAAGGCGCATGACGCGGATGTGCTGGCCGCGATTGTCCACACGAATCCTGAAGACCGCTACACCAGCGCGCACGATATTCTGGCGCGCATGACGGCCTCGCGCGACTTTGCGTGGGTGGCGCGCAAGATGAATCCCTCGGTGTACCAGCGCGTGAAGGCGCTGCATCTGAAGGGCATCTACTTCCAGCGCGAGTTCAAACGCTATTACCCGGATCAGGATCTTGCGGCGCAGATGCTGGGCTTTGTCGGCTCCAGCGGCGAGGGTCTTGGCGGGTTGGAGTATCAGTTCAATAAGGAACTGCGGGGCACGCCGGGCCGCATGTATACGGCGGTGGATGCGCGCAGCCATGTGCTCGGCAGCAAGGAGCGCGACCCCAGGCCGGGTGAGAATCTGGTTCTCACTATCGATTCCAATATCCAGTTCATGGCCGAAAAGGCGCTGGACGCAAACATGCAGCGCACCAAGGCCAGGCGCGGCATCATCATTGTGCAGGATCCGCATACCGGGCAGATTCTGGCTCTGGCTCAGTGGCCTACCTTCAATCCGAACGACTATCGCTACAACAATCCGGACAGCCTGATCGATTGGGCGGTGAGCGACGTCTTCGAACCCGGTTCGATGTTCAAGATTGTCACGTATTCAGGCGCGCTGCAGCAGCACGTCATTTCGATGAATACGATCATCCCAACGCTGGGCGGCAGCATCAATGTGCATGGCCGAATCGTGCACGACGACAGCGATGTGATTCGCTTTGAGCACCAGCACGGCAATGTGCTGACGGTGCAGCAGGCCCTTGCACAGTCCAGCAACGTAGCTGCAATTACGGTCGGAGAGCGGCTGGGCAAGGACGAGCTGTATCACTACATTCGTGAGTTCGGCTTTGGACGGCGGACTGGAATTCGCCTGCCCGGAGAAACCGCCGGCCTGTTGCGCCCGCCCAATCAGTGGGGGCCAACGGCGATCGGGTCGGTACCGATGGGCTACGCGATAGGCATCACGCCCATTCAGCTTGTTTCCATGGCTTCGACGGTGGCTAATGGTGGCATCTATATGCCTCCACGTATAGTGATGAACCTGACGACGAAGTCGCCGGGCGATGGCTTGCAGGCAGATCCTTACCACCCCGAAACGGATGTGCCCAATCCGCTTCCTCCGGGTGCGCATCGAGTGATCTCAGAGCGCACGGCAGCCAGGATGCGAAAGCTGCTGGAGGGAGTGGTAGACACGGGCACCGGCATTCCCGCGCAGTTGAACGGCTACAGCGCCGCGGGCAAGACCGGCACTGCGGAGAAGATTGATCCGCGCACCCATACCTACTCCAAGCGCCTGTACGTTGCCTCGTTCGTCGGCTTCGCCCCGGTCAACAACCCCGCAGTCACTATCGCGGTCATCACCGACGCGCCCGAGTACAAATACCGCTTCGGCACCTCGGCCAGCGCGCCTGTCTTTCGCGAGCTGGCGCAGGAGATTCTGGAGTATCTGGGCGTGCCGCATGACCAGCCGGTGAAGACGCCCAAGGAGTTTGCCCAGGAGGTCAGGAACGCGCCTAAGGAGTCCGATCCTCAGGAAGAGATGGATGACATGAACTCGCTCTTCACCGAGGTCAATCACCTGCCCGCGAATGATCCCCTGCGCTCGAATAATCTCCCCGGTGTTGCACCGGTTGTGGACCGGCGCGTAGCCGCGGAGCAGTCGCTGCACGGTTCGGGCGACGCGCCTGTGTCCGTCACTGTCCCTGTTGCTGCGCCCGCTCCGTCTGCCGCCTCTGTGCCGGTGCCGCTCACCTCGCCAGGTGACGTTACGGTGAACGCAAAGCCGATGGTGCCGGTGCCTTCGTTTGCAGGCGAGTCCGTGCGTGATGTGATTGAGAGAGCCGGAGCCGCCGGGCTGGGCGTGCAGGTGCTCGGTTCAGGTCTGGCCACGGAACAGGTTCCTGCGGCAGGAACAAAGGTTCCGCAGGGCACGCAGATCGTCGTTCGCTTTCATCCGTAAAAATTTGTCCGGCAGGGATGTGCGCCCGACGCGGCGGAATAGAATTTCCACTTGCGCTCGACCCCTGTGATTGGTTCTTCTTTCACTATGCAATTCAGCAGCCTTCTTGCCGGCGTTGCTGTGCTTCATCGCTCCGGGCCAGACCCGGACATCACGGGCATCGAGTATGACTCACGCCGCATCGCGCCCGGCGCGCTCTTCGTGGCCATGCGCGGCGAAACCGTGGACGGCAACCGCTTCATTGCCTCCGCGCTGGAGAAAGGCTCGGCTGCCATTCTTACGGACTCCGCCGATGCCATGGCGGAGTGGTCCTCGCGTGCTGAGGTGGCCATCGCGCAGATGCCGCATGGCCGCAACGCCATGGCGGTAGCGGCTGCCAATTTTTTTCAGCATCCGGAAAAGCAGCTTGCCGTGACCGGCGTGACCGGCACCAACGGCAAAACCACCACGGCGTTCCTCGTGGAGGGCTTGCTCCAGCGCGTGAATCGCAGGACGGTGCTGGTGGGCACCATTGAATATCATCTGGCCGGGCAGGTGCTGGCCTCGCCGCACACCACGCCGGAGTCGCGCGATCTGCTGGAACTCTTCCGGCGCGGCGTGGATGCTGGAGCGACGGAGGCCGTGATGGAAGTCTCTTCGCACGCGCTGGCCCAGGGCCGCGTCTTTGGCGTTCCGTATGACGTCGCAATATTCACCAATCTCACGCGCGACCACCTTGACTTCCACAAAACGATGGAAGAGTATTTCGCGGCCAAAAAGAAACTCTTTGACGCAAGCATGGGCAGCGCCCCACGCGTGGCCGTCGTGAATGTGGATGATCCTTACGGCGGGCAGCTTGCCGAATACGCTCGCGTGCAGGGCAGTGGAGTATTCACCTACGGCTTGGAGCGCGGAGAGTTTCGCGCAGAAGCGGTCGAACTGGGCAGCCGCGGCATGCAGTTCCGTTTGCAGACGCCCTTCGGCGCAGCGCAGGTGACGACGAAGCTCATTGGCCGCGTGAATGTCTACAACCTGCTGGCTGCTTCGGCGGCAGCGCTGGCGCGCGGCCTTACGCTGGCTGAAGTGGTCTCTACGATGGCCACGTTGCCCAGCGTTCCGGGCCGCTTCCAGACGATTGATGAAGGCCAGCCCTTTGCCGTGGTGGTGGACTACGCGCATACCGACGACGCTCTGCGCAATCTGATTGCGCTCGCGCGGGATCTGGTTCGCAGGCAGAATGGCCGGGTGATCACGATGTTCGGCTGCGGCGGCGACCGCGATCGCACCAAGCGTCCGCTGATGGGTCGCGCTGCGGCGGAGAGCAGTGACCTGGTGGTGCTCACGTCCGACAATCCGCGCAGCGAAGAGCCGGAGGCGATTCTGGCTGATATTCTACCCGGTCTGACCGGTCTCGATACACCCTTTACGCAAGAGCCGGATCGCACCCGCGCCATCCACGTCGCCGTGCGCGCAGCGCGTGCGGGAGACATTGTTCTGCTGGCCGGCAAGGGACATGAAAAGACACAAACGCTCCGGCAAGGTACGATTCCTTTTGACGATGCTGCCGTGGCTGCGGCCGCTCTGCGTGATTTGAAAGACACTGGAGCCACTCCATGAAGCTCACGCTCGAACAGATTGCCCACTGGTGTGGCGGAGACCTGCGCCGCGCCGATCCTGCGCACCCGGCCACCGGATACTCCATTGATTCGCGCACGCTGGAGGCGGGCGACCTGTTCTTTGCGATTCATGGGGAGCGCTTTGACGGGCACGAGTTTATTGCGGCGGCGCATAAGCGTGGTGCCGTGGCCGCCGTGGTCGCGCGATCCTGGATTGCTGCGCTGGGCGTCGCGCCGGATTACGCCCACATAGTGGTGGAAGACACGCTGGTGGCGCTGCAGCATCTGGCCGCCGCGGTGCGTCGCTACTGGGGCAAGCGCGTAGTTGGCATCACCGGCTCAGCAGGCAAGACGACGACGAAGGAAGCGGTAGCCACCGTGCTGGGCGTGGGCTACTCGGTGCTCAAGTCGCGCGGCAACCTCAACAACAATTACGGCCTGCCGCTGCAGTTGTTGCGGCTGGAGCCGGAGCACGACATCGCCGTGATGGAAATGGGCATGAACCACGCGGGAGAAATCACCGCGCTGGCCCGAATTGCCGCGCCCAACTGGGGGGTGGTCACCAATGTGGGTCGCGCTCACATTGAGAATTTCCCCGACGGCATAGCCGGCATTGCGCGCGCCAAGTATGAGCTGATTCAGTCGCTGCCGCCCGACGGCATCGCCTTTCTCAATTGCGACGACGCGTACGTGTCGCAGTTTGGCCGGGATTTTCACGGGCGGGTGATCCACTTTGGGCGCGGTCCCTGCGCCAACCTGCGCGTGGAGCAGATTGAAAATCTTGGTCCGAACGGCCTGCGCTTGACCGTGCATGCGGATAGCCAGCGCGCGTCCCTCCATCTTCATCTGCTGGGTGAGCATAATGTTGCGAACATACTGGCCGCGCTTGCGGTGGGCCTGGCCGCGGAGATTCCACTCGATATGGCCGCCCGTGCGCTCGAATCGCTGCAGCCCGAGGACAAGCGCGGCGAAGTGCTCTACTGGCACGGCGCAACCCTCATCAATGACTGCTACAACTCCAACCCCGAGGCGCTGAAGGCCATGATCGCCACCCTCGCCGGCATGCCTGCCGGGCGGCGCATTCTGGTGGCGGGAGAAATGCTGGAGCTGGGCAAGGAATCGCCCGCGCTGCACGCCGCCTGCGGCAAAGCTGCGGCCGAGGCGGGGGTTGATTTTGTCATCGGGGTGCGCGGCGCAGCCGGCAGCATGGTGAAAGCAGCAAGGGCAGCGGGCGCGGAGGCTATCTATGTGGAAACCCCGGAAGAGGCCGGAGAGTGGCTGCGCGCCAATCTGCGCGAGGGCGACGCCGCGCTGCTGAAGGCCTCGCGCGGCGTGCGGCTGGAGCGCGCCGTGCATCTGATGCTGGCCGATGGCGAGAATTCCGCAGGCGCAACCTCAGCGCATTAGCCAGCCCGATTCCTCCGCGCATGATGCACAGGCCAGCGGCGTGCGGTCCGCGTTAAGATAGGCATGATTGCCTGTTCACTTTGCCGGAGGAAGTTTGCTCTACTGGCTTCTTTATCAAAAGCTCTATCCGCACTTCAGCCCGTTTCGCATCTTTCGCTATCTCACCTTTCGGACGGCGTTTGCCTCGCTGACTGCGATGCTTATCGCCCTGATCATCGGTCCGTATGTGATTGAAAAGCTGCGCGAATTCCAGATTGGCCAGTACATTCGCGAAGAAGGCCCGCAGGCGCACCAGAAAAAAGCCGGAACGCCGACGATGGGCGGCGTGCTCATCTGCACGGCCATTCTGCTGCCCACGCTGCTCTGGTCCGATCTTTCCGATCCGCTGGTGTGGGTCGTTACGCTTTCCACCATGGCCTTTGGCGCCATCGGCTTTGCCGACGATTACATCAAGATTGTCCACCGCCGCAATCTGGGTCTTTCTGCCCGCGCCAAGATGGGCCTGCAGATCCTGGCTTCGGCGCTGGTGGGTTGTTCGCTCGTATACCTGGAGTGGCAGGGCAACTACAGCACGCAGTTGATGGTGCCGTTCTTCAAAAATCTGCGGCCGCGCTTCACCATTCCCGCGCTGGCTCAGATTCCGCACTTCGGGCTGCTGGCCTTTATCCCCTTTGTGCTGTTTGTGATCCTCGTCATCGTGGGGTCGAGCAACGCCGTGAATCTTACGGACGGGCTGGATGGGCTCGCCATCGGCTGCACCATCATCGCCGCGGGCGCGCTCACCGTGCTCACCTACGTCAGCGGCCACGCGGTCTTCGCCGATTATCTGGAGCTGCAGCGCATGCCTCTGGTGGGCGAACTCACCATCTTTTGCGGCTCCATGGTCGGGGCGTCGATCGGCTTTCTCTGGTACAACGCGCACCCGGCGCAAATCTTTATGGGCGACGTCGGCTCGCTGGCCCTGGGCGGCGCCATCGGCACCATGGCCGTGGTCATCAAGCAGGAGCTGCTCCTGCCTTTCATTGGCGGCATCTTCGTCGTGGAGGCGCTGTCGGTCATTCTGCAGGTGGGAAGCTACAAGCTCAGGAAAAAACGTATCTTCCGCATGGCGCCGCTGCACCATCACTTTGAACTGATGGGCTGGTCGGAGTCCAAAGTGATTGTCCGCTTCTGGATTGGCGCGCTTGTGTTTGCACTTTTTGCACTGACCACATTGAAACTTCGCTAACGTAAGTGCCGCGTGGGACAATACTGGTGTCCGCGCCCGGCTTTGATTTCGGTCCAGCAGGCAAGGGTCACAGGAATCTGTATGGAGTTAAAAGGTAAGAAAGTTCTCGTCGTGGGCCTCGGCAAATCGGGGCTTGCGGCTGCGTTGTTTCTGCGCCGCCGGGGCGCGCAGGTCACTGTTTCCGACATTCGCAGCGCACAGGCGCTCGGCAAGGACATTCCCGCGCTCATCGAGCAGGGCATTGCCGTGGAAGCCGGCGGCCACGGGCTGCTGACCTTCCGCCGCCAGGACCTCATCGTCGTGAGCCCTGGCGTGCCGCTCACCACGCCGGAACTGGCGCAGGCGCAGAAGTTCGGCATTCCCATCATTGGCGAAGTGGAACTCGCCGCGCGCTTCCTCAAGGGCAAGGTGCTCGCCATTACCGGCTCCAACGGCAAAACCACCACCACCAGCCTTTGCGGAAAAATTCTGGAGAAGGCGCGCGAGCGCGTGCATGTGGGCGGCAATATCGGTCTGCCGGTCATCGGCCTGGTGGATGACTCCCGCGAAGATGTGTGGTCGGTGCTTGAGGTCTCGAGCTTCCAGTTGGAGACGACTGAGACCTTTCACCCCGACATCGCCGTCATCCTTAACATCACCCCTGATCACCTCGACCGCCATGGCAGCTTTGAGAATTACGTTGCCGCCAAGGAGCGCATCTTTGCCGTGCAGACTGCCGAGGATATGCTCATCCTCAACGCCGATGATGACGTGGCCTCCCGCGCCGCTGCCCGTGCCAAATCGCAGGTCTTCTGGTTCAGCCGCAAGCGCGCCATCCGGCAGGGAGCTTTCGTGCATGAAGGCGTGGTTCTCTTCCGCGCCTCGGAGCAGGCCGCGCCGGAACCGATTCTAAAGATTGAAGAGATTCCGCTGAAGGGCGCGCACAACGTGGAAAATGTGCTCGCCGCCGTCTGCGCCGCACGCCTTGCCGGGGCCGCGCCGGAGGCCATTCGCTCCGCCGTCGCCGGATTCCGCGCCGTGGAGCATCGCCTGGAATTTGTCGCTGAAATCGACGGCGTGAGCTACTACAACGACTCCAAGGCAACCAATGTGGATGCTGCCATCAAGGCTATTGAATCCTTCCCCAGCGGCATTCATTTGATCCTTGGCGGCAAGGACAAGGACTCCGATTACCGTCAGCTTCGCCCGCTGATGGCCGGGCGCGTCAAGGCGGTCTATACCATCGGCTCGGCTGCGGAAAAGATCATCACGCATCTCGATGGCGCCGTGAAGCTGGTTTCCGCGGGCACGCTCGACAATGCTGTCTCGCTGGCCGCGGAAGCCGCCGAAAAGGGCGACGTGGTACTCCTGGCGCCCGCATGCTCCAGCTTTGACCAGTTCGATAACTACGAACACCGAGGGCAAACCTTCAAGACCACGGTTCTTGCCAGGCGAGGAGCCGCTGCATGGCAAAACGCGTCGGCGTAGACAAATCACTCTTCTATGCAACGCTGATCCTCGTCGTCGTCGGTCTGCTGATGGTCTTCAGCGCCTCCGCTGTGCTGTCCAAAGTGCGGTACGGTTCGCCCTACACCTTTCTCATTCGCCAATCCATTTACGCACTGGCTGGCTTGGCCTGCATGACCGGCATCATGCAACTGGACTACCGCCGCCTGAACCGCCCCAACGTCATCTTTCCCATGGTGGGTGTTACGGTGCTCACGTTGCTCTCGGCATTCTTCATGAGAGATTCGCACAACACGCATCGCTGGATTCGCTTCGGCATTTTCTCGTTTCAGCCTTCTGCGATGGCCACGCCCGTGGCCGTGCTGTTCATTGCGTGGTTTTTGCAGAACCGCATGCACTCCATGGAGGACCTGCGCAACACCATCCTGCCGGCCGCGCTGCCCAGCCTCGTCTTTACGCTGCTCATTTTGAAGGAGCCGGATCTCGGCACCGCGATGGTGCTGGCGGCCGTCACCACGCTGCTGCTCTATCTGGCCGGGCTGCGCCTGCGCTGGATTGCCGCCGCGTTCCTGGCCTCCACGCCGATTCTTTACTGGATGCTTTTTCGCGTGGCCTGGCGTCGCGAGCGCCTCTTGGCCTTCCTGAATCCGGAAGCTGACCCGCTCGGCAAGGGATTCCACATCATTCAGTCGCTCATTGCCGTGGGCACCGGCGGGCTCTACGGGCTTGGCTACATGGAAGGCCGCCAGAAGCTCTTCTTTTTGCCCGAGCCGCAAACCGACTACATCTTCGCCAACATCTCTGAGGAACTGGGCTTCATCGGCGCCATCGCCATCGTCGGCCTCTTCGTCTACATCGGTTACCGCGGCTTCCGCGCGGCAATCCTGTCACGTGATCCCTTTGCGCGCTTCACGGCCTTTGGCCTTACCTCGGCGATCCTCATCCAGGCCTTTTTCAATATCAGCGTGGTGATTGACCTTCTGCCGACCAAGGGCATCACGCTGCCGTTTATCTCCTACGGCGGCACTTCGCTCATCATCATGCTCTGCTGCATGGGCGTACTGCTCAGCATTACCCGGGAAGTGGAATGAAGGTGCTTATCGCCGGAGGCGGAACCGGCGGCCACATCATTCCTGCCATTGCCATCGCGCGCCAGTTGCAGGCAGAATGCCCGGCAGAGATTATGTTTCTGGGCACGCCGCGCGGCCTCGAGTTGCGGCTGGTGCCACAGGCCGGCTTTCCGCTCACGCTCATCAAGGTCGGCCAGCTCAACAATGTCTCACTGCTCACGCGCATGCGCACGCTGGTCGATCTGCCATTGAGCATCCTGCGCTGCGTAGCGCTGCTGCGGCACTTCCGGCCCAATGCGGTGATCGGTGTGGGCGGATACGCTTCCGGTCCCGCAATGCTGGCTGCCCAACTGCTGCGGATTCCCACGCTCGCCTTTGAGCCCAACGCCGTGCCCGGCATGGCCAATCGTCTGGTAGGGAAGCGCGTCGCCGCAGCCGCCGTGAACTTTGCGCCCGCTGCCGCCTACTTTCGCAACGCGAGGGTGACGGGTATTCCCGTGCGCCGAGAGTTTTTTGCCCTTCCGCCGCGCTCGGCGCAGGATACAACCGCGCACCCGCATCTGCTGGTCTTTGGCGGCAGCCAGGGTGCGCGCGTGCTCAATCAGAGCATGCCGCAGATCATCGCTGCGCTGCTGGCAGCCGTACCGGGGCTCACCGTGCTGCACCAGGCCGGGGCGCGCCACGCGGAATCGACCCAGGCCGCTTACGCCGCATCCGGAGCAGACCCCGCGCGCTGGCAAGTGCATGCCTTTCTGGACGACATGCCCGTTCGTTTTGCCGCGGCCGATCTGCTCCTGGCGCGCAGCGGAGCCAGCACCGTGGCCGAACTGGCTGCCGCCGGCAAGCCAGCCGTTCTGGTTCCGTTTCCGCAGGCTACGGATGACCATCAGCGCAGGAACGCAGAGGTATTCGCCGATGCCAATGCCGCCATCATGATTCTGGAAGCCGAGCTCACTCCGGACCGGCTGCTGCGCGAACTCACCCACCTGCTGGCCTCGCCCGACCAGCTTGCCGTCATGTCTGAGTCGGCGTGTACGCTGGCGCATCCTGACGCCGCGGAAGTCATCGCCGGAATGGTCCGCGACATCGCGCGCTGAGGCAAGTCACAACTCGCAGTCTTCAGCACATTAAGCAAAAAAAAAGCCCCCGCATTCGCAGGGGGCTTGTTCTGTGGATCAGATTACCGGTGTCCGTGACCGCCACCGTGGCCGCCACCACCATGAAAACCGCCGCCGCCATGGAATCCGCCGCCGCCATGGAATCCGCCTCCTCCACCATGGAAACCTCCACCGCCACCATGGAAACCTCCACCGCCACCATGGAATCCGCCGCCGGAGCGCATCGGGGCACCGTGGAATCCTCCACCGCCGTGGAATCCACCACCGGAGCGCATGGGAGCGCCATGGAAACCTCCGCCACCAAAGGCGGGTCCGCCGCCAAAGTTACGGGCTGGCCTTACGCCGCCGTAATTCGAAACGGTGTGGAAGCCGTGGTTGTTAAAGTTGCGTGCCGGGCCACCGTGGAAGCCACCACCGTAGCCGGGCCGGAATCCGTTGCCGGCGACGACACGGCCACCCTGGTAGCCGCCGCGATAGTTGGGGTGTCCGCCAAAGTAGGTGCCGCCGTGGTAACCGCCATAATAGCGCGCCCGGTCGCCGTAGTCGCCGCGATGCCATCCCTCGCCATAGCGACCGTAACCGCCGTAGCCGCCGCGCCAGCCGTCACGCCAGTCATCATCATCATCGCGATACCAGTACTGCGGGCCGTACCAGCCGTAGTAGCCGATGTTGTATCCCCAGCCCCAGGGGCGTCCATACCATCCACGGAACCACGGGCCGGCGCCGATGAAGATGCCATCGTCAAACCAGTCCGCGCCGTAGTATCCGTAAGGTGCGCAGGAGTAAGGATAGTAGGGGTAGTAGCCCCATTCGCAGGTCGGCGGGCCATACACCGCAACCGGCGCCGGGTAGGCATAGACCGGCCCAATTCCGATGGCCACGGAAATCTGTGCCTGGGCTGGTTGCACAAAGGCCAGCGGAACAGACAGTAGCGCGACTATCAGGGTCGATCGCAAAATCAAGCTAAATCCGCGCATCACAATCCTCCCGCCAGAGGCCGGCTGCTCATCGATTCCGGGTCTGGCTGCTGAAAGAGGCATGCAATTCAAATGCCTGCCTGATGTTATAAACGATTTTGCGCGGCAAAAGTTGCGGAAAACCTGCTCCGCCGCAGCCTGCCGCCATATTTCAATAAGATGCCGCACGCGGAGTGGCCGTGCAGCCGGTTTTGCGTCATCTTTGCTTCATCTTGCGCCATGCTGAAACCAACGAAAGCGCACCCGGAAGTTGCCGGGTGCGCTGCGTTCTCGAGCTCAGGATTGGGCCGCATTAGTGGCGTCCGCCGCGGTTGTCGTGCTGGTTGTTGCGGCCGTGCCAACCGTTGTTGCGATCATTGCCGTTGTTCTGCCGGTAACGGTTGTTGTTTCCGTAGTGCTGGTCGTTCTGGAAGCGGCCATAGTTATTGCCGTAGTACCCGTTGCCGTTGTCGCGGCGATTACTGTTGTAGTAGCCGTTATCCCGGTTCCCGTAGTAGTTGTTGCGCTGGTAGCGAGAATCCACGCGATAGACCCACTGACCTGGAATCCACTGCACTCCGCTGTAGTAGCCGGAAACCCAGGTGTAGCCGGCTCCGGGAGCCTGTTGCGCGTAATTAACGGCGATGCCTGCTGCCGGGGACCCGAACCGCACCATGACTCTGGTCTGTGCCTGGGCTGCCACAGAGGCTATGGTCAAAATGCCTGTCAAAACGAATATGCCAAGTACACGATTGAGTTTCATGATGAGACCTCCTTCGGGTTTCCCCATTTTGTCTCTGCATGTTTGAGTAACTGGCAAGAAATAAGTCGCAAATAATTCAAAAATATATCCGTAATTAAGGATATCTTCAGGTAGCGGCTAAAAGCCCCATAAAATAAGCCTGTTGCGCATTTATGGGGCGATCTTAAGCTTTATTTAAGGATAAGTTACCCACCATATTGGAATAGCTCATGACTTACTTATATGTGTAGCCCGGATCGCGTCCGCGCTCACGAAAAAGCGCACCCGGAGTGCTCCGGGTGCGCATGCGGTATATCGCCTATGCCGCTCGATTAGTGATCGTGATGATCCCATCCGCGGTGCCAGCCGTTATCGTGGTGGTCATCGCCTCTCCATCCGCGATCGCGCCAGTCGTCGCCGCGACGCCAGTGGTTATCATCATCTCCGCGGTAGTAGCCGCGGCCATAGTAGCCGTAATAGCCGCCGGGGTAGTAGCCGCGGCCATAGTCGTCATCGTCGCCGCGGCGCCAGTAACCCTGCACATAGTAAGGGCCGTTGTAATACCCTCCCACCCAAACGTAGCCAGGACCCGGGCAAGGCGGCTGGTAGTACTGCGCTGCGACCACAGGACCGCGCCCACCGCCGAAGCCGAAGAAGATGCGCGTCTGAGCCTGGGCAACCATAGTAGCTCCGCTCAAGAGACCAGTAAGAACTAACGTGGAAAACACTCGATTGAGTTTCATCTGGAGACCTCCTCATGGGTTTGCCCCAATTTGTCTCTGCCTGTTAGAACACATTCCGCCGAATAAGTTTCATGTACTTTTTGTCATCTTCAAAGCCTTAAGTCTTTATTCATGAACGGCTTGTCATGGTGTCGCAGAAGTGATCACATGAGCATCGAAGTTACACATTTTGCGTACTTCTTACTTCTTTCAGCGGTAATTTCTACTTTCTGCCGACTAAGCTGGCCTGCGAAAAAAAGCAAAAAAATAGCCAGGCAGCGCAGGTCGCAATGTCGTTTTCGATTTCCGCTCTACTTCCTGCCGGTTGGTCTGCGCCTTGGAGTTGCTACATTAATTGAGGGAGATCCTTGTTTGTTCGCTAAAGCGCAGCGCGTCCACTTTATCGGAGTCGGCGGTATCGGCATGAGCGGCATCGCCGAAATCGTGCTGAACCTTGGCTATGCGGTTTCCGGTTCCGATCTGCGGCGCACGGCCATCACCAGCCGGCTGGAGTCGCTGGGGGTGGTGATTTATGAAGGGCACGCCGCGGCCAACGTGATTGGCGCGGGCGTGGTGGTGGTCAGCTCTGCTATCGACGAGCGCAATCTGGAAGTAGCTGAAGCGCGCACCCGCAAAATTCCCGTCATCCAGCGCGCGGAGATGCTCGCCGAACTGATGCGTCTCAAGTACGGCATCGCCATCGCGGGCATGCATGGCAAGACGACGACTACCTCTCTGGTGGCCTCGGTGCTGGCTGCCGGCGGACTCGATCCCACGGTCGTTGTCGGCGGGCGCGTCAACGCGCTCGGCTCCAATGCGCGCCTGGGCAAGTCACAGTATCTGGTTGCCGAGGCCGACGAGAGCGACCGATCTTTTCTCAAGCTGGCGCCCATCCTGGCCGTGGTGACCAATCTCGACCGCGAGCACATGGACTGCTACCGCGACATGGCCGACGTGGAAGACGCCTTTGTGCAGTTCATGAACCGCGTGCCGTTCTATGGCGCCAGTGTGGTCTGCGGAGACGATCCACTGCTGGCCCGCACGCTGCCGCTTGTCCGCCGCCGCTTGTTTACTTATGGCGCCTCGCTCAGCGCCGACTATATTGTTCGCTCGCTGCCTGCGGATGGCGAAGCGCGCTCCCGCTTTGAGGTGGCCACCGGGCAGGGAATTCTCGGTCCGTTTGAGCTGCACGTACCCGGCTTCCATAATGTGCTCAACGCCACGGCTGCCGTGGCCATCGCCACGCAGCTCGATCTGCCAGAGGCATCCATTGTCGATGGCCTCAAGTCATTTCGGGGCGTGGAGCGCCGCTTTGAGCTGAAGGGCAAAGTCGATGGCGTCACCGTCATCGACGACTACGGCCATCACCCCACAGAGATTCGCGCCACCCTGCGCGCGGCCCGTGAGTGCGGCTATTCCAACATTCACGTTCTTTTTCAGCCGCACCGTTACACACGCACCCGCGACATGATGGAAGAGTTTGCAGGCTGCTTTGAAGATGCCTCCAGCGTGGAGATGCTTGACATCTACGCCGCCAGTGAAAAGCCCATCCCAGGCATTGACACGCCGGCGCTCATCCAGCGTATCGGGCGCGAGGATGTTCGCTATGCGGCCTCTACGGACGAGGCGATTCAGTCCATCCTGAGCCGTGCCGGTACCGGCGACCTGATCCTCACGCTCGGCGCGGGCAGCGTTTCGCAACTGGCCCCGCTCATTGTGGAGCGCATGCAGCAGAATCGTCCGGTTCAAGGCTGATTTCCAGACAATCTGAAGTTCTTCTGATGCCAAGTCTTTGAAAATGGGAAATTAAGGGTTCCCTCTCTTGGTTCCATCCCTCATTCGGCGGTTCCGCTGCCGCCCTCCAGACGGTATAGTCAATTTTGGCGATTCTCCCGACCTGGCTCGGCCGTGGCGAAAACAACTCGAATCAATCCGGCATCGCGTGGCGGCCTCACTCTCATGGAAGACGAGGCACTCGACGACCCTCGCGAAGCTGCGCCCACGCGGCGCAGGCCTGCCGGCTCCGCAACAGAGGAACGTCTTGCAGAAGATGCCGCACCACGCCTGCGTCCGTTTCAGCCGGTAGACCCCGTTGCGGAAGACGAACCCTTCCTGAGGGTCAGGCGTCGTGTGCCCGTGCGGCGCGGCATCCTCCCAGGCTGGGCGCGCAGCCGCTGGGGGCGCATCCTCTTTATCGCGCTGGTGCTTGGGATCTTTGCCGCCGGCATTGCGCTGGCTCTCGCGGTGCGCAGCTTCTTTCTTCATGATCAGCAGTTTCGCATCGCTTCCACGCAGTCGATTCAGACCGTTGGTAACACCGAGGTGAGCCGCAACACGATCCTTTCGATCTTCGGTGCGGATGTGGGCCGCAACATCTACTATGTGCCGCTGTCCGAGCGCCGCGCCGAACTGGAAAGCCTGCCCTGGGTGAAGAGCGCCACGGTCATGCGCATCCTGCCTGACCATCTTCGCGTTTCGCTGGTCGAGCGCAAACCGGTGGCCTTTCTGCAGACGGGCAGCACCATTTCTCTGATCGACGCGCAGGGCATCGTGCTGGCCCTGACACCGCAGGTCATGGAGCGCCATCACTTCAGCTTCCCGGTCATCACGGGGCTGGACCCTGCTATTCCCCAGCCCATGCGCGCCGCGCGCATGCAGCTTTACCTCAAGTTTCTGCAGGCGCTCGACAGCAGCGGCAAGCATATCTCCAGCCAGATCAGCGAGGTCGATCTCTCCGATCCGGAAGACGTGCGCGCCACGATCACCACCAATGGTCACGACCTGCTGCTGCACTTTGGCCAAAAAGATTTTCTGGCCCGCTACCAGCGCTACGATGCCAATATTCAGAACTGGCTTCAGCAATATCCCAGACTCTCTGCCGTGGACCTGCGTTACAACGACCAGGTGGTGCTGACCATGGCGCATGCGGCAGGCTCGCAGTCAACTGACACCTCGAAGACAAACTCCGCTGTTGCCGTAAACGGAGGCCATCAATGAGCCAGCGCAACAGCAACATTCTGGCCGCGCTCGACGCAGGCAGCTCAAAAACCCGCGTGCTGGTCGCCGAAGTCGTGGAGGGCGCGCTGCGCTACCGGGGCCATGCAACGGTCAATTCCGCCGGAATGAGGCGCGGGCTCATTGCCGATCTCAACCCCGCTTACGGCGTCATCAACAAGGCCGCTATCGCCGCCGAGCAAAGCGCCCAGATCGCCATTGAGAGCCTCGTGGCCGGCGTAGGCGGACCGCACCTGCGCGGCGTGAACAGCCGCAGCGGCATCGCGCTCGGCACGCGCATGCGCGAAATTACGCGCGAGGACGTGCGCGCCGCCACGGATCGCGCACGCTCCATCTCGCTGCCTGCCGACCGCGAAATTCTGCACCTGCTGCCGCAGCAGTACATTCTGGACGAGCAGCCCGGCATCTACGACCCGGTCGGCATGATCGGCAATCGCCTGGAAGTCAACATGCACCTGGTGGTCGCTTCGTCGAGCGCCGTTCAGAGCATCGTTACCTGCGTGAACCGCGCCGGCATCGAGGTTCAGGATACGGTCTTTGAGGCGCTGGCCGCGGCCGAGTCCACGCTCTCCGCTGACGAGCGCGAGTTGGGCGTCTGCCTGCTCGATGTAGGTGCAGGTTCAACCGAGGTCATCGTCTACTTTGAGGGTGCCGTGCAGCATACCGGCGTCATTCCTATCGGCGGCGACCACTTTACGAATGATCTTGCCGTGGGCCTGCACGTCACTCCGCCCGAGGCCGAGTGGCTCAAGTGCAATTACGGCCATGCCGTGGTCACGGCGGTTCCGACCGTCAATGAGCTCGAACTGACCGGCATGCCCGGCCACGAGCCGCGCATTGTGCGCCAGCGCCTGCTCAGTGAGATTCTCGAGGCCCGCGCCCGCGAGTTCTTCCAGATGGTGCGCGACAACCTGCGCCACGGCGGCGTGCTGGAAGCCCTCGGCGCCGGCTGCGTCCTCACCGGCGGGGGTGCGCGACTGGGTGGAATGCTCGATACTGCGGAGAGTATGTTGCGCGTGCCGGCGCGCGTTGCCAATCCGGTTCCACTGTCAAGAATGCCTGCCGAGCTGGCCGTGCCGGAGTGTTCCACGCTCGTTGGCATGCTGCTCTACGCCCACCGCACCAGCGTGACCCGTGCGGCGGAAGACCAAGGTCTGCGCGCCAAGCTGCGCGCAATTTTCGCCGGGAGCGTCTAGCCCGGTCCGGAGTTGAGTCCATGAATCCTGCTGACGAAATTCGCATCCAGTACCACGACGAAGTTCCGCGCGGCGCCAAGATCAAGGTCATCGGTGTCGGTGGCGGCGGCGGCAACGCCGTCAATCGCATGATCGCGGCTCGCGTTGAGGGGGTCGAGTTCATCGCGGCCAATACCGACCGCCAGGCGCTCCAACTCTCGCATGCGCCCGTAAAGCTGCAACTGGGCACGCGCCTCACCAGCGGCCTCGGCGCCGGAGCCAATCCGGACGTGGGACGCCAGGCAGCGCTCGAAGACTCGGAAAAGATCATCGAAGCGCTCGAAGGCGCGGACATGGTCTTCGTCACCGCCGGACTCGGCGGCGGCACCGGCACCGGCGCGGCTCCGGTCATCGCATCGCTCGCCAGTGAAATGGGTGCGCTCACCGTCGCCGTCGTCACGCGCCCTTTCAGCTTTGAGGGCAAGCGCCGCATGATGCAGGCCGAGCGCGGCATGCAGGAGCTCATCGACAGCGTCGATACCATGATCGTCATCCCCAACGAGAAGCTGCTCGCCGTCGCCAAGGACGCCGGCTTCTTCGAGTCCTTCCGCATCGCCGACGACGTGCTGCGCCAGGGCGTGCAGGGCATCTCCGACATCATCACCATTCCCGGCATCATCAACCGCGACTTTGCCGACGTAAAGACCACCATGGCCGGCATGGGCTACGCCGTCATGGGCGCTGCCATGCGCAGCGGTGAAAACCGCGCCATCGAGGCTGCCCACGCCGCCATGGCCTCGCCGCTGCTCGAGAATGTCGCCATCGACGGAGCGCGCGGCATCCTCATCAACATCAGCGGCTCCAGCACGCTCAAGCTCAGCGAGGTCAACGCCGCCTCCACCCTCATTCAGGAAGCCGCACACGAGGACGCCAACATCATCTTCGGCGCGGTGCTCGATGAGTCGCTGGGCGACGAGGTCAAGATCACCGTCATCGCCACCGGCTTTGAGCACGAATCCGTCGAGCGCCGCGAGCGCATGCTCGCCAACGCCGTGCAGCCCGCCGTCACCCGTCAGGCAGCTCCCGTTCCCGATGAGCCGCCCGCCAGGGCGCGCTTCGCCGGCGAAGAGGAGTTTGAGCCGGAACTCGAGCCTGTTTCTACCGAGCAACTGGTGGCGGCATTTGCCACGCCGGCGCGCCATCTGGAATCCGCAGCCGAGCCGTTCTATGAAGCCCCTCGCGCGGCTCCCGCGTCCATGGCGCCGCCGGTGGCAGCCGCGCCCGTTCCTCAGCCTGAAGCGTCTCAATCTCCCAATTTCAGCGAAGCTCCCGCAACTTCCGACCCCGGCTTTGAAGAGCTTGCCGAGCCGAGTCACGACGACCTTGAGATTCCCGCGTTTATGCGTCAGAATGGCATGCGTCCATGAAACGTCTTGCGGTAGTCCTCTTTGCTCTTACGCTCTGGGTATGCCCGGCGATGCTCCACGCGTCTCCCCGGCACGTAAAACCGCGCGCAGCTACGCGCCACCACGTCGTCGGCCATCCGCGCACGCGCCACTACACGCAGAGGGCGCAGCGGCATGCCGTGGTCCGGCCCGTGCGCGTGCGTCACTACACGCACAAGGCGCATGTGGACAAAGCCGCCCGCCACGCACACAGGAAGCACAGGAAGATCGGCCACCGGTAGGCGTAAAATCGACTCTGCATCCAAAACACCCGGCGAATCCTAATCCGCCGGGTGTTTTTGCTTTGTGCGGTGGATTCAGCTCGTCAGCATTTTCTCCAGCTCTTCCAGCCGGTCGCGCTCGCCCATCACGATCAGGTAATCGCCGGGCGCAATGGCAAACTCCGCCGGCGGATTGAAGACCATCTCGCCATCTTTGCGCCGCACCGCCAGCACAATCGCTCCAGCGTGGTGTGCTTCCATGAGTTCGGCGAGCGTGCGCGCGCCAAACTGACCCCGCGGCGCCACGCGCACCTGCTCGATGGAAACATGCGGCCCAAGGTCGCTGTGTTCAAAGTCCAGAAACTCGACGACGTGCGGGCGGAGCAGGGCATTGGCCATCTGGTTGCCGGCAAGCGCGTAGGGAGTGAGCACCGTATCGGCGCCCGCGCGCCGCAGCTTCTCCTCGGCTTCTTCTTCTGAGACGCGCGTCACCACCTTCAGTTTCGGATTCAGCGCCTTGGCCGAGAGAATGATGAACAAGTTCTCCGCGTCCGAGGGCAGCGCCGCAATCAGCCCGCGCGCCCGCTCTACGCCTGCCTCGCGCAGACTCTGGTCGCGTGTAGCGTCCGATGCCACGGCAATCATGCCCATGCCGGTGGCGCGCTCCACGCGCGCTGTGTCGCGGTCCAGAATCAGGAACGGCGCCCGCGCCTGTTGCAACTCGTACGAGGCGTGCCGCCCTACGCGGCCAAAGCCGCAAACAATCACGTGATCGTGCAATGAGTGAATCATGCGCTTCATCCTGCTTTTGCCAAACCGGTCCTGCAATTCCAGTTCGATAATGGTTTGCGTCATCGCTCCGACAGCCAGAAACATCGACGTGACGCCAAAGAGAATCAGAAAGGCATTAAAGATTCTTCCGTCTCTGCTCAGAGGGCCCAGCTCCCGGTGCCCGGTCGTCGTCACCGTCGTCACCGTGCGGTAGAACGCATCGAAGGCCGAATCCCCCTCCACGATCATGAACCCAATCGTGCCGGCCACCAGCGTAATACTGAGCAGGCCCACAATCAGCAGCACGCGATACCGAAGCCGACGCGAGTGCAGCGCCGTTACTGTGGACTCTCGAACCTTTCGTCGCATCGGCATCTTCCCCATCTACCCTCGAACGCCTCATCATAAGCCAAACCGTTCCCGAGTGCCGCGTGGAAAGCGACAACCGTTCCTCGTCCGCCGTGCCGAAAGTATTTGCCGCCGCCTTCGCATTGACGGATCAGAGTGTTCCCAGCCTTCTAGTAAATCGTTTAGACTGCGGATGCCTTTTGCGGAGCGCCCCAGCCGGTCCTCTGTTGTCCGTGCTCATTCCCGCTCGCACTTCCGGCTCAAGGAGATTTCCCATGCGCCTCAAAGTTCTGTCGCTCGCCCTGTTGCTTGCCTTCGCCGTTTCCTTCGCGGCTGCGCAAAAACCGCAATACCAGTACCCGTTTCAGAATCTCAATCTGCCGGTAAAGGTACGCGTCAAGGATCTGCTCTCGCGCATGACGCTGCGGGAGAAGATAGCCGTTCTGGGCGGCAATACCTCTGTGCCGCGTCTCGGCGTCCCCGGCACCCATGGCGTCGAGGGTCTGCATGGGGAAGACATCGGCGGTCCCTCCCAGCGCCAGGGCCCTCGTCAACACGTTGTCCCCACCACGCAGTTTCCGCAATCTTACGGCCTCGGCCAGACATGGGATCCGGCCCTGCTGACAAAGGCCGCCGCCGCGGAAGCCTTTGAGGCCCGGTGGGCCTTCAACAAGTACCACGAGGGTGGGCTCGTCGTCTTTTCTCCGAACGCCAACCTCGACCGCGATCCGCTCTGGGGCCGCAATGAAGAGAGCTACGGCGAAGATCCCTACCTGACCGGCACGCTGGCCGTGGCATTCGTCAAGGGCCTCCAGGGCAATAATCCCCGCTACTGGGAAGCCGCTTCGCTCATGAAGCACTTCGATGCATACAACAATGAGACCAACCGCATGAGCTCGTCCTCCAACTTCAGCTGGCGTCTCTTTCACGAGTACTACGCCGTGCCATTTCGCATGGGCATTGAGCAGGGCGGCGCCAACGCCTTCATGACCTCCTACAACGCCTGGAACGGCATTCCCATGGCGGTCAATCCTGTTCTGCGCAACGTCGTGATCAAGGACTGGCGCTTCAGCGGCATCATCTCCACGGATGGCGGCGCCATGACCGCCCTCGTCACGCAGCACCACTATTACAAGACCCTCGCCGAGGCAGCCGCTGGATGCATCCATGCCGGCATCAATCAGTTTCTCGACAATTACAAGCAGCCCGTCGAGGACGCCCTCAAAGAGCACCTCATCACCGAGCAGGACATCGACCGCAACCTCGCCGGCGTCTATCGCGTAATGATCCGCCTCGGCATGCTCGATCCGTACTCCATGAACCCATACGCCATGATAGGCATTAACGATCTCAACCCTGCAAAAGGTGATCCCTGGTGGTGGCCCTCGCATATCCAGATCGCGCTTAAAACCACGGAAGAATCCATCGTTCTGCTCAAAAATCAAAACCACGCTCTGCCGCTCGATGCCGGAAAACTGCACTCCATCGCTGTCATCGGTCAGTGGGCCAACGTCGTCAACGGGGACTGGTACAGCGGAACTCCGCCCTTTGCCATTTCGCCCGTCGAGGGAATCCGCAAGTTTGTCGGCCCCAACGTCAAGATCACCTTCAATGATGGATCTGACCCGGCCGCCGCAGCGGCGCTGGCGAAGCAGTCCGACGTAGCCATCGTCGTGGTTGGCAACAACCCCACCTGCAATGCCGGCTGGGGCGTCTGCAATGTTCCCAGTGACGGCAAAGAAGGCTTTGACCGCAAAACCATGACGCTGCCCGGCACACCGCTCGTACAGGCCGTCGATGCGGCCAATCCTCATACCATTGTCGTGCTGCAAACCAGCTTCCCCTACACGATCAACTGGATCCAGGCGCATATCCCCGGCATCGTCGAGATGAGCAACACCAGCGAAGAGCAGGGAGCCGGCCTTGCCAATGTTCTCTTCGGCAAATACGATCCCGCCGGTCGCCTCACCCAGACCTGGCCGCGCTCCATGAGCCAGCTTCCGCCGCTGATGGACTACAACATCCGCGACGGCTTTACCTACATGTATTTCCGGCACAACCCGCTCTATCCCTTCGGCTACGGCCTCAGCTACACCACCTTCAAATACTCAGACCTGCGCCTGAGCAGCAAGACGCTCCCGGCCAACGGCAAAATCACCGTCAGCGTCAACGTCACCAACACCGGCCGGCGCAACGGCGACGAAGTGGTGCAGATGTACGTCAAGCATCTGGACTCGAAGGTTTCGCGCCCCATTGAAGCACTCAAAGGCTTCGAGCGAATCCATATTCCCGTGGGCCAGACGCGCACCGTTACCTTCCCGCTGACCGCGAAGGCGCTGGCGTACTGGGCTCACGGCGGCTGGCGCGTCGAGCACGATCACGTCCAGATCCGAATCGGCGCCTCCTCGGCAGATATTCGCCAGAAAGTGGAGATCACCGTCGAGTAGAGCAGCAGCGGCTCCTGCTGGATACACTGGAGCCAATGGCCGTCGCATCCATGACGCTGCAGATTCGCATCGAGCACAGTCGCTCCCTCAAGGATCGCCGCCAGGTGGTGCGGAGCCTCAAAGAGAAGCTCCGCCACGGCTTCAATATCTCCGTGGCGGAGCTGGACGAGGCCGTCACCTGGCAGTCTGCCACGCTTGGCGTTGCTGCGGTCTCCGGCTCGCGGGACTATCTTGCGGGCCTGATGGCCGAGGTGGAGTCCGCTGCCAATCGCATCGCGGGCGATCTCGGCGCGGAGGTTGCCGACGCATGGTGGGAACTGCTCGACTGAAGGCTCGCTCCGCAATCCGACGAAAAGAAACGGGCAACGGAATCTCCGTTGCCCGTTTCTCTGCACGTCGCGATGCTTCGCTTAGCCTTTGGATTTCTCCCGCGCCTTGCGCCGTGACTGAAAGACTTCCATACCCACGCGCAGCCCGGTCATCACCGCGCCCATTTTGCGGGATGTGCCGCCCGTGGCGCTGTGCAGCAGTCCACCGGCGCGGCTAATGCCGCCCAGCACCATGCTGAGCGTTTCGTCCACACGATGAGCCTGGGTGTGCGTCCGGTCCACGATGTCGGTCAGCGCCGTGTTGACGTGGTCCACCTGCCGGCGTACCGCGCGCGAAACTTCCAGCATCTCGTCGGTGGCATCCTTCAGCTTGGGCGCGGCGTCTTCGAGAATGTCGCGCACGGTCTTCACCGCCGGCAGAACATCCTCTTCCATGCGGTCGGTAAGCGCCTGCACACGCTTCTTCATCCGCATTACGCCGGTCGCCGATACGATCATCGCGATGGCCTGCATCAGCGCCGATATGGCCACCACGGCTACGCATATCAGAATTTCTTGATCGGTCGTCAGGTGCATTCCTTACGCCTGGCCTTCAGGAGCTTCCACTGCCTGCGGATCGGCTGGGGGCGCTGCCTGGCTGGCTGCGGCTTCATAAGCATGTTTCCCTGCCTGCACGGCCGCGGAAACCTTGTTCGACTTCTCCTGAACAAAATCCCGGCCCTGCTTCACAAAGTCATCCCACTGCGCCCGGCCGCGATCCACGTACTCGTTCATCCGCTCCCGGCCCTGCTGAGCGTAGGTGTTCACCTGCGTGGCCGCTTCACGGCTGCGGGTGCGCAGATACTCCTGCCCGTCGCGTGCGGTGTTGATGAGGTCCTCGCGCGTCTCCCTGCCCGATTTGGGAGCATACAGCACGCCTACCAGCGCGCCAATTCCAAGCCCTGCAAGAAACCAGCTGAATCCACTCGATTGATCTGACATTCTTATCTCCTTCTTGTCTCAGCTTCTGGAAGTCCGGATACTACCACAGTACGACTGTCACTTCCATTGAGGTACAGCCCACTGCGGTAAAGCGAAAAATCTTTTTACGCAAGTAGATGCGCTCGCCTTGTGCCCGGCTGCATCCGCCTGCGACCAACTGCGTCTGCCGTCTCAGCCTGTGCCGTTCTGCTCGATCATCCGGCTCAGCGAAAACGCCGGTCTTACCCATAGCATCGCATCAAATGTGCGCATGCGCGAGAATCCGAGCCGCTCATAGAGCCGGACAGCTCCCTCGTTCTGCTGCGTCACCGTCAGCGTAACGGCATGATACCCGCGCTTGTGCAGGTATCCGGTGCAGTCTTCGATCATCATCCCGCCCAGTCCGAGCCCCTGGCAATCGGGAGCCACACATACCTGCGTAATGTGCGCCGTGTCGTCCTTGACCTGAGAGCAGAGAAGGATTCCCTTCAGCGCGCCGGTTTTGTCCTCTGCCAGGACCCGCGAGGCCGCTGCGTCAAACATCCCGCAGCCGGGGAAGCGGATAATGTTGTGCAGAAAACGCATGGAGCCGGCAATGCTCTGGTACTGGTCGTTGATGCGGCTGTCCAGATGCCCCGCATACGCTCCGGCGATCAGGTGGGCGGCGGGGGTAAAGTCTGCCTCGTTCCACGGACGCATCACCAGTCCCGGCTGCGGCTCCAGCAACAACACGGGCTTGTATCCCGTCAGTTCCATCTGCATGAAGTAGCGCCGGAAGATCTCAAATCCCGAGGCGCGGAAGACGCTCGACAGGCTTCCCGAGGGATGCAGCAGCAGTTGAGCCTCAATCCGCTCGGTGCCGGGCGAATTTTGCAGCATCTCGATCAGGTGTTCGAGCAATCGTTTCTCGATCTCCCGCGCCGAAAGCCGCCCGTCGCTGGTGGCCATGGCGTAAACATCGCCAATTACGGCCTTGGCCTCCTCGTAAACGCAAAAGGAGTAGCCGGTGACCTGCTTGCCATCCATGGCCACAAAGCCCGGCAGCACACGCGAATCCAGGTAGTGCAGGATCAGCTCAATCGATGTCCGGTAATTCCAGTTGAGCTGCTGCCGCCACGCCCTGTTCTCCATGTCGAGCAGGGGCTTCAGGTCCGCTGCTGAAAAGTGGCGGAGATCGAGAATGTCCAAGGGAAGTGCCTGCGTCATCGTCTGCAGCTCATTCTCCTTCTCGGGCCGCCGCCGGGCGCGAATCTCCACGACGGAACCGCCGTCCGCATCTTCCTGCCGCGGCAGCAACTGTCTATTGCTTCGCGGCCACCTGGTAAACCACTAGATTTTGAGCAGGATACTTGAAAAGCTCCTCGTATGTCCTGCCCTGCAGGAGGGATTTCAAATTTCCTATGTCTCTGATCGGGGTAATCAGGATATGCCGCGCCGCCGGAATGTGGCCCGGACCCTCCTGCCATACCTGCTGATCGCGGTAAAACGACAGTCCATAGGCCATCTCCCGACGCACGTCATAGAGCGCCACAACTTCATCCTTCGGTGCAATCTGCTTCAGGATCTGCGCCATCGGCCGCGCCGAAAAAGTCAGGTCAATCAGGTGAATATTGCGCTTCGTGTTCCCCATTGGCCCCAGTCCGAAGACCGGGCCCACGCCGAAGATGTAGAACATGAGCACCACAATCGGCAGAACGGTCGCTGTGCGCAGTTTCTTCACCCCGTACTGGCTCACCATGATCAGGATGAACACCACCGTCGCAAAGCCCGTCAGCCCGCCGGCAATCAATGCCCGCCCCGGCGGAATCTGCTTGGGGTGCAGCAGGTGCAGCGGCATCAGCAGCACAAACGTCACCAGAAAGCCCACCGTAAGCGCGTGCAGCACCAGCAGCCACGCCTGCAGACCGCGTCCCTTGATGCGGTTGATGTAATCGCCCGCCAGGATGGTCAGCGGCGGTATCGAGGGCAGAATATAGCCCGGCAGCTTGGACTGCGACATCGAGAAGAACAGGATCGGCAGCAGAGCCCACACCACCAGGAACTCGGGGAAGGCATCGCCCGCACGTCCGTGGCCTACGTAGTGGCCTTTCCTGCGCCGGGCGCGCCACTCATTCAGTGAGGTTCGCGCCGCGTCGGCAAAGGCTGTCAGCGCAATCACCACCCAGGGCATCAGCGCCAGAATCACCACCGGCAGGTAGTACCAGAAGGGCTGCTCGTGCTGGTACCGGTTTGTGCTGAACCGTTCGAGGTTCTGCTGCAAAATAAACTGCTTCAGGAAGGACGGGTTTCGTATCTGTACCTCGACATACCACGGCAGCACAATCGCCAGGTAGAGCGCGATACCAGGCCACCAGATCGTCCGCCGCAGCACCGACCACTCCCGGCGCAGCGCCGCAAACACCACCAGGATCAGGATCGCCAGAAACGGCGCCACCGGGCCCTTGGCCAGCGTGGCCGTCGCGTTGAAGAAGTACAGGTCAAAGAGCCAGAACTTGCTGCCCGTCTCATACCAGGCGTACCAGCCCAGCATGCCGATGCAGAATGGCGCCGCCAGTTGCATGTCTGTGGAGGCGCCGCGGGCAAAGCTCAAGATCGCCACGCAGGTCACGGTGATCAGCGCCGCATCCACCTCGCCGCCCCTGCGGAAGCTCCGCATGTGCATATAAATCAGCACGATCAGCGTCAGCGCAAAGGTGGCGGAAGGCAACCTCGCCGCCCAGTCGTGCATGCCAAATTCAATGAACGAGAGCATCGCGCGCCAGTAGTAGAGGGCTGGTTTTTCCAGCCAGGGATGCCCCCACAGCATCGGCGTCACCAGGTCGTGCCGCTGCAGCATCTCGCGGGCCACCTGTGCGTAGCGCGGCTCGTCCGCGCCTACCAGGCCCAGCCCGTCGCCGCCAAAGGCCGGTACCAGCCCGTAAAACAGGAAGAAAATGCTGAAGCCCAGCATCGTGATCACCTGGGCGACTACCGCAAAAGCCGGAAACCTTGCGGAGATACGGCTCGGCGCGTGCTTGAAAGCGCGAATCCAGGGGGCAGGTGAAGGAATTGGTTTACTGTCTGGCACGATCCCAACTCAGGCTAACAGATCAGAGCCCGCCCGTCCTCAGCCCAACCCGTGCATGCTTTCCCGCAGCATCGCGCGCAGCTTCTCCAGAATGACGTTCGTGGCCACGCGCATGGGGCCCTCCAGCGTGCAGCCGGCTGCGTGCGGATGCCCGCCGCCGCCAAACGCCTCTGCCACCCGCGCCACGTCCACGCGTCCCTTGCTGCGCAGCGAGAGCCGCACCCGGCGATCCTTCAGCTCACGCAGAAATACCGCCGTTTCCACGCCCGCTATGCTGATCGCGTAGTTCACCACGCCTTCGCAGTCTTCCTCGGCCGCGCGTGTCCGCAGCATGTCATCCTGCGTTACGGAGAGCCATGCCAGCCTGCCGTCGCGCCGCAGGTTGTTCAGCGCCGCGCCCAGCAACATCATCTTTGAGGTTGGATTGGAGAAATACACCTGCTCGGCAATGGCAGCGGGCCGCGCTCCGTACCGCACCAGGTTCGCCGCCAGCTCAAAGGTATGCGTGTCGGTGCCGTCGTAGCAGAACGAGCCCGTATCGGTCAGCACCGCCGCGTACAGGCAGGTCGCCATCTCGGGCGTAATTGCCACACCGGCCTCGAGCGCCAGTTCATAGACCAGCTCGGCCACGGCGCAGGCCTCCGGCTCAATCCAGTTCACGTTGGCAAACTTCTGCCCGCTCACGTGATGGTCAATGTTGATGAGCTTCCGGCCCTCCAGCCCGCGCAGTCGCGAGCGGGCAATGCCGTCGCACTCCAGCAGGATCACCGCGTCGTACTCGCCCTCGATGGCCGCCTTGCGCACGATGGAGCGCGAGCAGGGCAGTCCGTAGTAGATCAGCGGCAGCCCGTCGCAGGAGACCAGGTCGGCCTGCTTGCCCATCTGCTGCAGAATGCTGCCCATCGCCAGCATCGAGCCGATGGCGTCGCCATCCGGGCGCGCGTGCGCGCTCACCAGAAACCGCTGTCCCTCGCGAATCGCGGCCAGCACGGCATACAGGCCCTCCGGCTTGGCATAAGCCGCGGCTGCAGGCTGGTAGCCTGGGGTTACTTCATAGAACGCTTCTGAGGACATTGCTGCTAGGCATCCTTCCGTCTCCGTTTCGACCGGCCCAGCAGCTCGTCAATCCGAGCCTTCATGCGCTCCGATCGATCTACGTGAAAACTCAAGTCAGGAACGTGGCGCTTGCCGGTGCGCTCCTGCAACTCATGACGGATGTAGCTCCGCGCCGCGAACAAACCTTCCACCGTTTGCTCTTCTTCTTCCGGGCCGCCGTCGACAGCAACCCATATTTGCGCGGACTTCCCACCCGGATTGAGAATCACTTGGCTTACGTAAGCAAAGCTGATGCGCGGATCGCTCAATTCTCCCTCGATCATGGCGCTGATCTCTTCGCGCAGCGACTCGGCTACACGATCCTGGTGATACTTTCTGCCTCTGGCTTCCTGCATGTTTACTTCCTGGGGGGTAAACTTGAGAGGATAACAGAGACGAGGCCGTTTTGATCACAAATCTGCGGCAAATCTCGCGACCGAATTGGTTTTCCAGGTGATCCATCCCACAGTGGTCGCGGGCTTTTCCGTAACAGGTTCATTCCTCGAAGGTTGGTGAAAGGATCGCGGAAATCCGAAATGAGCGCGCACCCGCACCCGCTGTCCGGAATCAAAAAAAGGAAGAGAGAGTCATGTTCTAAGGGCAGGTCAACTGCGCAGAGCCTACGACTGTACAGCTTGTTCCGCAGAGGTTGATCGCCATGCAGGTGGGACCGTCGTTGATCGGGAAACTCCAGGCGTTCACATCATAGACGCCCTGGGCTCCTGTGCCGCAAGCGGCCAGCCCGGTGTTCGAAACCGTTACGTTCTTCACCGGCATGTTGTTCTGGCACACAGCCCAACTGGCTCCGAAGGGAGTCGTCGTGAAAGGAGCCGCGCTCCAGTGGGCAGTCGCCGTAAACTGTACCGTGCCGCCTGAAGTGCTTCCATCGGCAGCCGAAGGACTTACAGTGATGGATTGGAGGCCCCGGCTGGTGATCGTGCTGCCGCCACAACCAGCGAGCAGCGCGGTCGCGACAGCCATTACTCCAAAAGAGGTCTTCCAATGCTGGACGCGCATGGCGGTTCCTCCTCGCCCCTCATTTTATAACTTTGGCACTGCCTGAACGCCCGAGACAAGCGACGAAGCATAGTGGAACTACTCCGCTTCCACACGGTCCCGGTCTGTCACCTCGGTCAGCTCGGCCAGCTTGTGCGCCAGCCGCGCCTTCCACGCATGTTCCGGGCAGCGCCAGCTCCAGTTGCCCTTGGGCAGCGCCGGAACATTCATCCTGGCCTCCGATCCAAGGTCCAGCACATCCTGGGCAGGGAAGAGGCATATATCGGCTACCGAGGCCGCCGCCGCGCGCATCAGCGCCCATACCACGTCGTCGGCATTGGGGTGCAGGTAGGCCTTCACCGCGGCCTTTTCCACGGCCGATGCGCCGTTCTCCCACCAGCCGCGCGTGGTGTCATTGTCGTGCGTGCCGGTGTAAACCACCGCATTGCGCTCATACCGATGCGGCAGGTAGCTGTGCGCCCCGCGTCCGCCAAAGCCAAACTGCAGCACCTTCATGCCCGGCAACTGGAAGCGCTCCCGGAGCGCGTCCACCTCAGGCGTAATCACGCCCAGGTCTTCGGCAATGAACGGCAGTTCGCCGAGCTCGCGACGAAGCGTCTTAAAGAGCGCTTCGCCCGGTGCCTTGACCCACTCGCCGTTGACCGCCGTGTCCTCTTCGGCAGGGATCGACCAGAACGCTTCAAATCCCCGGAAGTGATCCAGCCGGATCGCGTCATACAGCACCCGTGCCCGCCGCACCCGCTCCACCCACCACGGAAAGCCGCGCGCTTCCATCTCCTGCCAGCGGTACAGGGGATTGCCCCATCGCTGTCCGGTCGCCGAAAAATAATCCGGCGGAACGCCCGCCACCCGCACCGGAGACAAATGCTCATCCAGCTCAAACATCTCCGGATGCGTCCACACATCGGCGCTGTCAAAGTTCACAAAAATCGCGATATCGCCCAGAAACTGGATGCCCCGCTCGGCGCAGTAAGCCCGCAGCGCCGTCCATTGCTCGTCAAAGGCAAACTGAATCGCCTCGGCCACAGCAATCTCCTCGGCCAGCTCCTGCCGCGTCTGCCCCAGCGCCTCGCCATCGCGCCGCGCCAGCGGCTCCGGCCACTGGTTCCAGCAGGCGTTATCAAACTTGCGGCGCAGGACGCTGTAGAGCGACCAGCCCGGCAGCCATCCGGCATTCGCCGCGCAAAACTGCTCAAACCGCGCCCACTGCTCCCCAGGCCTGCTCGCCAGAAACTGCCTGGCCGCGGCCTCCAGCAGCGGCAGCTTGCGCGCCGTGACCTCCTCAAAATCCACGTTGCCCGCGCGTCCCGGCAGACCGGCAATCGCGTCGCCGCTGATCCAGCCCCGGTCGGAAAGAAACTCCAGCGAAATCAGCAGGGTATTGCCCGCAAACGCAGACAAGCCCGCATACGGAGAATTCCCAAAACCCGTCGGCCCCAGCGGAAGCACCTGCCACCACTGCTGTTTGCCCGCGGCCAGAAAATCGGCAAACTCATACGCCGCGGGGCCAAGGTCGCCAATGCCGCCATAGGAGGGCAGGGAAGAAATATGCAGCAAAACTCCAGAGGACCGAATAAAGGGCATAAAAACCTCTCCTGATACTTCTACAAATTTTTAGGATGCGGCCAGACAAAAAGGCCCGTGCCGAAGCACGGGTCCCATGGTCTGGTTGAACGTGTGGCTTAGCTCTGGCTTCCGCCGCCGGTGGCCAGCGAAACCGCGCTCTGGTTGATGTGAATACGCCCTTCCTTCTGGTACTCGTGCTCTAGGTTGGTGAGGAAGACGGCAAACATCTGATCGCGCTCCTGGCTGAGCAGTTGCTGGCGCGTCGCTTCAAAGTGCGCCTGGATATCCGCCGCGTCCGGGAACTGTTTCTGGGTAATTTGGGCCACCACGCCGCTGCTGCCGGTGTTGATCGCCTTGCTGATGTCGCCCTGGTTCAGCGTAAAGAGCGAGGGAGCCACCTGCTCCAGTTCGCCAATCTCCGGAACCTGTTCGGTGCGGCCCACGAGGCCACTGGTCATCAGAGTCGCGCCCATGGCCTTGGCAGCCTGCGCCAGGTTGTTCAGCGAGTGCGCCTTGGCGGCCAGTTCGCTGGTCTTCGCGGCCATCAGTGCGGGCAGGTGAGCGTCACGATAATCCGACAGAATATGGCTCTTGTAGGAGGCAAACGTCGGTGCGTGCGCGGGGTCGATGTTCGTCAACTGGAAGACCGCGAAGCCGTTGCCGGTATTCGCAATCTCAGGAGCAGAGCCCTGCTTGGCGGCAAATGCCTCGGCCACCAGCTTGGAGCTGTCTTCCATATTGGGCAGGTTCGCGCCCTGCTGGAACGGGCCGCTGTTGGTCACCGCAAGGTGATGAGCTGCCGCCGTCTTCGCCAGACCCTCCTGAGCGGCCTGCTTGGCCAGTTGCAGGGCATAGTCCTGCGCCGCCTGCGCCGTCTTGTCCTGCATGAGCGTGGAGAGAATATCCGCCTTCACGTCGGAGAGAGGCTTCAGGTGCGCTGCCTGTTTCGCTTCCGTCTGGATGATGTGGAAGCCGAACTGCGTCCGCACCAGTCCGGAAATCTGTCCCGCGCTCTGCGAAAACGCCGCATGCTGGAAGGCCGGAACTGTCACGCCTTTCTTGATCCAGCCCAGTTCGCCGCCCTGCGCCGCGCTGCCCGGGTCGTCGGAATACTTCTTCGCCAGCTCGGCAAAGTTCTTGCCGTTGTCCTTCCTGATCTGGTCGAGGATGCCCTGCGCCTTGGCCTTGGCTGCCGCAACCTGCGCCGGACTCGCATCCTGCTTCACCGCAATCAGAATGTGCCGCACCTTGACCTCTTCCGGTACCTGGTACTGGCTCTGGTTCTGGCTGTAGTACTGCTGAATTTCCGCATTGGTTACCTGCGTCGGCCCGCCCGGAATCTGCGAGTTGTCAAACGCGATGTAGTTCACTGTCCGCGTTTCGGCGATGGCGTTCGCATAGCGCCCCGCATTGGCCTTGAAGTAAGCCTGCAGTTGGGCGTCCGTTGGATTGATCGTCTTCCGCAGCGTATTCGAGTCCAGCACCGCGTACTGGAAGTTGATCTTGATGCCCTGCTGCGTATAAGCCGCGCGAACCTCTGCCGGAGATACCGTCACAGCGCCGCTGATCAGCCCGCGCAGGCGATCCTGCTCAATCTGGCTCCGCACCTCGTTCTCAAACTGCGTCCGCGACAGGTTGAACTGCTGCGAAATGAACTGCGCATAGGCCTGGTCGCCAATGTACTTGCCATGCGGAAAAAGCACCATGCCCCACTCGCCCGTGTGCAGAAAGTTCCGCACGTCCGCATTGGTGGCGTGGATGCCCAGCTTGTGGGCTGCGTCCATTTCCAGATGCTGCTGAATCAGGCCCTGCCCGGCCTGCGGAATCAGAAAGCGCAGGTACATGTCCGGCAGATTTTCCTGCTGCAATTCACGCGAGGCGAGCTGCTGCACCGCGGTCATTGTGATCGTGTCCTTGGCTGGCAGAAAACGCCCCAGCGGTCCGCCGTAGCCGATCGTGGCAAACACGTCGCTATTGGTCGCCTGGCTGTTGAAGATGCCCGGAATGAGCGTAATCACCATCGTCACGCAGGCAACCGTGATGATGATGACAAAAATGGCTTTGACGAACCGATTGTCTTTCTGGAGGAAACGAATCATGTGTGGCTAACGACCCTTAAAATTGTGAGAACTTCGTCGCGTCCGGAGCCGATCCCGGTGATCCCGCCGCGTGCCCTCAGGGAATCATAATGCCCCGGACAAAGGCACTTTCAGTATACAGACCTTAGCCCACGTCCTACACCCGCGTTCTCCGGCCGGCCGTTCCCACGCATCCACCCCAAAAAGGAAAGCCGGGCATCGCGCCCGGCTACATGGAAAGAGCAAAGTCAGACCCTACCAGCCCATGCCAAAGTAGTAGCTGGGTCCGTAATAGGGATACGGCTGATAGTAGTAAGCCGGAGGATACGCATAACCGTACGGGTAGGGCCGCACGAAACGCCGTCCATACATCGGGCGTGTCTGCAGTTGCGGCTCGTTTGACGAGAGCCGCCGCGCCTCTTGCCACGAAACGGGCTGCACCGTCACCGGCTCGGCCAGGTGGAAGTTCAGTATCGCCTCGGACGGAATATAAATGTGCGGCCCCTTGGTGGCCGACGAAATTCCCAGTCCGGTCATCGCGCCCAGCCCCGCGCCCACGGCTGCGCCCGCGCCGCGCCCGATAATGCCGCCCACAATCGCGCCCAGCAGGCCGCCCGTAACCGTGTTGCTGGCCGTGTATCCGGCTTTGTTCGGACCTCTGCCCGCCCAAAGATTGGTATTCAGCCGGTAGATTTGCCCGCTCAGGTTCAACGACGTCAGCCGCAGATCCATGTAAGGTTTGCCGCCCAGCTTACCCTGCGGCTGCTCGGTCTGCACCACCACGCCCTGCAGTGTGGCTCCGCGCGGAATCGCCAGCACATTGCCTTCCCACACATCCCGCGCTACCGTGGCGTCAAAAATCTGTCCCGGATGCAGATGCGCGCTATCCAGCGGCTCTACCGTGCGAACCTGCAGCAGTGTTCCCGCCGGCACGCTCACTGGCCCGCTGGCTTGTTGCGGCGGCGGAGCATACTGTTGCCGGTTGTCATCGTGATATGGGGTGTTCCCCCCATAGTTCTGCGAGCCGTAGCCAGCGCCATAGGACTGCCCACCATTGCCGCCCTGGTAATCCGGACGCGACTGCTGCGCGTAATTCTGCCCATTCTGGCTTGCCTGCTGGTCCGGTGGCGGAGGCGGGGGATTGCCCGCATCGTTCATCTGGTAGCCGGGCGAGGACGACGCCGATGGCGCGGGCGCATCCTGTGCATCCGGTGGAGGCGGCGGAGCCATCTGGTCGTTCGCGCTGTAGCTTTGGCTTCCGTAACCCTGCGACGTGCCGCCCTGGCTTTGCTCGGCAATCGTCAGGTTATTCAAAATGGTGCGTACGCCGCCCACGTTGGCGGTCACGCTCTCGGCTTCCTGCCACTGCTTCGGCGTCTGCACCGTGCCGCTCAGGGTCACCTGGCTGCCGGCCGCATTCACCATGATGTTCTGGCCCTGCAGCATCTTGTCCCGGCTCAGCTTGGTGGCCACCTTCGCCTGCAGCTCCGGGTTCACTCCTGCCTGCGCAAAAACCTGCGGCGCTGCGGCCAACATGGCTCCGGCAAACACTAAAAGCATTCCAGGGCGGGAAAACTTCATCCATTTGTGATGCGTCGTCATTGTGTTCGCTTTCCTCCGCACCGGGCGTTTCGGCCAGTCGCTGCCATCCACTTTGCCCGCCATGCACTACCGTGCTGAACACTTATATAGATGAAAAGTTGTGCCGGCAGGACGCAGTCAACGTCTGCCGGCACGTGGTTTTCACCATTCTTGTCGTGATTTTCAGGCTGACGTCATCCTGCCGTCATCCCCGCAACTGCTTGTAGCGGGTAATCAGGGTGTTGGTGGAGCTGTCATGCTGCAAATCCGCCGGAGCAGCCAGTTCGCCGGCGATTTTCTTCGCCAGCACCTTGCCCAGTTCCACGCCCCACTGGTCAAACGAGTTCACCTGCCAAACCGTGCCCTGCGTAAACACAATGTGCTCGTAAAGAGCGATCAGCTTGCCCAGCGCCTCCGGCGTCAACTCCTTCAGCAGCAGCGTGTTCGACGGGCGATTGCCCTCAAATACCTTGTGCGGAACCAGCCAGTCAGCCACGCCCTCGGCCTTCACTTCCTCGGCCGTCTTGCCAAAGGCCAGCGCCTCGCTCTGCGCAAACACGTTCGCCATCAGCAGGTCGTGGTGGTTGCCCAGCGGGTTCAGCGTCTTTCCAAAGCCGATAAAGTCGCAGGGAATCAGCTTCGTCCCCTGGTGGATCAGTTGGTAGAACGAGTGCTGCCCGTTCGTCCCCGGCTCACCCCAGTAGACCGGCCCGGTCTGGTAGCTCACCGTCTCGCCGCCCAGCGTGACGTGCTTGCCGTTGCTCTCCATCGTCAACTGCTGCAGGTAGGCAGGGAAGCGCTTGAGGTACTGCTCATACGGCAGAACCGCAACCGTCTGCGCATCGAAAAAGTCGTTGTACCATACCGAAAGCAGGCCCATGATCACCGGCAGATTCTGCTCAAACGGCGCCGTGCGAAAGTGCTCGTCCATCGTATGGAAGCCCGCCAGCAGCCGCCGGAAGTTCTCCGGCCCCACGGCCAGCATCGTTGAAAGTCCGATCGCCGAGTCCATCGAGTAGCGCCCGCCAACCCAGTCCCAGAAGCCGAACATGTTCGCCGTGTCGATGCCGAACTTCGTCACCTCGGCTGCATTCGTCGAAACCGCCACAAAGTGCCTGGCAATCGCGCTCTCATCCTTCAGCGACTCCAGCGCCCACTTCCGCGCCGTCTGCGCGTTCGTCATCGTTTCCAGCGTCGTGAAGGTCTTCGAAGAAACAATGAACAGCGTCTCGTCGGCGGAAAGATCATGCGTCGCCTCGGCAAAGTCCGTGCCGTCCACATTCGATACAAACCGAAAGTTCATGTCGCGCCGCGAGTAGTGCCGCAGCGCCTCGTAGGCCATCACCGGGCCCAGGTCCGAGCCGCCAATGCCGATGTTGATCACGTTTTTGATCGGCTTGCCCGTGTGGCCCTTCCACTCGCCGCTGCGCAAGCGGTCGGCAAAGGCAGACATGCGATCCAGAACCGTGTGGACCTCAGGCACCACGTCCTCGCCGTCCACCTTGATCGATGCACTCTTCGGCGCGCGTAGCGCCACGTGCAGTACCGCGCGGTCTTCGGTAATGTTGATCTTCTCGCCCCGGAACATGGCGTCAATCCGCTCCCGCAGCCCGCTCTGCGCGGCCAGTTCCAGCAGAAGCTGCATGGTCTTGTCCGTGATGCGGTTCTTTGCGTAGTCCAGGTAAATTCCCTCAGCCTCCACGCGGAACTTCTCGCCCCGCGCGGCGTCGCTGGCAAACAGCTCGCGCAGGTGCTTCCCGCGCAGCTCTTCGGCATGTTGCTTCAGGTCGTTCCAGGCAGAAAGCTTGCCCAAAGGAGTCTTCGGTGCTGGCGCTGTGCTCATTTCACTCTCCGGCAGTCGTGTTGCGTTCTCGTTGGCAATGTTTAAGGAAAAAGGCTTCGGGCGCTGGCAGGCAGCCGCCCATCATTTCGATGCGCGCGAGAAGCTTACCGTATCCGAAGCCTGAGGATACAACGTGTCTATGTAAAAAACAGCGAACCGCCGCAGGAATCTCAATCCAGGCTATGCAGGGCGAACTCGCGCCCGGCTTCCAGCAGCCGGTTGACGGACTCCGGCGAGCCCGCCTCGGAGTAAATCCGCAGCAGCGGCTCGGTGCCCGAGGCTCGCAGCAGCAGCCACGCCCGCGCGGCATTTTCGACGCCCCGCGCCGCTGGATCATCCACAAAAAACTTGATGCCGTCCATGGTGTCGACATGCTTCACAGCCATCCCGGCAAATTCCTTTACCCCGGCTTTAGCCTTCGCGATGGTGGCGTTCTTCAGGTCGTCGGCAATGTGCAGATCAATGCGCGCGTAGTGGTGCTCGCCGTACTTTTGCTGTAGCCGCGCCACCAGTTGCCCCAGTGTCAGCTTCTCCTCGGCCATCACGTTGGCCACGAGCAGCGCGTTGAGCAGGCCATCGCGCTCCGGCAAATGCCGCTGGATGCCGATCCCGCCCGACTCCTCGCCGCCCATGAGGATTTTTTTCTCTAGCATCAGGTCGCAGACGTACTTGAAGCCGATGCCGTGCTCGTACAGCTTGCGGCCATAGCGCTCACAGATACGGTCAATCATGCCCGTCGTATTGAAGGCGCGCGTCACGTCGCCCTCCCAGCCCTTGCGCTCCAGAATCCACTCCAGCAGCACGCTGAAAATCTTGTGCGGATCGACGAACACGCCGTTCTCGTCCGTCGCGCCAATCCGGTCCGCGTCGCCATCCGTACACAGCCCCGCATGGCATTTTGCCGAGACCACCGTCTCGCCCAGCAGGCGGATATGAGGCTCAATCGGCTCCGGATGGATCCCCGGAAACAGCGGGTTTGCCTCACCGCGAATCTCGACAAAATCCACGCCAATCTTCGTGAAGATATCCGCCAGAATGCCACCGCCCGCGCCATACATGCTGTCCACGGCAAACTTCAGTCCCGACTTCGCAATCAAATCCAGGTCCGCAAAGGCCGAGATCGCCGCCACGTACTCCGGCACAAAATCCACTTCCTCAATCTTCGCTGCAGCAGCCTTCGGCAGCGGCTTGCCCAGCAACTCGGAAATCTCCGTCATGATCGCCGGACGTCCCGATCCGCCGTACCACGCCTTGTACTTCACGCCGTTCCACTGCGCCGGGTTATGGCTCGACGTAATCATGACGCCGCCCGCGGCCCTGCGCTCCCGCACCGCATAAGACAGCGCCGGAGTCGGCGTGACCCGGTCCGCCAGTTGAACCGCAATCCCCGCTCCGGCCAGCACCTCGGCCACCGTCCGCGCAAAACGCAGCGAGCCAAAGCGCGTGTCCCAGCCAATGCAGACACCGCTGCCCACCTCCGGATGCGCCAGCACGTAATTCGCAATGGCGCTCGCCGCCATCCGCACATTTTCAAAGGTGAAGTCGTCGGCGATGACGCCGCGCCATCCATCTGTCCCAAATTGAACGGGATTAGTCTCGCTCATCATTCCTTGCTCGCGGTGATTGCGATGGGCCTCTCGCGAGGTCCGGAAAATTAAAGTTAAATCAGTTCCTCACGACCCTGCCGCGCAAGCTCCTTGACCACTTTGCCTACATCCTGTGCGTGCTCCCGGGTCGTCACCAGCAGGGCATCGCCGGTTTCCACCACCACCAGGTTTTCCACGCCCACCAGCGCCACCATCTTCCCGGGGCTGTAAACATAGTTGCCGTGCGCCTCCATGAACACAGGGTTCGACGTATCCAGAACGTTCTCATTCTCCTCGCCCAGTCCCTGCTCCAGCTTGTGCTCGTACAGCGCCGACCACGAACCCAGGTCGTTCCAGCCGAAATCCGCCGGAATGCAATACAGCTTCGACCGCTGCCCGCCCTTGGCCGAGCGCGGCTCCAGAATCGCGTAATCCACGCTGATGTTTTCGCACTGCGGATACAGCCGCGCAAACACCTCCGCAAACTGCGGCGTGCCATAGGCGGCGGCAATCTCCTCTAGCAGCGGGGCCATCTCCGGCAGGTGCTCGCGCACCGCGTTGGCCAGCGTCTTTGCCTGCCACACAAAAATGCCGCTGTTCCAGAAGTAATTGCCCGCGGCCACAAACTCCTCGGCGCGTTCGCGGTTCGGCTTCTCGGTGAACCGCCGTACCTGCTGGATGCCGTCGCGCAACGACTCGCCCGTCTCGATGTAGCCATAGCCGGTCTCGGCACGCGTGGGATGAATCCCCAGCACCACCATGTTTTCGTCTTCGGCTGCCAGAGCAATTGCCGTGCGCAGCGTCTTCACAAACGCCGCTTCCTGCCCCACCACGTGGTCGGCAGGGAAGATGCCCAGCACCGACTCCGGCGCCAGCCGCTCCAGCAAAAACGCCGCCAGCCCCGCTGCCGGAGCCGTATTCCGTGCCGCAGGCTCGCAGATCACCCGCTCCCGTGGCAGCACATCTAGCTGCCGCGTAATGGTTCCCGCCAGCAGGTCGTTCGTGATGACCCACATCTTCTCCTGGCCGGCCAGCGGAATCAGCCGGTCCATGGTTTGCTGAATCATGCTGCGCTCACCATCCAGCGCCAGCACCTGCTTGGCTGCCGAACGGCGGCTCCGCGGCCAGAACCGCGTACCGCTGCCGCCCGCAAGAATAATCGGTCGAAAATCAATCATGGAATCTATGTCTAGCTTCTAGACTGCACAAGGCGCAATACGAATTATTTTTGAGGCGCCGTCACTGGTAACCTTGGATGCAACTCCTGCCGGAATCACCGCCAGTTGATTGCGCTTCAGGTCAAATTCCTCAAAACCCTCGTCGCCCAGCCTGACAGTCCCGCTTTCGCAGAAAAGCATCTGCACTGAGGCCGACCTCTGGCTCAATTCCGCCGGCGCCAAACCTGCGGCCAGCCGCCATTGCTCCATCACAAAATAGTGCTCGCGGATCAGCACCGTCCGGTCGCCCTCGGCTACTGGCTGCACCTTGCCTGCCCGCGTCTTCAGCCGCGTCGCCTGCATCGACTGCTCCACATGCAGCTCGCGCCCGCGCCCGTAGTCAAACATCCGATAAGTCAAATCGCTCGACTGCTGCGTTTCCAGTAGCACCGCACCGGGCCCAATCGCGTGCACCGTGCCCGCGTCCACATAAATCATGTCGCCGGTCTCAACAGGTAACCACTTCAGATACTTTTCCAGCGTCTCATCGGCGATCCCCGCCCGAACCTGCTCCAGGGTCGTCCCCTCCACCAGCCCCAGCGCCACCTTGGCGTCCGGCGCGGCGTCCAGCGCGTACCAGCACTCCGTCTTGCCGCGCGGAAACCCGTACTGCTGCGCCAAAGCATCGTCCGGATGCACCTGCACGCTCAACTTTTCCCTGGGGAACAGCACCTTCACCAGCAGCGGAAACTCACCCGCCGCCGCGGCCTCACCCAGCAATGCCCGGCTGTTTTCGGCCGTAATCGCCTGCAGAGAGTGCCCCGCATACGGACCAGTCTCCGCAATGCACATTTCTCCAGTCAGCCAAACCTCGCCAATCGGCTCTCCGCTGGTCTGGTAATCAAACCACGGACGTAAATCGTGAAAGCCCCAGGGGCGTGTGCGAAAGTAGGGCGCCAGGCGAAAGGGAACCATCGAACTCATTCATCCAGTATGCCTGAGCCGCCTGTTGATTCCCGCCTCACCCGCAGCTTCGCCGGCCTGCAAAAAAATGGGGAGCCGTGCAGGCTCCCCGTTGCAGCGAGATGTTTTTTACTGTCGTTTACTTCTCCAGTTCAATCACCGTAAACGAATTCGGCGCCGCCGTCGGCCACGGATGCGGATCCGACGCGGTCGGCTTGGGCCGAGGCCCAAACTTCACCGTCACCGTGTAGAGCCGGCTGCCGCCGGGCATCATCGCCATGGTGCGCGCGCCCTTTTCGGTTTTCACCGTCTCCAGTTCCGTGTAGTGGTTCGGCGAGTCTTCGTGGATCACCGTCAGTGCGCCATTGCCGCCCGTGCTCGCGAACACATACTGGTCCTGCGCGTCGAAGCGCGCCGCATCCGGCCCCGGTCCAATCTTCGGCGTCGCCACCACCTTGCCGGTCTCCGCGTTTACCACCGCCATCAGGCCGTTGTGACACACGGAGAACAGCCGCATGTGCTGCGTGTCAATCGCCAGCCCCGACGGATGCTCGCAAGGAGCCAGCGGCCACACCGCCGTGATCTTGTGCGACATTGCGTTGATGCGCACAATCTCGCTCTTGCTCTCAATGTTGTCGTAGATGTTGCCCTTGCCGTCCGAAACCGGAAACTCCGGCTTGCCCGGCAGCGCCACCGTCGCCAGCACCTTCTTGGTCGCCGCGTCAATCACCGTCGCAGAGTCGCTGTGCCCGTTAAAGGCCCAAACCGTGTTCGTGTACGGGTCATAAGTGTCCCCGTCCGGACCGTTGCCTGCCGGAACCGTGCCCTCAATCTTGTTCGTCCTGCGGTTGAAGTACGCCACGTCGTTGGCCCCGCCGTCCGTCACAAAGCCCGTCACGCCATCCTTGGCGAACACCACTCCATGCGTACCCTTGAGCCCGGTTATATCCGCAATCACATGCCCGTTCATCGGGTTCAGCACCATCACGTGATTGCCGCGCGTGATGTAAAGGTCGTGCGAAACCGGATCGATGCTCATGTAATCCCACCAGCCGCCGCCGCCCACCTGCCAGTGCGCCGCCACATGGTAGGGCTTCTGCGCATGCGCCACGGGAGCCGCCGCCAGTCCCAGCAGCGCCGCTGCCGCCAGCGCACCCTGCCGCCAACCTGTTCCTATCTTCATAGCTCTCTCCTTTGTTGCTGAATCCAACCACCGCCCAGCCTACGGCAAGTTTATGAATAGAGCCTGAAGATGACACCGAAGCTTTTCTCATCTTTGAATCCGCTGAAAATGACCGCTTTTCTTCCCGTTCCCGCATCCATTCCAGCAGAAAGAAATTTTTCATTGTAGCGTAGTCTTGCGGACTTCCGGTTACGTCCATAATTTGTAACAGAAACAATATAAAATCCGCCGCAACTCGTTCCATGCCATGCGGGTTCAATTATTTACGGCTCAAGGCCGCGTTCTTTTTTGAGGCTCTACGACCAACATTATGCCAATCGCGCTCCTGTTGTTTCCCTCCCTCCGTATCGCACTGCTGGGAATCGCCGCTATTCCGTTTATCTATTACGGTCTGGCCCTTTTCAGCTCCGTTCGCTTTTTCGCAGTCCGCAAGCCCAAACCCTTGCAGACCCGACCCTCCCATATCTTTTCCTCTGAAGAATTCCTGCCCCCCGTCAGCATCCTCAAGCCCGTCCGCGGGCTCGACCCCGAGGCTTACCAGAACTTCGCCAGCTTCTGCCGCCTCGACTATCCCGAGTACGAAATCCTCTTCATCGTCGGTGACACCGCCGACCCGGCCCTGCCTGTCATCCAGCGCGTCGCCTCCGATTTTCCCCACGTCAACATCCGCACCATCATCGGCTCCGGCCGCGAAGCCACCAACGACAAGTGCGCCAAGCTCGCCCGCCTCACGGAAGAGGCTGCGCACGAGCACCTCGTCATCAATGACAGTGACGTGCGCGTCGAGCCGAATTACCTCCGCCGCCTCATGCCCCCCCTCGCCGATCCGAACGTCGGCGCCGTCACCTGCCTCTACGCGCCAGACCAGAACTTCACCGAGAAATCCACCTGGGTCCAGAACCTGCAGGAAGCCGGCATGCTCTCCGACTTCTACCCGGGCCTCTTTGTCGCCAAAGAGCTCGACGGCATCAAGTTTGCCCTCGGCCCCACCATCGCCACCCGCGTCTCTAACCTGCGGGAGTTTGGCGGCTACGCGGCCATTGAAAACCGCCCCGCCGACGACCTGCTCATCGGCCGCCTCATCGCCGAGCAGGGCAGGGAAGTCATCCTGCTGCCCTACATCGTCAACACCGTGCCCGACTTCCAGTCCTTCGGCGAGCTCTTCTTCAAGCGCCTTCGCTGGATGACCGTCATGCGCCACATGCGCCCCGCCGGACACCTGGGGCTCATCTTTACCCTCGGCCTGCCGTGGACCATCCTTGCGCTCGTACTCGCGCCCAACGCGGAGATCGCCCTCAGCTTCCTCTTTGCCTACCTGTTCGTGCGGTCGCTGCTTACGGTCATCGTCGGTGGCCAGCTACGCCAGAGCGGCCTCTGGAAGCAGATCCTCATGGTGCCGCTGTGGGATGCCGTGGCGACCGCCATCTGGGCCGCCAGCCTCTTTCGCCGCACCATCCGCTGGCGCGGCCACGACTATGTCATCGTCAACGGGCAACTGGTTCCTGCTCGATCACAGGAGGCACTGGCCGTGGCTGCTCAACACGTGGAGCCCTAGGGCGAGTTTTCTTTTCGCCGCCCATCAGACGGCTCAGCTCATAAAATCCGCTCGCGAAGGCATGCTTCATCGCCAGCGATGACTCCACGCCGCAGGTGCAGCCCGGGCACTCGCGGCGCACCATCGCCTCCGCCTGCCGCCGATACGCTTCCGACGACAGAACCTCGCGCAGGCTGCTCTTCACAATGTTGCCCACCGGCGGCAGCGGATAGCACCCCGTCAGCACGTCGCCGTTCGACAGCACAAACACCTGCAGATAACCCAGCACGCAAGCCGGCTCATCGAGCGGCTCGTGGCCGTAATACTTGCGCAGGTATTCCACTTCAAACTCCGGCCTCTGCATCGTCTCGCGCGCAAACTTTTCCACCTGCTGCGCGGCCTGCTTCTCCGGCCACAGCGTTACCAGGTCCGCATTCGCAAGGAAAAACAGATTCCGGCTCAGGATGTTGTATCCCAGCCCCGCGCCCAGATCCTGCGCTACCTCCGCCAGCTTCTCCAACTCACCGGCAGACTCACCATTCAGCGTCACGGAAAACGAAACCTTCTTGCCATCGAGCCCGCGAATGCCGCGGATCGCCTGCTCAAAGTACCCATCCACGCCGCGAATCCGGTCATTCGTCTCCGGCATGCCGTCAATCGAAACATTCACGTGCGTAATCGGCGAGGCATTCACCTTGTCCTGGAACCGCTCCAGCAGCAGCCCATTCGTCTGGATCACCACCTGCTTCAGCTCGTGCGCCCGCGACCGCTCCAGCACCTCGAACAGGTCTTTGCGGATCAGCGGCTCGCCGCCGGTCAGCCGCAGCGTGCCGATGCCCAGCTCCACCACCTCGTCGATCAGCCGGACTGCCCGCTCCGTCGAAATCTCATCCTTCCAGCGCGTCTTCCAGTAGTCGCAGCTCACGCACCGCGCTTGGCAGTTTTCCGTCAGCTTGATATGGGCAGAGAGCGGATGAATCTCCTTGGGAAGTAGGCCGGGAACAAACTGGCTGCCCACCCACACGCGGGGAAGATACATAACTGGAACTTGCAACCATCAACTCCTGATCCGCGAATTCTCCGGACATGCCTTACGGCGGCACTCCGATTGCAGATCCTTGCCTTGACCTGCGTTATGGACTTAGATGCAGCGAAAACATGCGCTGTTTCCGGCTATTAGAGCATTTCTCCTATTTCTGTAGAGCATGAAATGGGAGTCTGAACCAAGCTTTGGCGTCTTCGGCGGTGAGTAGCGGTAGTAACTGAGCGATGGCCTGATCGAGGGCTTCTTTGGTCCGCGCTTTGGCGGCGCGGAGCAGTTGCTTGAGCTTGGCCCAGGCCTTTTCGATCGGGTTCAAGTCCGGCGAG
>JAKATU010000003.1 GCA_021818585.1 Acidobacteriota bacterium | reverse complement strand
CGCCGGATCAAGCCCCGCTCCGGACTCCTTCAGCACTCCTACGATCTGCTCTTCTGTGTACCGGCTCTTCTTCATCCGTTCTCCTCGTCGGCCGCCAACTGCTGGCCTACATGATCGGAGAACTCTCGCCACTTGTGGACAAATCGGAGGAATGAAGACCAGCTCCATCTCACCCCGTTTCAACTGCTCTACAGACACTCAAACAATCCTACCTGTTGCGCCTCACCCGTTCCCCTATTTTCCTTTGCGTCCCTTAGCGTTTTTCGCGTCTTCGCGTCAGCCTTTGCCTTTTGCATCCGCCAAAGGAACTGCCAGTTCCGGCAACAAATCTCCCAAACTCTCCACCCACAGAATTTGGTGTTCTAACACCCTTCCAAACTGACGAGCTACGGAATGCATCACCTTCTCCATCGTCAGACCCTCGCCCACCTCTTCGCTCACTTCCAGCTCCAGGCTCGTTACCTTCCGGTCGCTGATTCCGCACGGAACAATCAACTCAAAATCTCGCAGATCCGTCGTCACATTCAGCGCAAACCCATGCGAGGTAATCCCCCGCGAAATATGCACGCCAATTGCCGCAATCTTCCGCTCTTCAATTGACCCGCCGGCCAGCGTCCAAACGCCCGTCCGCCCCGCCACGCGCTCCGTCTTCACGCCAAAGTCCGCGCACGCCCGAATCAGCGCTTCTTCCACCCAGCGCACATACTCCACCGCGCCCAGCCGCCGCCCAAGCCCGGTCCCGGCAAAGCTCCGCAAATCCACAATGGGATACCCCACCAGCTGCCCCGGCCCGTGGTACGTCACATCCCCGCCGCGATTCACCTCGTGCAGCTCCACCCCACGAACGGCGAGAAACTCATCCGTCGCCAGCACATTCTTGCGGTCCGAGTTCCGCCCCAGCGTCAGCACCGGCGGATGCTCCAGCAGCACCAGCGTATTCCCAATCAGCCCCGCAACGCGCGCCTCCACCAGCCGCCGCTGCACCTCCAGCCCCTCGGCATACCCCACGCGCCCCAGATAAACAAGATTCAAAATCATCGAATGCTTCCAACCCTCTATGGTACCTTCCCCATGCACCAAATTCCTTTGCTTAGGAGTCGCTGCTTCCCATCATGAACGACAGTCTCATTCTGCTATGAGATCCCTGCCAAGCCCTTCTCGAAAAGCCGCGCAGCGAGGAAGCCAAGCCGAAGTTGCCCGTTGATGTCACGGAAACGCTCAAGATAGCAGGCAAGCTCTGGGCAGAGTCTCCTCACCGGCCAAGACTAGCCCCGAAATTTACAACCCACTGGCGCGACGTAATGGAAGAGTGGAACGAAGCGAACGATATGCCCCTGTTGTTGCGCAAGCAGAGGCTCTCTCAAAGAGAGCCTTTTATACACATGCCTTCTCATCGCGAGATCGTTTATACCGACAACTCCCCGGCACAATGGGCCTTCTACTGCGCCATGAAGAACTGCACCCCGTCACTGGAACAAATCAAGAAAATGCTGGCGAACCATGAGGTTCTGATAGTCATGGCCGCCTCGAAGGAACAGCTCAAGGTAATAAAGTACATGGGCATCCTGTCAAAATGCGGTGTCCACCTGAATGCATAAGGCTGGAAACTTTGCCACATGGATCGTTTAGCCCCAAAGGAGCAAACAAAGCCGGAAAAGGACACCATGGAAAATCTCCGCGAGCGTTTCGCCCGCTTCATGGACCCCAGGAATCACTACCTCGTACCAATCAAATGGCCTGGATTCGGCGAATCGCAGGAAGTCATCGATGCAGTACGCGCGTTTGAAGCACAAGCCCGTTAAACAAAGTGCCCCAAAACGCACAAAAGCCCGGCAAAATGCCGGGCTTTTGCTTTCGCAACCGATCTAGTTACATATTGATCGCCATGCCCTCGACGCTGCCAAAACCATCCAGCATCGCCTCGGCCAGTGTGGGGTGCGCGTGGATCGTGAACATCATATCCTCCACCGTCGCTTCCAGCTCGATGGCCGTTACGGCCTCGGCAATCAGCTCCGTTGCCTGCGGACCAATGATGTGTACGCCCAGGATCTCGCCATACTTCGCGTCCGCCACCACCTTGATAAAGCCATCGTGCTGGTGCACAATCGTCGCTTTCGAGTTGGCCGTGAACGGGAACTTCCCAACCTTCACCTGCAGCCCCTTTTCCTTCGCCTGCGCTTCGGTCAGGCCCACGCTGCCAATCTGCGGCTCCGTGTAAGTGCAGGCCGGAATGCGCTCCTTCTTCACCGGACGCGCATACTTGCCCGCGATCTTCGTCACCACGACCACACCGCACATCGCGCCCACATGCGCCAGCTGCGGCAGCCCGGCCACCACGTCGCCAATCGCGTACACGCCCGGCTCGTCGGTCTGCATCCACTCGTTTACCTTGATGAAACCACGCTCCGGCTTGATCTTCGTCTTGTCCAGACCCACATTCTCCGTGCGCGGCGCGCGGCCCACGGCCACCAGCACCTTCTCGGCTTCCTTCACGACCGTCTTGCCATCGGCAGCGGTAAAGGTCACCTTCACGCCCGTCTTGGTCTCTTCTACCTTTTCTACCTTCGCGCCGGTGTGGCTCTCAATCCCGCGCTTCTTGAAGACCCGCGTCAGCTCCTTGCTCACGTCCTCATCTTCATTAGGAACCATCCGGGGCAAATACTCCACAATAGTGATCTCCGACCCGAAGCTGCGGAAGATCGAACCGAACTCCACACCCACCGCGCCCGCGCCAATCACCACCATCGACTTCGGAATCGCCGGGATCGTCAAAATCTCCATGTTCGTCAGAATCTTGTCGCTCGCCGTCAGTCCGGGCAGCATCTTCGCGTCCGAACCTGTGGCCACCACCACATTCTTCGCCTTCACCGTCTCGGCCTTGCCCTTGCCTTCCGGCTTCACCTCAACCGAATGCACGCCATCCTTCGCCGGCCCAGTCAGCTTTCCGTAGCCCGCAATCACCGTCACCTTGTTCTTCCGCATCAGGAAGTCAAGGCCCTTTGCATGCTTCGTAATGATCTGGTTCTTCCGGTCCAGAATCGCCTGCCAGTTGATCTTCGGCTCGCCCAGCCCTTCCAGGCCAAACTCCTTCGCGTCCTTCAGGTAGTCGTAAATCTCCGCGTTAAACAGCAGGGACTTCGTCGGAATGCAGCCCCAGTGCAGACACGTTCCGCCCAGTTTCGGCTCCTTTTCAATCAGCGCAACCTTCAGGCCAAGCTGCCCACCGCGAATCGCCGCCGTGTATCCGGCCGGTCCGCCGCCAATAATCGCAACATCATAGATCGTTTCTGCCAAGGATGTGCTCCGTTTCTGCCAGTTTTTTATTGGATGCCCCAAACACTCTATTGTACTCACCGCCCCCGTCCGCGCTTCACCACTTTCCCCGTCCCGGCCCACGCATCTCCCAAGCCCCTTATGACGCATAAGAATTTGTGAATTCCCATTGCCTCTTCTGCTGCCTAAAGTCTAAACATGGACAACGCCAACAAAAGCACCAAAACCATCGCCATCATCGGCGGCGGCGTCAGCGGTACCCTCACCGCCTTCCACCTCGCGAAGCAGCAAACCGGCGCACGCATCGTCCTCATCCATCAGGAACCCACTGTCGGCCTCGGCCTCGCCTACTCCACGCCCAGCCTGCGCCACCTGCTCAACGTCCCCGCCGGAAAAATCAGCGCCCTGCCCCACCAGCCCGACCATTTCCTCCGCTGGCTCCGCGCCCGTCACGACCCCTCCGCAACGCCACATACCTTCGCGCCCCGCGCCCTCTTCGGCCGCTACATCCAGCACATCTTCACCGAGACCCACACTATTGAAACCCAGCAAGGTCAGGTCACGGACTACCGCCCCACGCCCACCGGCGCGCTCCTCACCCTGGAAGATGGACGCCGCCTCCACGCCAACCTCACCGTCCTCGCCCTCGGCAACTTCGACCCAGCTCCGCTCCCCGGTATCGAGCCCGCGGCTGAACTCGCCGGCGTCTACTGCCACAACGCCTGGAGAGCCTCCGCCTACGCCGGCCTTGACCCCCACGCGCCCGTCACCGTCATCGGCACCGGCCTCACCGCCGTCGACGTCCTCCTGCGCCTCCGCGAAACCGGCCATCGCGGCATCATCACCGCCGTATCCCGTCACGGAGTCTTCCCCACGCGCCATGCGCCCTACACCCCACTTGCCACCAGCGCCATTCCTTTGGACACCCCTGCCACCGCCGTCGACTATCTCCGCGCCATCCGCACCGCCATCCGCAGCGGAGCCGAATGGCGCGCCGCCATCGACAGCCTCCGCGACGCCACCAACCAGCTCTGGCTCCGCCTGCCGCTCAGCGAGCGCAAACGTTTCCGCCGTCACCTGCAGCGACGTTGGGACGTCGTCCGCCATCGCATGGCCCCACCCATCGCAAAAGCCGTCCAGTCCGAACTCGACGCCGGAACCCTCGTCATCCGCCAGGGGCGTGTCAGCGCCGTCACCCTCCAAAACGGCCAGGCCTGCGTCGCACTCGAAACCCACTCCGGCACCGCCGCCTTCACCACCGCGCGCGCCATCAACTGCACTGGCCCCAGCCTCAACTACCGCCGCGTTCACTCCCCATTGCTCAAAAAGCTCTTCGCCAATGGCATCGCAACTCCCGGCCCGCTCGGCGTCGGGCTCCGCACCAACCGCGACGGAGCGCTCATCGACAACCTCAACCGAGCCTCCGAAAATCTCTTTACACTCGGCCCCAGCCGCCAGGGAACCCTCCTCGAATCCATCGCTATCCCGGAGATCCGCCAGCAAGCCGTCCGCCTCGCCCAAACCCTCGCCGAAGCCCTCCAGCATCAATCCGAATTCGACGAAGAAGCCGAAATCGCCAGCTAGAGCATTTTCACTGAAAGTGTAAGCAGAACAAGACCCTTTGGTGTGGACGTTCTATCAAGGAACGGCCACACCGGATCCATGCTGGACACGGTATGTATCACTGAAAATGCTTGAACCAGCACCTGCAATTACCCACTGCCCAAAGAAAAAGGCCATCCCAAAGGGGATGGCCGTAATTCTTTGCGGCGAAGCCTCAATTGCCCGTGTGGGAAGCACCGGCGAAGCCGCATTTACCTGGACGGTCAGTCCCCCATCACGGGCTCTTCCGTCTTTCGAGCAACCGGCTTGGCAGGAGCGATTGAGTCGATCGAAACAATGCCTTCGACCGGCTTTTCGCCCAGAACATGCTCGCGATACAGCTTGGCCATGCGCGCATTCTCCGCATCCTGCTTCAGCTTCGCTTCGCGGGCGCGCAGCTTCTCTTCGCGCGAGTTCTTTGCGATGCCCAGCTTCTCAAACGTGTCGTTCGCAGCCGCATGGACATGCTCGTCATTCAGCACCAACTGGTGCGTGCCCTCGTTCATGCCCACGTTCTTGCCGCCGGCAAAGATCTCGTGCCGCCCATGCTCGTCATACCACTTGGTCAGCGTGGCCGTCATGTGCATCTTCTCGATAATGTTCCGCCAGCCAATGCCCGTGTTGTAAGCGCAGAAGCTGATCTCGCCTTCCTGCGTCGCGTAAGGAATAATGCACTGCTCCGTACGCCGGAAGTCGTAGTTGAACAGATCCTGGAACCACATGCCCGCGATGAACAGGAAGTTCCAGCGGTCCGCGCGGCGCTTGTTGATGTCGTCCATGGTGCGCTCGCCCGTCACGCTGCCGTAGTCGTGGCCCGTCACGCCAAAGCACTTGTCGAACTTCTTCAGCATGTCCACAATCCGGAAGTGCGTCGGCGACTTCGTCGGGTCGTAGTTCCGCAGCAGCGCCAGAGCGATGCCCAAACCGGACATCAGCTTGCCGCGCGCCGCATCGTTGATCTTTGCAACGTCCTTCGCCAGGCGGTCGGCATGCAAAAACGCAGTCACCGGAACCGCTTCCTTCGTTTCCTTATCGATCATCAGCGCCATGCCGATACCGCAATTTGGGTGGCAGCCGCAGCTCAGTTGGCCCCAGTCTGCATTCGGTCCGTGTACCAGGTCGCCGAAGTCGGAGAACGTGCTCATAAAGCTGATCGGGAACCAATCCCGCTCCGGCACGCCCAGGCCCGTCTGGTTCTTCACATCGTGCGCCATGTGGCTCAGCGTGTAGCGCTGCGCGTGACGGCGCTCATCCGTAATGTCTTCGTCACGGCCCGTGAACGAAACCGGCTGGAAGCTCAGGAAGCTGATCGTCTTCGGGTTGTCCAGAGCAAACTGAATAATGTGGCCCACCTGCTCGTTGTTGATGCCGTTGATGATCGTCGTTACAGGAACGATATCCACACCGGCCTCGTGCAGATTGTGGATCGCCTGCAGCTTCACGTCAAACAGGTTGCCCACCTTGCGGTGCGAGTTCGCCGCATTGCCAATACCGTCAAACTGCAGGTACGCATAGCGCAGACCCGCTTCGGCAGCCGCGCGGCAAAGCTCCTTCGACTTCGCAAACTCAATGCCGTTCGTAGCCGCCTGCACCGAGTTGTAGCCAACCTTGCGCGCATAGGCAATCGCGTCCAGGAAGTAAGGCGACAGCGTCGGCTCGCCACCCGAGAACTGCACAGACATCTGCCGGCGCGGCTTGATCGTGATCGCGTTGTCCAGCATCGTCTTGATCTCTTCCCAGGTCAGCTCATGCACAAATCCCACCTGGTTGGCGTCCATAAAGCACGGATCGCACATCATGTTGCAGCGGTTCGTCAGGTCAATCGTCAGAACCGAACCGCGGCCATGCGTCACCGTCGAGGTGCCGTGGTTGTGCAGCCCCTCGTCATTGTGCGCGCGAATGTCACGACCGGGGAAAACCTCTTCCAGGTGGCGGAAGAACGCCGTGTCGATCGACATCACGTCTTCAAAGTGGCCATGCTTCGGGCAGTCCTTCACCATCAGGATCTTTCCGTCCCGCTCGATGATCTGCGCCTTGATCTCGCCGACCTTCTCGTTCAGCAGGATCTCGTGCGGCAGCTTACCATCCAGAATCTGCTGGCGGATCTCAGGCACGCACCGAGGACAAAGAGAGTCCGTCGTACGAGGCCAGCCCAACGGCGGCTTCTCCTTCTCATACGACTTCAGCAGCGGCTTATCCGACCACTTCGGCGTAAACGACGGGTTCGGGTTGATGCTGTTCAGCTTGTCATATACAAACCACGCACCCTGGGCTGCAATCGTGACTGCACGCTCTGCGTATTTCACTGCCTTTGACATGCTTCAAAATCTCCTGGTCTTTAAGAATGTTGCCGGCGCTCTCTCGCGCCACTGCTACTACCAGCTCTCGGGGCCTCATGGCCCACTTCACGGTCAAGGCCGACTGTCGTATAAACCCTTGCCCGGTAGCCACTTAAGCACTTACAGAATAGATGCATACTTTCCCGGACCGAAACCACAAGCAACTGAATTGCGAGATTTTGCAGCCGGTGGCGAACTACGCATCTGAATGGGAAGCCAACCTCCAACCTAAAACGCGAGATTTGCCTCTCCGGTCGCCGCCAGGATGCAGTCCTCCCACAATAGCGTGGAGCAGTTCAGCGCCGCCTTCCAGTGGATCGAGGAACAGACGTTTACACGGAAATCAAAATACCCTCGATCCGCCAGCTTTCGATGGTTCACCGGGCATCGTCCAGCGTCAGGAACCAGTGTTCGTTCCGGCGCTCCTCGCGGAACTTGCGGTGGAACGATTCGATGTAGCCGTTCTCCATCGGACGACCGGGCGTGATGAAATGCAGCGTCGCCTTATTCTCGCAAGCCCATTGGTCCTGCACCTTCGAAGTGAACTCCGTCCCATGATCGATGACGATTCTCTCCGGCAGTCCGCGCTCCAGCCGCAGTCTCTTTCAAACGCGAACCACGCGCAGTGCCGGCAGGGAGGCGTCTACCTCGATGGCCAGCATCTCCCGTGTGTGTGCGTCCTCGATCGACAAAGTGCGCAGCTTCTCGTCGGCAGCCGCGTATCGATTGATCCACGGTCGATACCGCACCATCGCACGCACCACTTCCAACTGCCCACAGGCCCGCCGCTCTGAGC
>JAKATU010000025.1 GCA_021818585.1 Acidobacteriota bacterium | reverse complement strand
TGGATGGGATGGTCCCGGAGGTTCAGCAAAGACTACGAACTTTGCCCAACTTCCGCAGAGTCCATGCTCTGGATCAGCTTTACACACACGCTCCTCAAAAGACTCGCTTAGTTTATGGACAGATTCTTAGGAGGTTGGTGGTTATGAAGGCAGACGGGGAGCGGCGGATGGCTGCTCCCCGTTTTTATGGGGGCTGGCGGCGAGTGCAATGCAGCGCGAAAAGGCCCCCGCGGTTGGCGGGAGCCTTTGTGGTGTTGTGAAATCCGGGTGGACTTACGCGGTTGTGAGTGCCTTGACGCGGGCGTTGAGGCGGCTCTTGTAGCGCGAAGCGGTGTTGGCGTGGAGGATGCCCTTCTGCACGCTCTTGTCGAGTGCCGAGGCGGTTGCCTTGTACTGGTCCTGGGCGGTCTTGAGGTCGCCGGACTGGATGGCCTCGCGCAGGGCGCGAAGCGAGGTGCGGATGCGGCTCTTGTTGGCGCGGTTTACCGCAGTCTTGCGTTCGGTCTGACGGGCGCGCTTGAGCGAGGAAACATGATTCGCCATGGTGTATCGAGATCCTTCGATGATTGCTGAAATGGGATGCAGGCAGAAGGCGCAACTTAGCCGCATCCCTGCAAAACCTCAGTTTACGGGGAAATGCGGGTAGGGTCAATAGGAAGGCTGTGTTTCGGGTGCTGGAGGGTGGAGGATAATGGCGTTGTTGCAGTGGGGGTTGGTTCATGGCGCTGCTTAATGCGGACCGGGAGCGGGACCCGGTGCTTCGCGAGGATGCCTGGGAGCTGTTCGAGGCGATGGAGGCATCGTTCGGCGTCGAGCTTGGGGATTACTACGGGCTTTGCGGGATGACTGTCAAGGAGTTGACGGACAGGATTTGCGAGCAGGGGGATTCTTCTCCGAGTGAAGTTTGTCTGTCTTCGGTCTCGTTCTATCGACTGAGACGCGCGTTCATGGAAGTGTTGGATTTTCCGAGGGAGCGAATTCGCCCATCGACGTTGCTTCGCGATCTGGTTCCCTGGCGGGAGCGCAGGACTATTTGGCGCTCGGTCGAGGAAGTTACGAGGTGGAGAATGCCGCGCTTCATGTGGCCTTTGTGGCTGGTGGCGCTTGCCCTTTTTGGGCCCGCCGCGTTTCTGATCTCTCTTCGGGTGGTTGCGGGGCTACCGATCAGCGGGATTTGGATTGGCATTGGCTCGGTCGTTTTGATCTTTCCTGTTTCCTGGGCGCTTGGTCGTTTGGCGCGGACATTTCCGGTGGGAGCGAAGACTTTTGGTGAGCTTGCCGAGCTTGTTCTGGCTCGGAATTATGGCGCTTTTGCGAGGGAATTTGGCGGTTGGTTTGAGGAGGATGTGTTGCAGGCGGTGAGGCGGCTGATTGCGATGATGACTTCTATCAAGCTGGAAAAGATTTCGGACGGGACGAGAGTGCCGCAGGATTTGAATATCTATTGAGGGTCAGGACTAAGGTTGAGACTTCACTTTTTTTGAAGTGCTCACTGGAGGGTTTGTGAAGAAAGCTGTTTGGCTTGTTTTCCTGCTTTGCATTGCGACGGCCTTTGCGGAGCGGACGTGGGTGGTGCCGAAGCTGCATGAGATTCCCTGGAAGCAGACGATTGGGAGTGGGAAGGTGCGGCTTTCTGCTGCCCAAAGGGCTGTTTTGAAGCGGGCATCAAGACGAGTCATTGCGGCGTGTGTGAAGGACCCGGGGCCGTGGGATCCAACAACTGCCAGCGGCTTGTTTGAGCATTTGCGAGTGGGGCGAGTAGAGATTGGGCTCGACGGTCAAAAGGCTTTGCTGGTGCAGGGGAATGGGGTGTGTATGTGCGGTGCGGTGGGTAGTTGTCCTTTCTGGCTTGTTGGCGGTACGGGCGATCCGCGCACCTTGCTTGCCACAGGGATTTTGCTGTCGACCGCTGGGGTTAACTCATTTGAGTTTGAGAAATCGGAGACGGACGGGTACTTCGATCTTGTGCTTGGATCAAATGATTCGGCCATGGAGAGATTTTTGCAGCGGTTCCGGTTTCGTGGAACCAAGTACGTGCGCGAGGGTTGCGCTTTGCTGGAGTATGACGATGTCATGGGAAGGCCCTATCCGAAGCCGAGGATATCTCCGACGCCTTGCGATTAGGGAGTTGGGCTGCGATCAGGCGTTGAGGGCGGGGAGGCGGCGGAGCATGATTCCTTTGACTCGCTCGGGGGTGATGCCCTGGTGGTATTCGAGGGCGAAGGGGTGGTCAGAGGGTTCGAGGCGGAAGTGGGGGCGCGTGCCGGGCGGCTGGATGTGGGCGTACATTTTAAGGCTGAGCGTGTCGGGGTAGTCGGCGATGCTGGTGCTGAGCCAGGAGAACATGGGCGGGAGATTTACGCATTCGGGGTCGTTTTCCATGCTCAGGAGCTTCTGGAAATTGTCGCGGCTGAGTGATCCCCAGACACCCCAGCAGAGGGACTCGGCGGCGCCGAGGATGGGCAGGTGGATGAGCCCACGGATGAAGAAATACTCGCCGTCGATGGAGCAGTAGTCTTCGTTGAGGAAGGTTTTGGGGAGATCCTGATGGTCCGCCGGTTGGCGGCTTGCTTCCTGCTCTTTGTCGTCCCAATAAAAGGGTTTGTCGTAGCCGTAGTCGAGGCAAGGGCCGTGGTGCCATTCTTCGCAGTGCCCGCATTTCCATCGCAGTTGCGCGAGGTCGTCGAAGGTGACGGATGGGCGGGTGTTGCGGATGCGGGCGCGCTCGTAACAGACGGAGCAGAGCAGGACAATCTTGCAGAGATTGTCGGGGACATTTTCCCACCCGTCGTGGTTGGCGCGGAGGGATTCGCAGGCGTCGCACCAGGCGTCGGGATAAGGGTTTTCTTCGGAGGGATCTTCACGGTTGAATCCCAGGCCGAAGGATTCGCCCTGAAGGTGGGTGCAGATGTAGGTCTCGGGGGTTTCTCCGTGGGCGGCGCATTGAATGGTGTCGGGCACGAGAGCATCTTCGCGGGGACAGGGTGGAAAGTCAATGCGGGGTGGTGATTGTCAGAGTTCTTCGATTGGCTTCTGGATGATGGAGCCCCAGCCGTCGTAGTCGATGGTGAAGAGGCGGCTGAGGCAGAGCATGAATCCGGAGACGCAGAGGATGAGGTTCTGGGTGATGGGCATGTCGACGAAGACGAGAATGCGGAAGCCGCCTTGGTCGAGGCTGGTAATTTCTGTTCGACCGTAGGACTTTTCTTTGATGAATTCGGCGAAGTCGTTGGCTTTTTGCTCATCGTCGGTGTTGAAGGCGAAATCGACTTTGCGGGAAGTGGGTAAGATGTCGCCGTGCTTGTCATTGCTGAGGAGCAGGTCGGTGTCTGCGATGGCGGTTTCGGTTAGCCGGTCGAACATATTCATGCGGCAAGGATAGCGCGGGATAGGGATTCCGAAGCGTGGCATTGTTTGTGACCTCGTATGCCGACCAACGGAAGACAGCCGGCGATGGGAGCGCGCCTGACCGTGACGAGCAGGGGTCGCGCCTTTGGCGAGATTCCCACGTCCCCGTTGGGGCCCCATTCGACTTGTTTGCCACTCGGTCTGGGCAGGGGATGGGTCACCCGTTTATCCCACATAAGTTGCAGTTAATGATCCCTCGTAAGTGATACCTAAAAAGTTACGTTCTTATATTCTGGGTTGCGAGAGTAGATTAGATTTTCCCCATGGTTTGCAGACGCGCCGTGATGCGGGCCTTGCCTGCGGGGAGGGCTCAATTCATGGGTTTTTGCCGGTTTTCTGTGTTGCCGGATGTTTTCCTAACTGCCTGAGGTATTAGAGCCATGTTTTTCCGCGGTTCCCGGAACCCGCTTCATCGCTCTTCTTTGCCTTGCGCGGTTACGTTTGTGTCCAAGTTGCACGGTTGCAGCCAACCCTCGATTGTGATGTCGACGGGGGGCGAGCTTTGGGTGCTGAAGTGGCGCAGCGGGGGAAGCCCGGATGCGGCCTTGAAGGAAGTGGTTGGGACGGAGCTGATGGCGGCGATGGGGTTGCCGGTGCCCCGATGGAGCGCGATTCTGGTTACGGATGAGTTTCTGGACCGGTTTCCGGAGGCGTGGTTTGAGCGCTCGAACGGGGAGTGGATTCGGCCGGAGGCGGGACTGCACTTTGGGTCGAGCCTGACGCTTTCAGCGAATGATTTGCCGACGTACCAGGTAATTCCGAGGAGCTGGCACAACCGGGTGGCGAATCGGCGGGATTTTGTGGGCGCGCTGGTGGCGGATTTGTGGGCGAACAATTGCGATCGGCGGCAGTGTTTGTTTCTTTCTTCGGGTGGGTCTCTGCGGGCGAGTTTTATTGATCATGACTGCTGCCTGGGCGGATTCAGCGGGGAGGCGGTGACGAGTGCGCGGCAGTTGACGATGCCGAATCCCGAGCTTTACCGGGATGCGCTGGACAAGAGCGTTTTGGCGGAGTGGATGGGCAGGGTGGATGGGCTGAGCGCGGATGTGGTGGAGCGGATTCTGGCGAGGATTCCGGGGGAGTGGGCGGATGCTGCCGCTTTACAGAGGACGTTCGGGCAACTGGCGGCGAGGCGGAAGCGGCTGGATGGGTTGATGGCCGAGGCGGTGGCGTATCTCCAAGATGCCGCAGTGGGCCTGGATGTGAGTTGCCGTCCGGCGATCACAGCGCGGATGTCGAAGCGTGTGGCTGATTCGTAAGGTTGAGTATATGATGGGCCTGTCACGGCTTGTTTCCATTCCCCCCTTTTGGGAAAGAGCCTGAGAATCCTGAACGAAAGTGTTCGGCAGTTCTGTTGTAAGAAAGCAGATGGTCCGATGCTGATGGGATGCGGATGGAAACAGGAATCGACCAGCCTTTGCGGCGGCGCTATGTGCTGCTGCGCTACAACTCGGGACAGGACGACCATGGGGCGGCGCTGGTGCTGCTGGTGGAAGAAGGCGGCGAGCTGAAGATTTACACGGAAGAGCAGTGGGAAGCCGGCCTGGACGAGAGTGGACGGGAGTATCTGCGGGAGTTAATGAAGGATTGGCGGGGCGCGCGCGGAGAGCGGGTGGCGGCGATTCTGGAGGAACTTGCCGAGCTTTCGATTGGGCCTCTGCGGACGGTTGAGTCGGGTGTGGCGGATACCGGGAAGCTGATGCGGCTGATGGAGCCGTTTCGGTAGCGGATGGGCTGGATGTGGATGCGGGTGGGATGTTGCTGAAATGGTTCGGGGATGGGGTATCAGGGAAGATTTTTTGAAGAAGATGGATTGACGATGGGCTGGAGTCGGGCTACTCTGAGCGCATCGACGGCTGAGCATATTGGTATTCGATGCCAATCCGGTCCCGGCAACGCAGCAGGCGCGAGTCCTGCGCAGCATAAGCGATGCGCCGTGGTCAGGAGCCGTTATCCCGACACAATCCACTCAACTGGCCGGATGCATGCGGTCCTGGAGGTCATGACCCCGCTTGATGAAAAAAGCGCTGGAAATCACGCCGAACTTTGAGCCCCTGTTTGGGACCCGCGATGAAAACCTGAGACTCATGGAGACGATGCTCCATGTGCATATCGATTTCGAATCCGATGGGCTGGTGGTGGAGGGCCCGGAGGAGAGCGTGAGCCGAGTGGAGCGGATCTTTGCGGATTTTGAAGCGCTGCGACGAGCCGGGGTGAACCTGCAGAACGGCGAGTTGAACGGGATGCTGCGGCTGGCGGTGGCCGATCCCGCGATTACGCTGCGGAGCCTGGTGGATTCGGGGCGTCAGCGTTCGGCGGGGACGAAGCGGATGGTGCAGCCGCGTTCGTTGAACCAGCGGCGGTATGTGGAATTTATCGAGCAGTGCGACATGGTGTTTGGCATTGGCCCGGCGGGTACGGGAAAGACGTACCTGGCGGTGGCGATGGCGGCGTCGGCACTGCTGGCGAAGAAGGTGAGCCGGATTATCCTGGTGCGCCCAGCGGTGGAAGCGGGCGAGAAACTGGGATTTTTGCCGGGGAGTTTGCAGGAAAAGGTGGACCCTTATCTCCGTCCGCTCTACGACGCGCTTTACGATTTGCTGGAGCCGGAGAAAGTGGACAAGATGCTGGAGCGCAACGTGATTGAGATTGCTCCGCTGGCGTTTATGCGCGGGCGGACGCTGAACGATGCGTTCATCATCATGGACGAGGCGCAGAACACGACGAGCGAGCAGATGAAGATGTTTCTGACGCGGCTGGGGAATAATTCGAAGGCCGTGATAACGGGCGACGTGACGCAGATCGACCTGCCGAACCCGCGACGGTCGGGCCTGGTGGAGGCGATGGGCGTGCTGCAGGGCGTGGACGGGATTGGGTTTGTGCACTTTGAGGATGGCGACGTGGTGCGGCATCACCTGGTGCAGCGGATCATTCAGGCGTACGACAGCTTTGGGCGTCAGCAGCGGGAGCTTCCGCTGGGCATGGAGGGTGAGGCGCAGAAGAAGGCCGCGCCGAAGCCGCAGTAAGCTTTGGCCAGTGGATTTGATTCGTTGCGATAACATGAGTATTACGGGAGGGGGCGTTGCTCCCTCCTTTGTTTTTGTTTTGTGTAGAACGATGATCCTGGTGGAACCCGAGATACGAGCGGCATTTGCGCGACGGTTGCGCGTGACGGCACTGCGGCAATTCGTGAAAGATGCGCAGACGGCGGTGAAGTTGCGTGGGGATGTTTCCGTGCTGCTTACGGGGGACCGGCAGATTCGGCGCTGGAACCGGGAGTTTCGCGGGAAGAACAAGGCTACGGATGTATTGTCGTTTCCGGTGATGCCGATGGATGGGGTTCCTTCGACGATGGCCGGGGACCTTGCGATCTCCGTTGAGACAGCGGACAGGCAGGCGAAGGAGCAGGGGCATGCGCTGGCCGAGGAACTGAGGGTTCTGGTGCTGCATGGGTTGCTGCATCTGGCCGGGTATGACCATGAAACCGATGACGGCACGATGGCGCGAGTGGAGCGGCGGCTGCGGGCGAAGCTGGGATTGAAGGCGGGGTTGACGGAGCGAGTTGCGGCAGAGCCGGTAAAGAAGCCTGCTGCGAAGAGTTTGTCGGGGCGAAGGCGCGCGCGATGAGCTACGTGGATGCGGTGGTGATAGCCGGGCTGCTGGTGATTTATGTAATTGCCTCGTATGTAGAGCGGCTTTACACGGAGATGGGGCGCTTTTTGGCGCGGGAGTACCAGGAAAACATTGATGCGTGGGAGCAGCACATTGAACCGCGAATGGGGCTGAAGCGCAGCGTGCTGCAGCTTTGCGCGGCGCTGCTGGTGCAACTTGTGTTTGCGGCGCTGCTGGTGCTCCTGGCGTGGCCGGCGGTGGCGCATGTGCAGGCGCAGCCTTCGCACATGTCGGCGGAAATAGCGCAGACGGCGCTGAGCGTGGTGCTGCTGATTGTGATCTTCAACCAGTTCTTGCCGTTTGTGCTGTTCAGCCGGACGAAGGGGATGTGGCTGCGGCGCTGGCGGTATGTGTTGATGGTGTTCCTGTACCTGATGGTTCCGGTGGCGCTGGTGCTGCAGTTCTTTATCTCGATTGCGTCGCTGGCGGAGTCTCCTGCGGAGGCCCGCGAGGAGGATGAGGCCGAGGCGGTGGAAGCGCTGATTGAAGCGGGTGAGGAAGAGGGAATTCTGGACGAGAGCGACCGCGAGCTGGTGCGGTCCGCGCTGGAGTTTGGCGACAAGGTGGCGCGCGAGGTGATGACTCCGCGGCCGGAGATGTTTGCGGTGCCGGGGAGCGCGACGCTGGAGCAGTTTACGGAGATGCTGCAGGCGAAGCCTTACTCGCGCTTGCCGGTGTATGAGGGATCGCTGGACCAGATTACGGGGATTGTTTTTTCCCATGACCTGCTGGGCATCCGCGATGAGGAAGCGAAGACGCGTACGGTGGCGAGCTTGCAGCGGCCCGCGACGTTTGTTCCTGAAACGAAGCGGGTGAACGAGCTGCTGCGCGAGATGCAGCTTGAGAAGCAGCACATGCGGATTGTGATTGACGAGTACGGCGGCGTGGCCGGGCTGGTGACGATTGAGGATTTGCTGGAAGAGATTGTGGGCGCGATTACGGATGAACACGAAGAGACGGACGAGATGGGACAGGTGACGCGAGAGGAAGACGGGGCGTGCGTGGTGCCGGGTTCGCTGGAGCTGGATGAATTGAAGGAATTGATGCATGAAGAGATTGAGATACCGGAAGACACGGATGCGACTACGGTGGCCGGTCTGGTGAGCGAGCTGGTGGGGCGGATTCCGATGGCAGGTGAAGTGATTGAGGAGCATGGATTGCGATTTGAGATTTTGAAGTCCACGGATAGAAGGATTGAGCGGCTGCGTGTGTCGCGGATTCCGGAGGTGGGGGCATGAGCGGGAAGACGAAGGCGGGTGGTAGCAGGCCGGTTGCGAAGATGCGGTCGGGGTTTGTGTCCGTGGTGGGGCGTCCGAATGCGGGCAAGAGCACGCTGGTGAACGCGCTGACGGGCGAGAAGGTTGCGATTGTGACGAGCAAGCCGCAGACGACGCGGACGCGCATCCACGGGATTGTGGATGTAGCGGCGAAGAAGGGCAAGCGGCCGGCGGCGCAGATTGTGTTTGTGGACACGCCGGGCGTGCACAAGCCGGGGAACATGATGGACCGGAGGATGCTGCAGGAGGTTCATGCTGCGCTGGAGAGCCGCGATGTGGTGATCTGGATGGTGGATGCTTCGCGGCGGATTGCGCTGCCGGGGATGAAGGTGCATGAGGGTGTTGCTGCTGAGGAAGATGCGGGTGGGCGAAAGCAGCGGCCGGATTTGGCCGAAAACGAAGATGCGTTTGTGTTTGCGCTGGTGAAGAAGCTGGATTGCCCGGTGTTTCTGGTGATCAACAAGATTGATCTGGTGGAGCGGGAGAAGCTGGTTCCGCTGATTGCGGAGCTGAGCGGGCTGTATGACTTTGCGGAGGTGTTTCCGATTTCTGCGCGGAAGCGCAAGGGCACCGAGGAGCTGCTGGAGAAGCTCGTGGAGTATCTGCCGGAGGGCCAGCGGTATTTCGAGGAGGGCCAGTTTACGGACCAGCCAGAGCGGTTTCTGGTAGCGGAGCTGATTCGCGAGCGGATTTTGATGGAGACAGGCGAGGAAGTTCCGTATGCTTCGGCGGTGCTGATTGAGCAGTACGAGGAGCCGGTGAGTGCGACGAATCCGCTGACTCGGATTGCGGCGGCGATTTACTGCGAGCGGCCGGGGCAGAAGGCGATTCTGATTGGGAAGGGCGGCTCGAAGCTGAAGGAGATTGGCGCTGGGGCGCGCAAGGAGATTGAGTCGCTGCTGGGGACGCGGGTGTATCTGGAGCTGCATGTGAAGGTGAAGGATCGGTGGCGGGAGTCGCAGCCTTTTGTGGAGGGGCTGGATTGGCGACGGCAGTTGGAGGAGATGAAGTAGCTGCTAGCTTCTAGCCGTTAGCTTTTAGCTGGGTTTCGCGGAGCGAAACTTGGGGGTGGGTCGCGCCTTTGGGGCGATTCCCACGTCCTCTTCGCGGACATGGGGCACCCATGTGTTTGTTGCCTCCGGTATTGTCTGCGGTTTGGGCGAAACTGCAGGTTCCTCCGCTGCGGCGCTTTGCGCCTTTGGGATGACAAATTTCTCTCAACGTATGCGGATGTTTAGAGCGGCAGGGCTACTCGCGGATACTTATGCCTAATGTTTTCATTTTGCGGTAGAGGTGGGAGCGTTCGAGGCCCAGGGCGTCGGCGGCTCGGCTCATGTTGCCGTTGGATTCCTCGATTTTGCGCAGGATGAATTCTCGTTCGTAGGCTTCACGGGCGTGCTGGAGGCTTTCGAATTCGTCTGGGCGGCGGGCTGTCCGTTGGACTAATACGGGCAGGTGTTTTTTCTCGATGCGGCGTGCCTGGGGATTGAGGATGAGGACGCGCTCGATGATGTTGCGGAGCTCGCGGACGTTGCCGGGCCACTGGTATTGCATGAGGGTGTCGAGGGCTTCGCGGGTGATTTCGATGCGGGGGCGTCCGTATTCTCGGCCGAAGGCGCGTAGGAATTCTTCGACGAGGACGGGGATGTCCTGGTGGCGGTCGCGGAGGGGCGGGACGTAAAAGGGGATGACGTTGAGGCGGTAGAAGAGGTCTTCACGGAAGTTGCCTTTGGCGATTTCTTCTTCGATATTTTTGTTGGTGGCGGCGATGACGCGGACGTCGACCTGAAGAGGCTGGGTAGCGCCGATGGGGACGAAGCTTTGCTCGTCGAGGACGCGGAGGACGCGGGCCTGGGTTTTGAGGCTCATGTCACCGACTTCGTCGAGGAAGAGCGTGCCGCCGTTGGCGCGCTCGAAGGTGCCGCGCTTTTCCGCGGGGCCGCCGGAGACGGCGGAGTTGCGGTAGCCGAAGAGCTCGGCTTCGATGAAGTCCTCGGGGATGGCGGCGCAGTTGAGCTCGACGAAGACGCGGTCACGGCGCTGGCTTTCTGCATGGATGGCGCGGGCGATGACTTCCTTGCCTGCGCCGGATTCGCCGTAGATGAGGACGCGGCCGTTGGTGGGAGCCATGAGGGCGATTTGCTGGCGGATGGCCTTGGCGGCGACGCTTTCGCCGGAGATCTGCTGGCCGGAGGCAAACTGGCGGCGGAATTCGAGATTGTCGTTGTGGAGCTGGCGGGCGTCGATGGCGTTTTTGACGACGATGAGGGTGCGCTCGAGCAGGAGCGGTTTCTCGAGGAAGTCAAATGCGCCTAGCTTGGTGGCCTTGACGGCGGTGGCGATGTTGGCGTGGCCGGAGATGACGATGACCTCGGGGCGGGATTCGATGCCGAGGTTCTGGGTTTCAGAGAGAACTTCAAGGCCGTCACGGTCGGGGAGCCAGATGTCGAGCAGGAGGACGTCGTAGGCGGCGTCGCGGAGGAGGGTGAGCGCTTCTTCTGCAGTGGCGGCGGTGGTGACGGCGTAGCCTTCCTCCTTGAGGATTTCTTCGAGAGAGGCGCGGATTTCGGCTTCGTCATCGACGACGAGGATGTGGTTCATGCGTGGGGAGTCTCCGCGTGGTCTGGTTCGGCTGGAGCAGTTGTTTTCGGTGGGACGAGTGGCAGATTGAGGACGAAACGCGCTCCCTGAGGCTGGTTTTGCTCGGCGCGGATGGTGCCGCCGTGGTCCTGCACAATTTTAGCGGCGATGGTGAGTCCGAGTCCTGTGCCGCGCTGCTTGGTGGAGAAGTAGGGCAGGAAGAGGCGTTCGCGCATGTTCTCGGTGAGACCGGAGCCGGTGTCTGCGATGGTGATTTCTGCCATGGAGCCGGATTCGTTGAGGGTGGTCTCAAGGGTGAGAACTTTGACGAGGCTGTTCTGCATGGCCTCGGCGGCGTTGTCGATGAGGTTAGCGATGGCGCGCTTGAGTGCTTCCTGATCGGCGAGGACGGGTGGGAGATCGGCGGCGAGGCGCTCTTCGATGCGGATGCCGTCGAGGCGGTCTTCAAATTGGTGAACGGCGCTGCGGACGATGGTGTTGAGGTCGGCGGCGCGGGGCATGGCAGCGGGGAACTCCGCGAGGGAGCCGAACTGATCGACGAGGCGGCGGACGGATTCTGCGGAGCTGAGGATGATGTCGGCGCAGCGGCGGACGATGTCGCGGGACTCCGGCGTGTTGCGCTCGGAGTGGCGGCGGATGCGCTCGGCGGAGAGCGTGACGGGGGTGAGCGGGTTTTTGATTTCGTGGGCGACGCGCTGTGCGACTTCTTTCCATGCGACCTGGCGTTGTGCGCGGAGGAGGTCGGAGACGTTTTCGACGACGAGGATCGCGCCCTGGCGGTGGCCACCGAGGTCCATGAGTGCGACGGTGAGTGCGAGGTTGAAGATGACGCCGTCGCGTGTGAGCTCCATCTCGGAGGTGGCGATGCCCATGCGGCGCGCGCGGCGCTGGAGTTCGCGGACAGCGTCGAGGGTGTCGGCGGGGAGGATGGCTTCGAGCGGTTTGTGCAGCAGGGTGGCTGATTTTTCGCAGGGGAAGAGATTGGCGAAGGCGTGGTTGCAGGCGAGGACGCGCTGGTTGTCGTCGAGGGTGAGGACGCCGCTGGGGATCGTTTCGAGGATGGTTTCGAGCTCGTTGCGGCGTGCTTCGAGAGCCTGGTTGGCGGTGGAGAGCTGTTCGGTGTAGTAGTCGGCAAGAAGGCGGCTCTGCTCAAGGTCAGAGGCCATGTGATTGAATGAGCGGACGAGTTCGCCGAGTTCCTGGGAGGCGACGACGGTGACGCGCTGCTGGTAGTGGCCTTGTGCGATCTCGTTCATGGCGTCTGCGAGGGCTTCGACGGGGCGGGTGATCTGCTTGGAGAGATGGAGCGCAAGCCAACTGCTTGCGAAGAAGATAAGCGCCGTGAGCATCAGTAACAGCAGCAGATACATATTGCGGATGGTGCGGCGCTGGCGATAGACGGCCCAGTACTGACGGGAGCCCTGGAGCATGTCCGCGATGTGGCGGCTCATGCCGTCCGGCAGGGGCAGGCCTACGATGACGAGGCCGCCTGAGGGGGAGCTGGCGGCTATCACGGCGTACTGGGTTCCGTTGACGGTGAGGACGGGTTCCTCGGAGCTAAGGGCAGCTTTGAGGACGGCCTGGGTGACGGGCTGCAGTTTGGGAGCGGGCGGGGTCTGGTCATTGGAGAGATCCATCCAGGACTCGACGGAGGCTTTTTGATCGAGGGGAGGGAACTGATAGGAGCTTTGGAGTTTTCCGTCCTGATATAGAGCGGCGAAACCGCCCTGGAGGGTGATACGGTGCTGTTTCATGTCCGCCTGGAGGGTGGATATGGGTGAGGCGGAGGATTTTGACCCGGTGGAATATGTGGGAGCGGGATTCTGGCTGGCGAGGGATTCTGCCTCGGCGCGGGCGTTTGCAGAGGCGTAATTGGCGAGTTCAATGGCGATGGAGGCGGAGGCCTGGCGCAGGTCGGTGGATGGCTGGGAGAACCAGCGGTCGATGGACCGGTTCATGAGCAGGTAGCTGAAGAGGAACATGAACAGCGCGGGGGCGAGCGAGAGGATGAGCGCTCCGAAGAGCATGCGGGAGCGAAGGCGTGAGCCGAGGACCTGGCTGCGCTGGTCGGCGAGTAATTTGAGGATGTTACGGGCGAAGAGGACGATGACGACGACGAGCAGCAGGAAGGTGAGGATGGAGATGGCGCTGAAGAGGAAGATCTGGCCGGTGGAGCGGGGATTGAGAAAGGGGAGATTAAAGGCGTTGAGGGCGTTGAGGATGACAAGGAGCAGTACCGTGACGCCAGCCAGCAGTGCGGGATTCCGTTTTGTTTTTGAGTCTGGCAGAACTCCCCCGGTTTGGGTTGCATTATAGAGCGACTGGAAGGACGATGGGATTGATATTAGGCTGCTATACTCCAGTTGCCCGGTTATGAGGCCGTTAAAGAAATGAAGAATGGGCACAACTGAACAGAAAAAGGGAGCATCTGAACTTTCCGATGAAAACGAAAGCGTCCATCATTGTCGCCTGTAGTTTGGTGTTGTCGGCCGGACTTATTCTTACCGGCTGCCACAAGAACAATCCCAACAACGCGCAAAACCAGCCGGCGGGAAGCCAGAACAGCGCTTCGACGCAGGGGAATCCTCCTCCGCCACCGGCAGATCAGTCTGGTGGTGGTTCAGGATACGGATCGCAGCAGCCGAGCCGGAGCTATCAGCAGGGGCCGAGCCAGTATCAGCAGTCCCAGTCGCAGCCTCCACCGCCGCCGGCGCCGATCGTGATTCCGGCAGGTACGCGGATCGAGGTTCGGACGAATCAGGATCTGGGATCGAAGCTCAGCCGGACAGGAGATACTTTCTCGGCGACAGTAGCGCACCCGGTTGTGGTGAATGGCCAGGTGGTGATTCCGAGCGGTTCGACCGCCGAGGGTCTGGTTGTTGTCGCCAAGCCGCTGGGCCGGTTCGCGGGTAATGCGGAGCTTGCGCTGCGGCTGGAGCGGATCAGCGTTGGGAGTCATAGCTTCCCGGTGATGACGAGTTCGATTGCGGACGTCGAAAAGGGCAAGGGCCGGAGGACAGGCATTATGGCCGGCGGTGGCGGCGCTCTGGGCGCGATTATCGGCGGCATTGCCGGCGGCGGCAAGGGTGCGCTGATTGGCGGACTGGCCGGCGCCGGCGCTGGCACGGCGGGTTCGGCGTTTACCGGGAACAAGCAGATTGTGATTCCCGCGGAAACGCTGCTGGTGTTCCGCACGGACCAGTCTGTACAAATGCAGTAAAGTTTTCTTCGCACAGCAAGAATAAAGGCGTGCCTCCAATTGGAGGCACGCCTTTTTATTTGCGGAGAGCTGACTGTTTTACTGGAGCAGGCTCTGGATGCCCTCCCAGGGCTTTTGCTGGGAGACGGCGACGGGCTCGCAGGTGAGGACGCCGTTGTGGGTGTTGACTCCTTCGGCGAGGCCTGGGTTTTCGAGTATGGCGGTTTTGGCGCCGACCCGGGCGAGCCGCATGACGTAAGGGAAGGTGGCATTGGTGAGGGCCAGCGTGGAGGTGTTGGGCACGGCGGCGGGCATATTTGTGACGCAGTAGTGGACGACGCCGTCGAGCTCGTAGGCGGGATCGCTGTGGGTGGTAGGGCGCGCGGTTTCAATGCAGCCGCCCTGGTCAATGGCGACGTCGACGATGACGGCACCTTTCTTCATGGTGGAGACCATGTGGCGGGTGACGATTTTGGGCGCTGCCGCGCCGGGAATGAGAACGCCGCCGATGACGAGGTCGGCCTCGCGGACTGCGCGGGCTACGTTGTAGGAGTTGGAGGCGAGGGTGTGGAGGCGACCGCTGAAGATATCGTCGAGCTCGCGGAGGCGGTTGAGGCTGAGGTCGACGAGGGTGACCTTGGCGCCCATGCCGAGAGCGATTTTGGCGGCGTTGGTGCCGACGATGCCGCCACCGATGATGCAGACGTTGGCTGGCGGGACGCCGGGAACTCCACCGAGCAGGAGACCGCGGCCGCCGCGTTCCTTTTCGAGGTAGGTTGCGCCGACCTGCACGGACATGCGCCCGGCTACCTCTGACATAGGGGTGAGCAGCGGGAGGGCGTTGTGCTGGTCACGGATGGTTTCGTAGGCGATGCCAGTGACTTTCTTCTGGAGGAGCTGATCGGTGAGCTCGGGGAGCGGGGCGAGGTGAAGGTAGGTAAAGAGGACAAGGCCCGGACGGAAGAAGACGTACTCCTTCTGGATGGGCTCTTTGACCTTGACGACCATTTCGGCGTTGTCCCAGACTTCGGCTGCATTGCCGGCGATTTCGGCTCCAGCGGACTGGTATTCGTCGTCAGTGAATGCGGAGAGTTCGCCGGCGTGGGTTTCGACGAGGACTTTGTGCCCGGCGGCGGTGAGTTCCTTTGCTCCGGCGGGGGTGATGCCGACGCGGCTCTCGTGGTCTTTGACTTCCCTGGGTACTCCGATGATCATGATTGTCTCTCTGTGCCGGTGTCCGGATGGAGGTGCGGCGGAATCTGCCTGCCCCTGATGCGAGTGGCGCAGGAGGCAAACAGACAAGCATACCTCATTTGCCATGCGGCATCGGGCAGCGAGGACGGGAATCGATGCCGGAATATTGACCGAGGGGCTGATACGGCGTTGATTTAGATTGGTTTTGTGTCTGCATTGCCGAGGACGCCTCACATTCCGTTTCGCGATACGGCAGCGTCCGTGAATCTGGATGCGCTGCGGACGCTGGCTGCCTTTGTGGTCCTGTTCGGGCACTGGCGGGCGATGTTTTTCTGGGATTACTGGCAACTGCACGCTGCGAGAGTGTGGTGGTATCTGCCGGATATTGTTGGCTTCGCGGGTCACCAGGCGGTGATCATCTTTTTTGTGCTGAGCGGATACCTGATCGGCAAGAGCGTTTTGCGCAAGGTGAACAGCAATGCGTGGAGTTGGAGGGAGTATCTGCTGCACCGGGTGACGCGGCTTTGGATAGTGCTGATACCGGCGCTGCTGCTGTGCGCGTTGTGGGACACGATCGGGATCCATAGCCATGCCGCGCCGCTTCTATACAACGGGTCTCTTCTTGCTGTGAATCACGAGACGCTGAATGTGATTCAACAGCACACCATTGGCAATTTTTTCTCGAATTTGTTCTTTTTGCAGGGGACTGCAACTTCGACTTTTGGTTCGGACGGACCGTTGTGGAGCCTGGCGAATGAGTTCTGGTATTACCTGCTGTTTCCATGTGCGCTGATGGCGATTCGATTTGAGGAGAGCCTGCGTTCGCGGATTCTGCATGCTGTTGCCTTTGCGGCGATCGTGTTGCTGATTTCGCCGGGCATTCTGGTGCTTTTTCCGTGCTGGCTGGTGGGTGTTGCGGCTGCGTACTTCCGTTGGCCGGAGATTCCCGGGCGTTTGCGTCCGTGGATTATTGCGGGATACGTGGCGTTGTTTTTGTATCTTGCGAAGGCGCAGTACCTGCCGGAGCCACTCTCTGACTATGTGCTGGCGGATGCGACGTTGTTGCTGATGATGACATTGCTGAGTTATCGATCAAAGGCGAGGGAGTCGCTCTGGAGCCGGCTATCGCGGCGGTCGGCCGGGTTTTCCTACACCTTGTACCTGGTGCATTTTCCGTTTCTGATGCTGCTTGCCGCGTTTACGGTACACGATCATCGCTGGCAGCCGACGTTTGCGCATACGGTGACGGGAGTGGGGATATTGGCGCTGACGGTGGCTTATGCGTATGGGGTGGCGAGCGTGACGGAGTTTCATACGGACAAGTTGAGGGCGTTTATCGGGAAGCGGTTTGCGGGTTTCTTTTCTCCGGAGCGAGCGCGAGTGAAGGCGGCAGAGTGAGAAAAGCTCAGGAGGGAGAAAATGGACCTGCTGGTAATGTAGTCTCGGATGGGATGACGACTGCGGAGCGGGTTCCATTTTCGAAGACTTCTGCCTCGGTGAACCTGGATGCGCTGCGGGCGCTGGCGGCAGGGACGGTGCTGCTTTCGCACTGGCGCGCGCTGCTGTTTGTAGATTTTGGGCAGTTGCATGCGCACAAGCTGCTGTTGGCTGTGCCGTATGTGATTTCCGGTGCGGGCCATCAGGCGGTGATTATTTTCTTTGTGCTGAGTGGATACCTGATTGGCAGCAGCGTAGTGCGGAGTGTGCGGCGCGACCGGTGGGAGTGGCGGGAGTACCTGTTTCAACGGCTGACGCGACTCTGGATCGTGCTGATTCCGGCGTTGTTGCTTTGCGCCGTACTGGATGGGGTGGGGATGGCGTCGCATGCGGCTCCGCTGTTGTACAAGGGGTTGACGGGCAACCACGTAACCCAGGATGTGACGGTGGCAAATGGCTTTCGGGTGTTTTTCGGGAACCTGTTTTTTCTACAGCAGACGGCAGGACCGACGTACGGGTCGGACGGACCGCTGTGGAGCCTGGCGAACGAGTTCTGGTATTACCTGATGTTTCCGTGCGCTTTGATTGCGCTGCGGCGGGGAGTGACGTGGCGGCGTCGGTTGCTGCATGGAGTGGTGTTGGTGGCGATGCTGGCGCTTTTGTCGCGGGCGATTGTGGTGCTGTTTCCGGCCTGGCTCGCAGGGGCGGCGCTGGCGTTTGTGGATTTGCCTGAGGTTTCGCGGAGGCTGCGGCCGGTGGTAATGGCGGCGTATGTGCCGGTGTTCTTTTTTCTGGCCAAGGCGCATTGGATTCCGGCGACGCTTTCGGATTATCTGCTGACGGCTGCGACGGTTCCGCTGATGTTGTGTTTGCTGAGCTATCGCGTGGAGGCTCGGGAGACGCAGTGGGTGCGTGTGGCACGGCGCAGCGCTGGATTTTCGTACACGGTGTACCTGGTGCATGTTCCGTTTTTGACACTGGCGGCGGCGCTGCTGGCGCATGAGAGCAGGTGGCAGCCTTCAGCGGCGCATGTTGGGGGGGCACTGGGGATTCTGGCGCTGACGGTGGCTTATGCGTATGGGGTGGCGAGCGTGACGGAGTTTCATACGGACAAGTTGAGGGCGTTTATCGGGAAGCGGTTCGCGGGTTTCTTTTCTCCGGAGCGAGCGCGAGTGAAGGCGGCGGAGTGAAAGAGGCCCGGCTGGTGACCTGGCCTTTTGTGTTGCGGATGGGATGGGGTTACTCGGCGTTGTCGATCTGGGCGCGCTGCAGTTTGTCAGAGAAGTCGACGTAGCAGGCTTTCCAGGAGGAGTAGAAGTCGAGCGCGCCCGTGCCTCCTTCGCGATGGCCGTTGCCGGTCTTCTTGACGCCGCCGAAGGGCAGGTGGACTTCCGCGCCGATGGTGGGGGCGTTGATGTAGGTAATACCGGCTTCGAGGTCGCGCATGGCCTGGAAGGCGTAGTTGACGTTGCGGGAGTAGAGCGCGGTCGAGAGGCCGTAGGAGATGCCGTTGGCGATCCGGATGGCTTCTTCGTAGCCGGAGCAGCCGAGAATACTGACGACGGGCCCGAAGACCTCTTCCTGGGCGATGCGCATGCCGGGCTTGACGCCGGCGACGACGGTGGGGGCGAAGAAGGCGCCTTTGTCATAGGCCCCGCCAGTGAGACGTTTGCCGCCGCAGAGGATTTGCGCTCCTTCTTCGAGGGCGACTTTGCAGTATTTCTCAGAGGTTTCGATCTGCTGCTGGTTGATTTGCGGGCCCATCTGGATGGATTCATCGAGGCCGTCACCGACGCGGAGGGCGTTGGCGCGGGCGACCAGTCTGGCGGTGAATTCTTCGGCGACGGAGTGCTCGACGATGATGCGGCTGGTGGCGGTGCAGCGCTGGCCAGTGGTTCCGAAGGCGCCCCAGAGCGCGCCGTCGAGGGCGAGGTCGAGGTTAGCGTCGGCGAGGACGATCATGGCGTTTTTGCCGCCCATTTCGAGCGAGCAGGGCTTGAAGAGTCCGGCGGCGGCCTGTCCGACGATGCGGCCGACTTCGCTGGAGCCGGTGAAGGAAATGATGCGCGTGCCGGGGTGCTCGATGATGGGCGCTCCGGCCTCGGGGCCGAAGCCGGTGACGATGTTGACGACGCCGGGGGGCAGGCCTGCTTCGATGAGGGCTTCGACGAGATGGATGGTGGAGAGCGGGGTGTCTTCCGCGGGCTTGATGACGCAGGTGTTGCCGCAGACGAGCGCGGGGAAGAGCTTCCATGAGGGGATGGCCATGGGGAAGTTCCAGGGGCAGATCATGCCGGCGACGCCGATCGGCATGCGGACGGACATGGCGAACTTGCTCTGGAGTTCGGAGGGGGTGGTCTGGCCGAAGAGGCGGCGGCCTTCGCCGGCCATGTAGAAGGCGGTGTCGATGGCTTCCTGGACGTCGCCTCGGGTTTCGCTGAGGACCTTGCCCATTTCGCGGGTCATGGCGCGGGCGTACTCCTCTTTGCGCTTGAGGAGGATTTCGCCGGTGCGGTAGAGAATTTCCGCGCGCTTGGGGGCGGGTGTGAGCCGCCAGGTGGCGTAGGCTTTTTCGGCTGCGCGGACGGCGTCGTCGACGTCTTCCGCGGCGGAGAGCGCGAATTCGCCGACGATGTCGTTGTGGTTGGCGGGATTGATGTTCCGGAAGGTTTTTCCGCTGCGGGCCGGAGCCCACTGGCCGCCGATGAGATTTTTGTAGATCCTGCTGGACACGATGCAAAACTCCTTGGGGGAAACTATTCAGGATAGCGGAATGACGGGAACGGAGCCACCGGTCCGGGAAAATGATTGACGAGAAAGGCACGATTGGGAAGAGGTGGATAAAATTTGCAGTTCGAGCAGTGGTGTGGGAATTGACTGGCTTTACAATACGTAGAGAGACCTCAGGTTTTCTATCCCTCCCATGTCATCTAATGGTTTTTCATCCCGATCTTCCCGTTCGCACGGTGTGCGTTCGCTGTTCAGTGTATTTTCCAGTGACCTGGCGATTGACCTGGGCACAGCCAACACGCTTGTATACGCGGCGGGCAAGGGAATCGTGGTCAACGAGCCCTCGATCGTCGCGCTGAATAAAAATACCGGCGAAGTGGAAGCCGTGGGCAAGGACGCCAAGGAGATGCTGGGCCGGACGCCGGGCAACATCGTGGCCATCAAGCCGATGAAGGACGGCGTCATCGCGGACTTCAAAGTAACCGAGAAGATGCTGAATTACTTCATCCAGAAGGCTCACAACCGGAAGATGATGGTGCATCCTCGGATCGTGATCGGGGTTCCGTCAGAGATTACGCAGGTGGAAAAGCGCGCTGTTGAGGACTCGGCTTATCGTGCGAAGGCCAGTGAGGTTTTCCTGGTCGAGCAGGCAATGGTGGCCGCGATTGGCGCGGGTTTGCCGATTACCGAGCCGAGCGGCAACATGGTGGTGGACATTGGCGGCGGCACGACGGATATCGCCGTGATTTCTCTTTCGGGCATTGTGTATTCGCGGTCTGTACGGATGGCCGGGAACCAGATGGACGAAGGCATCATGAATTACCTGAAGCGGAAGTACAACCTGCTGATCGGGGAGAGAACTGCCGAGCAGATCAAGATGGAGATTGGTTCCGCTTATCCGCTGGACAAGCCGCTGACGATGGAGATCAAGGGGCGCAACCTGATTGAGGGCGTTCCGAAGACGATTACGATTGACGACAGCGAGATCCGCGAGGCGCTGGGCGAGTGCATTTCGACGATCATGAACGCGGTTCGCGTGGCTCTGGAGCGGACGCCGCCGGAGTTGAGCGCGGACATCAGTGATCGCGGCATTGTGCTGACGGGCGGCGGAGCGCTGATCAAGAATCTGGACAAGCGGATTCGCGAGGAGACCGGGTTGCCGGTTTCGATTGCGGATGATCCGCTGGCCAGCGTTGTGCTGGGCACGGGTAAGATGCTCAGCGACTTCCGGTTGCTGCGGAAGATCAAGATCGACTAAGCGGGAGGGGCTTGATGCTCCTCCTGTCGATACGGTGCCATGGAATCGTTTTTGAGCCGCTATAAGAATCCACTGGTGCTGCTCGCCTTACTCCTTGTTCAAGTCATCGGGTTGGCAGTGCAGGTACGCCGTCCATCGCCCGGAGCGGGTGATGCGCCGGGGGTGCGACTGATCCAGTACTGGGCGCTTGCGGTGGTGACGCCGCCGGAGCGGCTGGCGCACTTTATGGGGTATGAGACGGGCCACTTGTGGTCGAGCTATTTGGACCTGGTGGGGACGAAGCGGAAGAATCGGGCGCTGCTGACGGAGATTGACCGTTTGCGGCTGGAGCAGGCCGGGCTGGCGGAGCAGGCGCGTCAGGTGCATCAACTGCAGGCGCTGCTTGGGTTCCAGCAGAAATACATTTACAAGACCGTGGCGGCGCAGGTGATTGGGGCGTCGGAGGCGGACCAGTCGCACCTTCTGATTTTGAACAAGGGGTCGGCGGACGGGTTGAAGCAGGACGATGCGGTGATTACGCCGGACGGGATTGTGGGGCGGCTGCGACAGGTGTTTCCGCACACGAGTCTGCTGCTGGAGATTTCGGACGAGACGAGTGGGGCCGGGGTTTTGCTGCAGGGCGCGCGGCTGCAGGGAGTGTTGCGCGGGAATGCGTATGGGCAGCCGGAGATTCGGGACATGCTGCCGGATTCGCGTATCAAGCCGGGGGCGGTGGTGGTGACCAGCGGCGGGGACCAGATTTTCCCGCAGGGATTGCCGGTGGGTACGGTGCAGCAGGTGATTCCTGATCCGGGTCATGCTCCGCTGGTGAATGTGCTGATTGATCCTGCGGCGAACCTGGACGCGGTGGAGCAGGTGCTGGTGATTACGGACACGGGTAACCAGATGCCGCAGCAGGAGCAGCAGGATATTGCCACGAGCGAGCTGGATCAGGAGCAGCAGAAGGCTTCCGACATTCTGGCCGAGCGGTTGCCGAGCGCGATTGACCCGGAGGCTCCGCCGGAGGAGCTGTACACGACCACGGTGAAGGGGTTTACGGTGACGACGCCTTTGCAGGTTCTGACCCCGCCGTTGCCGGCGCAGCCGGACCAGTTTACGCCGGGGGCGACGCCGCCCGCGTCTGAGATGACGCCGGGTGCTCTGAATGGGCCGATTCGGCAGGGAACGGAAAATATGCCGCCTCCGAAGCCCGCTCCGCAGGGGACGACTTCGGCAGGCGTCGGCGCCGGAGCCGGGACGGGTACGGGCAGCGCCGGTGCGAAAGCTGGATCGCAGGGGGCTGCGGGTAAGCCGAAGACCGCGGGGACTACGCTGAAGCAGGGTTCGGCTGCGCATAAATCAAATTCGGCAGCGCCGGGTGGAGGACGTTAGAGATGGCCCTGATGGCGTCAACCCGGCGCGAGGTGGATGTTCCGAATTACCCGGTGTGGCTCATGGTGTTGACGCCATTTCTGGCGTTGGTGCTGCAGTCGCTGATGACGTTGCACTTTCCGCGTTTTGATTACGTGGATTTGCCTCTGCTGGTGGCGATTTATTTTGGAATTACGTGGCGGAATCCGATTGGCGGCGGGATTTTCGGGGCCGGAATCGGAATTTTGCAGGATGCGATTACGCAGCATCCGCTGGGCGTGTTCGGGATTGGAAAGTCGATTGTGGGTTACCTGGCGGCTTCGCTGGGAATCCGGATCGATACGGAGAGCTTTTTCACGCGGCTGGCGCTGCTGCCGGTCTTTACGCTGCTGCAGAGCGTGGTCGTATGGGGGCTGGAGCGACGGGTGATCGAGCAGCCGTACGCGTGGATATGGTGGCAGGAAGGAATCCGGGCAGCGGTGAATGCGCTGCTGGGCGTGATGCTGTTTGCGCTGTTCGACAAGGCGCGGCGTAGAGACTAGGGCGAAAGGATCAGGCTGAAGGAAACGCGGAGCGGAGTATGGCGTTGTTGAGGGAAGAAAAGCTTCCGAGCATACGGCTCACGATCTCACAGATTGTGATCGCGGTGATCTTGCTGGTGCTGACGTTTGGTTTATGGCGTCTGCAGATTGTGGGCGCACAGAACTACCATGCGATGGCGGAGGCGAACCGCATCCGGAAAGTGCCGATTCTGGCTCCGCGAGGGGAGATTTTTGATCGGGACGGGCGGCTGATCGTGACGAATTACCAGTCGGTTTCCTGCTACCTGGCGCGCGACCAGAAGGGCGATCTGAAGCCGGATCTTCCGCTGATTGCGAAGGGCCTGAACATGACGGTGGAGCAGATTCAGCAGATTATGCACCGCTACCGCTGGACGCCATCGTATGAGCCGATTCCATTGCAGCAAGATATTACGCCGAACGAGCAGCAGTTTATTGCGGCGCACAGCGACGAGCTGCCGGAGTTGGAGACGATCCGGGAGTGGCGGCGGCTTTACCCGCGGAACGGGTTTTTGGCGGCGGCGATTGGATATGTGGGACAGGTGAGCAACCGGATGCTGAACGATCCGCAGTTTGCTTATTACCAGCCGGGAGACGTGGTGGGCGAGTCGGGCGTGGAGGAGTCGTACGATCCGATTCTGCGCGGGGTGGACGGCGCGCGGGAGATCCTGGTGAACAGCCGCGGGCAGGAAGTGGGCGTGCTGGGTACCAAGCCGGCGAAGCCGGGGAAGAACCTGAAGCTGACGATTGACCTGGATATTCAGAGGGCGGCGGAAAATGCGATGGGCAACCGGGATGGGGCGGTGATCGCGCTCGATCCGCACAATGGTCAGATTCTTGCGCTGGTGAGCCGGCCTACATTTGATCCGAACGATTTCGCGGTGCGGATCAGCAGCAAGGAATGGACTTCGCTGGTGACGAACCCGGACCATCCTTTGCTGGACAAGGCTATTCAGGCGACATCGGCTCCGGGGTCAACATTCAAGATCATCATGGCGGTCGCGGGATTGCAGACGGGCATCGCGCAGAACATGAAGGTGGACTGCAAGGGCGGCGCGTACTTTTACGGGCGCTGGTTTGCGTGCGACGTGAAGCATGGATGGGTGACGCTGAAGACGGCGATTCCTTACTCGTGCGACACGTATTTCTACACGCTGGCGCAGAGGCTGGGCATAGACACGATTGCGAAGTGGGCGCACCGGTTCGGGATTGGCGAGCGGACGGGCGTGGATTTGCCGGGCGAGGTTGCCGGCACGATGCCTTCGCCGGCGTGGAAGATGAAGACCTTCCACCAGCCGTGGTATCCGGGCGAGACGATTTCGATTGGCATTGGGCAGGGTGCGATTGCGGTGACGCCGTTGCAACTGGCGCGGGCGATTGGCGGGATCGCATCCGGCGGAGTGCTGAAGCGTCCGCATATTGTTTTCCGGAATGAACTGACGCCGGAGTACCGGAAGTATATGAGGGCGGAGTATCCGGGGTCCGGCAACAAGGTGGTTCATTTTTCGAAGCAGACGTGGGAAACGATCACAAATGCGATGGCGAATGTGACGCAGGAGCCGATTGGTACGGCTTATTCGTCGAGGTTGGCGGGGATTGATTTTGCGGGCAAGACGGGCACGGCGCAGGTGATCAGCCATAACTTTGGCATGGACAAGCTATCGAGCAACATGGCGACGCGTCCGAATGCGTGGTTTGTGGGGCTGGCTCCGCGGCGGAATCCGGACATTGTGGTGGTGGTGTTCTGGCAGCATGGCGGCTGGGGCAACGATGTGGCGCATATTGCAGCGCAGGTGATTGACGCTTACGTGACGAAGCAGCGGCGGCTGGACCACAACCTGCTGGCGGATCAGCCGGCGGGCGAGAGCGCCAAGAAGGGCGCGAACGAGACGAGCAAACTGGATGTGGGCGCGATCTGGTCGATACCGTCGGACCCCAGGGAGCTGGGCGGCAAGCCGCTGGACCCGAACGCGGGGAAGGATGCGAGTGCTGCGGCGGTGTATGCGGGGCATTTTCTGCTGAGAGTTCCGGATTTTGTTCGCAAGTAGGCGGGAGCGCAGAGGAGCACGTTTGTATTTTTTGAGACAGAGATTGAACTAAGTGATACACCGTTTTCGTAGAATTCGCGACTTTGACTGGCCCTTGCTGGGCATGGTGCTGCTGATGAGCGTGATCAGCGTGCTGGAGATTTACAGCGCCACGATGCACACTAGGTTTGTGGGCTTTGACCACAAGCAGGTGCTTTGGATTGTGGCTGGGCTGGGGGCGATGTTTTTTGTGTCGGTGGTGGACTACCACTGGCTATTGGACTCAATCCATTGGTTTTATGGAGTGGCGCTGCTGTCATTAGCCGCGGTGCTGGTGGCCGGGCAGCGGATAATGGGCGCGAAGCGGTGGATTCGGCTGCCGGGGGGGATCCATTTTCAGCCTTCGGAGTGGGTGAAGATAGTGCTGATCCTGGCGATGGCGCGGTATATTGCTGGGCTATCGGGGCGGGAGATGACGTGGAAGGATGTCTTCAAGGCGATTCTGCTGATTGCGGCGCCGATGGTGATGGTGCTGAAGCAGCCGGATATGGGGACGGCTCTGACGTACTCCCCGATTCTGTTTGCGGGGCTGTTTCTGGGCGGGATTGGCTGGAAAAAGGGGCTGATTCTGACGGTAGTGAGCGTGAGCCTTGTGGCTGGGATCTGGCGGAGCGGTAAGATTCTGAAGCCTTACCAGAAGGCGCGGCTGACGAGTTTCATGAATCCGGGGGCTGACCCTCGGGGTTCCGGCTACCAGATTCTGCAGTCGAAGATTGCGGTCGGCGATGGAGGCGTGTTCGGACGTGGGACGACCAAGGGCAGCCAGACGCAAGGAGATTTCCTGCCAATTCCCTATACGGATTTTATTTTTGCGGCGTTTGCGGAGGAGCATGGGTTTGTGGGTTGCATCTTCGTCCTGCTGCTATACTTTTTAATATTGATGCGTTTGATTCATAACGCTCAAATAGCTTCCGACCTACCGGGTACACTTGTGGTGATGGGCGTGGTCGCCACACTCACCTTCGAGATAGCAGTCAACGTAGGTATGGTTGTGGGGCTGATGCCGGTTACTGGAATTCCGCTTCCGTTAATGAGTTATGGCGGGTCTTCGGTACTGTTTACGTTCCTGGCTTTAGGCATGGTGATGAATGTGCGTATGAGCCGGTTTGTAAATTGAGATTCCCGGCGGACCGACAGGTTTGGTAAGGCGGCGCGATCGCCGCATGTAAGAGTTTTAGTTTGCAGTAGTTAGAACAAGTTCACATTAACCGGCCAGGTGGAATTACCGGCCGGGCAGGATTCGGGAATGAGCACGCAACGATGGGTAACGGCCCCGCCGGAGAGTCCGGCAAGAGCGGTCACAAAGTCGTCGCGCACGGATGACCCCCCCATGACAGACAGTCTCAGCACGTTGCGGCGACGCCTTGCGTCGTGCGGGCACAGCCCTACTGCGGGGCCTGTTCTGGCTTGGACCTGGAAGAGTCTTTTGCCAGTCCCGGTCTTCTCCGGCCTACCGGTTTGATTCCGCCCGGCTGCCGAAACGAGGCAGTATGGCGAAAGAAATATGCATTTCCAGCACGCCCCATGAGACGCGGCTGGCGATTATTGAAGACGATCAACTCGCGGAGATTTACTACGAGCGCGAGAATGAGTACACCCTTGCGGGTTCCATCTATAAAGGCCGCGTAACGCGGGTGCTTCCGGGCATGCAATCGTCCTTTGTGGACATTGGTTTGGAGCGCGATGCGTTCCTTTACGTAACCGATTTTCTGGAAGAACAGGAAGATTCGGCCGACTTTGAGCGGGTTCCGGCGGAGCGTCCGCGTGCGCGTCAGCGTGCGCTTTCGGCGCGTCCGGCGGAGCCGCGCGAGCCGGTGGTTGAGGCTGCTCCCAGCGAAGAAAGCAATACAGAGGACGACGAACGCGGGGCGCGGCGCTGGCGTGGACGGCGTGGACGCCGTCGCGGCGGACGGCTGCGGAGTGGCGCGGAGCGCGGCGAGGGTTCGACGGGTACGGAGGCGGCAGAGGCCGAGCCGGAGACGATTGAACTTTCTTACGACGGGCTGGAGGGGGATGAATCCGAGCAGACGGAGTTTGCTCCGGCTCATGTTGCCGCGCCGGTTCATTCTGCTGCTCCGGCTCAGGATTTTTCCCGAACTCAGGCTGCGACGCCGGAGCCCTTTGTGCTTCCGGGCGAGTCGCTTTCGAAGTATGGTGGAGCGCCGCGCAAAGAGAGTGTGGCAACTCCTGTAGATAGCACGCCGAAGCCGCAGGTGACGGTTCGTCCGTCGACGCTGGTGGAAGAGGTTGCGGCGACGAACTGGGATGGCGGGTTTGTGCTTCCTGGCGAGACGCTTTCCAGGCACCGTGGGCGGCGTGCGGAACAGGTTTCGGCTGCTCCAGAGGCAGCGTCAGAGGCGGAGCCGGTTGAGGCTATTGCAGAGGTTGCTGCTCCTGTTGCGGAAACGGCTGCGCCGGTTGTTGAGGCTGAGCCGGAAGTGGTGGCTGAACCCGAAGCGGAGGTTATCCACGAAGAGGAAGAGCAGGAGTTTGAGCCTGAAGAGGGTTCGGCTTCTTACCGGGTGGATCCCGCGGCGCCGAGTGAGTTTCGCGTGAGCGCGCCGGAGCCGGAAGAGTCCGCGACCGAAGAGGAAGTGGAAGAAGAATCGGCTGTCAAGCCGGAAGCTGTGACGGAAGAGGAAGAACCGCTGGTTACGGCGGAGATTCCTGAGCCGGAAGAGGCGAGTGAAGAGCCGGCAGCGGAGACTGCCGACGAAGCCCACTCTGAAGCGAAGCATGCAGATATTTTTGGCTATGCGGCGGGCGCGGGAGTTTTTGAAGAAGAAGAGATCGACGAGGACGAGTACGACTTTGAACATCTGCATGTAGCCGGACTGGAAGAGCATGAAGGCGATGAGATGGAAGAGGAGACTCTGGACCAAGGCGCGCAGTTGGGTGAGTTTGTGCGCGAGCGGCATATCGACTGGCGGCTTTCTGAGGGAGACAACGGCGACGAGGGCGAAGAAGAGATCGCCTATGCCGGAGTCGAGGAGAGCGAAGAAGAGGATATCGACGAGGAAGTGCATGACGTCGAGGATCACGAGTCAGAGGAAGTGGAAGAAGGCGCGGCGACGGCCGATGCGGCGGCTCCACGGCGTCGTGGGCGGCGTGATGGCCGGGATGATCGTCGCGGCCGGCGGGATGACCGTCGCGGCCGCCGCGATGGACGCCACGGTGGGCGCAGGCCTTCCGCGCAGACGATGGACCTGCCCGCGATCAACGAGCTGCTGAAGCAGGGCCAGGAGATCCTGGTGCAGATTGCCAAGGAACCGATTGCGAAGAAGGGCGCGCGCATCACGAGCCACATTGCGTTGCCTGGGCGGTTTCTTGTCTTTATGCCGACGGTGAATCACGTGGGCGTTTCTCGGAAGATTGCGTCGGATGAGGAGCGCCAGCGGCTGAAGCGGATCCTGATCAGTGAAAAGGGCGAGGCGACGGGCGGCTTTATTGTTCGCACGGCAGCCGAGCACGCGGGCGAAGAGGAATTGCGGGCCGATATCCGGTTCCTGATCAACCTTTGGGCCGAGATCAAGGAGCGGTCGGACAATGCGAAGGCTCCGGCGCTGATTTATCACGATCTGAACCTGGTGGAGCGGATTTTGCGCGACCAGGTGAGTGAGCAGTTTGCGACGATCTGGGTAGACAGCGAGACAGATTACGAGCGGATTGTGCGGTTCCTGAACCGCGTGCAGCCTTCGCTGGTGCGGCGTGTGAAGCTCTACACGAAGGAAACGCCGCTGTTTGAACAGTTCGGCATCCAGGAAGAGATTTCGAAGGCTCTGAAGTCGAAGGTGTGGCTGAAGTCGGGCGGATCGATCGTGATCAACCAGACGGAAGCACTCGTTGCGATCGACATCAACACAGGCAAGTATGTAGGCAAGACGGCTCGGCTTGAGGACACGATCCTGAGGACGAACCTGGACGCGATTCCCGAGATTGTACGGCAGATCCGGCTGCGGGACCTGGGCGGGATCATCGTGATCGACTTTATCGACATGGACGAGCGGAAGAATCGCCACAAGGTGATGGCGGCGCTCGAAGAGGAGCTGAAGAATGATCGCGCACCGTCGAAGGTGTTGCAGTTCAACGACTTTGGGCTGGTTGCGATTACGCGCAAGCGCGTGAAGCAGTCGCTGGAGCGTACGCTGAGCGTGCCTTGCCCCATCTGCACGGGCACGGGCATGGTGAAGAGCCCGGCGACGGTCGCCAACGAGATTTTTGTGGAAATGCGGAAGATGCAGAAGCATTTCGACCGCGGCGATGTACTGCTGCGGGTGAATCCGGAAGTGGTGAAAACGCTGAAGGCAAGCGGTGGACGCTGGCTGAACGAGATGGAGGAGATGATCGGCAGAACGATTATGATCAAGAGCGATCCGACCCTTCATCCGGAGCAGTTCGACATTCACTAATTGTTTTCCGTATCAAATTACACACGGGCCGGGAAACCGGTCCGTGCATCATTCTGCGAGACTTCAGCGTCTATTGTGGGTTAGAAAGAGTTTGAAAGGCGTGCCCGCGATCTTTTGGGGTATGCGGATCTCCCTGCCGGGATTCTTTGCGATTCTGCAGAGGACGCCCGGAGGGTGTTGAGCCAATGTTTTTGAGAAGGGTTTGTAGGGGATGGGGAAGGTCTCCATCTCTTGAGCAGGATCATCGCAAGCAAATGGGGGTTGTATCTATGTTTGCCATTTGTCGTACTTCGCCAGACTTTCTGCGGCGTGTTTTTGCCGCAGCCAGCGCGCTTGCCGTAGCCGGAGCGCTTTCCATGCCGGCCAGCGCTCAGACGACGCACTCGGGCGGAATTGTGAATATACCGCAGTTGTATTCGAGTTCGAACAGTTATACGAGCGATTTGAATACGAATGAGCTGGTGGGCAACGACCTGGTGTCGCCCATTACGCCGCATCTGAAGGGCGGGCAGTACGGCGGCCAGTATGGGAGCCGCTATCCGCGCTACAACAGCACTTTCAGCCGCATTGCGTTTGAGCTGGGCGGCGGTTTGATGTCGCCGATTGGCAACGACACGCACGGCTATGAGACGTTTGGCTGGAATTTTATGGCCGGCGCGGGATTGAACTTCAGCAAGAACTTAGGCGTGCTGGGCGAGTTCATGTACAAGCGAAACAAGATTCCGGGCGCGACGCTGGCGCAGGTTGGGACTTCGGGCGGTTATATTTCCGATTTCTCGTTCACGGTGGACCCTATTCTGTATGCGCCCTTTAACCAGTCGGTTGGCATGTATGTGACCGGCGGCGGCGGCATTTACCACAAGACGACGGCCTTTACGCAACTGGTGCAGCAGACGTACTGCTACTATTTTTGCTATTCGGGTTACACGCCGGTTGTGGTGAGCAGCTTCTCGAGCACGCAGGGCGGCGTGAATGGCGGCCTGGGCTTTTACTGGAAGGCATTTGGGCCGGACAGCAACGCGAAGCTGTACATTGAGTCACGGTACATCTGGGTTGATTCACCGCGGCCGACGAAGACGCAGAACGGTGAAGGCACGGAGGGTTTGATTCCTTTGACGGTAGGTATCCGGTTCTAGGAGATTGAAAACAATGAGCCCGGTTCGTGGATGACGCGAACCGGGTTTTTCATTTGGCGGCGTTTTTCTGCTGCGCGATGTGACGCCGTGGGTTGGAATGGGTTGAAGGGACATTTTGTTTTGATGAGGCAGAGAAGCAGATTCGCGGGCGCGCTGGTTGTGGCGGTTTTCGCCGGGGTGATAGCCCTGACGGGGTGCGGAGTGACGCTGGGTCCGGGAGCGGTAACGCAGAAGCCGCCTACCAGCAAGCCGCCAGTAGCGTCGCAGAGCGGGACGGTAACGATGACGCCGGAGTATGCGGCGCTGGGTCCGGGGCAGACGGTGACGTTCCGGGCGACGGTGGCCGGTGCGGGGACGCTGCAGTGGTCAGTGAATGGGATCGCGGGCGGCAACGCGACGGTGGGCACGGTAACGAGCGCAGGCGTGTACACGGCGCCGGCCTCAATTGTGCAGAGTGAGAATGTAACTGTGACGGCTGCATTGTCGGGCTCGGCGACGCAGAACTTTGCGACTTCGGTGGCTTCGGTGATCAATCCGGGCGTTGTGCTGAAGACGAATAATCCGCAGGTGGCGACGTACTCGATTTATCTGCCGGCTCCGGGCAGGGTGGCAATTGATTTCGGGAAGTCTGCGAGCTACGGGTTTACGACGTGGGAGCAGCCGACGCCTTCGCCGAACGGCGGTTCGGTGACGACGGAGGTGGCGGGGATGCTGGGCGATACGCCTTACCACATGAGTGCGAGCGTGACGCTGGATGATGGGGCGACCTTCGAGGATGTGGACCATGTGTTTACGACGGGGACGCCGCCGCAGACTTCGACGGTAACGGCGCAGACGATGAGCGGGCAGTATCCGCAGCCGGGGATTGAGATGTGGAACACGGTTCTGCCGCAGGGGGATTCGCAACTGTTTGCGACGGATCTGGCGGGGCATGTGATCTGGACGTACAGCTATGCGGGGACGCCGATTGACCTTGTGCAGGGATTTCAAATGCTTGCGAACGGGGATATTCTGCTGCCGATTTCGTATCTTTCGTCTCTGCAGTCCGGCAGCGGCTTTCTGAATTCAGGAACGATTAACGCGGTGCGGGAGATTGACCTGGCGGGGAACACGGTTCGGCAAATCACGATGGACCAGTTGAACCAGGAGCTGCAGGCGAAGGGATACAACCTGACGCTGAAGAGTTTCCACCACAGCGCGCTGGAGCTGCCGAACGGGCATCTGGTGCTGCTGGCGACGTATCCCAAGCAGTTTACGAATCTGCCGGGGTATCCGGGGACGACGACGGTGATTGGCGATGTGTTGGTGGACGTGGACCAGAACCTGCAGCCGGACTGGGTATGGAACTCATTTGATCATCTGGACGTGAACCGGCATCCGATGAATTTCCCTGACTGGACGCACTCGAACGACATTTTATATTCGCCGGATGACCATGATCTGCTGCTCTCGATGCGTCACCAGAACTGGATTATCAAGATTGACTTCGAGGATGGTCAGGGATCGGGCGCAGTGCTTTGGCGGCTGGGCGAGGGCGGTGATTTTACGCTGATGCAGAACGGGCAGGTGGATACGAATCCGGCGGACTGGTTTTACGCGCAGCATGGGATGAACTTTTTCAGCACGAGCACTTCGGGGATCTTCGATCTGGGGATGATGGACAACGGGAATGATCGTGAGTTCACGACCGGCTCGGTGCTGTGCAATCCACCGACGGCGACAAATCCCACCAATCCGCAGTGTTACTCTACGATGCCGGTGCTGCAGGTGAATGAGAGCGCAAAGACGGCGACGATTGAGGAGCGGTATACGCCTCCGGATACGTACTTCAGCTTTTTTGGCGGAGATGCGGAAAAGCTGTCGAACGGGGACTCGGAGGTGGATTTTTGCGCTCCGCTGAATGGGGCGATTGTGCAGGAACTGACGCCGGATGCGAGCCAGGTGGTGTGGCAGGGGACGACGGCGGGAGCGGACCAGTTCCGGGTGCAGCGGCTGGGAAGTTTGTATCCGGGAGTGACGTGGACGCAGACGTCGTTCTGATGCGCGGATGTGACGGAGCGAGCGCGAGCTTTGAGTGACAGGGGCGGTTTTGGCGCGCCGCCCGAAGTCGATTCGTCGGAGAGAGCAGGTTGGCGGACTAGGCTAGCCGGCGGCGTCCGCTGGCCATCTCGCGCACCTGGTTGATGATCTGGGCGCGCTGAATGGTGTTAAGGTGTGCTGCGATAGGCGCGAGCTCTGCGAGGAACGGATCCGCCATGATGAGCTCGGTTTCGCGCTCGTTCTGGCAGCGAGTGTCGCGCAGCAGCAGACAGATGCTGACCTCAAGAGCCTGGGCTAAACGGTCGAGCGAGGAGAGCGTGGGAACGGCTTTTCCGTTTTCGATTTTGGAGATGTAGGTGCGGGGCACCTGCATGCGACCAGCGAGCTGACGCTGGCTGAGACGGCGGCTGGAGCGAATCTGCTTGACGGCGGATGCAACATCGATGCCGGAGGCTTCTTGCTGCGCCGGGGGTGGAGCTACGACCAGTTGTGGTGCGGGAGCCTCAGGCTCTTCCTGTTCGAGGGGTTTGTGGCAACGCCTGCAGAGTGAGTTGTTTGTGCGGAATTGCACCAGACTGCAGTGGTCGCAACGCAGTACCTCGCGTGCTTCGACGCTAGCCAAGGTAGTTGCCATAATTGAATTACGGAGCGCCAGAGCAGGGCGCCATGCCTCAGGAAAAACGGTAACTGAATGCCGACTTTCCCTTGACTGATACCTACCTTGCGTTGGGGGTATCCTACTTGTCAAGTGAAAACTATGTGTGAGACATAGAATTCCTTAAAAAACCCAAAAATACCCGGAGTTGATTTTGAATGCCGATTTCCAATGACCATTCGCGAATGCGAGCCTGGGAGCTGTTGAACGAGTATACGAAGTCGCCGAGTTTGCTGAAGCATGCGCTGGCAGTGGAGACGTGCGTGTGTGCTTACGGTGAGAAGGAAGCTGAGCAGATGGGGTTGTCCGGCGCGGAACGTGAGGCGCTGGTGGAGAAGTATGCGGCGACGGGATTGCTGCATGACTTTGACTACGAGCAATATCCGACGCCGGAGGAGCATCCTTTTGTGGGCGAAAAGATTTTAGCTGCAGCGGGCTGGCCGGAGGAGATTCGCGTGGCGATTCTGGGGCATGCGGAGTATTCGGGTGTGAAGCGGGAAACGCACCTGGCGAAGGTGCTGTTTGCGTGCGATGAACTGGCGGGATTTTTGACAGCTTGCTCGCTGGTGAAACCGACGAAGTCGATACACGACGTGGACGTGAAGAGCGTGAAGAAGAAGATGAAGGACAAGGCGTTTGCGCGTGGAGTGAATCGCGAAGACATTACGACGGGGGCGGATGAGTTGGGCGTTGCGCTGGAGGAGCACATTGCATTTTGCATTGAGGCGATGCGGCGGAACGCGGCCTTGCTGGAGCTGGACGGGCGGCTTGCGCAGCCGGAGGCTTGATGCAGCGGGATGGCTGCGAGCATGGTGTGGTGTGGAAGTGGTATTCTGACGCGTTTCTTTTATGACGACACCATCGGCGGATACGACACTGACTTCTCGATTGGATAAGAGCGCGCCGCGGGCGCAGCGGAACGCAAAGGCGATGCTGGCGCTGCTCGGGCAGGTTCGGCAGCAGGAGGCCGCACTGCGCGAAGGCGGCGGCGAAAAGGCGATTGCCGCGCAGCATGGGCGCAAGCGGCTGACGGCGCGGGAGCGGCTGGAGCTGCTGCTGGACCCGGGCAGCGAGTGGTTTGAGCTGGGCCTGTTTGCGGCCTTTGGCATGTACGAGGAGTGGGGTGGCGCTCCGGCGGCTGGCGTGGTGACGGGCATTGGCCGGGTGAGCGGGCGGTTGTGCATGGTGATTGCGAATGACGCGACGGTGAAGGCGGGCGCGTTTTTCCCGATGACGTGCAAGAAGGTGCTGCGGGCGCAGCACATTGCGATGGAGAATCATCTGCCGGTGTTGTACCTGGTGGATTCGGCGGGTGTGTTTTTGCCGTTGCAGGAGGATGTGTTCCCGGACCAGGATGATTTTGGGCGAGTGTTTCGGAATAACGCGGTGATGTCGGCGCGGGGGATTCCGCAACTGACGGCGATTATGGGGATGTGCGTGGCGGGCGGGGCGTATTTGCCGGTGATGACGGACCACGTGATCATGACGGAGGGCAGCGGGTTGTTTCTGGCTGGGCCGGCGCTGGTGCAGGCGGCGATTGGGCAGAAGTATTCCGCAGAAGAGCTGGGCGGCGCGGAGATGCACGCGGCTATTTCGGGGACGGTGGACTTCAAGGAGCCGAACGATCACATGGCGATTGCGCGGATGCGGTCGCTGGTGTCGCGGCTGGGGCATCGGGGTAAGGCCCCGTTTGACAGGGTGGAATTTGACGTTGACCGGGACAAGCCGAAGTATGCGGCCGAGGAGTTGTACGGGCTGCTGGATCCGGACCCGACGCAGGCCGCGGCGAACGTGTATGACATGCATGAGGTGATTGCCCGGATTGTGGACCGGAGCGAGTTTGAAGAATACAAACCGGAGTATGGGCGGACGCTGCTATGCGGTTATGCGCGGATTGGCGGGTTCTCCGTCGGCATTGTGGCGAACCAGAAGCAGCCACAACGGCAGGTGAGCGAGACGGGCGAGATGCGGATGGAGTTTGGTGGGGTGATCTACGCCGAGAGCGCGGACAAGGCGGCGCGGTTCATCATGGACTGCAATCAGAATTTGATTCCGTTGATTTTTCTGCACGACGTGAACGGCTTTATGGTGGGGCGGGATGCGGAGTGGAGCGGGATTATCCGGTCGGGCGCGAAAATGGTGACGGCGGTTTCCAACTCGGTGGTGCCGAAGATCTCTGTGATTCTTGGCGGGTCGTTTGGGGCTGGGAATTATGCTATGTGCGGCAAGGCGTATGATCCACGGTTTATTTTTGCGTGGCCGACTGCGCGCTACGCGGTGATGAGTGGAGCCTCGGCGGCGAATACGCTGGTGGAGTTGCGGATCAGACAACTGGAGCGGGGCGGCAAGAAGCTGAGCGAGAACGAGAAGAAGGAATTGAAGGAGAGCATCCAGGCGACTTATGGCGAGCAGACGGATTGCCGGTATGCGGCGGCGCGGCTGTGGGTAGATGCGGTGATTGATCCGGCGCGGACTCGCGAGGCGCTAATTGGGTCTCTGGAGGCGGTTGCGGTCAATCCGGAAGTGGAGGTGTTTCATCCCGGATTGCTGCAGACGTAAGGGGTTAAGTTTTTTCCGTAAGTTAGCAAATGATAGTGGGAAGATAGCAGGAAAGACGCTATGCTAATGCGGTAAAGGTACTCATGAGCCCTAATCGAACCACATCTTCGTACCAGCGCCAGCGGAAAGCCGCCGATGAGCCGACGATTGTGTCGCTGATATGGCCGATTGTGCTGGGCGTTGTGTTTACCTTTCTGGCGCTTCGGATTGGTGGAATGCTTGCTCTGATGGGGCAGGAGCAGTTTGCTGTGCTGTACCCGTGGGTGGCGCTGGTGAAGTCGCCGACGGTGGGCATCAGTTACGGCGCGGCTGTGGCGATTGGCCAGATGCTGATGTTCTTCCAGTTTCCGCTGTATGGATTTATAGCGGGAGCGGTGCTTTACATGAGCAACAGCATTTCGCGCGCGTTTTTTACCGTGTTCAGCATGCATTTGATCGCGCTGATTCTGTTTATCGCGATTTCGATATTTACGGGCGCATAGCCGGGCACGATGAAATGCCGTAAGCTGTGGTGTGGCCGATTCCAAAACAGAAGCCGTAAAACTGATTGAGTGTCCCCGCGATGCGTGGCAGGGGCTGCCGAAGACGATTTCCGCAGAGGTGAAGGCGGATTACCTGCGCATGCTGGTGGCGGCGGGCTTTCGGCACATTGACGCCGTTTCCTTCGTGTCGCCGAAGGTGGTGCCGCAGATGGCCGATGCCGAACAGGTTCTGGAATTTCTGGATCCGCCGGATGATGTGGAGATTATTGGCATTGTGGTGAACGCCAAGGGTGCGGAGCGTGCGATTGCGACGCAGGCGGTGGCCACGGTGGGATATCCATATTCGATTTCGCCTGGATTCCTGCGGCGGAACCAGAACCAGTCATCGGAAGAAGCAGTGGAGGCGCTGGAACAGATTGGCGAGGCGGCCTACAAGGCGGGGCTGGATTTCGTGGTGTACATTTCGATGGCGTTTGGAAATCCTTACGGCGATGCGTGGGATACGGAGGAAGTGGCCGCGGCCTGCGATTTGCTGGCAGACAGCGGGGTGAAGCAGATTTCGCTGGCGGACACGGTTGGGCTGGCGACGCCGGAGGAGGTGCATGAGGTGACGCACACTGCACTGAGCGCGTTACCGGATGACGTGGAACTGGGTCTGCATCTGCATGCGCGGCCGCAGGAGAGCGCGGCGAAGATTGCGGCGGGATTCCAGGCCGGCTGCCGGAGGTTTGACACGGCGATTGGCGGTTTGGGCGGGTGTCCGTTTGCACAGGACTCTTTGGTGGGGAATGTGGCGACCGAGGTTGCGCTGGAAGAATTGCGGCGGCTGGGCGCTGGGTTGCCGAGGCTGGAGCCTCTGGATTCGCCGATTGCGGCGACGCGGGCCATAGAAGAAAAGTTTGGGCTGACGCGTCAGTAAAAGAGTTTTGCAAGGAGCAGCGATGGGAATGTACACGACGCTTGAGACGAGCCTGCAGAAGGGGATTTTGCGGGTGACGCTGAACCGGCCCGAGAAACGGAATGCGCTGAGTCCGCAGATGATAGATGAACTGACGGCAGTGCTGGCTGCAGCGGGCGAGGACGCGCGCTGCGGGGTGGTGGTTCTGACGGGCGCCGGGTCGGCATTTTGCGCGGGGCTGGATCTGGATCATCTGGAGAGTCTGGAGAACCGTAGTGCGGCGGAGCACCGTGAGGATTCCGAGCGGATTGCAGGGCTGTTTCGAGCGCTATACGACTGCCAGCGGCCGACGATAGCGGCGGTGAACGGCGCGGCAATTGCAGGCGGGTGCGGGATTGCGACGCTTTGCGACTTTACGCTTGCGGCGCCACGAGCCAGGTTTGGGTATACGGAGGTGCGGATCGGGTTTATTCCGGCGATTGTTTCGACGTTTTTGCTTGCGCAGGTGGGAGAGAAGCAGGCGCGCGATCTGTTACTGACGGGGCGCATTTTCGAAGCCCCAGAGGCGCATGCGATGGGACTCGTGAACCGGGTGGTAGAAGCGGAGGATCTGGCCGGCGCGGCGGAGCGGCTGGCGGTGGAACTACTGGAGAATAGTCCCGAGGCGCTGGCGGCGACCAAGCGGCTGCTGAGCGCGAATGCGGGGGCGGCGCTGGATGCGGAGATGGAGACGGCGATCCAGGCGAATGCGGAAGCACGGCTGACGGAGGATTTTCGCGAGGGGATTCGTGCGTTTCTGGAGAAGCGCGCGCCAAAGTGGCCCTCGTTGAAGATCGAGGACTAAGTAGCGGGTATTCCTGCATAAACGAGATATTTTGGGGGCAGAAGCAGCGCGCGAGGCGCTTTTTTGCCATCCAACTGGTTGACGTCCTGCATGGCAGCCTGTCTGCCTGGGCGTGCTTTTGTGTGCAGCCCGGGGTATCCCTTATTTGTAACTGATTCAGTTATTGATTCCGCGGCACAGGAGAGCAAGGTATGTTTCTGATCTGGTGGATTATTGTGGGCCTGATCGCAGGCTGGATTACGGGCAAGATCATGAAGGGCAGCGGCTACGGCGCGCTGATGGACATTGTGGTGGGCATTGTGGGCGCGTTTATCGGCGGATTTATTATGCGCCTGCTGGGTTTTGCCGGGTCTGGCGGGATGATCTACACGATCATTGTGGCGGTGTTTGGCGCGGTAGTGCTGACGCTGGTGATCCGGCTGGTGACGAAAAAGGGCTAGCAGAGATTACAGCGGGAGCAGTTTCATCTCTTCGCAAAGCTAAAAGGCGTCGGTTCCCGGCGGAATCTAAAAGGCTGAACCTGCATGGAGCCGCGGCAGTGAATCGCATTGGAAGCAGTGCGGCGGCATCGAATTGTTGAACAGGTTCGACCATGTAGTGTAATTTATGGTGGACTGGAGGAGAGCGGCTTGCGATTGATGAATGGTCTGCGTCGTGCAGCGAGGTTTGTCTGGATGCACGCGGGTCTTGGGCATCTGAAGAGAGAGACGGATTTGTGCCTGGATCGCCCGGCGGAGCTTGTTGAACGGGTGTTTGAGTATTCCCGCGGCAGCATAAGGCCGCTACAGATTGCGGAAGAGCTCGCCTCGCTGGCGGCACAGGTGCGGCAACTGAGGCCGCGCACGGTGCTGGAAATCGGAACTGCCAATGGAGGCACGCTGTTCTTGTGGACGCGCCTAGCCGACGCGGGTGCGACGATTGTGAGCATCGATTTACCCGGTGGCAAGTTTGGCGGTGGGTACCCGAGCGAGCGGGGAATCGTATACCGCCGCTTTACAAGAAGCACTCAGAAGCTTCATCTGCTGCGCGAAAATTCTCATGATCCACGGACCCGGGCGAAGGCGGTAAGGCTGTTTGGCGGCGAGCCGATCGATCTTCTCTTTATCGACGGGGACCACACCTATGAGGGCGTCAAGCAGGATTGGGAGCAGTATTCCCCTCTGGTGCGACCGGGCGGCATGGTGGTCTTTCACGACATTGCCGGGAATTACGACGACACGCAAGTGAAGGAGCTTTGGGACTCGATCAAGTGCGGCTGCCGGTATGAGGAATATGTGGTCGACTCGAACGGGTATTATGGCCTCGGCATCCTTTTTATGTAAAAGCGAAATTGGGGGCGTTTCCCACGTCGGGCGATTTGGGTTGAGGGACTTGCCAGCGCCTCACGCCATCATTTGAAGTGCGAGTCCGCGGCCTTCGGGAGAGAAGGCTCAAAGCGCTTTTTGAGACTTGCGCCGTTGGGATCTCAGCAATCCAATGAAAATATCCTTGAGGGCTGCCTGGATGCCAAGATTCATCTTTGCGGGATCGGGAATATATCCGCCCAGTAGCGCGATGCTGGCGACGGTAGCTGCCCGGACTGGCAGCGAAGACTGGGGCGCGTAAATTCGGCTTCGGATGAGGTGGAGCCTGGATCTGCGCGCAATTTTCCGGGCGGATTGTTTCATCCATTCTGCGCGTGCGGGGTGTTTTTCCGCGGCGGCTGTGAGTATCCGGGAACAGTCCAGCTCTGACTCGGCGATGGAGATGTAGTCTTCGGATGTCGCGTCGTGGTTCAGAGTCGGAAATCGTTGGTTTGGATCCGGGGCACCGCAGGTATTCGCAGAATGCTGACGATAAAGGGCAAGGCTCTCTGCTACGAGCGCGATTTGCCCCGTGCAGGTTGCGAGAAACCAGCGCCATTGATCGTGAGCCTGAACACACCAGGGTCGATGCGTATTGTCGGTGAGACGGAGCAGATCCTTTCTGAAGAGCATGGCGAAGCCGGGCGGGCACCGGAAAGGATCGCGCTTGCAGGGGTCGAGGACTTGATTGCGCGGGAGATTGGGAAGTTTGTGACCTCGAATACCCTCTTGTGTGAATGTGTGGGCGGAGTGGAGAACGAGGCCGATGGTGTTGTCAGAGAAGCAGGCGGAGCAGAGGCCGAGTTTGTTTTCGAACCAGATGTCATCCTGATCGCAAAATGCGATGATGTCTCCTGCGCAGAGTGAGGCGGCTTTGAGAAAGTTCTCTGCGTAGCCGAGCCGGGTTGGATTGCGGACAGCACGGACAGGAAACGGCGCGCTGCGAGAGAATTCGTCGACAATATCCATCGTCCGGTCGGTGGAGTTATCGTCCGTGATGACAAGTTCCATCGGCAGGAGGGATTGCCGGGCGATGCTGTCCAATTGCTCGCGGATGAATCTTTCCCCGTTGTAGGTGGCCATGGCGATGGAAATTAGGGGCATCGTGTCTGCATGGCTGAAGTTGTGCATTTGTAATTTCATCCTACAGCCGTTGGGTCAGGTTCCCTTACGAATCTGCGGCGCACCATGGACTGGACCTCGGGGCTGAGTTGCCACGACCAGAGAACGCTCATAGTAATGATTCCGCACTCGAGCAAGCTTCTGGCGGAAATGATGTTGCGTGGGCTGAGGAATGCCGCTGCGATGACGATGAGAATGCCTGGAAAAAGCTTGCGCCGCACCTGGCTTGTGGAAGCGATGGCAAAAATCAGGATCGTATCGAAGGTGATTCGAAGGGTCCAAGCTCCAGCGGCAGCAATGAGCCCGAAGTAATGCATGCCGACCCAGAGGGCCGCGATATAGGGTAAGGCCTCAACCGCATGGAATTTTGCGATGATATCCGGTCGCCCCCTGGCCCTCAAATGCCCAAAAGGCACATAAGCGAGACCGTTAATCCAGAATCCTACGAGCAGGATGATTCCCACTGTTGAGGAATGATGTGCGAAACTGGGCCCCAGCCAATAGCGCATGAAGATGGGAAGGGTTGCGAGTCCGAGGACAACCATTGGGGTCACGATAGCAGTTGTGGCCAGCACGGCATTGGAGGCGAGCTTGACGCTATCCTCATGCGTTTCCCGAGACAGCCTGGGAAAGATACTGTTTTCCAATGCGGCCGGGAGAGCAGAGACGCGTGCCGCCAGGTTATAGGGAACCGTATAAAACGCAACATCCTCGGCACCGAGCAGGCTCCCAATGATCATGCGATCAAGGGTTTGCAGCAATGGCGCCAGGATGTTGGTAATTGTGATCCAGCCACCGTAGGAAAAGAGCCCTTTGAGAAGAGAGCGATCGAAGCCGGCGCGTCCACGGATGGGCAGGAAAGCCACGACGGCGAACATGGATGGGAGTAGCCCAATCATGCGGGAGAGGATGACCGCGGGGATCAGCCAATTCAGCTGAGGACCATGGAAATAGGCCACGGCAAGGGGGACCAACTGTGTGGTGGTGACGTTGAAGATGCGAATCAGGTTGAAGATGCCGAACTTTTCTCGAGCCTGCAATGCTCCGCTGAATGTTCCACCTAGAGCATGTCTCCTATTTCTGTAGAGCATGAAATGGGAGCCTGAACCAAGCTTTGGCGTCTTCGGCGGTGAGTAGCGGCAGTACCTGAGTGATGGCCTGATCGAGGGCTTCTTTGGTCCTCGCTTTGGCGGCGCGGAGCAGTTGCTTGAGCTTGGCCCAGGCCTTTTCGATCGGGTTCAAGTCCGGCGAGTACGGCGGCAGGTAAAGCAGTTGGGCTCCTGCCGCCTCGATTCTTTCGCGCACTCCG
>JAKATU010000037.1 GCA_021818585.1 Acidobacteriota bacterium | reverse complement strand
AACTGCACACCTTCGTCGTGCTCCCCAAACGATGGGTCGTCGAACGCTCTTTCGCGTGGCTGGAAAAGTGCCGCCGGCTGTGGAAGAACTGCGAACGGAAGCTCAATACCAGCTTGCAGTTCGTCCACCTCGCCTTCCTCGTCCTGCTACTCAGAAGATCGTAAACAGGCTCTTACACCTCGACCCTTGGCTGCATGACTACAATTTCCACCGACCGCATGCTAGCCTCAAACTCAATCCGCCCGTCAGCCGTGCTCCTCTGAATCGGAACAACCTCTTGAGCCTCTACACCTAATTTTGTGCCGATAACCCTTTTGTGTCTTCCTTCTGGATGATGTCCGCCTCTCGGTTGCTATCGGGACACCACGATGAGCTTTACCCGTTAGCAGCCGGGCATGCGCCAGAAAAAGGCACAGTTCCACCATCAATGTGGGATTCTGATAGCACTTAAGTGCTAATTTTTCGGGTTACAAATGGGTATATAAGAGGGTTACTGCAATCGAAAGTTCAACCTGACAGAGATATTCTGCCGCCGGATTGAACCGTGAGGAAAACATGAAGAACATTCGCAATTTCATTCAACATCTGCTGCGGGACGAAAACGGTCAGGACCTGATCGAATATGCTCTCGTCGCAGCCCTGATCGGCCTTGCGGCCGTCGCTGCCCTGAACACGCTCTCCGGCGATGTCAGGGGTCTGTTCACCAGCATTGGAACCACGCTCTCCTCGGCTATTCTCTAGCAGCGGAATTCGCGTAATCGGAACGGGCGTCTGCGCCACGCAGCCGCCCGTTTTGCTTCCCGCGAAAATCGCCCCAGCCGCCATCGAATCACGAAAATCCGGATTTCTGCCGAAGTATCTCCTATGAAGCGGACCGCAACCAGCAAGCCGGCAATGAAATCGAGGGCGGGAAAGCAATGAACAACCGTCGACTGCTGATTGCACTCGTGGCCGCACTGGCCGTCTCCGGAGCCTGCACCCTGCTCATCGGCCGCCGCATCGGCAAGAAGCCCCGTGCAGCCGCCGTTCCTCAAGTCACCTATATTGTCGCGGCCAGGCCGATCGCCGCGGGGGAAGTCATCCAGTCCGCATCGCTCAAGCAGGTGGCTTGGCCCAAAAACATTCCGCTCCAGGGCGGCTTTCAAAATGCGGCGAGCGTCACCGGGCGCGCTGCGCTCTATCCGGTTGCCGCCGGCGAACCTCTGCTCTCGGCCGATCTTGCCGCCCCGGGCAGCGGGCTGGGCATTGCCACCCGCATTCCCAAGGGCATGCGCGCCGTCGCCCTGCGCACCAATGACGTTGTCGCGGTGGGCGGATTCATCTACCCCGGCTCGCATGTGGACGTGCTGGTGACCTTTGGCGTGACCAACAATTCCGTTCCTTTAACCGCGGTCGTACTGCAGGATGTTCCGGTGCTGGCCACTGGGCAGCAGACCGAGCCAGACCCCAAGGGCAAACCCGCCAGCGTGGATATTGTGACGCTGCTGCTGACGCCCGAACAGGCCGAGCGCGCCGTGCTCGCGAGCGAAAAGGGAGCTATCCACATCGTGCTGCGCAACGGCACCGACCAGCAGCAGGTCAACACGCCGCCGATCAACCTGGACGAGCTGGCCGCCATGCCCGCAATGGCGTCGCATGCGGGCCATGCCGCAGCTCTGCTTGCGAAGCCGAAGCCAAAGCGCTACACGGTGGTGACCATTCTCGGCAATCACACGGAAACGAGCTCTTTCTGACACCATGAGAACACCCGCGCCATCTCCGCATTCCGCTCGTTCCGTCTTCGGGCGCGGGCCCCGGACACAGACGCTTTACCTGAGCTTCGGCCTTGCACTCATCTCGATACTCTTCTCTCCGGCAGCGCGCGCGCAGCGCCCCGGCTACCACGCCACCACCCCCGAGGACGCAATCCGGCTCAGCCAACCCGACCGCTCCATGGAGATCCAGGTTGGCCGCTCCATCGTCATCCAGACCCGGAACCGGCTGCACAAGATCTATATCAGCAATCCGGCGGTGCTCGACTCACTAACCGTCAATCCTCACCAGTTGCTGCTCTCCGCCAAGGCACCCGGGACCACTACGCTGGCCATCTGGGATGACCATGGCCACTGCCAGCTCTACAACGTGGTGGCCAACATGGATGTTGCCGGACTGCAGGATGCGCTCGATGAGGCCTTCCCTCACGAGCACATTCTCGCCGTCGCCCGGCAGAACCGGGTCACCCTTTCCGGAGTGGTTACGGAGAAAGAGGACATCGCCCGCGCCGAGCAGATTGCCGCCGGCTACGGCAAGATTGTGACCAACTCACTGGTGCTGGCGCCGCAGCATCCCGTCGAGGTGCGCCTCAAGGTCCGCTTTGCGGAGGTGGACCGCACGCGCGCACGCCAGCTTGGCTTCAACTTCGTCGAAGGCAACCGCACCAGCGCGACCGTCAGCACGCAGCAGTTCCCTTCCTTCAGCAATTACGCGCTTGGTAGCGGACCGGTATCCAGCCTCGCCCAGGTGACGAACCCGCTCAATCTGCTGCTCTACAACTCTGACCTGAACATTGCTGCGACCATTCAGGCGCTGGAAAACGACCAGGTGCTGCAGATTCTCGCCGAGCCCACCATCACCTCGCTCAGCGGCGTCACGGCCAGCTTTCTCTCCGGCGGAGAGTTTCCTTACCCCGTGGTGCAGGGCGGCGCCGGCGGACTGGCTTCGGTCTCGGTCGCATTTCGCCCCTACGGCGTGCGGCTCACCTTCACGCCTTACGTCAATCCCGATGGCACCATCCGCCTCAAAGTTGCGCCTGAGGTCAGCGCGCTCGACTACACCAACGAGGTGCAGATCTCCGGTTACACCATTCCCGCCATTGATACCCGCAGCGCCAACACCGAAGTCGAGTTGCGCAACGGGCAGAGCTTCGCCATCTCCGGATTGCTCGACCACCGGCTCACCGACGACTTTCGCCACATGCCGCAGATTGCCCGGATTCCCGTGCTCGGCTGGCTCTTCAGGTCCAAGCAGATCCAGGCCTCCACGACGGACCTGATCGTCATCATCACGCCTGAGATCGTGAATCCGCTCGAAGAAGCAAAATCGGCTCCGCATCTGCCCAAAACCGTCAAGCCATACATGAATAACGAGGACTTTGACCGGATGCTGAACCCGCACCGCAAGGCTGCAGCGGCAAACTCCAACAGAAAGGGGAAGTAGCACGATGAGCGAAACAGTCCAGGCGGAACGCACGCTCGCCGTCTTCTCCGTATGCGGCGACCCGGCGCTCAACGGCCTCATTGAGCAGTTGCCCGCGCAGATGGAGGGAGTTGCCTTTGCCGGCGAGTTCCAGGCATACATACGCACCGGGCAGCGCCCGCAGTTTCCGCAGAGCCTGCGCCGTGCGCCGGGCTGCGTGGCGTGGATCGACTTTGATCAGAACCCGGAAGCGGCGCTTGAAGCCGCCGAGGTGCTGCACGAGATGAACTCTCCGGCCATTACCTGCATCGGCGTAGCCTCGCGGCTGGAAACCAGCCTGCTGCAGCGTGCCATGCGCGCCGGCTGCAGCGAGTTTCTGCAGAAACCGGTAACCGTAGACCAGCTCAGGGAGACGCTCGCCCGCATCCAGAGCCGCATCTTCGTCCGAATGGAGTCCTCGGCCACGCGCGGCCACATCGTCTCGCTCTTTGGAGCCAAGGGCGGTGTGGGCACCACGACGCTGGCCGTGCACCTGGCCGCGTATCTGACCAAACTGCACGGCAAAAAAACGCTGCTCATCGACCACAATCATCAGCTGGGCCATGTGAGCCTATTGCTCGGCCTCGAAGAAAACAGATACCACTTCGACGACCTTATCCGGAACGCGGACCGGCTCGACGCCGAACTGCTGAACGGTTTTCTCGCCCGCCATCCCAGCGGACTGGCGGTTATCTCGTCGCCCTCTACCTGCACGCTGCGGCAAAGCGCCATGGCCGAAGACGTGGAGCGCATCTTTGCCTTTCTGCGCACCGAGTACGACTTTGTCGTCATCGACTCCTCGCTGCAGTACGACGACGACGCCGCGATGATCCAGCACTCGGACAGCGTCTATCTCGTCTCCACCCCGGACATCGCCGCCCTGCGCGATCTTTCCCGCTACATCGAGCACCTCGGGCTCACCGAGACCTCCGCCGGCAAGCTACGCGTGGCCATCAATCGCTCCTCCTCGCAGGATGCCATCAGCAAGGAGCAGATTGAGAAGGTCGTCAAGTTTCCCGTCTCCATCAGCATCCCCAACAATTACGCCGAGCTGCTGCGCGCGGTCAACGCGGGGGAACCCATCTGGCCGCAGCGCCGCTCCGAGTTCACGACGCGGCTCACGCGCTGGGTTCAGCAGCTCGCCGGGCAGCAAACACCCGTATCCGCGCTCAGCCCGCACGCCTCCAGAAAGCGCCTGCCCTTCTGGAAGCACGCACAGCACAGGGAGGCATAACCCATGGCCGATCCTGTTCTGCGCCTCACCACGGCCACGCGTCCCGCCGAACCTGCCGCGCGCTCTGCCGCGGCGCTGCCCGGCGAGCGCTATCACGAGCTCAAGTCCGCCGTGCATCATGAGCTCATCAAAAAAGCAGATCTCGAAAAGCTCGGCGTCCTGCAGGGCAAGCGCGGCAGCCAGAACCAGTTGATGAGTCTCATCCAGCAGCTCATCGGCGAGCAGGGCGTGCCGCTCAGCGCGGTGGACCGCGACCGCCTCGCGCAGGAGGTTCTCGATGAGGTCTTCGGGCTCGGTCCGCTCGAACCACTTTTACAGGACCCCACCGTCAACGACATCCTCGTGAACACGCACCGCATGGTCTACGTGGAGCGGCGCGGCGTGCTCGAGCGCACCAACGTCGTCTTCAAGGACAATACGCACCTGATGCACATCATCGACAAAATCGTCTCCGCCGTGGGCCGACGCGTCGATGAGTCCTCGCCCATGGTGGACGCGCGACTGCTCGACGGCTCGCGCGTCAACGTCGTCATTCCGCCGCTCGCCGTCGACGGTCCGCTTATCTCTATCCGCCGCTTTCCGTCTTCGCCGCTCACCGCCGAAGACCTCATCCGCTTTCGCGCCATGACGCCGGCCATGTTTGAGCTGCTCGAGGGAGCCGTCAAAGCAAGGCTCAACATTGTCGTGGCCGGAGGCACGGGCGCGGGCAAAACTACGCTGCTCAACGTGCTCTCCGGATTCATCTCCGCCAAAGAGCGCATCGTCACCATCGAGGACTCGGCTGAGCTGCAGCTCAAGCAGGAGCACGTGGCGCGGCTCGAGTGCCGCCCGCCCAACGTGGAGGGCAAAGGCGCCATCCGCCAGCGCGAACTGGTCATCAATGCGCTGCGCATGCGCCCGGACCGCATCGTGCTGGGCGAGGTGCGCGGCGAAGAAGCGCTGGACATGCTGCAGGCCATGAACACCGGCCACGACGGCTCCATCACCACCATTCACGCCAACACGCCGCGGGACGCCATCTCGCGCCTCGAAACCATGTGCATGATGGGCAACATTTCCCTGCCTGAAAAAGCCATCCGCAATCAGATTGCCTCCGCCGTGCATGTGCTCATCCAGGCGCACCGCCTCGGCGACGGCAGCCGCCGCATCACCCACATCAGCGAGATCACCGGCACCAGCGGCGAAGTCGTGAGCATGCAGGACATTTTCCTCTTCGAAAAGCAGGGCCTCGGACCCAACGGAAAAGTGAAAGGGCGCTTCGTCTCCACCGGCATCGTGCCCAAGTTTGCGGAAAAGCTCAAAGCAGCCGGCATTCCCTTCAACCCCAGCCTCATGGAACAGGTGGTCGAGGTATAGCCATGACGCTCCTGCTCACCTTCGTCGGAATCGCGCTCTTCAGCCTCGCGGTGATCGCGCTGCTCACCCGGCCCAGCGCAGAGGAAAGGACCGTCCAGAGGCGTCTCGAAAAAGCCACGCTCTCCCGTGCAGTGCGGCAGCAGAACAGCGACGAGGTGGACGAATTGCTCAAGCAGCCGCTCGCCGCCGGCAGTGTCGCGCATCTGGACCGCATCCTCGACGGCTTTGATTTTTATCCGCGCCTCGAAAAGCTGATCCAGCAGGCCAACCGACCCGTGACGCCGGCGCGCGTGCTGCTGCAGGCCGCGCTCACCGCGGCTGGCTGCGCGCTCGCGGCGCGGCTGCTCTATCCTCACCTCATTGCAGAAGTCGCAGCGCCCATCGCCGGGCTGGCGAGTCCCTTCGCGCTGCTCATCTTCCAGCGTAAGCGCAGGGTCAAGCAATTCAACAACGCACTGCCGGACGCCATCGACCTCATGTCGCGCGCACTCAAGGCCGGTCACTCGGTTTCATCGGCCATTGAGGTTGTCGCTGAGCAGGGCCGCGAGCCGGTTGCCTCGGAATTTCGCGAGGTCTTTCGCGCACAGAACTTTGGCCTGCCCTATCGCGACGCACTCATTCAACTGGCCGATCGCGTACCCTCCGCCGACCTGCGCTTCCTCGTCACCGCCATGATGGTGCAGAAGGAAACGGGCGGCAACCTCACGGAGATTCTCGACCGCACCACCTACGTGATTCGCGAGCGGCTCCGCATCTACGGCGAAGTACGTACCAAGACCGCGCAAGGCCGGCTCACCGGCATGATCCTCGCGGCGCTGCCGCTTATCCTCGGCATCATCATCAACATCATCAACCCCGGCTATGCCAGGCCGCTCATCGCCACGCCCGTCGGGCACAAGCTGCTTATGACCGGCGCGGGGCTCATCACCATCGGCACGCTGATCATTCAGCGCATCGTCAAAATCGAGGTGTAGTCCACGATGCCGCTACTTTACGAACTCGCGCTCAGTTCCACGCTCTTCTTCCTTACCGCGCTGGCGTTTTACTTCCTCCTGCAGCTGCGCTCCGCCCGCATCGCCCGACGCCTCGTGCAGGTCACCCAGGGCCAGCCGGTCAAGCGGCCCTCCGCGGCAAAAGCCACCGGACGCCGGCTCATGCAGCGCATCGGCCATCTGCGCCTGCGCCTTGGCATCGCCAGCAATGAGAAGCTTGCCCGGCGCTTTGCCTGCGCGGGCATGCGCAAGCCCGATGCCATTGAGATTTACCTCACCGCGCGCATCCTCGCACCTATTGCGGGCATTATCGGCGCTACCTTTCTACGCACGCATACCTTGCTTGCCATGGTGATCCTCGCCGCCGTCGGCTACCTCGGCCCCGACCTCTGGCTGGAGCGCAAAATCAAAGGCCGCCGCCACAGAATTCACCGCAGCATGCCTGACGCCATTGATCTGCTGGTCATCTGCGTCGACGCGGGCCTCGGGCTCGATCAGGCCATGATGCGCGTCGGGCAGGAGCTTACCGTCAGCCACCCGGACATCCACCAGGAGTTTCTGCAGATCAACCGCGAGCAGCGCGCCGGCCGCCCGCGCCTCGACGCCTGGCAGGGCATGGCCGAGCGCACCCAGTTGCCCGACGTGCAGAACTTCGTCAGCATGCTCACCCAGACCGAGCGCTTCGGCACACCCATCGCGCGCGCCCTCAACACCTTCTCCGACGGCATGCGCCTCACCCGCAAACAAATCGCGGAAGAAAAGGCCGCCAAAACCAGCGTGAAACTGCTCTTTCCGCTCGTGCTCTTCATCTTTCCCTGCATCTTCATCGTGCTGCTCGGGCCGGCGGGCATCTCCGTCGTCAACACCTTCCGCCACATTCATCATTGATTTCACCCACTACGTAAAAGGAGCTATTCCCCATGCTGGACACCACTACTATTCGCATCGTCGCCGGAGTTCTCTTCCTCATCGTGGCCGCCATCCTCATCGTGCGGCGCAGACGCAAATCCGCCTGAGATCTCCGCGAACAGCAAGGCCGCTATCCTCGACGGAAAAGCGGCCTTTTTCCCTGCACAAATCAGACTGTATCCAAAAGCCAGAATCCTACTCCCACTCAATGGTGCCCGGCGGCTTTGACGTAATGTCGTACACCACGCGATTGATGCCGCGCACCTCGTTGACGATGCGGCTGGAAATCTTCTTCAGCACCTCATAAGGCAGCGGAACCCAGTCCGCAGTCATGCCGTCCTCGGAGTGCACCGCGCGGATCGCGCAGGTATACGCATACGTCCGCTGGTCGCCCATCACGCCCACGCTCTTCACCGGCAGCAGTACGGCAAACGACTGCCAAGATCG
>JAKATU010000039.1 GCA_021818585.1 Acidobacteriota bacterium | reverse complement strand
AAGAAGAAAATCCTGCTCAGGAAAGTACGGCCGGTAGACCTTCGCCATATCTAAAGACTCGCAACTTCTTCTCCGCTTTTCAACTACCGCGCACCTGCTCCACGCAATTACTCAGACACGCTCCTAGTACACTGTCCCTGACCGCCATGACACCACTGCGCCGCTCCGCCGTCACCCGCACCCTGTCGCGCATGCTCGCCTTCGCGCTGGCCTCCGTCTTCACCGCCACCACGCTCACCGCACAGGTCGTACCTTGGAAAACGCAAAACACCGCCTCCGCATGGCCGCAGCCTTTGCCCATCGACCGCGGTGCAGACGGCCTCGCCCAGACCCTTAAAAAGCTCACCACCTGGGGCAGCGTCATGATGATCGTCGCCCATCCCGACGACGAAGACGGCGGCCTGCTCACCATCCTTTCCCGCAAAGACGGAGCCTCCACCGAGCTCTACACCATTACCCGCGGCGAAGGCGGTCAGGATGCCATGTCCTCCGCCGCCAACGACGCCCTCGGCCTAATCCGCACCAACGAACTGCTCTCCGCCGACCGCTACTACGGCGCCGAACAAATCTTCTCGCCCTTCATCGACTACGGCTTCTCCAAAACCATCACCGAAGCCCACCAGAAATGGGGCGACCACAACGTCCTCTGCAATGTCCTTCGCGAAGTCCGCATCTACCGCCCCACCATCCTCGTCTCCGTCTTCGTAGGCGGAATCACCGACGGACACGGCCACCATCAGGTCGCCGGAGAGATGAACCAGCGCGCATTTGCCCTCGCAGGCAATCCCGACGTTTGCCGCAGCCAAATCGCCGCCGGACTCGCACCCTGGTCACCCTACAAGGTCTACGCGCGCGCGCCATTCTTCTCGCCCGGGCCCAGGGGCATGTATGACTACGCCACCCACAAATGGGCACCCATTCGCTTCTACAACTACGTCACAAAGAAGTGGACCGATCACGTCCCCTCCGCCAGCGTCAAAATTCAAGAGGGCCAGTGGAGCCCACTCCTCGGCCAGTCCTACATCCAGATCGCGCGCACCGGCTGGGGCATGCACAAATCCCAGTTCGGCGGCGGATTCACCATGCTCCCCGGACCATCCTCCGTCAGCTATCACCTCTACGCCTCGCGCGTTCCCAAATCAGCCGAAACATACAACCACGGCCTCGAAACATCCCCCAACGGAGCCATGTTCGACGGCATCAACACCTCCCTCGCCGGCATCGCTACCCTCGCCCACTCCGGCAACACAACCTTCCTCGTCTCCGCGCTCAAGCAAATCAGCGCTCACGTAGACCACGCCAACGCAATCTACCAGCCCACGCATCCTGAGGCCATCGCGCTCGATCTCGCCGCTGGACTTCGCGAAACCCGCAGACTCATCGCCGCCGTTAATCACAGCAATCTCTCTTCCCTCGACAAAACCAACATCACTCACGTCCTCCGCGTCAAAGCCGTGCAGTTCAACACCGCGCTCGCAGAGGCTCTCGGGCTGCAGATCCGCGTCTACCGCCAGAACACGACCCAGCGCTCCAGCCGCTTCTTCGGCAGCCTCGTTCCGCAAAACACGCCCGAGTGGGTCACCCGTGGCGAATCCCTCCAGGTCCGCGTCAACATCACCGCCGCGAGCAGCTTTACTCCCAACGGCCCCCTGCAACTCAAGCGCGCATGGCTTGCCAATCCCAACGGTGAACACTGGCCCGTTCAACAAATCTCCGCGCCCGCCACCAGCGCCTCCGCAACAGACGCTGTCTTCCAGACCACCGTCCCCGCCACCGCCATCTTCACGCGTCCCTACTTCACGCGCCCCAACGTCGAGCAGGCTCACTACAACATTCAGGATCCCAGGTGGCTCGGACGCCCGTTCGCCCCATACCCACTCGCCGGATGGGTCGAATTCACCTACAACGGCGTCCCCATTCGCATCGGTCAGGTCGTCCAAACAGCCCACCGCGAGCTGGGCCTCGGACAAGTCTCCTGGCCGCTCGTCGTCGTTCCCTCACTCTCCGTCAATCTCACCCGCCATGCCGGAGTCGTCCCCATCGGCTCCCATTCCTTCCCGCTCGCTGTCTCCGTCAGCAATAACACGCAGCAAACCCAGTCCGCCAACCTTCACCTCAACCTCCCGCAAGGATGGTCCGCCACCCCGCTCAGCAAGCCGCTCACCCTCGCCGCCGGTGACTCGCAATCCATCATCTTCCACATAGACCCCGACGACCTCACCACCCGGAGCTACGCAATCCAGGCGGTCGCCACCGACAACACCCACACCTATCAGGAAGGATTCCAGCAAGTCGGCTACTCCGGCCTGCGCCCCTACTATCTCTACAAGCCGTCCACGTACAGCGCCCGCGGCGTCGACATCAAAACCATCCCCAACCTCAAAGTCGGCTACATCATGGGCACCGGCGATCGCGTCCCCGAGGCGCTCGCTGAAATCGGCATCCATCCCAACCTCCTCACCGACTCCGATATCGCCACCGGAAACCTCAGCCAGTACAACGCAATCATCATCGGTATCCGTGCCTACTCCAACCGCTCCGCGCTCTTCACCTACAGTCGGCGCCTGCTCAACTACGTGCACAGCGGCGGCAACCTCATCGTCCAGTACCAGCGCACGCGCTTCTCATCTGCCGCGCCATATCACATCCATCTCGGTGGCAATCCGGAAGAAGTCGTCGTTGAAACCCAGCCCGTCCAAATCCTCAAGCCCGGCGACCCGCTCCTCAATTACCCCAACAAAATCACCTCCGCTGACTTCAACAACTGGATCGAAGAGCGCGGCCATTCCTTCCTCACCTCATGGGACTCGCACTACACCGCCCTCACCGAAACGCACGACCCCGGTCAGGCACCGCAGGACGGCGGCCTCGTCTATACCCATTACGGCAAGGGAACCTATATTTATGTCGCCTACGCCCTTTACCGCCAGCTCAACCAGGCGGTCCCGGGCGCATTCCGCCTTTTCGCCAATTTGATCGCCGCAAAATAAGCAATTCCTTCAGCAAAACGCAGTCGCCATGCTGACCGGGTTTCCCAAAACCCGGCCTTTCGCCGTTTTTTCACAGAAATCCCCCTCGTTCATCAAACGTTCACACAAGGTTCGCAGAGCGTTTACAAGCTTTTGGGAAGATGACAAAGGCTTAACGCAATCTGAAGATCACAGCTTGCTCAAAAGCCGAGGAGAACCTACCGGGGACAGAGTCTCAAGACCATCTGTTAGCCCTATCAAGCGACCCTCAACCGAAAGCAAAATGAGAGGCCAAATGAACAGGAATCTGAAGGCGATTGCCACAATGGTGCTGGCATCTGCCGTCACCGTGGCGTATGCGCAGCCAGCGCCAGCCGCGCCGGCGCCCGTCAAACATCACGTCCACAAAATGACAGTTCAGGAACAGATTGAAGAGCTCCAGGAGCAGATGAACCACCAGCGGCAGGAGATCAACTCCCTCCGCCGGCAGCTCGACGAGCGCAACCAGCAGCTCCAGCAGGCGCAGTCCACGGCTCAGCAGTCCGAGTCCGACGCACAGCAGGCACAGTCCACCGCCAGTGAAGCGCAGCAGAAGCTCTCCGATCAGACCCAGGCCGTCAGCTCTCTTCAGGCTGCGGTCGCGAAGATGAAGCAGCAAAACGCCGAGGTCGTCACCTCCGTCAGGCAGACACAAGCCAAAATGACCAAAATGGTCGAGCATCCCGACAGCATCCACTACAAGGGCATCACGGTGTCCCCGGCTGGCAGCTTCATTGAAGCAGCAACCGTTTGGCGTCAGGGCGCTACCGGCGGCGGGATCAATACCGCTTTCGGCGCTGTTCCTCTCGATAACTCACCTGCTTCGAATGTCAGTGAGTTCTATGGGTCGGGTCGCCAGTCCCGCATCGCCCTCACCGCCACCGGCAAACTGGATAACGTCACGATGACCGGCCACTACGAAATGGACTGGCTCAGCGCCGGTGCCACCTCAAACAACAACCAGTCCAACAGTTATACCGTGCGCATGCGCCAGCTCTGGGCTCAGGCTGCCCTCAAAGATGGCTTCACCTTCACTGCCGGACAAATGTGGTCCCTGGTCGCGGAAGACGGCAATGCCATCGACAATGACTCGGAGACGCTTCCCGACTCCATCGATCCCCAGTACGAAGCTGGCTTTGTCTGGAATCGCCAGTACGGCGCACGCATCACCAAGAACCTCGGCAAAAAGGTCTGGTTCGGCGCTTCGCTCGAAAACGACCAGATGCTCGTCGCCGGCAACGACCTGCCGAAGAACGAGCTCGTCGGCTCCGCGGGGAACGGCGGTGGCCTCTACAACCCGGGCGCAAACTACTCCTTTAACGTCGCGCCTGAAGTCGTCGCCAAGCTCGTCGCACAGCCCGGATGGGGCCACTGGGAACTCTTCGGCGTAGCTCGCTTCTTCCGCGATCGCGTCTATCCCACCAACGGCAGCGCACCCTATAACGACACCACCGACGGTGGCGGCATCGGCGCCAGCATGCGTGGTCCCCTCAGCAAGTACTTTGTCATTGGCCTCAAGGGTCTCTACGGCTACGGCACGGGACGCATGGGTTCCTCGACCATCGGCGACGTAACTCTTCGCCCGGACGGCACCATCGCTCCGCTGCACACCTTCTCGGCACTCAGCACACTCCAGTTCAAGCCCACCAAGCAGCTCATGATCTACGCCAACTACGGCGGTGACTACGCTGGCCGTCGCTACTTCGGCACCAGCGGGGAAGGCTACGGTTCGCCTTACACAAACATGACCGGCTGCAATGCGGAGCCCACTCCGAGCGGTCCCTACACCGGTAGCGTTCCTAACGCCCCGGCCAACTGCTCCGGCAACACCAAAGATGTGCAGGAGTTCACCATGGGCAACTGGTACAACTTCTACAACGGCCCCAAGGGCACGCTCAAGTTCGGCCTGCAGTACGCTCGCTTCCGCCGCGACCTCTGGTCCGGAATCGGCGGCGCCACCAACCCCGGCGGCGGCGCCAAGGGTACTGACAACATGTTCTGGACCTCATTCCGCTACTACCTCCCGTAGCAGAATCCAGACCATCCCACAACAGAAAGGGCGTCCGCGCGGACGCCCTTTCTGTTGCTTCCTGCTTTTGTAACTATTTCAGCTACAAACCCTTATAGCTCCCCCCATCCACCAGCACGGTCTGCCCCGTAATGCTCGCCGCCGTCTCTGAGGACAGCCACACAATCGCCGCAGCCACTTCCTCCGGCTTCGCCATCCGCCCCACCGGAATCTCCCGTTCCAGATCCGCCCGCGCCTCCTCCACGCTCACGCCCCGAGCCTGCGCGCGCAGCTCCAGCAGCTTCTTCGCGCGGTCTGTCTCCGTAAATCCAGGTCCCACGTTGTTCACCGTAATCCCGTCATTCCCAAACTGCCCCGCCAGCGAACGCACCAGCCCCATAATCCCCGCCCGAATCGTATTCGAAAGCACCAGCTCCGGAACTGGCTGCTTCACCGTGTACGAAGTCAGCGTCACAATCCGCCCCCACTTCCGCTCCACCATGCCCGGCAGCGCCGCCTGCGCAAAGCAGATCGCACTGCGTAAATTCAGCAGCCACGCCCGTTCCCACTCCTCCATCGTCGTTTCCAGAAAAGGCTTCGCCGGTGGCCCGCCCGCATTCGGCACGCACACATCCACGCGTCCCATCTCCACCTCCACATGCTTCACAAATCCGGCTATCGCTCCCGCATCGGCCACGTCCACAACACCCGTCATGGTCTTCACGCCAAATTGCTCCCGCGCCTGTCGGGACACTTCATCGAGCGCCGCCGCGCTCCGCGCGCAAATCGCCACATGCGCGCCCTCTGCAGCAAAAGCCAGTGCTGTCGCCCTGCCAATCCCCTGGCTAGCTCCCGCCACCAGCGCCACGCGCCCCTTCAATCCCATCTCCATCGTTCCTGCCTCACTGTTCCAAAAAATTCCGCTTCCAGACTACCGACTCGAAAACTTCCGCGGTATCCCCCTTGCCCAACGCGTTCTCCATCCTGCAATCTTCCCAAAGACCGCCTCTCTTACTCTCGCGCAAGGAGCAGCCCAAGTGTCAAATCCCTCCGCCGAACTCCAGCACTCCGGCTTCAATCGAATCCCCGTCGAGCAACTCAATCCACTCATCGAACGCCAGTTCGTTCACGGCTCCCAGGCCATGCTTGCACGTCTCTTCCTACGCAAAGGCGCTATCGTCCCACGCCACAACCACCACAACGAGCAGATCACCTGCATCCTTTCGGGTGCACTCCGCTTCAGCTTCGACGACGGACGTATACTCACCGTCTCCGCCGGAGAAACCCTCGTCATCCCGCCTCACATGTTTCACGCCGCCGAGGCCATCGAAGACACCGTCGATCTCGACGTCTTCTCACCGCCACGCCAGGACTGGATCGACGGCTCCGACGCCTATCTCCGCAAATAACCCCTCAAAAAAACGGTGCCGGACGCAGCTCTCACTGCCCCGGCATAATTATTCAAACTCTCTCTTTGCTGCTCAGCGCCCGCTCGATCCAAAACCACCGGAACCGCGCGCCGTCTCGGACAATTCCTCCACTGCTTCAATCTGCAAATCCGTCCGCGCAGCAAACGGCGACATCTGCGCGATTCTGTCCCCGCGCCGAATCGTCACCTTCGCATCGCTCGCTTCCAGCCGGACATCGCGGATCACTCCATCCGGCCCGCGTTCTACAGCGAGCGAATAATGCGGCTGATTCACATTGATTAGGCAAACAAGAATCTCACCCCGGTAGCCTGCATCAATGCGCCCGCCGGCGTAAGTAATCCCCTTTACCGCCATCGACGAACGATCCCCGAGTACAAAACCACAGCCCGGTGGACCCTCCACCGCAATACCTGTACGCACCTTCACAGGCACGCCCGGCGGCAGCACAGTATCTTCTATGGCGAATAGGTCGAAGCCCAAGTCGCTGCCGGCATGTTCTACCGTCGGAACCCGGGCCTCTGGATGCAAAAGCTTGACTCGTATCATCCGCCCTACGGACTACTTCTTACCGGATGCTTGGGCGGTAGCGGCCTTCTGCTTGGCCCACCGGCGCTTCTGCGCCGCAGCAATGCGGGCGCGCGCGTCAGGACTAAGATTCCGTTTTCTCGGAGCAGTCGCTTTGCGCGCCAAGGCTCCACTCAGCTTCCCGGAGCTGGAGCTCTGGAGAAGATCTTTGACTTTCTCAAGTCGGCTAATCTCTTCGTCGATTGCAGCGATGATGTCTTCGCGTGTCATTTAGTTATTTTCCTTATTGTTTCTGAGTAGTATTCAAACTTCGGGGAACCAATGCAACTGCCCCATAAATTAGTTGATTCTTCCAAATAAGTCACGAAAATACTTACAGGCCCCTAACTGAGAAGGCGCTGGCTGATCTTCTTTTCACCAGATCTTCGCTTCGCTTTATTCCGCCGTTCAATCAAAACTCACCGCACCTCAAGCACCATCATGGCGTGTCGACCCTTAACTCCGCCGTTCATCTCGCCGCTTCCCCGAGCTCCGCGGCCATCCCGGCAAACACCCAGGGTTGTCATCCGCTTCACGCATCTGCCGCGGTCCAACCTATCTCTCTCACCCTCGGCAAATATCGGGCCCGTCCTGTTAATACTGATGCTGATCGCGATACCGCTGGTCGCCTGAGATTCCATGCCTTCAACGTTAAATTAGGCGAAGGCCTCATCGAGTCTTACGCAACCGGACGCGACTACGACAAATTCGATCAGATTTGTGACCATCTGATCGTCGAAGATATCCACTCCAGTCTCATCGTGGGTACCTATCGGATGCAATCAGGATTTCTCGTCGAAGCAAACTTTGGTTATTGCAGTCTACAGGAATTTGACTTCTCTCCCTATGAACCCCTGCCCCCGCAAACGTTTGAACTGGAACGCGACCTGCATTCACAAAAATCACCGCTCCAGTGAGGTACTCACCCTCCTGTGGCGCGGCATCGCCCGCTATTGCCGCAGCTATGGCCTTCGATATCTCATCGGCTGCTCCTCACTTACCTCCTGCGATCCAAAAGAAGGCTGGGGGCTCTATCATCTGTTGCAAAACTACCTCGCTGCTCCCGAATTCCGAACCACCGTCACGCCGCGTTATCAACTGTCTCCCGCAGACGATCCATCCTCCACGGAAGTCAAGATACCCAGACTACTCAGAACTTACATCGCCATAGGCGCGCGCATCTGCAGCCAGCCTGTGTGGAACCCCGAATTCGGAACTATCTAACCCTCCTCGAACACCAGTCTCCCGCCCCCGCATGAGCGAATCAACCTCCACAGCCATACCCCGTCTGTGCTACACATGCTGCATGCCTGTTATCAGCCGTCCCCGCCTCAGTGAAATTTCCAGCTTCATCGTGCAGTCTGAAATCCGCTCCATGTCCGTCGAGTGCGACCACCTCCACGGCATCAATCTCGCCCAGGGCGTCTGCGATACAGAAATCCCCGCCCCCGTCATCGAGCGCGCCGTCTCCGCCATCCACGAGGGCCTCAACACCTACACCCGCCTCGACGGCATCGCCACACTCCGCGAGGCCATCGCCAGCAAGGCCCGCCACTACAATGGCATTTACTCTGACCCGGAAACCCAGATCCTCGTCACCTCAGGCGCCACCGGCGCTTTTTACGCCGCCTGCCTCGCACTCTTCAACCCCGGCGATGAAGTCCTTCTGTTCGAACCCCTCTACGGCTATCACGTCAGCACCCTCAAAGCGCAGCGCGTGCAGCCCGTCATCGTTCCCCTCGCTGATCCGGACTGGGCCCTCGACTTAGACCAGCTCCGCCGCGCCATCACGCCCAAAACCCGCGCCATCGTCATCAACACCCCGTCCAACCCCTGCGGCAAGGTCTTCTCTCTCGCAGAACTCGAACAACTCGCCGCCCTCACCATCGAGCACGACCTCCTCGTCATCACCGACGAAATCTACGAGTACTTCCTCTACGACGGTGCCCAGCACATCAGCATCGCCACCCTCCCCGGAATGGCCGAGCGCACCCTCACCATCTCCGGCCTATCCAAAACCTTCTCCATCACCGGATGGCGCATCGGCTATCTCATCGCAGCCCCCAGCTTCATCGGCCCCATCGGCTTCTTCCACGACCTTACCTACGTCTGCGCGCCATCACCCTTTCAGCACGCCGCTGCCGCCGGCCTCATCGCGCTGCCGGACGACTACTACTGCCAGCTCGCCTCCGACTATCAGGGCAAGCGCGACATGCTCTGCTCCGCGCTCACTGCCGCCGGGCTCACCCCATCCATCCCCACCGGAGCCTACTACGTCCTTGCGGACTCCACCTCCATCCCCGGCGAAACCGCTCCCATCAAGGCCCGCAGGCTCCTTGCAGACACTGGCGTAGCCGCCGTCGCAGGCTCCGCCTTTCTCACCGGCGACCGCGGCAAAAACATCCTCCGCTTCTGTTTCGCCAAACGCGCAGAAGATCTGGAACGCGCCTGCAATCAACTCCGCTGTCGCCCCCAATAACCCCAAACAAAAAAGACGGCCTCCGCGTTGGAAGCCGCCTTCATCCTTTGTGTAACCGTATCAGCAACTAGTTACATCCGCCCGCGATCGACGGAATCACCAGCACCTCATCCCCATCCTGGAACTGGTAATTCTCATTGCCCAGAAAGCGAATGTCTTCTTCGTTCACGTAAAAGTTGATGAACCGCCGCACCTCGCCGTTCTCATCGCGCAAGTGCTTGCTCAGCGCGGGAAACGTCGTCTCAATCTCCGTGATCAGTGCAGGCAGGTTCTCGGCCGAAGACTGAATCTCCTTCGTTCCGTTGGTGTGCTTCTGAAATGCATTGGGTAACAAGACTCTAACTGACATAGCTTCCTTCCAAAACCAGCTCATGCTGGGATCTCTTCGCTTCCACGTAGGCTTCAAACTCCGTCAGCCTCGGCTTCACAGCCGCTTCCAACTCGTACGAGCCCTGCAGCGCATCCGTCGTCTTCAGACCGTTGCCGGTAATGCAGCTCACCGTCAGATCATCAGGATGAATCCGCCCGTCCGCATACAGCCGTGCCGTCACCGCCGTCGTCACGCCGCCGGCCGTCTCCGTAAAGATGCCTTCGGTCTCCGCCAGCTCCTGAATCGCCGACACCAGCTCCACGTCAGACACATCCTCGGCCCAGCCGCCCGTCTCCTGGATCATCTTCGCCGCATACCGCCCGTCCGCCGGATTCCCGATCGCCAGCGAGCGAGCAATTGTCTGCGGACGCTGCGGCTCAATCTCCGTACGCCCGGCCTTCACCGCCGTTGAAATCGGCGAGCAGCCCGTAGCCTGAGCCCCAAAAAACTTCACCGGCTTGTCTTCCACCAGACCCAGCGCAACCAGCTCCTGAAACGCCTTTCGAATCTTCCGGATCAACGACCCGCCGGCCATCGGCGTCACCACGTTGTCCGGCAAGCGCCAGCCAAGCTGCTCGGCAATCTCAAAGCCCACCGTCTTCGAGCCTTCCGCGTAATACGGCCGCAGATTCACATTCACAAATCCCCAGTGGTAGCGGTCCGCAATCTGCGAGCACAACCGGTTCACATGGTCATAGTTGCCATCAATCCGAACCAGGTTCGCGCCATACACCTGCGTATTCAAAATCTTCGCGGGCTCCAGGTCCGCCGGCACCAGGATGAACGTCTTAAAGCCCATCCGCGCCGCCTGCGCCGCCACCGCGTTAGCCAGGTTCCCGGTCGATGAGCAACCCACTGTGTCGAACCCGAACTCCTTCGCGCTCGCCAGCGCAACCGAAACCACGCGATCCTTAAAACTCAGCGTGGGCAGGCAAACTGCGTCGTTCTTGATGTAAAGATTCTTCGCGCCAATTCGCTCGCCCAGCCGGGGAGCGCTCAGCAGCGGTGTCCAACCCGAGGGCGTCACCGGCTCAAACGCACTCGATACCGGCAGCAGAGCCTTGTACCGCCACATGCTCGTAGGGCCGGCCGAAATCTTCTCGCGCGTAAACTCGCTCCGCGCCGCCTCAAGGTCGCAGAAAACCTCGAGCGGCGAAAAACACTCTTCGCAAATGGACAACGGCGCGTTGCCGTAAGTGCGGCCGCAATCCGTACAACGTAGCTCGTAAACGTCAGCCATGGGGCTCCTCATCCTCCTGATGAGTGGCTCAGCGGATGTATCACGGGCATTGTGACGCGTACACTACAGCTTGTACTGGTCCTGCGTACTACTTGATTCCCTGGAATTCAGCGAGATGCGATCCTGCGTGCACCCCCGAATCTCATGTTCCCCGCTGTTTTGCGGGAGAGAGTTGACACCGCTTCTCGAATTGCTCGAGCCGGTTGTCGTGGCGTCACAGGGCCCGTCCCTCAACCACTCTTCATGAAATTCAGGCTCGCTCATGAGAGCAAACTTGAATGATCAAAAGGTAACATGATACCCCCTTTAACGCAAGCTTTCTCTGCACTCTTCTTTCTGCTTTTCTTTCCACAGATTCCCCGTCGCACCTCCCGCCATCGATGCCCGGCGTCACCCACCTCCACCTCCCAGCATCTGCCTCCATCCCATCTCACCAAAACACACATTCATCCCGTCGAACGCAACCACGCAGCCCGCCCCAAAATCCATGTGGCATCAGCGGCGCCCACACTCCGCTTTCCTCATTGCGCGGTAACACCGTCACCGGTAGACTGAAGCTCATACCACACTCGCGCCATGCCGCTCCTTTCCCCAGTTCCACAGCGGCCCTGGCACGCTCGCGGAAGTGGCGAAATTGGCAGACGCACCAGACTTAGGATCTGGCGGGGAAACCCATGGGGGTTCAAGTCCCCCCTTCCGCACCAAAAATTAATTGTTGTAACACTTGCCTGCGTTGATTGCTCCTCTTATAAATTTGGAGAATCATGAGCAATCCACAACAACCGGAACTGCACGTTATCCAATCCCCTGACTATCGCGAAGGCTACGCCAACAGCGTCCAGATTCGCGTCAGCATCTGGGACTTCTACCTCGCCTTCGGCATAGCCCAGCAAGACTCACCCGATCACGTCGACTTCAAGGTCACCCAGGGCATCTACCTCAGCCCGCAGCAGGCCAAGGCGCTATGGAACATCCTCGGCCAGAACCTCGCCAGCTATGAGCAGACCTTCGGCAAAATCTCCATTGAACCGCACCCCATCCCCGGTGCAGGACCAGTCCACTAAACCGTGAATACATCCACTCATGCGGTCGCCTGCGGCCGCCGGGCCCTGCAAGCTCTGCTCATCCTCGCTGGCGCGTGGGCCTCCGTGTGGCTGCTTCACTATCCACTGCTTCATCTTCCTTACTACTGGGACGAAGCCGGATACTACATCCCCTCCGCCTACGATTTCTTCCGCTCCGGAACACTCATCCCCTACTCCACTCTCAGCAACGCCCATCCACCCATCCCCTCCATCCTTCTGGCCGCCTTCTGGAAAGCCTTTGGCTATCACATCTTCGTAACCCGCTCGCTCATGTGTCTCATGAGCGCCATCGCTCTGCTCGCCGTCTGGCGCATCGCCATCACCGCGGGATGCACCCGCTCCGTCGCGGCCTTCACCGTCGTCCTCACCGGCCTCTATCCCGTCTTCTTCGCGCAAAGCTCGCTCGCCCACGCCGACATGTTCGCCGCCCCCGCCACGCTCTGGGCCATCGCTTTCCTCGTCGAAGAACGCCACTGGGCATCCATCTTCTGCTTCTCCATCGCCGCGCTCGCCAAGGAGACTTCCATCGCCACGCCCGCCGCCATTGCCGGCTGGGAGATTCTCCAGGCATGGTGGCAGCGCCGCCGCGGCCTCGACTCATGGCCGCCACACGCTAACCGCGGCTTCAAATTCCTCGTTCCCGCCATTCCCCTCGTCGCCTGGTACGCCTGGTACTACTCCCGCACCGGATACATCTTCGGCAACCCTCAGTATTTCAAGTACAACGCGGAAGGCACCCTCAACCCAGAACGCTTCCTCATCGCGCTCTTTCATCGCACCCTGCAGGTCACCCTGCACATGCAGCTCTTTGTGCCCTTTCTCCTCACTCTGTGCATGGTCTTCCTGCCGCCCGTACTCAAGGCAGACGGCGCGCCCCGCGAATCCATCCAGTGGAAAGACCGCGCCTACTTCTCCGTCATCATCATCGGGAACGTCATCTTCTTCGCCATCTTCGGAGGAGCGCTTCTCACCCGTTACCTGCTGCCCGTCTATCCACTCGTCATCCTGCTCTGCATCAACTCACTCTGGCGTCGCCTTCCCATTTGGTATTACGCAGCCGCATTCTCCGTACTGGCCTTCATCCTCGGACTTTTCGTCAATCCCCCCTATCAATTCGCGCCGGAGGACAATCTCGAGTACGTCACCTTCATCCACCTCCAGCAGGAAGCCATCCACCGGATCCAGCAGAATTATCCCCATCAGACCGTCCTCACCGCATGGCCCGCCTCAGACGAGCTCACCAAGCCCATGCTGGGCTACGTCAAGCAGCCCGTTCCCGTCATCCCCATCCGCGACTTCGACATCAAGCAGATCCATCGCGCCGCCACCATGCCCGGTCGCTACAGCGTCGCTCTCGTCTTCTCAACCAAGTACGATCCGCCCCACATGCTCCTCAATCTCGGCTCCTGGAACAACCGAATCGACAAGCGATTCTTTGACTTCCACAAAGACCTCATGCCCAGCGACATTGCAAAGCAGCTCGGTGGCGACGTCGTATGGGAAAAGCACGAAAAAGGCGAATGGGCCGCCCTGATTGACTTCAACCCCGCCGCATCTGCTAAATTCAGCCCTCCAATGCCAGCCGGCTCTCTATAATCAAGCTGTCGTGAGCCTGAAAAAGTCCCTTCTGCTTCTCCTGTCACTGTGCCTCTGCCTTCCCGCCCAACAAGGCCGGGCGCAGGACGCAGTCCAAAACTCAGTCCGCCCATCCCCCACCAAAGGCATGACCCCGATCCACGGACGCCTTGTTCTTCTCATGCCCTTTCAAAACAACAGCGGCAACCCCAGCCTGGACTGGATCGGCGACGCATTCCCTGACATCTTCGGCCGCCGACTCGCCGGTGCCGACTTCCTGCCCCTCGGACGCCGCGATCGCCTCTACGCATTCGACCACCTCGGTCTGCCAGCAAATTTCGTCCCCTCGCGCGCCATGACCATCAAGATCGCGCAGATCCTCGACGCCGACTACGTCATCATCGGCTCCTACAACGTCCGGAACAACCGCCTCACCGCGCAAGCGCAAATCCTCGACATGGCCGCGCTCACCCTCAGCCCGCCCATCGAGTCACAGTCCCAGCTCTCCAGTCTCCTCGACAACATCAACAACCTCGCATGGGAAGTCGTTCACAAAATGGACCCCGGCTTCCAGGTCGCCGAGCAGACCTTCCGCGCCGCAGACGGCAACGTCCCCCCCGGCGCATACGAAAACTACATCCGCGGCATCATCTCTCCCACCCTCCCTGAGCGCATCGATCACCTCAAGGTCGCCATCCGACTCGATCCCAACTTCTTTCCCGCATGGACGGAGCTCGGCCTCGCCTACTTTGCCAACGAGGACTACAACCTCAGCGCCAGCACCCTCGGCCATCTCCCCCGCAACTACACCCGCGCCGCCGAGGCTGACTTCTACCGAGGACTCGCCTTCTTTTACACAGGCAACTACCTTGAAGCGGAAAACGCCTTCGCCTTCGTCGCCCAGCAGCTCCCCATGCCCGAAGTCCTTAACAATGAGGGCGTAGCCGCCAGCCGCCGCGGCATGCCGGCAGCCAGCTTCTTCAAGCGGGCCATCGCCGCCGATCCCAAAAACCCCACCTACTACTTCAACCTCGCCGTCACCCTCGACCGCCAGCACGACAAAAAAGCTGCCATCGCCGAGTTGCAGCAGGAGCTCAAGCTCGCCCCCAAAGACTCCGAAGCAAAAAACTTCCTCAACCAGCTCCAGAATCCCCCGCCGCCCAATCCCGACCCCGGCAAGGCCATCGCCGACCTGGACACGCCTCTCGAACGCATCGAGCGCTCCTACAACGGCGCCAGCGTCCGCCAGGCCGCCTTTGAGCTCGAACAGGTAGAGGAGATGCGTATCGCATCCCTGCCGCCCACTCAGCGAGCGAAAGCCCTTGTCCAGCAAGGAGATCAGTTCCTCGACCGCGGCCTCATCCTCGAAGCCGAACGCGAATACCACTCCGCCCTCAACGCCGACCCCAAATCCGCTCCGGCCCTCGCTGGACTCGCCATCGTCCGCGAGCGCAGCGGAAACTTCCAGTCTGCCCGCAAACAGGCACAGGCTTCCATCGACATCCGGCCAAGCGCCAGGGCATACCTCGTCCTCGCACAGATCGACTACGCCTCCAAAAACACAGCCCAGGCATCCAACCAGGTCAAAAAGGCTCTGCAGCTCGATCCCCACAATGCTGCCGCCCTCAGCCTGCAGCAAAAGATCGACGCGTCCGGAGCCGGCACGCCATGAAACTCCCGCAAGTCAGCACAAATCGCCTATGGTTCTTCTTTGCCCTCAGTTGTGCTATCCTGCTCGCCCTCACGCCCGCCGCGCGCGCATCCGCTCCGCAGGTTTACCTCCTGCATCTCGATGACACCATACAGCCCGTCAGCCAGGAATACCTCACCCGCGGCATAAATGAGGCCAATCAGCGCCACGCCGCCGCCATTCTCATCGAAATCAACACCCCCGGCGGCCTGCTTGACTCTACCCGCACCATCGTCAGCAGCATCCTGAAAAGCACGGCTCCCGTCATCATCTACGTCACGCCCACCGGCAGCCGCGCCGCCTCCGCCGGCTTCTTCATTCTTGAGTCCGCCGACGTCGCTGCCATGGCTCCCGGAACCAACACCGGCGCAGCCCATCCCGTCGTCGAAGGCGCAACCGTCGGCAAAATCATGGGCCAGAAAATCCTCAATGACGCCCTTGCCTTCCTGCGCTCCTACACCGCACAACGAGGTCGCAACGTGCAGGCCGCCGAGGAAGCCGTCCGCCAGTCTCACTCCTACACCCCGCAGGAAGCCCTCAAGCTTCACCTCATCGACGTCATAGCCCCCAGCGCCACCGCGCTCCTCAACCAGCTTAACGGTCAGACCATCACCCGCTTCAACGGCTCCAGGCAAGTTCTCGACACCGCAGGAGCACAGATCATCCCCATCAACCACACCCTCCGCGAAGGCATCATGGACCGCCTCATGAACCCCAACTTCGCCGTCCTCATCCTCATCGTCGGCGGCCTGCTCATCTACCTCGAGTTCCACATCCCCGGCACCATCGTCCCCGGCGCGCTCGGAACCCTCATGGTCGTGCTCGCCCTCTTCGCCATCAACATGCTGCCCGTCAACGCCACCTCCTGGCTGCTCATCGTCGGTGCTGTCGTCCTCATCATCCTGGAAACCCAGTTCCCCAGTCACGGCATCCTCGCCGGCATCGGAACCATCCTCCTCGTTCTCGGCCTGCTCACCCTCGTCAACGGCCCCATACCCCAGCTTCGCGTCGACCTCGCCACCGCGGCCGCCACCGGCATCGCCTTCGGCCTCATCACCACCATCCTCGTCCGCGCCGCATGGAAAGCACGACACAACAAATCCCTCACCGGCCCCAACGCCATGATCGGCGCCGTCGGCATCGCGCAGGAATCCCTCGCCCCGCGCGGACAAATCCTCGTCCGTGGCGAGCTCTGGCTGGCCGAATCCACACAGCCCGTCCCCGCCGGTGCACACGTCAAAGTCGCCGGAGTCCGCGGACTCACCCTCCTCGTCAAAGGCGATTCCACTGACCTGCCCCCCTAGACAAGCGGCCCACCCAGGAATAGTGGTGGCCCACCCAAGCTCCGCTTGGGTGGGGTCAGGTTCAGGATCAGGCAAACCCCATCAACCTTACCCTTCTCACTCGCGTCACACCTGCCCGTAACCCAACTGCGGTAAAATCGCTCCCGAACGGAGACAGACCCATGGGATTGCCATTCCTCATCATTCTCGCCGTACTCGTCCTCTACTTTCTCAGCTGCATCAACATCCTCCGCGAGTACGAGCGCGGCGTCATCTTCCGCCTCGGACGCGCGCTCCCGCAGCCCAAGGGACCCGGCATCATCTTCGTCCTCCGACCCTTTGACCAGATCGTGCGCGTCTCCCTCCGGCAGGACGTCCTCGAAGTCCCGCCCCAGGACGTCATCACCCGCGACAATGTCACCATCAAGGTCAACGCCGTCATCACCCTCCGTGTGCTCGACCCCCTCCGCGCCGTCATCGAAGTCGCCAACTACATCTACCAGACCTCCCAGTTCGCTCAAACCACCCTCCGCTCCGTCCTCGGTGAAGTCGAACTCGACGATCTCCTCGCACACCGCGACCAGCTCAACCAGCGCATCCAGACCATCATCGACGAGCGCACCGAGCCTTGGGGCGTCAAGGTCGTCAGCGTGGAAGTCAAGCAGGTTGATCTGCCCGACACCATGCTCCGCGCCATGGCCAAGCAGGCCGAGGCCGAACGCGAAAAACGCTCCAAAATCATCAATGCCGAAGGCGAATACGCCGCCGCCCAGCGCCTCGTCGACGCCGCCAGAATGCTCGCCGATCAGCCCATCGCCCTCCAGCTCCGCTATTTGCAGACTTTGACCGACATCGGCACGGAAAAAAACACCACCATCGTCTTCCCGCTACCCATGGAACTCGTCTCCCTACTTGGCAAGTTCGATTCCGCTTTCTCTGCAAAGAAGGACAACCCCAACCCGCCTGCCGCATAATCGAATAAGGATGAGCTTCCGCAACCGATTCGACGAAGACGACGAAGAAGAAGACCGCAAGGAGACAGAAATCACCCTGGGCCTCGGCTCACTGCTGGGCATCTTTTTTGGATTAGTCCTGCTCTGCGGCCTCTTTTTCGGCTTTGGATATTCCCTCGGCCACGGCCATACCCAGGTGCGGCACGTCAACCCCTCCGCGGCCACGCCGGAAACGCCTTCCACCACCGCCGCGATCACCCCCGGCGGCTCCAAGCCCGCCGCGCAGCAACTCGCCCCGCCACCGCCCGCGCCCGCGTCCCCCAACCCGGCCCAGACCGCAACCACCACCCCAGCCGGAGCAAACGCGACAAACCCGACCGGAGCCACCACTACAACCCTGCCCACCAACACCCAGCAGCCTGCGGCAGCCCCACAGCAGGTCGTCCCGGCCGCCTCGCAGAGCACCCCGGCACAAGCCGTCATGGCGCATCCGTACATGGTCCAGGTCGCCGCCGTAAGCCGCCCGCAGGATGCCAGTGTCCTCGTCGCCGCCCTCGAACAGCGAGGCTTCCACGCCGTCACCCGCTCTGAGCCAACCGACCACCTCATGCACGTCCAGATCGGCCCATTCCCCACCGCGGCCGCCGCAAACCAGGTGCGTTCCCGCCTCATGGCCGACGGATACAACGCCATCCTCAAGCAATAATCACCGGCGCTTTCCCCACTCCCTGGGGTGTATACACATAGGGGGATACATCCTGGCATCCGCTTCGATCATTCGCAACCCTCTGGCTCGCGCCTTCGCGCCAGACCCTTTACCACCGGATAGCACCCTGCAAATATTCCACTTTTCCGCAGGAACTATTTTCCGGTAATCGCGTCCCACCTCTCAGAATGACATCCCGTGTGCTTTCTCGTGCTCTCGCCCTGGCTACCCTCGCTTCGGCAACTCTCACGCTTCCTCTGCTCACCAGCTGCGGACGCTCCACTGTCCAGGCCAACACCTCCAGCTTCGACTTCGGCAACACCGCCCTCCACACCACGGAAAACCGCGTCGTCGTCACCCTTTCCAACTCCAGTTCCTCGCCAGCCTCCATTCAGGCTTCCATCAAGGGAGACGCCAGCTTCGCCATCAACTCTCCCGTCTCCTGCGGCTCCAATCTCAACGCCGGCGGCTACTGCTCCATCGCCGTCACTTACACGCCGCAGAACACCGGTACGGAAACCGCCCAGCTCCAGATCGACGAAACCGGCGGCACCACCGGCACTCAAGTCGTCCAGCTCACCGGCACCGGAACCACTCTCTCCGCAGGCGAAGGCATGGTCACCGCCACCAACAATCCCCTCGTTGCCCTCTACACCTACGCACCCACCGGCCCCGGCACCGTCTACGTCAACTTCGGAACCACCACCGCCTACGGACTCAAAACCTGGGCCGTCCCAACGCCTGCCAATGGCGATCCCGTCACCATTGAAGTTGCCGGCATGACCGCCAACACTACCTACCACATGCAGGCCACGGAAAACCTCACCAGCGGCGGCACCGTCTCCGACCAGGATCACACCTTCACCACCACCAGCTTCCCGTCCTCCATCCTGCCGAACATCTCCGTCACCTCCGCCAGCGGCTCGACACCCCAACCCGGCATCGAACTCATGTCAGCCTCCAACAGCAATATCCCAGGCTACCTTCAGGCTTACGCAACGGATCTCAAAGGCAACATCATCTGGGGCTATAACTACGCTGACCGAAACAACAGCGGCAACTTCTCCACCATCGTCCAGCCTGTCAAGCTTCTGCCGGACGGCGACATGATCCTCGTGCTGTCCTACCCCTCCCAGTACCTCCTCGACAGCAACAACAACATCGTCAATCCACCCGCCGGAACCACCGACCTCATCCGCGAAATCGACCTCGCCGGCAATCCCGTCAAGCAAATCACCATGGACCAGCTCAACTCCGAACTGAACTCCGCCGGCTACAATCTCACGCTCTACGACTTCCACCACGACGTCACCGTCCTCCCCAACGGCCACTGGATCGTCCTCGCCAACACCATACAGCCCGAAACCGGTCTCACCGGCGAACCCAGCCCTATCAATGTCATGGGGGATGTCATCATCGACCTCGACACCAACCTCAAGCCCGTCTGGGTCTGGAACGAGTTCGACCATCTCGACCTCAACCGCCACCCGATGCAATTTCCCGACTGGACTCACACCAACGCTGTCGTCTACTCACCCACGGATGGCAACCTCCTGGTCTCCATCCGCCACCAGAATTGGCTCATCAAAATCAACTACGACAACGGTCAGGGAGACGGCAGCATACGCTGGCATCTCGGCAACCAGGGCGACTTCACCCTTCTGAACGGCTCCTCGCCCATCGACTGGTTCTACGCTCAGCACGGACCCAGCTTCGTCGGCTCCACCACCGCCGGGAACTTTGACATCACCATGATGGACAACGGAGACGACCGTATAGACGCCTCCGGCAACGTCTGCGGCGCATCCACCTTCCCCTGCTACACCACCATCCCCATCTTTAACGTCAACACCTCCACTATGACCGCCAATCTCCTGTTCCAATACAAAGTCCCCACTGCCGACTACTCCCTGTGGGGCGGAAACGCCGAGGTCCTCGCCAACGGCGATCTGGAGTTTGACCTCTGCAACGAACCCGTTGCCTCCAACGGCGATTACACCTCTACTGTCGAGGAAATGACCCCCACCACCACGCCCCAGACCATCTGGACCCTCCAGGAGACCGGCGCCAATCTCTACCGCGCCAAGCGCATCCCCAGCCTCTACCCCGGCGTCCAGTGGTAATAAATGCGCGCGTTCCCTTCTAAAGAACGCGCGCACCTCACCCGCCCATGCTTTTCAACCCAAATCCCCGTATCTCCTCAAAAAAAAAAATCTGCCGTAACCCAGGCGATAAACCCTCATTTCCTCCAGTAACAAATCAAAAGATAACGAAACAGTTACCCTTAGCCAACTTAAGTCACCAGCTCTCATTTCCCCGGCTCTCGCACACTTTGCAATCAGCCCGCTTTTTCTCGCTCTATCCCCCGTCACAAATCCACGAATCCCAGCCATTTCCTGCTATATTAAGTGTTTAGGGATGCGTCCATCCGTCCCATGGGCGCCGTTGACGGCTGCCCCTTACGGATGCGCCGCCCTCCCATCAACAGTTGTCACTGAAAGGATTCACTCGCTGTGGTTATGATTCGTCTCGCGCGCATGGGCGCGCGCAAGCAGCCTTACTATCGTGTTGTCGTCATTGAGAAGAGCCGCGCCCGCAATGGCCGCTCCATCGAGGTTGTCGGTACCTACAATCCCCGCACCAACCCCGCAACTGTCGTCCTCAAGCGCGACCGTATTGATCACTGGGTAAGCAAAGGCGCTCAGCTCTCCGACCGTGTCGCCAGGATCGTCGCGCAGCAGCCTGCACCCGCCGCCGCCTGATTTTCCCCTCGATTTCATCTCCACTGCGCAGATTCGTTTGCGTTTAGCACTCTACCTCTGCGAAGATGCGCTCAGAGTGGCTTGTTGAAAACGCGCCAAAGCCACCCGGCCTGGCGCGGGACCCGCGTCCCTGCTGTCCGCATACTGCGGCATTTCCAGGGGCCCTCACGGCGGCAGGTCCGCACGTCAACTAGCCTCTCGCAAGGAACGGTCAGCTACTTCGGGCTGCCACGGGAGGCTGTATATGACGGAACTTGAACGCCCGGATAACATGCAGCAATTAGTTACGGAAATTGCCAAAGCCCTGGTCGACGAACCCTCCGCGGTCGTCGTCGATGCTCAGGAAGGTGACGAAAACACCGTCCTGCGCCTCCATGTTGCACCCACCGACGTAGGAAAGGTCATCGGAAAGCAGGGACGCACTGCCCGCTCCATGAGGACCATCCTCGGTGCGGTCAGCATGAAGCACCACCATCGATACACCCTCGACATCATTGAAGAGGACCACGCGGAAAAAGAGTAGATTTCATGTCTCCCAGCCCCTGGGTCACCCTCGCGCACATCGTACGCCCCCAGGGTCGCAGGGGCGAGGTCATTGCAGATCTGCTCACTGATTTTCCAGAGAAGTTTGCCAACCGCAGGCATCTTTTTCTCGCCTCCGCCAACGGCAAAGCAGAGCCGCGCCCTGTCGAGCTTGAGGATTTCCGCCTCATGCACAACCGTGTCGTGCTCAAATTCTTCGGCGTTGAATCCATCAGCGACGCCGAGACCCTCCGCGGCCTCGACGTCGTCATTCCCGAAGAAGAACGCACCCCGCTCGACCCCGACGCCGCCTATATCGACGACCTCATCGGCTGCTCTGTCTTCGATCACGCCTCCGGCGAACCCCGCCTCATCGGTGCCATCATCGCCGTAGATCGCCAGGCCACCGCCAGCGACCTCCTCGTAGTCCGCAGCGAAGACAAGCCCGATCTCACCATCGATGTCCCCTTCGTCAAAGCCATGCTCCTCCAACTCGACGTGCCCAACCGCCGCATCGACATGCGCCTTCCCGAAGGACTCATCGAGCTCAACGCGCCCTCAGCCAAATCCTCCAAAGCACCCTGAGCTACGCCATGCGCTTCGACATCGTCACCATCTTCCCGGAATTCTTCACGAGCATCCTGGCCCACGGCGTCATGCGCCGCGCCATCGCCAGCCAGCTCGTCTCCGTCGAAACCCACGACCTCCGCAACTTCACCCATGACCGCCACCGCACCGTCGACGACCGTCCCTTCGGCGGCGGCGAAGGCATGGTCCTCAAGCCCGAACCCATCACCGAAGCCATCGAATCCCTCGGCATCGCGCCAAAATCCACCCGCGACACCGCTCGCGAGTCTGTCATCCTGCTCTCCGCGCAGGGCACGCCCTTCACCCAGTCCGTCGCCCGCCGGCTCGCCACCCTCGACCGCGTCGTGCTCCTCTGCGGCCGCTACGAGGGCGTCGACGAGCGCGTCAACATCCTCCACTGCGACCGCGAACTCTCCATCGGCGACTACGTCCTCTCCGGCGGCGAACTCGCCGCCGCCGTCATCATCGACGCCGCCATGCGCCTCATCCCCGGCGTTCTCGGCAACGAGGCCTCCAGCGCATACGAGAGCTTCGGCCCCGCGCAAAGCGAACTCAACGCCCAGTTTTCACCAGAGCACGGCGCACCGCCGCTCTCCACCCACGGTTCCGGCGGCCTGCTCGACTATCCCCACTACACCCGCCCGGCAGAATTCCGCGGCCTCGCCATCCCTGACGTTCTCGCCGGTGGCAATCACGACCAGATCCGCCGCTGGCGTCGCGAACGCGCCCTCGAAAAAACCCTCCGCAACCGCCCCGATCTCCTCGAAAAAGCCGAACTCTCGCAAGAAGACCGCCGCTTCCTCCGCTCACTTCAATTCTGAAGGCTCGCCCACCCGGTCGCATTGTTACCAAATATTCTTGCCCGCATGAAAATTTTCATCCCGACCGAAGTCAGCTCACCAAAGGGGAGCCATCGAAGCGGAGAGATCTGCGGTTCGCCTCATAGCGGGAAAACCCACCCGGACCCCGTCAAGCCAGCAGTAGAATGGCGCGCAAAGCGCGGACGCCCGTGCGGCCAGCACTTACTCATACGCCAAAGCGTCAATCGGATCCTTCGAAGCAGCCTTCAACGCCGGGTAAAACGCTCCCAGAATCGCGCTCACCATCGCAATCGCCGCGCCGATAAACCACCACTCGACCGGCACCTGGAACGTAAATGTCGGGCTGAAGTGCCATATCACCGAGCGCACCAACACCGTCAGCAACATCCCAACCACAATCCCCGCGCACGCTATCATTCCCGCCTCGCGCAGAATCACATTGATGATGTACATCTTCGATGCCCCCAGCGACTTCAATATCCCAATCTCACGTGTCCGTTCCAGCACTGCCGTATACATCGACTGGAAAATCACCAGGAAGCCCACAATCAGCGCAATCCCAATCACCGAATTCAGCGCAGGCTTAAACCCTGGCAGGTTCTCCGGCGTCATCAGTGACATCCACTGCTGAATCGTCTGAACCTTATACTGCTCTAGTCCGGGCGTGCTCTTGATCTCCTGCTTGATCAGCTCTTCATTCTTCACATTGTCGCTGCGAATGTAAAACAGCGACGCATGCCTCGGCTGACCAATCAGGTTATCCAGCGTGTCAATCGGAATAAACTTCCGCCCGCCCTTGCCGTGCTGCACAATCCCGCAAATCCTGAACGGATGACCCTCCACCTGGATCGTCTGACCCACGTGATGTCCGCCGCCCGTCTTCGCGTAAATATCGTCCACAATCACATCGTTCGGCCCCGTGAAAGGCCCGCCCGACAAAAACACAAACGGCCGCAGCGCGTTGTAGCTCTTGTAGTCGATACCCCAGATGTTCTCCACGGACCCAATCGTGCTCAGATTCGTCGTTACCGGTGAGGCCACCGCCACGTGCGGCAACTTCGCCAGCACGCCGGCCACTGCCTTCGGCGCCGGCGCACCGCCTATCCCAGCAATAAAGCTCGCGTTCGGCGGCTCCACAATAATGTCCGCGCCAATCCCGCTCTTCTCCTTGCGTGCGTTGTTCAGCATGCCAATCATCACGCCCACAATCGACAAAATCATCACGACTTCAATGCCAACCGCCATCATCGTGATGACGGTCCGCAGCGGACGATGCATTACATTACCGAGAACAAGCTTATTCATAGGAGAAAAAGGAACCACCGCCGGCAAAATCCACACTCCGGCACTCTTCCGAGTCTAACAAAGCAGCCGCTCCCAACCATCCCTGATCGCATCACGAAGAATCAGCATTCTAAATCGCCATTTCGAAAATCCATTCATGTCATCGATTGGTAATGCCGATTGTGCCAAATAATTGCAAAAATCCTTTGACCTGCGGATTTCCCATGTTCTAGGGTGGAAGCAGCTTGCGGTAAGTTGTTCACTTTACTTCCAGAAACCGCTTCCTCCAGGCAGGCATAATGGCTCAATTCGGCATCGCAATTCGGAACGAACGGGAACGCAGGGGAATCTCCCTCGATACCATCGCAGAGGTGACGAAAGTCAGTATTCGTTACCTTACCTCCCTCGAAGAAGAACACTTCGAGTGTCTCCCTGGAGGCGTCCTCAACAAGGGCATCGTGCGCAGCTACGCAGGTGCCGTCGGTCTCGATCAGGACCTCTGGACATCACGGTTCATGGAAGCCTACCGCGAAAGCGGGCAGATGAAAGACGACGACATCCAATGGGTCGAGTTCGCGGAAAACGTCAGCCGCAGCCGCGTCCGCAAACCCCAAAGTTCTTTATTCCGTCTTCGCTGGGCAGGTGTCTTCGTGCTCCTTTCCGTGCTCGCAATATCCGGCTGGTTCGTATACAACTACGTCAACAGCAAGGTAGACGCAGCCACACCCCCGGCCCAGACCGCGTCTCCCAACTCGGCGCAGCTCTCGCGGCCGCTCTCCAACGGCTCCTGATCTTCTCCCTGTAATCCCTTTGGCCACCCGGCCTTTCTGCCTTGTGTTTCTCTCTCCCGCGTCCCCTGCCTTTGGTAATCCCCACTCGTCCTCCTGTTACTCTCGTGACCTGTCGCTAAATCCGCTTCCCCTCTACTTTTAGACCATGCGCACGGTATGGCTTTGCATTTTGCTGCTGTTGATCCCACAGCCCTCCCCCGCAGCATCCAAAGGGCGCTCGCACAAAAAAGCCCCCCGTGCGCATCACTACGTAATTCACACCGTCTTTCTCGGACCCTGGCATACCGTTCCCTTTTCACCAGATCCCGACGCGGCCAATCCAGCGCATTCCCAGCTCAAAGTCCGCGCTCTTGTCATCGACGGCCGCATCGCCGACTGGACCACTGGCCCCATCCACCTCGTCACCGAATCCAGCTACACCGTCCGCCAGGCTCTACGCGTCAATGACGCCCTGCCCACCGCCAAAACCGAGCACTGGATCTGGCAGCTAGGCCCCTGGCTCTCCGTCGACCGCATCAAAGGCCACGTCGCGCTGCTCCACCTCCCCGGATACGATCCCCGCGTCTCCCACGTCGTCTGGTTCCGCGACCTCGCCGCCTACTGCGGCATTCGCGGCGGTTCCAGACCCGAACTCACAGCCCTCGTCGCGCGTCTCACCGTCCGCAAAGCGCTCCTTTCCGCAAAAATCGGCCCCTGGAACCCCGCCAAAAAACCATCCCTCCTCACCACACCGGCCTGCGCCCTGGCCACCTGGCAGCTTGACCCCCTCCGCGTCAGCTTCCAACCCACCGTCGGCAACCTCCTCACCTACTCGCTCGCCGACGACACCCCCATCCTCATCCCCCAGCCCAGCCCTCAAAACACCGCTGCCGCACAATCCATCCCCATCCCCTGAGCCCCAAAGCTGTCAGCTTACTCGCCCGTAGCATAAGCAACCTGCGCAGGCCCTGCCCCGCCTGCGGAAGCCGTCAAACCGCCCCCGCCAAACCAGCCGAGCGCATCGAACAATGCAGGCACATAGCTCTGCGTCTCCACCGGCAAGGCAATCGATGCCCTCATATCCTGCATCGCCGCGCCCAGTTTGCTCTCTGAATCAATCAGGAAGTTCCCCGACTTCACCACTTTCTCGCCCGGCTTCAATCCCGCCGGCACCTGCACCTTGCCATCAAACTGCTCCCCGATTTTGATCTCCCGCGGCTCAAAATACCCACTCGGCTTCGCCACAAACACCACCTGCCGATTCCCCGAGCTCACCACCGACTCACTCGGCACTAATGTCTTGTCTGCACCCCGTAGTCGACCTTCAACTTCACGTTCGCGTCTCCGGGTCCAGCGTCGGATACAGATAACTCACCTTCCCGTAGTAGGTCCGGCCAGGGAAATAACTCAGCTGCATCTGCGCCGCCTGCCCCACATGCACATACGGAGCTTCATACTCGAAAATCTCCGCGTACACCCATATCTTCGATAAGTCAGCTATCTCATACAGATCCGTTTGCGGAGTCACATAGCTCTGCTCATAAGCTTTCCGGCTCATCACAAATCCACTGATCGGCGAATACATGGTCATCGTCCGGGCAACCTTCCCTGTCGCCGCCGGATGATCAATCTGCGCATCGGAAACATCCCACAGCCTGTCACGCGTCGCCGCCACCAGTGAATTCGCCTCCGAAGAAACGTCCTTGTAAGGCGTCTTCGAAAGTGCCCGCCACGCTCGATTCCGCAAAATCAAACACCATCCACTTCAAAATCATCCCCACCTCCACAAAACTAAGCCACGCATAACTCCACCGCCCCAAGCCAAAAGCTCCCCATATACTGGCCTCATGCCCATCATTGCCCGCACCCTCACCCAATCCAACCAGCTCCGCCGGCGCGCCGAGCGCTTCCTTCCCGGCGGAGTAGACTCCCCCGTCCGCGCCTTCCGCGCCGTCGGCGGCGAGCCGCCATTCCTCTCCCGCGCCGAAGGAGCCCATCTCTACGACGCCGACGGCAACCAATACCTCGACTACTTCGGCTCGTGGGGCCCCATGATCCTCGGCCACGCCTTCCCGCCCGTTGTCCGGGCCATACAGCAGACCGCCGCCGATTCTTCCAGTTTCGGCGCCTCCACCGCCGCAGAAGCCGACCTCGCCGAACTCGTCACTCGCGCCGTCCCGTCCATTGAAAAGCTCCGCTTCGTCTCCTCCGGAACCGAAGCCACTATGTCCGCCCTCCGCCTCGCCCGCGCCTTCACAGGCCGCAACTACATCGTCAAATTCGAGGGCTGCTACCACGGCCACTCCGACGGACTCCTCGCCAAGGCCGGCTCCGGCCTCGCCACCTTCGGCATCCCCGGCTCCGCCGGCGTTCCTGACCAGATCGCCCAGCTCACCCTCACCCTGCCCTACAACGACACCGCGGCCGTCGAAGCCGCATTCGCCACCCACAAAAACGAAATCGCCTGCATCATCGTCGAGCCCGTCGCCGGCAACATGGGCTGCGTCCCGCCCCAGCCTGGCTACCTCAAGACCCTCCGCGACATCACATCCCGCGAAGGCGCACTCCTCATCTTCGACGAAGTCATGACCGGCTTCCGCGTCGCCTACGGCGGAGTGCAGGAACTCTCCGGAATCCAACCCGACCTCACAACCTTAGGCAAAATCATCGGCGGAGGCCTTCCCGTCGGCGCCTTCGGCGGCCGCGCCGAAATCATGGACAAACTCGCCCCGCTCGGACCCGTCTACCAGGCCGGAACCCTCAGCGGAAACCCCCTCGCCATGGCCGCAGGCATCGCCACCCTCAGCCACCTCGAGCAAAACCGCGCATCCATCTACGCCCAGCTGGACCAGACCGCCACCGCCGTCGCCAACGGCGTCGCCGCCGCCGCAACCGAGGCCGGGATACCCCTCACCACCAACCGCCAGGGAGCCATGTTCACCTGGTTCTTCACCCCCAACCCAGTCCGCGACTTCGCCACCGCCGAATTTGCTGACACCAATCGCTTCGCCGCCTTCCACCGAGGCATGCTCGACCGCGGCATCTGGCTCCCACCCTCCCAATTCGAAGCCGCATTCTTAGGTGCCGCCCACACCACCGACCACGTCCACCAAACCATAGCCGCCGCACGCGAAGTCTTCGCAGCCCTGAAGCCCTGAACTCCCAAACCTCAAAAAATAGGAACCTCACCCATCGCGCCGCCTTCGCGCAACAGGTGGGCATTAACCTCAGCCCTTACACATCTCAAGCCCCGGGAATCGCACCAATACCACCGCTAAGCCAGGGCACTCCGCGATAGGAATCCGCCACCAGCCAAGCCGCGGCCAGCAGCGCACAGTTCACCGTCGTTTCACTCCATTGGAAGGCTCCACGCGAGCCGCCCGCCAGAATCGGAACCCAGACCAGCAGCAGAAATGCGCCAATCTCGACCGCCGCAAGCGTGGCCGCAAGCCGACCGCAGATCCCCGTCATCACCGCCAGTCCGGCCGCAATAAAAGCGCCGCCGGTAAAGCACGCAAACTCCACATGCCACGGCAGCCAGTTGGGCACCATCCCGGCCGTATATTGCAGGAGGAGGAAGTGCCCCATCCCGAAAACAACCAGTCCAAACCCAAAAAGGGCTCTGCCAACGCGCAGCCCCTTGTCGCCCACGACAAACCCGGCGTATCGCTGATCCCACTCCAACGCGAACCACCTGTACAACACCCAGGCCGCCGCAATCATCGCCGCCGTCTCACCTGCCGGCCAAAAAGTTCCCAGCGAAGGCGTCAGAACCACCTGCGGCAACCGAAACACTACAAACCAGAGCAACAGCGCCGTCCACAGCACGCGAGCGGCATATGTCTGCGTGCGCCGCCAAACCAGCCCCGCGCCAGCCGCCAGGGAGATAGCAGAGCACACATACGCCAGCGCCTCGCGCGCGGGCGCCCAGTCCGGCACCGGCTTCCATACAGGAGCAAAATGCCCCTGCACCATCCCCATGACTCCAAGACCAACCATCGTCGCCGCAAACAGCCACTGACCCACGCTTCTCATTCGCATCCCGCCAATCCTCCTCGATCTACCCCGCCCATCAGGCAGGCTTCGGCGGAGACAAAGCAATCAAAGCGACCCCAATCACCAGCAAAACCGCTACCCCGATCAGCTCCCCGCGCTCTACAAGGTTGAGCAAAGCCTGCGTCCCCATCAAAATCCCGTGCGCGAAGCTCGACCACGCCGTAAACGCGATCAGGCTGCGATGCGCCGACGGATTCCGGATCGCCAGCAGCAGAAACACGCCCAGCGTGGCATAAAGGCTCATCATCATCGACAGCGTGGGCGCCTGCCGCACCAATGCAAACATCGGGTAAGCCATCGACAGAAAAATGACTCCCGCAAAACCCAGCACAATCTTCAAAGCCAGTTCACGACTCATCGCCATTCTTCCCAAACACGACGTAATTCGATATGCCCCCCAACTGCGAAATATTCCTCGAAGGAAGCGTCGCAGCACGGCCCATATCCCCAGCCGATCTCCTTCGCAATCGCCCGCCGTTACAAAAACAACAAGGAGACTGGCAACTGGAGACTGACAACTGTCTTTACCCCGGCGGCCAATGCATAGGCCGCCCGCCCAGCAGGTGCACATGCAGATGCCCCACCGTCTGCCCGCCATCCGGCCCCGTGTTGATCACCGTCCGGTAGCCACTCGTCAGCTCATGCTTCGCCGCCAGCTCGCTCGCCACGGCATGCAGATGCCCCAGCAACCCGGCATCCTCCCGGGAAGTATGCGCCAGCGACACAATATGCCGCTTCGGCACAATCAGAGCATGCACCGGCGTCTGCGGGTTCACATCCGCAAACGCCATCACCTGCTCATCCTCATAAAGCTTCTTCGCCGGAATCTCACCGGCCACAATTTTGCAGAAGATGCAATCCATGGCCCCCGTTGTACCACGTCGAAGAAAGGAAAATCCGGGTGCCCCACACTTTCTTTCCACGCTGTTCGGAAAGAAAGTGTGGGACCGTAGCGGCCAAAGGCCGACCCACGTCAGGAAGATGCTCTAATAGAAGAAACACCACCCCGCGCACCCTCCCTGCGCCACAATCCAAACCTGAGAGAGAACTCCTTACCAGCATGGCCCTCAACTGCGGAATCGTCGGACTGCCCAACGTAGGCAAAAGCACCATCTTCAACGCCCTCACGGCGGCCAAGGCCCAGGCGGCCAACTATCCCTTCTGCACCATCGACCCCAACGTCGGCGTCGTCACCGTGCCCGACGCCCGCCTCGACAAAATCGCCGAGATCTTCCAGCCCAAGCGCACCGTTCCCACCACCATGGAGTTCATTGACATCGCCGGCCTCGTCGCCGGAGCCTCCAAGGGGGAAGGACTCGGCAACCAGTTCCTCGGCCACATCCGCGCCACGGACGCCGTCGCCCACGTCGTCCGCTGCTTTGACGACCCCAACGTCATCCATGTCGGCGGCCAGGTCAACCCCCTCAGCGACATCGACGTCATCAACACCGAGCTCCTCCTCGCCGACCTCGAATCCGTCGAAAAACGCCACGCCAAGGCCGAAAAAGCAGCCAAAGGTTCCACCGACCACAAAGTCAAAGTCGAAGCCTCGTGCCTCGCCAAGCTGCTCGCCGCCCTGCAGGAAGGCAAGCCCGCCCGCACCGTCGAGCTCGACGAAGAAGAAAAATCCGTCGCCCGCGACCTCTTTCTCATCACCGCCAAGCCCATGCTCTACGTCGCCAACGTCGACGACGCCGGCCTCTCCGGCCACAATCCTTACGTCGACGCCGTGGAAAAGCGCGCCGCCGAGGAAAACTCCCAGGTCGTCCGCCTCTCCGGCGCCATGGAATCCGAAATCGCTCTCTTGGACCCTGCCGAGCGCGCCGAATTCCTCGCCGACCTCGGCCTCGCCGAGCCAGGCCTGAACCGCCTCATCCACGCCGGCTATCGCCTCCTCGACCTCATCACCTACTTCACCGCAGGCCCCGACGAGTGCCGTGCCTGGACCATCCGCCGAGGCGCCAAAGCTCCCAGCGCCGCTGGCGTCATCCACTCCGATTTTGAACGCGGCTTCATCCGCGCCGAAGCCTACCACTGCGACGACCTCTTCCAGCTCCGCAGCGAACAGGCCATCAAAGACAAAGGCCTCTACCGCTCCGAAGGTAAGGAATACATCGTCAAAGACGGCGACGTCCTCTTCTTCAAATTCAACGTCTAACCGCGCCCTCAAAACATCTTTGGGTGGCCCACTCAAGTCGTCTTTCGGCTTGAGTGGGATCCGAAAAGCTATCAGCCCATAACGGCGCAAAGCGCAACCCCCACGCAAAGGCAAAAAGCCAACCCACGGAACCAAACCATGAACGGAATGGCGTCGAAGGCGCGTGTGCCCGTGCGGCCAGCACCGGCAAGCACCTTATAGGTCATAAGTTTTTCTGCTTGGACACCCCTCCCTCCACTCCCTCACACTGGCTCTGCCGAATCAATAAAGCGCCTTCACCGTGACCAACATCACGGTCACGAGCATCTCTCAACATGCATGACGGATACAGGTGATCGCCCGATTTCGCAGAATCCTCCATCGCCCGGCAGTCCTCCGCCATCCCAACCCAACGTCCGTGCAACACCCAAAGTAAGGAAAGCAGGATAAGCATGAGCACAAACAAACTGAGCCGTCGTTCCTTCGTCACCACCGCCGCCGCCGGCGTCGCCGCCATCTCTGCCGCAGGCGTCATCGCACCTTCCGCAAACGCACAACTCGTCGCCACCACTGCCACCCTGAGTGATTCCGACTTCAAAGCCGTCGTCAAAAAACCGGCACGCATCAAGCAGGTCTATGACATCATCCCCATCGGCGGCGGCGGCTTCCTCAACAACATCAAAAACTCCCTCAACGGCCTCCACTACGGCTTCGGTTACCCCACCAGCCAGATCCAGGTCGTCGCCGCGCTCCATGGCCCCTCCAACATGCTCAACATGGACGACTACGTCTGGAAGAAGTACAAGATCGGCGAATGGTTCAAGGTCACCGACCCCAAAACCGGTCAGCCCGCCGAGCGCAACATCTTCTTCCCCAGCAAGCACGGCCTCAAATACCCCTCCAGCAGCCCTGACAGTGAAGACTCCCTCTATCAGGACACCAGCATCCAGGCCCTCATGCATCGCGGCGTCAAATTCCTCAGCTGCCACACCGCCGCTGAAGAGCAGGCCCGCAAGCTCATCAAGCTCCGCGGCCTCACCCAGAAGCCCGAGGAAATCGTCGAGGACTGGATCTCCCACGCCCTGCCCGGTGTCATCGTTGTCGCCGCCATGGTAGGCGCCGTTGCAATCCTACAGACGGAAGGCCATTACAGCTACATCACCGTCGGCTGATCGCAAATGACTTTACCCTGCCACATCGCCTCATTCGTGCCGGATGCGCACCGCATCCGTCATACTGGTCAGCAGATTCCATTTACATATCTGCCATCCGGCACCCTGAGGAGAAGCATGAAACCCATCCACCCCATCTCTCGCCGTTCCTTCGTCACCACCGCCGCAGCGGGCCTGGCAGCCTTCGGCGCCATCGGCCCCATCGCACCCGCCGTCCACGCACAGGAGATCGAAACCACCTCCGAGTGGCCCATCAACGACTTCAACAAACTCCTCCACCAACCAGCGGAAGTCAAACAGATGTTCGACCTCACCGCAGCCAACGGCAGCGGCTTCGAGCACATTCAGAACTCCTTCAACGCCCTCCACTTCGGCTTCGGCATTCCCGCCGATCAAATCCAGATCGCCGCCGTCGCGCGCGCCATGGCCACCGTCCTCCTTTTTGACGACTACGCCTGGAAAAAATACACCCTCGGCGTCATGGCCAAAATCAACGATCCCAAAACCGGCAAGCCCGCCGAACGCAACATCTTCTATCCCAGCAAAACCAATCTCAAATACGCCTCCAACGACCCCAATCACGCCGACTCCATCTACCAGGATTCCAGCATTCAGGCCCTACAGCATCGCGGCCTGCGCCTCGTCGGCTGCCACATGGCCACATGGTTCGTAGCCAAGTACTCAGCCGGAAAAAACCATCTCACCCAGCCCACGCAAGAGATCTACAACGACCTCGCCGCGCACACCCTCCCCGGTGTTCTCCTCGTCGCCGCCGCTGTTGGCGCCATTGGCCTGCTCCAGTCCAAAGGCCGCTACAGCTATCTCTACGTAGGCTAGAAAGAACAATGAAATGAAGCCCCATCGGAAGCTGCTCCTTGCGCTGCTCCTCCTCGTTGCCAGCTCCACATTCGCCCTTGCCCGGCAGAACCCGACCCCGCAAATGCCGCCGTGGTCCAAGGGCGCCAACGACCCCGCAGCGCAGGGATATGTCTTCCACGTTCCCGACGTCGACAACGTACCTGACCTCCACGGCAATCCTTGCAATGCAAAGCTCGTCCTCTTCATCGGAGGCAACCAGTTCTTCGTCCTCCCCAAACTCGTCGCCGCCTTTGAACAGCAGCACCCCGAGCTCAAAGGCCGCATCTATTACGAAACCCTCCCGCCCGGCATCCTCCGCCGTCAGATCGCTCACAACAACACCCTCACCCTCGGCAACCTCACCATTCAGGTACGCCCAGACGTCTATGAAGCCGGCCTGCGCGTAGCCCACCAGATGGAAGCCGCTGGCCAGCTTACCAACGTCACCCCCTATGCCACCAACAACCTCGCCATCATGGTCGCCAAAGGCAATCCGAAACATATCCACTCGCTCCGTGACTTGGCCCGCAAGTACGTTCGCCTTTCCATGCCCAACCCCGAGTGGGAAGGCGTCGCCAAGCAGATCGCAGCATCCCTCCGCGAGGCCGGCGGCGAAGCCCTCTTCCAAGCCGTTTACCAGGCAAAAGTCCATTCCGGACAAACCATCCTCACTGAAATTCATCACCGCCAGACCCCCATGCGCATCATGCAAGGCAAAGTCGACGCGGGCGTCACCTGGGCCTCCGAAGTCCGCTTTCAGGAGAGCATCGGCAACCCGATCCAAGGCGTCGCCATCGCACCCGCCCACAACGTCACCGCCACTTATGCCGGAGGCATCATGAAAGACGCACCTCACCCGCAAGCCGCCGCCGCATGGCTCAACTTCCTCAAAACCCCGCAGGCACAGGCCATTTATCACCAGTATGGCTTCCGTTCCCTGCCCTCCAACGCATCTCAAAAGTAAGGAAAGCTATGTTGCCCGAACGACTTCGCAAAGCTCCCACATGGTTCCTCGTTCCTGCTCTCGCCGTCGGCTGCATCCTCGCCGCCGCGGGCTTCACCCGCATCCACGCCGCGCAGCAAACCGCGCCGCCCGCCGGAACCCCACCCGCACTCACGCCGCAGCAGCAGCTCATCCATCAGGGCAAGCTCATCTTTGATTACACTCCCCAATACGCCGCCCAGTGGACCGGTAACACCCTCACCTGCACTGACTGCCATCGCCTCAGCGGCACCGTCGACTACGCCTCGCCCATGATCGACGTCGCCGGGCTCTTCCCCATGTTCAGCAAGCGCGCTGGGCACGTCATCACCCTCCAGAACCGCATCCAGGAGTGCTTCGTCCGCAGCGAAAACGGCAAGCCCCTGCCCGCCGACAGCCCACAGATGAAAGCCCTCATCGCCTACATCAACTCCCTCTGGACAAACGGCGAAAAAAATAAGCCCTACAAGTACCGCGGACTAGAACCCCTTCCCCAGCTCACCGGCAATCCCGCCCGGGGCAAAGTCATCTACGCTGCTCAGTGCGCCGCCTGCCATCAGGCCGACGGCCAGGGCATTCCCGACGCCTACCCACCGCTCTGGGGCCTCAACTCCTACAACGACGGAGCCGGCATGGTCCACAACGCCAAATTCGCGGCCTGGGTCCAGCACAACATGCCTCTGCAAAGCCCCGGCCTGTTATCCCCGCAGGAAGCCTGGGACATAGCCGCCTACGTCAACAGCCAGCCCCGCCCCCACTTCAACCAAACCTACAAATCCTACTGATTCACCCCATGCAGCATGTTCTCATCCCGTTCCGAGCCTGGCGCGATGCACCACGCCAGGCCCACCCGGGAATGCACAGTTCAAGTCAGCCACACTGTCGAAGCCTTCCTTAACATCTCCCCAAAATCCACGCACTGCCGGCAAATCATCGTGTTCCTCTGAGATCTGCTCTCTTGTCCCGGTAACGCCCCATGGAGCATCGTTGAACCCCTGTTTCTTCCCGCGATTTTGAGCGGATGGAAATTTTCACGTCTTTCAAGCAATCCAAATCTCTCCCCGCAGATGTAGTCCATGTAGTCACAAGCCCGCTTATTTCGGACTGCAGACCGTCCGCAGGCGAGCCGTCATTCCCCCGGTCCATCCTCGTCACTCAACCCGAAATGAGGCAAATGCATGAAATCTGACCAGATACTCGAAACCATCGACTCGACCGCAAGTGCCCGTCTCGCCCGGCGGAGCTTTCTCCGGCGCGCTGGCATCCTCGGCATCGGAGCAGCCGCCGGACTCACCATGGCCGCTTATCCCGCCCATGCCGAGTCTGAATCCCAAATGGAGGCCGCACAGGAAGCGGAACAGTCCCAGGACACAGTAAAGGAAATCTTCACTGCGGCCCTCATCGCCGAAGATCTCGCATCCGTCTTCTACTTCAACGGCCTCGTCGGCAACGTCATTCAAGATCCAAATCTCGCCGGTCCAGGAGGATCAGCCACGAACGTCACCAGCGGCGGCAATTTTGGCAATGTGGACTACCTGCGCGCAGCCCTCACCGAGGAAATCGCCCACGCCAGCCTCTTCCGATCCCTCCTCGGCATCTCTTCTCCCTCCAGCGATCCCGTTCAGACCTTCTACTTCCCCTCAGGAGCTTTCGATACCCTCGGCGCTTTCACAGGACTGCTCAATGCCCTGGAAAACGCCTTCATCGGCGCCTATCTCAACGCCATTCAGGAATTCTCCATCAAATCCGTTCACGCTAGGCAGGCCAGAGGCGGTGCAGCGGCATCCTACAGCCGCAATGATCCTCAATACACCGCAGAACAGTTGGACTACTTCGCGAAAGTGGCTGCTTCCATCATGGGTGTCGAGGCGGAACACCGAGTCCTCGGTCGTGTCATCAGCAACACCAACCCGGCCAACAACCTCAACTACCAGCAAACCGACGGACTCAACGCTGTCTACAACGGACCCAACTCCGCCGTGGCCGCCCTTACGCCCTTCCTCAGCCCCAAAACCGGCCCCGGCTACTCGCTGGCCACCACTCTCGCAAATCAGTCCGGCGTTGCTTCCACCAACGTAACCGGCAACCCGCCTGCCTTTTGAGCGGGATCTTCGCCGGGATGGAACACTTCAACTCTGTATGGCGCGGCTCTTTCCGGCCAGGAGCATAGCGCCGTACAGTCCACTCCGCGTCTCTCTGCGACATCGCCGGGTACCCCATACTTCGCGCCGCTTTTGCGCGCCGAAGGCGCGTGTGCCCGAACGGCAAGCTCCCAAAGCGGTGCGAAGCACCGCCCACCTGACAGCTGGCGGCCAAAAGCTGCAGTTGCCTCCGGCAACTGCTAAACTCACCCATTCGGGAGATTCTCATGGCCTACGAAACCCTGCTCATCGAAATCGAAAACCACATCGCCATCCTCACCCTCAATCGCCCCAAAGTCCTCAATGCCCTCAACGACCAGCTTTTCCGCGAGCTCGATGCAGCCCTCGACGAGCTCCGTGACAGCCACGAAGTCCGAGCCATCCTCATCACCGGCGCAGGAGAAAAGGCCTTCGCCTCCGGAGCCGACATTCAGGAACTCGCCTCCGTCACCGCCACCGAAGGCCAGCAACTCGCCCTGCGCGGCCAGCGCGTCTTCACCAAAATTGAATCCCTCGGCAAGCCCGTTATCGCCTGCATCAACGGCTTCGCCCTCGGCGGCGGCTGCGAGCTCGCCATGGCCTGCACCTTCCGCATCGCCAGCGAATCCGCCCACCTCGGCCAGCCCGAGGTCAAACTCGGCCTCATCCCCGGCTATGGCGGAACCCAGCGTCTCCCACGCCTCATCGGCCACGGAGCCGCGCTCCGCCTACTGCTCACCGGCGAAATGGTCACCGCCGCCGGCGCCCTCAGCCTCGGCCTTGTTGAAGAAGTCGTCCCCCCCGGCGAGCTCATGCCCCGCGCCCGCCAGCTCGCCGAAACCATCGCCGCCATGGCCCCGCTCGCCGTCGCCCACACCATCGCCGCCGTCAACCAAGGTGCCGACCAACCCCTCGACCGAGCCCTCGCTCAGGAAGCCGCCCGCTTCGGCCTATGCTGCGCCACCGCCGACAAGGCCGAAGGCACCGCCGCCTTCCTCGCCAAGCGCCAACCCGCCTGGTCCGGAAAATAGTCCAGATCAGGAAGGCCTCACCAGGCGCTCATCTCCGCTTGTCACTTGGCGCGCCACGCGCGCGTTCGCCTGTGCGGCCAGCACCCGGCACCACATTTGCTATGCTTTTCCTGTGTCCACGCGGCTCATGCTCAAACCCACTCTCATCGCCACAACACTCGCACTGACCTTCACCCTCACCGCCTGCTCGCCCTCATCCACCACAAAATCAGCCTCCCCGCAGCAGCCCACCCCCCAAGCCAGCGCCCACAACGCAGCCCGCCTGCGCGAGCAGCAACTCAACGACTACGCCCAGCAGCTCGACGCCATCCCGCCCCCGGCCAAAACCCGTTACATGGCCATCACCTCCAGCACCCACTGGCAAAACCCATTCCTCACCATCCATCCGGACACAGTCGACCTCCGCATCCCCGCTCCGCCCGCGCCGCCAGCCAAGCGCACCCGCCGCAGCCGCCGTAAGCACACCCGCCGCCCCACCGCGCCACTCTGGCAAACCACCACGCTCACCCTCGACGCGCTCCCCGCGGCTCTCGCCGCGCTGCCGGAAAGCAACTGGCCCTACGGCCGCGTCATCGCAACCCACGACGACCTCACCGGTCCATCCAGCAACAAAGTCCAGGTCCGCCGCAACGAAGAAAAAGTCCTCAACCTCCTCAACAATTTAGGCGTCGTCTCCTACGAGTGGCCCCAAAACCACAAACGCTGACACCCACCCCGCGCTGCAAGGAGCCCAATGTCCGCCTCGCTCCCCATCCTCAATCAGCTCCGCCCACTCGAATCCTTCCCCGCCGCCCGCGAACTCGAAACCCGCCTCCGCGCCACTCTCCGCGGGGAAGTCCGCTTCGACCTCACCTCCCGAGCCCTCTACACCACCGACGCCTCCAACTACCGCCAGATTCCCATCGGCGTCATCACCCCCCACGACGCCAACGACGTCATCGCCGCCGTCGAAATCTGCCGCTCCCTCGGCGCGCCCATCCTCGCCCGCGGAGCAGGCACCAGCCTCGCGGGACAAACCTGCAACACCGCCGTAGTCTTCGATTTCTCCAAAACCATGCGCCGCCTCCGCGCGCTCGATCCCCAAACCCGTTCCGCCACCGTCGAACCCGGCATCGTCCTCGATCGAGTCCGCGACGCCGCCGAGATGCACAACCTCACCTTCGCGCCAGATCCCGCCACCCACTCACGCTGCACCCTCGGCGGCATGATCGGCAACAACTCCTGCGGAACCCACGCCCTCATGGGCGGCAAAACCGTCGACAACATCCGCTCCCTCGAAGTCCTCCTCTACGACGGCGTCCGCCTCACCGTCGGCCCCACCTCCGACGACGAATACCGCGTCATCCTCCAGCGCGGTGGCCGCGTCGCCCAGCTCTACCAGGGCATGCGCCAGATCGTCGACCAGCACGCCGAAGAAATCCGCCGTCGCTTCCCACGCATCCCGCGCCGCGTCTCCGGCTACAACCTCGACGAGCTCCTCCCTGAAAACGGCTTCCACGTTGCCCGCGCATTAGTCGGCAGCGAAGGCACACTCGCCACCGTCCTCAGCGCCACACTCGACCTCGTCCACAGCCCACCCTGCCGCCGCCTCGTCGTCCTCGGATTTCCAGACGCATTCCTCGCCGCAGACGCCGTCCCCGCCATCCTTGAGCACCACCCCATCGGCCTCGAAGGCATCGACAGCACCCTCCTCGAAGGCATGCGCCGCAAAAACCTCGCCCACGCCGAGCGCAAAATGCTCCCTCAGGGCAAAGCCTTCCTGCTCGTCGAATTCGGAGCATCCACTGACACCGAAGTTGACGTCATCGCCCATGACTTCCGCTCCGCCGCCCAATCCATCCCCCACGCGCTCCAGGCCGCCATCTTCTCCGGCGATGACGCCGCCCGTATCTGGCGCGTCCGCGAGTCCGCACTCGGAGCCACCGTCTTCGTCCCCGGCCTGCCCCACCAGTGGGAAGGCTGGGAAGACGCCGCCGTCCCGCCCGCGCGCCTCGGCGAATACCTCCGCAAACTCTTCGACCTCATGCGCGAATACGGCTACCACAGCCCCCTCTATGGCCACTTCGGTCAGGGCTGCGTCCACATGCGCATGAACTTCGACTTCGAATCCGAAAGCGGCCTCCACGCCTACCGCAGCTTCATCGACCGAGCCGCCGACCTCGTCGTCTCCCTCGGCGGCTCGCTCTCCGGCGAACATGGAGACGGCCAGGCCCGCGCCGCGCTGCTCCCCAAAATGTTCGGCCCGCAAATCATCCAGGCCTTCCGCGACTTCAAGCGCCTCTGGGACCCCGACAACCGCATGAACCCCGGCAAGCTCATCTCCGCCGAAACCGAAATCTACCAGCCCACTGAAAATCTCCGCGTCGGCCCCGGCTACCAGCCCGCGCATCCTGAAACCCATTTCTCTTTCGACCGCGATCACGGCTCCTTCGGCGAAGCCACCCTCCGCTGCGTCGGCGTCGGCGCCTGCCGCAAAACCGACTCCGGAACCATGTGCCCCAGCTACATGGCCACCCGCGACGAGCAGCACTCCACCCGAGGCCGCGCCCATCTCCTCTGGGAAATGCTCCAGGGCAATCTCCTCGAACCCGACTGGAGCAACGAAGGCGTCAAGCAAGCCCTCGACCTCTGCCTCTCCTGCAAGGCCTGCAAATCCGAGTGCCCCGTCTCCGTCGACATGGCCTCATGGAAGGCCGAATTCCTCGCCCACTATTACGAGCAGCAGCCCCGCGAACTCCGCCACTACCTCTTCGGCTTCATGGACCGCTGGGCGCAACTCGCCGCCGCCGTTCCCGGCCTCTCGCAGCGCCTCGCCAACCTGCCCCTGCAAATTCCACCCATCCAGTCTGCCCTCAAAACCATCCTCGATATCGCACCCCAGCGCCGACTCCCGCAATTCGCCCCGCGCACCTTCCAGCAGCACTGGCAAGCCCAAAACTCATCGCAAAATCGCACCCAACCACAAGCCATCCTCTGGCCCGATACCTGGAACAACTACTACCACCCGCAATCCCTCACCGCCGCCGGCCAAATCCTCCACACCGCCGGATACGCCGTCCAGGTCCCCCGCCACCACGTCTGCTGCGGCCGCCCGCTCTACGACTTCGGCTTCCTCGACGCCGCCCGCACCTACCTCCGCCGCATTCTCACCCAGTTCGCCCCGCAAATTGACGCCGGCCTGCCCATCATCTTCCTCGAACCCAGTTGCGCCAGCGTCCTCCGCAACGAACTCCTCGACTTTTTTCCCCGCGACGACCGCGCCCGCCGCCTCGCCGACCAGACCCTCCTGCTCAGCCAGTTCCTCACCCGCCACGCGCCAAACTACCAGCCCGCCCAGCACCCCAACACCCGCATCATCCTCCACGGCCACTGCCACCACAAAGCCGTCTTCAACATGGAAGACGAACTCCTCTGGCTACGCCGCACCGGCGCGCAAGTCGAACTCCTCGACGCAGGCTGCTGCGGTATGGCAGGCCCCTTCGGCTTCGAACGCGAACATTACTCCGTCTCCCAAACCCTCGCCGAACGAGTCCTCCTGCCAGCCGCACGCAACGCCGCCCCGGCCGACATCCTCGTCACCGACGGCTTCAGTTGCCGCGAACAAATCACCCAGAACACCCCCCGCCGCGCCGTGCACTTTGCCGAAGTCCTCTGCAACCCCAACCCGCCCACCACCAGCTGACACCACCAGCTCAATCAGCAGAACTCTGCCGGTCACCCCAAAATGTTGTCATCCTGAGCGGGTGAGAACGATTTTAGAAGTTTTTGATTCTCCACCGGCTAAAGGGCGCAATTTTGGCTGTGCAGGAACTGTGCAGATCGAATGTGCAGAATTTGCTGTGAATGACAGTTCTTGGGATACCGGCGAGGAGTTTAAAGGGTAGCTTTCACTCGGGTACGCCGAATCGTAAGGGGCAGGTCCCGGAGGAGGAACTTGAGTCCGGGCGCGCAGCCGGCGAGCGCAGGCCGGAAGTCCAGCGGATGAGGGGCCGGGGAGAAACCTGCAAGGGTTCTTCCCGTGCGTTTTGGGAGTGAAAGCGGGCGGCAGTTTCGCCGCCCCAAGATAGAGCGATCTAGCCGAGAATGCACTTGTCCGTGAACGCCTCCACGAACCTCTGCGCGGCAAGGTTCTTGTCCCACAGCTTGGCGAAGCTCTCGTGTTGTTCGTGCAGTTGAGGGTGGAAGCAGTAATTGCCGTCCTGAATGAATCGGCTCCACTGCTCGATGCCCAGGAAGTCCTTTCTCCAATAGAAAGGACTCAGGTGTGCGCCTCCAGCAAAGCCAAGCTCGAAGCACATCTCCGGGTCACGCATCAGGTCGCCGTTCCATTCGCTGTAGTGGGCAACAGAGACAACCGGAAGTCCACAAGGGCCGGACTCGTCGACGGCCTCGATGACAAGCGCCGTGTACGGTTCGTTGGTTATCTTGAGGTAAAGGCCGGGATGCCATCCCCCGGCCTTCCTGATAAGCTCCAGAACGGTCTTCATGCCGCTACCTCCGCAAGCTCTGCTTCGGTAGCTGGTGCGTCTTCCTCGTCCGCTACAGGCGGCTCCAAGGCAGCAAGGATGACGGCGGCGGTCTGCTTAATTACCTCCAAGCTCTCGGCTAGTAAGGATGCATTGCCGTGGTACAGGTGGATGTAATCGGCGGACACGGAACCTGTCACCAGCCCAACGGCTTTGCCGACAACAAACGCGACGGCCTCGGCCTCGGTTTCACGTACCGTCTTCGTCGTTGCCGTGCGGCGTTCTGCCTTATGCAAGAGCTCATGCGCCGTCTCATGGACAACCGCTTCAATCGTTCAAGAATCATTCCGATCGGCCCTGACCTGAGGAAGGTACTAGAGGTGTACACGACTTCGAGGCGGAAAGGGACGAACGATCCTTACTTTTTCCAGGACAAGAAAGGAGAACGGCTGAGCTATAGCAAACTCGAACAGATGTTTCGAAGGCTACGCCGAAAATCTCAAATTCGACGGCATGATGATGGTTGCTATCAGCCTCGCATGTACGATCTGCGACACACATTTGCGACGCATCGAATTGCCGAATGGATTAAACACGGTGCAAACCTGAACCGTATGTTGCCTGCTCTGGCAATCTATATGGGCTTAACTGACTTCAGATCGACCGAAAAGTACCTCGCGTTTACGCCGGAACGCTTTCGTGCTCAACTCATCAAGTTGAGTCCCCAGCGCGGCAAGAAAAGATGGCGCGACGACCCCGAACTCATGAAGTTTCTGTCTAAGTTGTCGGACGACAGTGGCAAAAGTCAGCGCCTGAATGAAAGCACTTCTACGCGACTCGACCCAATGAGTGTGGCTACAACGATGCCAAGACATCTCCACTTAAGGCGGAGAAATGATCTTTGAACAGGTCTACAAATCATCGAAAATAATTGACAAACATTGCTGCGCACCTCTATGCGCGGAGCGCGAGCAGTATTTGAGGCACATGCTCGAAGAGGGCTATAAGATC
>JAKATU010000080.1 GCA_021818585.1 Acidobacteriota bacterium | reverse complement strand
AGCCCAACTGCTTTACCTGCCGCCGTACTCGCCAGACTTGAACCCGATCGAAAAGGCCTGGGCCAAGCTCAAGCAACTGCTCCGCGCCGCCAAAGCGCGGACCAAAGAAGCCCTCGATCAGGCCATCGCTCAGTTACTACCGCTACTCACTGCCGAAGACGCCAAAGCTTGGTTCAGGCTCCCATTTAATACTATACATAAATAGGAGAAAGTCTCTAAACATCCGTCCGCACCACCACCACCACGAGGGTGCCCCATCCAGGCTCCGCTCGGGTGGTACAGGAAGACGCTCGCACCAGAAATTCCGTACCTAGAAAAGATCCGAGCATCCCTTTCTTGCTCAGTTACAGGATACGCATTCTGGGGGCAAGATCAGAGCGTGCGGATCGTTCCACTGTGAGTTGGATCGGTCGCGGATTCGGTGACAAGTGCGACGCGAATTCCCCACGGATCGGTAAAGACTGTAGCTCCGTCAGGGGATTGGCTGGGAGCGAATCCCGCAGCGTTGAGGCTGGCTGCTACCTCGGAGACATCATGTGAGGACGGAAGCACCAACTCCCAGAAGAGCAGGCGGGCGTCCGTGTCCGATGCGGCAGGCGAGCCTGCTGCCCATGTATTTACTGCTACATGATGATGGTATCCACCGGCGGAGAGAAATAACGCACCGGGGTAACGCCAGGTAACCAGATCAAGGCCCAGCGCCTCATAATAGAAGGATGCGGCTGGCTTAAGATCCCCAACGTAAAGGTGAATATGGCCGACGGTGGTTGCGGTGGGCGCACCTTGCCAGGGCTCATGGGAAAGCTCGGCCAACTCGCCGAGATGGACCGGATGAGTGGCGCTGACGAGTTCGCTGCCATCGATTTGCCAGGTTGAGCGAGCGCGGTCTGCATAGACCTCGACTGTGAGCCCGTCGGGATCGGTGAGGTAGAGGGCTTCGCTATAGAGATGGTCTCCAGCGCCGAAGGGAACGTCGTTGTGGTAGAGATGGCGGACGAATCGGCCGAGATCATCGCGGGTCGGCAGCAGGAATGCCGTGTGATAGAGGCCGAGGCGGGAGCCTGGCTCGATGGGCCGAACTCCGGGCATCTGCCGCAGTTCCAGCAGGATGCGGTCACTTGCTTGCGGAGCGAGTTGCGCCAGCGAGTCCTGAGAAGAGATCGCCCGGAGGCCGATGACGCGGGTATAGAAGTCGATGGAGCGGTCGAGGTTGGAGACCGCCAGACGGACGCGGCCGACATGTGCTTGCGATGGCAGGCGGTAGGTGGAAGGGGAAATTCCGAAGTCGAGTTTTCTCGCCCTAGCGGTAGCCATTGGAGAATAAGTGTTGTAACGCTTATTTGATTACGACGGAGAGCAAAGGATTCTTTGTACTACGAGCGGGAGCTTCGAATCCTGGACAGAATGCGAATGAGCTGTTGGAGGTCGGTCTTGCTGACACCGGGGAATTGTTCTTTGTGAAAGGCGGTAATGGGAGTGTCGAGCTTCTTCAGAAGCTTGAGACCGGCAGCCGTGATGCAACTGGTGACCTGGCGGCGATCTTCTTTACCGCGCTTGCGGCTGACCCATCCTGATTCCTCCAGGCGGTCCAGTAGGCGGGAAGCGTCGGGTGTGGGTGTGACCATGCGCTCGGCGATCTGGTTGCGACCCAGACCATCGGCGCCCGCACCACGAAGAATGCGTAGCACATTGTATTGAGACTGGGTAATGCCGTATGGCTTGAGAAACCGATCTGTGCTGTGGGCAAGCTCGGCGCTGCTGCGCACGAGGTTCAGGTAAGCTTCCTCTTCAGCGCAGGAAAAGGGCCGTGTTTGTTTGATTTCTTCGGCGAGTGTAGATGGTTTGTGTTTTGGCATATCGCTGGTTGTGGCGATGCGCCAGTTGACCTGCATTTGCGGGAGCAGATCAACGGGCGCGATCGGTCACACTAACGATACCAGTTGGGAAGGCTATCCGATAACCTCAGCACGAATGTATTGCTGCGGCAGGTAATTGGGCCCTACGGATTGCTGCATGTAATAGAGAGATTGCCGGTAGAGCTCATGCATGAGAGGCAATGGATTGCCCAGTGCGGGTGGACGGCGCAGGTCGCCTAGTGGAACGTCGTAACAGGCAAACTTTTGGGATGCTTTGTAGCGGAAAAGCAGCGGCTGGGTTTTGGTGACTGTATCCCAGGCTTCTGCCAGGGGTTCGAGTTGGGAAGGATCGGTGGTGAGCATATTGGCCAGGGCACGGATATACCGGAATCGCCAGAGACTGATGTCAAGAGTTACGTTGCAGATGGCGAATTGCTTGAACCAGTCGAAGCGGGTCTCGATTTCCTGGCGCTGCGAGAGCGTGAGATGCGGTGATGCGGCGTTGATAGCCTGATGCATCTGGTCGATGTCGCTGAGGCATTTCTGCTTTTCGGCGACGATGAGGTCGATGTTTTCCTTGCTGGGTTCGAGATACTTTGTGTAATCCGGCAGGTAATTGCGATTGGTATAGCGGAGGAGGGTTTCGCGGCGGTCAATGGTGCCGGCGAAATCCGAATTGGTAGAAGAGCCAAAGCCGAGCGGTGAAAAGGTCTTATAGACGGCATCTTCGGAGAGCTGCATGGCCTTTGCCATGTACGGTGCGGCTTCAGGGGAGTAAATCTGCTGTGACCAGTCGGCGTATATCGTGTCGACTGGCGTGTTGACATTCCAGGTGAGCTCGCGCCATGCGTAGAGCTGGCAGTTATTGAGGATGTCGGCATAGACATCGTAATTTGTCTGCATCGTACCGCCTGCGCCCATTTCGGCTCCGCCGTCGTGGCCGATGAGCGAGAGTGATTTTCTCATGGTCCAAGACATGTAATTAACCGTTGAAGCGGGGAAGTATTGGCGACCGATGGTTTGTCCTACGATTTGGTATTCAACGATTTCAATGTGCGGGCTACACTTGCCGAGCAAGGTACTGAAGGGTGGGTCGGGTTCGCAGTCGGAGTGGTAGACCTTGGTCTGCATGAGAATTTCGCCGGGTGTGTCTTTCACGACGCGCGACCAGAGCTCGTAGTGCGACTCACTGAACTGGCCGTAGCCGGGAGCGTGGACATACTGGTCTCCGAACCAGTGCGGACAGCCTGAGGACCACGTGCGGAGGTGAAGCTGCATGCCCATGGGCTTGAGAACGGAGTAGTAGTGAGAGATGGACTCGTAGACCTCATTTTTGAAGTGGTTGTTGCCGTTGGCCTGGCAGCGTGGGTCCTGGCAGTACAGGCCGTACTGGTCCCAGAAAGTGGCGGCAATTCCGTCGGCCTGCGACTGGCGGGCGCACTCGCGCACATAGGCGTCGAAGGCCTTCCATGTGGCGGGATCCGAAGGGCAGAGAGCTGCTTTTTCCCAGGAGTGAAGCGCGCGGACACCTTTGGCCGTGGGGTAGACGGATAGCAGCGCTTCGTAGAGCGCAGGTGACCAGTGGCTGAAGTTGTTGCCGTAAGGGAGTTCGGCAAAGACGGTGAGGTCCGCGTCGTGAAACTCCTTGACGATGGCGGCATTGCGCTCCATGGATGGTGCGACACCGTCATCGAGGCGGCGCCGGACCTCTGGGTCGAGTTTGGCGTAAACCTCGGGCATTTCTTCCTTTAAAGAAACGCTGGCATGGAGCGACGCGAAGTAGAGGTTGGCGCCGGTCATGGCTGCGAGTTGAGCTGCGCTGTAGTTGGTTTGCCAGCCGGAGCAGCGCAGTTTGAAGTCAGGATTGCGCACCCAGACGCCAGAGGCTTGACCGAGCCAGTGGTGTGGTTCGCCGGCGGCAAAGAGAAGAGAACGGGGGCGCGCGCCGCAGACGAGCAGGCCTGAATCCTGTGACAGGACAGCGTAGCCATCGCGCACAATCGGCTTCGAGACGGATGAGGGAACACCGTGGGCGTCTTTGAGGGCGAAAACGATGGCTCCTGCGCGAAGCCTGGGGACGCCATGGTAGGTGTGGACGGCAGCTTCACTCAGGGACAGCGAGCTGGCAAGGATTTTTGCAGCGCTTTGTATGGCGGTGTGCGCGTCAGCCGGGATGAGGATCTGACCGTAGTGGTGGTTTTCCTGGGCGAATGCATGGGGGGTATTCCATGCTCCTGCGGCGGTTGCGAGGGCTGCGGTTTTAAGGAAGGCGCGCCGGTCGAGTGCCGGCTCGAGACCATTCAGTTTCTTCATGGAAATGTTCCTGTTCATCGGAGTTTCAGAGTTGAATTGGGGTATCTGTGGTGATTTGTGGTCTGTTGTCTGGCTGGAGTTTTTGATGAGTGGTAAGTCCGCATTGTAATGGTTTTCTAATGAAATCCTTTTGAGAAGAGATTCCAGCATCCGGCGAAAAGCCGGTTGAATCCGTGGGGGATGGTTTTGTTTGCAAGTCTCACGCAGGCAATTCTGCTCTGAATAATAGGTTTGTGCAAGGTTTGGTGAGAGTGTGGGGTACCGGATTGCGGTACGCGGAGGGTCCAATTGATTGAATTTATTAGAGGGTATGATCGCAGCGATTTTTTTTCAACCGCGAAAGCAAATGTCTATTGACAATCAAGTGGTAAGACCTGTACTTCTCATGACGCTGCAGTTTTAGAAGAAATGGCAGCCTTCACAAATTTCCAACGATTAGCAGTACGGAGATTGTGAGCGACATTTTTAAGCCGTATTCAGGAGGCATTATGACGGAGAGATTGATAAGAGGTAGAAAACGGTGCATTTCCCAGCTTGTAACACTGGCGCTTTGCTGCCTTGTTTGGATGGCTCCACAGGCTTTACGCGCGCAGGTCGGTGGTGAAGGAGCCATTCAAGGGCGGGTGACGGATCCGACAGGCGCTGTGATTCCGAATGCCGTGGTCAGTGCCACGAACAATGAAACGGGAGTTGTCAGCAGTCGTAAGGCGACTGGTACAGGCAACTATGTAATATCGCCGCTCCCTGCGGGACATTACACGGTAAAAGCGATTGCCGCGGGTTTTGCGACTTTGATACAGAGGAACATCACCGTAAATGCCACGGCAACTACGGCATTGGATCTTCATTTGAAGGTGGGCTCGACATCGCAGACGGTGACGGTTACGTCCGCGCCTCCCTCGTTGGACAAGACGGACGGAACGTTGAGCGTAACAATGAATAACAAGCAATACTCATCGCTTCCGCTTTCCATGGGAGGACAGCAACGAGACCCCACCGCATTCATTTATTTGATGCCGGGTGTTTCGGGCGCGGGCCGCACAGGCGAAATGGATGGCCAGGGTTCGGGCAGCGGTTTGAGCGCTGGACAATCGGCTCAAATATACATGGACGGTGTTCCACTGGCGACTGCATCTCAGGGCGACAACCGTACGGTTTCATTGGCGGTTTCGGTTGATGCGGTGAACCAGTTCCAGGTGCTCACCAGCAGCGCCCCGGTCGAGTTCGACGGCCTTGGTTCTCAGAACTTCGTTATCAAGTCCGGAACCAACCAGTTCCATGGTTCTGCATTTGATTATGTTCGTAATACTGTTTTTGATAGTTGGGGGTTCTTTAACAAGGGTCTGACTGAGACGACTCCTTCAGGAGCAACCGTTCCGGCTCCCAAGTCGCCCGAGCACCAAAATGAATTTGGCGTCTCGTTTGGCGGCCCGGTCATCCGCCATAAGCTGTTTTTCTTTGTTTCCTATGACAAGTTCCATTACACGACCAAGTTTGGCGCTGATCTGGTTACGGTTCCAACCGCGGCAGAGCGGACAGGTGACTTTTCAGCATATCCGCAGCCGATTTATGATCCAACGACACGAGCGGCCTGTACAGCGGCCAATGGCGGCGTGCCTTGCGCCTATCAGTTCGACGGCACGAAAAATGGCGTACCCACGCTGAATGTTATTCCAGCCAATGAGATTTCTGACATTTCCAAGTACATGCAGAAGTTCCTGCCGGCTCCGAGCAACAGCAGCGCTTCTGGCAATTTTCTCTATGCGGCACCCGAAGGTGCGGCTAACTGGGAGTTTACGAGCCGTGTAGATGCGAATATCTCACCGAAACAGCGTCTTTCGTTCATCGTGAATTCAGGACGGCGTGGATTCATCGGTCTGGACTATGGCTCGCATAGTCTGCTGCCGCCTCCGTACACGAACGGCTTTAATGTGCCGGAGACTACTACGAACGGTATAGTGGAGGATACGTATGTACTTACTCCGCATGTAGTTAACGATTTGAAGTACGCGTATATCCGCTTTACGGGTTCGCCAGTGAACCCAAATTACGGCAACCAGCTTTATGCTGCCGGTGGTGACGTGGGCATCAAAGGTTTGCCCGCAGGCCAAGCTTCGGAGACATTCCCGAACACGGGCTTTTCAGGCGGACTCGATGCACCTCTGGGCTGGACTTCCCGGAACGGTTACACGCAGGCACAAAATACCTATGACATTCTTGACGATATTCAGTGGTCCCGCGGTCGTCACAACATTACATTTGGTGGAATCTATGAGTGGATCAATAACAACGGATCCAACTTCAACACTCAGACGCCGCCTTTGAACCTGAACTACAGCAACGCAACGACTGCTGGATACACCGGCAGTGGCTCGCTCAACACTGGCCAGACAGGTGCTGCATATGCAAGCTTCCTGATTGGAGCCGTCAATTCGTCCGGGATGACGATCCAGCCATTCTCAACTCTTGGCTCGCGGTGGAGAGTGTTTGCACCGTATGCGCAGGATAACTATCGCGTGACCTCAAAGTTGACGTTGACTTATGGTCTGCGGTGGGATTTTTATTCTCCCTACCACGAAGTGCAAAATCGCTATTCGTTCCTGAATCCTAACCTGATCAATCCGATTACGGGCACGCCCGGCATTCTGGAGTTTGCCGGACATGGCGTGGATAGCTGTGACTGCAGGACGCCTGTGCATTATTACTATGGCAATGCTGCTCCTCGTGTTGGCATGGCGTATTCCATTAACGACAAAACTGTAGTAAGAGGCGGATTCGGCATCAACTACACCCACCAGGGTGGCGTAGGTGGAAGAATCAACCTGAATAATGGCATCTCGCAGGCTGGATTTAATGCGAGTACAAGTTACGCTCCGTCAAACCAGGGTGGAACGCCGGCATTTTATTTGAACTCAAACCTGGGTGTATTGAGCAATAACTCGCTCCCGCCTTACAATGTCGGTTCGGAAATCAGCCCCACTGTAAATACCGGTAACTATCTGGATGCTAATGGTAACGGAGTTACAGCGAGCGGCATGACTTATGGTGACTTTCACCTAGGCGGCCGCCCACCTTACTCGGAAACCTGGAACTTTGGAGTTCAGCGTGCGATTACGAATGCAATGACGGTATCGCTGAACTATGCTGGCAGCCAGTCGCATTTCCTGCCTGGTGGCCTGAATCTGCGTGGATATTACCTCAATCAGCTCGATCCCAAGTACCTGGTGCTTGGACCGCTCTTGAAGCAGTATCCGACTTCCGTAGATCCGAAGACCGGACAGACCTATCTGCAGGAAGCGCAGGCGATTCTGCCAGGGATTAATCTGCCATATCCGAACTTCGGCGGCAAGCAGGCCACGATTGAACAAATGCTTCTACCGTTTCCGCAGTATGGCGGAATTGGCGATATCTGGGGCGACGTGGCTAACTCGAACTACAACTCACTGCAGTTGACGATTGCAGAGAGGATGAGCCACGGGCTGTCGTTCAACTTCAACTACACCTGGAGCAAGGAACTCGACAACGCGGGGAATATTCGCAGCGGTTACGCGATTCCCGGAAGTGCGATCGTCGGCGGGAAGTCGTGGAAGATGGACCGTATTGACCGCGAGCAGGGTGGTACACCGCAAAACTGGAACTTCTATGGCGTGTATGACCTTCCGTTCGGCAAGGGGCACATCGGAAACAACAACCCGGTTGTCCGCTTGCTTGCAGGCAACTGGAATCTCTCTTGGATTGCAAGCTACCATGCTGGCGGCCCGCTGCAGATCACTTCGAGCGGTTGCTCGGCAGTTGGTCAGGGGACCTGCTTCCCGAGTTACAATCCAGCTTTTACCGGCAGTGTTCGTGAGAACGGTCACTGGGGTCAGGGAGTCAATTACAAGAATGCGAGTACCATTCACTTCATGAATCCGGCAGCATTCATTACGCCGAATAATCCGAACGTTTATCAGATCGGTAACGTGGCACCTACAGCGCCGTATGGACTATTTGGGCCCGGAGGATACGACATCGATGCTGGTGTGACCCGTACCTTCCCGATTACTCGCCGGATCAACTTTGTCTTCAACGCTGAATCGTTCAACGTGACGAACACGGTGCAGTTTACGGGTATCAACACGAACGTATCCAGCAGCGGCTTCGGTACTGTGAGCCGTCAGGCAAATTCGCCCAGAGACTGGCAGTTTGCTGGACGGATTAACTTTTAAGCAGGTAATACCAAGAGTTGTTCTGCAGTCTCAGCCTCGACTTGCAGGAACAGCATGAAGAACGCGGCAATGGGACCAGGAGATGGGTTCCGTTGCTCGTTCTTGACTCCCCGGGGTGCCGTCTGCGTAGAGAACGGCACCCCATTTTTCATGGAGCCAGAAGATCGTTTTTCACGATCGAGATGGCGATGTTTGTACGGCGCGGGAGAATGATGTTGAAGAAGTGGATCGCGTTTGTGGTATGCGTACAGGTGGCAATGGCGTTTTTGCCGGCGAAGCAAGCCAGGGCTGCGCAGGGTGCGAGGCCGGTTCCTAACTTGTTTATAGTGGGTGACTCGACCGCGCATGTGAATGGGAACCCGAAGAATGGGGCAAACAAGCGTGTGGGATGGGGTTCAGAGTTTTCGGTTTACTTTAATCCGAAGAAAATCCGGATTGTGAATACTGCTGCTGCGGGCAGGAGTAGTCGGACATTCATGCGGGAAGGCAAGTGGAAGGCCGTGCTGCAGCAGTTGAAGCCGGGAGATTATGTGCTGATCCAGTTTGGGCATAATGATTCGGGCGGCGTTGGCACGGGGAAGGATCGCGGATCGCTGCATGGGATCAGCGACTAGGTGCAGATGGTGAAGCACAAGGATGGCAGCGTGGAAGTGGTGCATACCTTTGGGTGGTACCTGAGGAAGTATATTGCGGATACGCGCGCCAAGGGCGCGACGCCGATCATTTTGACGGTAACGCCTAGGAATATCTGGACGAATGGCAAGCCCGAGGAAGGACTGGGGCATTATCGCCAGTGGGCTGCGGAAGTGGCGCGGCAGGAGCATGTGGAGTTGGTGGACATCAGCCGGATTGTCTCAGAGGAGTATGCGCGTCTGGGGCAGAAGAAGGTCGCCGAATTTTTCCCGCTGGACCATACGCATACGGACCTGCAAGGCGCGAGGATTGTGGCTCACTGGACGCTGGCGGGGCTGAAGGGCTTGCCGCATGACCCGCTGGGGAAGGATTTGTCGGCGAAGGGCCGGGCTGTGCCGGCGGTTTCTCCCAAGTATAAGTAACAGCCGGTTCCTGAATTTGGGCAGGCCTGTAAGCAGGAGAAAAGAGCCATGCGATTGCGTGGCTCTTTGGCTTTGGCATGGGCTATTCCACAACGATGAAGCGGGTGGAATAGGGCTGCATGTGCAGCGAGATGGCAATGTGTCCGTTGCGGCGAGTGAAGGGCATGGTGTGAATCTGGCCAGTTTGGGGATTCCAGACCTCGACCTTGTTGCCGCGGGCGAAGAGTGTGGCTTCGCGGTCGAGTGGCGCGCTGCCTTCGTTGAAGAGCAGGTAGACCTCAGCGCCTTTCCAGCGGCGGTGCATGACTTTAAGAGCGCGGTCTGGACGCTCCAGACCCACGGTGGGGTGGGCGACGACCTGATGCAGCGACTGGAGGATTGCGGCTGGAACGACCTGTGGCGACGGTGGCGAGGATGGGGGAAATTGCGGCGGTACGGGAGTGGGTGAAAGCTGTGCGGGGGTGACCGTGGCCCAGGAGAAGTCAGAGGGTGTGGCCGTGCGCGCAAAACGGTAGGTGCGAGCTGAGATGAGGTCGGGCGTTCCGCCGAGGAAGAGGACTTTGCCGCCGCCAGCCGCAAATGCCTTGAGACGGGCGAGCATGGCGGACGAGATGACCTGAGGATGGGGCAGAATGACGGTGCGGTAGCGATTGCCGCTGGCGGTCTGGAAGGTTCCGTGACCCGCGATGAGGTCATGAGCCAATGCCCCTTCGCTGACGATGTCGAAGTCGACCTGGTGCTCACTGAGGAGCCGCTCGGCGGACATGAAGGTGGTGTTGGCGTTGCTGTCGTCCATCCACATGGAACTGGATGGCAGAAAGAGCGCGACGCAGGCATCGGGACGGCCCATGGACATGAGGTAGCTCATGCGCCGGACGTAGGTGTTGAGGGCCGGGAAGCCGGGTTGGCCCATGAATCCAAAGGGAGGGTGCGGGCCGCGCGAAGTAGCGGGGAAGTACATCATCTCGACGAGATTGACGCCGCGTACGAATTCCTCATTAAGGATATAGCGGGCCATGGTGACGTCTGGACGGGGCGTGTAGGCCGCGAAGCTCTCGGTGAAGGCGCGAGGCTTGCCGTAGATGTGGGCCACGGAACTGGCGAGGCGCGGGTAATTGGAGATGGTGTCGGTCCAGATCTGGTGCCAGATGGCGTCGATGCCGGGAACTTCGACGTGTCGCATGTCGCGAAAGAAGGAGCCTTCGCTGTGGGTGAGCTCCATCTCGCGCTCCTCATGATTGAGGTGTACCTGGTACTGGAGATGGTTGGCCTTGCACCACTCGCCGAGGGGCGTGAAGAATCCGGCGGCGAACATGCGCGAGAAGACGTCGTAGTAGTCGGCATGAATGCGCTGTTGCAGGGGCGTGAGATGGATGAGCGGTGTGGGATGGCGACGGGAGGGTGTTTCGGCCAGCAGCGCGGTGTAGGGGCGGATGTCGTAGCCCTTGAGCTGGCGGAAACGTGCGAAGAAGGCGGGCGTCCAGGGCAGTCCGGCGATGGAGTAGTCGGGTTCGTCGCCGCGGAAGCCCATGATGGATTTGCCGAACTCGTTGCCTACGTATTTTTTGTATTGCTCGTGGGTAACGCGGATGTAGGCCGCAGTGGCGGCGGGGTTCATGTAGTCTTCGACGGACTGCTCGGTGTCTTTGACGTTGTGTGGATTGGTGGCCGAGCGCGTTGGAGCCGTGCGGAATTCGTGGTCGGCGATCAGCACGGTCCAGTCGCTGCCTGCGTGGGCGGTCCAGTGGAGCGTGCGGCCATGGAGCGGGATGGGAGTGGCCTGGCCGTTGCTGTTGACGGCTGCGGCGCTGACGGCATCGGGGTCGAGGGTGATGTGCAGAGACTTCCCGGCGGCGACGTGGAGGGTCTGGGCGATTTCAATGCCCTGCATGCGGAGGCTGGGCATCTTGCGTGTGAATGCGCCGCCGGCGAATCCGCTGGGGTAACCGGCATCATCGACAATCCATACACGCATGTTGCGCTTCTTTGCCTGCTGAACGACTTGACGGAAAAACTTAAAGTACTGGGTTGAGAGATATGGGTAGGGCATACCTCGCCCAGCCTGAATAGTGACGGCGCGGAAACCGAGCCGGTGCATGGTGTCGAGGTCGCGCTCCACGACCTTGAGGGTGACGGGGCCGTTGAGTCCGTAGTAGGGTTCTGGACCATATACGGACGAGGGGCGAAGCCATTTGGCCTGCACCTGCTGTGCGGTGGGGAACTGGAGGTGCTGCCAGGGGCGCGGGGTCTGCGCGCCGCAGACCTGTGTGAGACAGACCTGGGCGAGACAGGTCGCGACGATGAGTGCGAGGGTCTTTTGCTTCTTCATTGGCAGGAGTCTCCCCAGTTCCAGTTTTGTTATTTGTCCGATGCTGGTGCTGCGATGCCGGAGTCATCCGTGAGCTTGAGGCCGGTGGTGTCTGTGAACTTCACTTTGCTTCCGTCTGCGGTGTTTACGATGACGTGCGAGAGCGACCAGTCACGGGTATTGGTGACCGTGCCGGCCGTTTGCGCCTGGATGCGAATGTTGTTGAGGGTGAAGCCAACCAGGGGAGCCGCAGGCATGGCGCTGACGTCGAAGGCGCGTTTTGCACCTGTGGCGGTTACATTCCAGATGTGAACGTTGCGGAAGTGCGGCAGGCCCAGCGCTGGCGGTACGGGCGTGGCGAGGATGTGGTAGTAACGTGGCACGTTCTTGAGCCCGGGAGGGATGTGCGCGTAGCTGTAGCTGGGGTTCCAGTTCATGGTGATGTGAATGGGAACGGCGACGCCAGTGAGGTGAATGTCGTGGATGTTGATGTTGTCTGCCCAGCCGCCGCGGGTGTGTGCGGATTTGAAGAGAATGCCGGATGGTACGGGGCTCATTGCGCGAATGTTGTAAACGTCGATGTTGCGGAAACCGCCGGAGGTTTCACTGCCGAATGTGACGGCGGCGGCACCATCGCGAACGATGGAGTCGCGGATGATGACGTTCTCGGTGGGGCGGTTGACGCTGAGGCCGTCGGAGTCTCGTCCTGACTTGAGGCAGAGAGCGTCGTCGTTGTCAGAGATGTCGGCGTGCTGCACGAGGACGTTGTCTGACGAGTCGATGTCGACGCCATCGGTGCTGGGGCCGCGCCCGCCGATGTTGTTGCGGATGGTGATGCCGTCGACCACGACGTGATTGGAGTAGCAGATGTGGACGGTCCAGAAGGGTGAGCGGATGAGGCGGAGGCCGGTGAGCTGGACGTGGCGCGAACGGTAGAACTCGATGAGCCGCGGGCGGCGATCGTCATAGTCGGCGGCCCAGCGGAGGCCGATTTTGTCGTCTTTCCTGCGAAGCGCCCAGTAGCCGTTCCACCAGAATTTGCCGTTGCCATCGACGGTTCCATGGCCGGTGATGCGGACGTTGTGCTGCTCGTAAACGTTGATGACGGCTGCGGGCCAGCGCATGTCGATGCCGGCGATGCGGGTTTCTTCGAGTGGGTAGTCCTTGAGGCTTTGGATGGCGCGGAGGGTGACACCTTTGGGAATGTGCAGTTCGGTGCCGGACTTCACGAAGATGGCGCCGGTGAGATAGGTTCCGGGAGCAAAGGTAACGATGGCGTGGCCGGCTTTGCCGGCTGCATTGAAAGCGGCCTGGATGGCCTGTGTGTCGAGCGTGGCCCCGTCGGGTTTGGCGCCGTAGCTGTTTACCTTAAAGACGGGAAGTTTTGCAGTGGAAGCAAGTGCCGGCAGTGGCAAGAGCGCGGCTGCCAGCATGGCAGTGAGAAACGAAAAGCGGCGATACACGGTCATTACTTGCTCCGGCGCAGCAACGTTACGTTGCCGAGGATTCCTGATGAAACGGGATGGATGAGGTTGGTTTGCTGCGGCGTGAATCGGCGGCCAAAGCGCATGTAGAGCAGGCGGTAGTCGGGGAGCGACTTGCCGGACATCTCATTCATTGCCGTGTTGGCCACATGAACTTCGATCTGATTCTGGCCGGGTTTGAGGAAACGCGTGACGTTGAGCTTGTAGGGTGGGTGCCAGAGATCGCCGGCTTGCTGGCCATTGATGTAGACGACGGCTGCGGAGCGTATGGGTGGAATGTACCATGCCTGGGTGCCCATGTGGAGCGGGTGAGAGGGCTTTTGGACAGGAGTGCCGTGGCCGAAGCTGAGAAGAATCTGGCTGTGGCTGAGGTCGCTGCTCGTCAGATTGAAGGTGCGATGGTAGACGGCAATTCCGGAGTAGTAGATGGTCTTCGGGTTGACTGTCCATGAGGCGAGAGATTGCATTTTCTGCTGCAGATGGAGGCCGGTGAAATCGATGGTCCAGTTATGGCTGAGGTTGGCAATTTGTTGCTCGGTGGCCTTTGCCGGGGCGGCGGTATTGGCGGAGCCGTTGTGCAGCAGAAGAATGGCGGAGCCGTAGGGCGGGAGATGTAGCGGCCATGCTCCGTTGCGGCTGAAGGCCGGAGTGGATTTTCCGTTGTAGGGATTGAGCCAGGTTCCGGAGTGATATTTGGAGCGCAGGCTGGCCAGCGTATTCACCGTTACGTTGCCGGTGTTGGCGATGAAGTAGATATCGGCGTTGGACAGGCGGCGGCGGATGAAACTGACGACCGGCGCGGCGGGCGTGAGCTGCATGCCGGGTGGAACCATTTGATGGAGGGTGTTGCCCAGCGCGCCTGTGGTGGAGATGTATTGCACGTGTGTGTTGGGGTGGTCGAAGAAGGCATGCGAGGCGCGGGAAACCTGTGCCGAGATTTGCGCGTAATGCAGAAGGCCCGGAGCGTGCGCTGGAATTCGACCGAGCGCGATGACTTTGCCTCCGGATTTGGCGTATTGCACGATGCGCGCGAGCGTGGCCGGCGACATGCGGTCTACGTTCGGCAGGATCAGGACGGGGTAGTGGATTCCCTCGGTCTTGATGGCGGCAGCATCGATGTAGTCGAAGTTGTAGCCTGCATTTTCGACGGCTTGCGTGAGGGCTGGGGTGATCCATTGGCCCATGATGCCGGTGATGGACGCACGGCCGGGGACGAACCCGGCCCAGGCATCGTCTTCCGGCAGGTAGATGGCGACGCGGTTGGCGGGCTGACCCTGGCGGAGAATCCAGCTGACACGCTGCAGATAGCTGGTTACGTCAGGCATGACAATCCACCAGGGATTGTGCGCATTGAAGACGGCGGCTGCGTAAAAACTCCAGCCGGGTTGTCCGGCTGAGGGCGGCGAGTACGGCCAGCCGTGGCAGTAGATCTGATTGCTGCCTTCGAGGAAGAAGCGGTTGGCTTCTTCTTCCATGTCCAGAGGCGTAGCGCGGAAGGCCGGCGAGTGCAGCCATGTGAAGGTCTCTGACGAGACGATGGGGCGATGGTAGATGTGGGCGGCGGAGCTGGCCCAGCGCATAAAAGAGAATTGCTGCCATTGTGGCCCTTCGCCTTCGGGCAGATCGACGAGGTTGTTGCTGGACATGGAAACGGCGGGATAGCCGTATGTCTGCGAACGGAACCGGGTGTGATGCGCGTTGGCCCAGTTGTTGATCTGGGTGAGGTAGTTCTTATCGATAAGCTGGGTGAGGGTTACGCCCCAGTCATGACGTACGGCGAGGGCTTTTGCGGTGGGGTGTTTGCTGAAGAGATCGGGCAGGTAGGGGATGATGCTGTAACCGCGCACGGTCTTGAACTCGGCAGGGAAGTTGGGCGTCCAGTCGGCGGCGAAGACCTCGAGCGAGTCGCTGAAGACGGAGTCGGGTGGTTCGTTGCCGAATGCGCCTACGAGCTTGTCTGCGACCTTGTCGAGGTAATTCTGCACGGCGGTGTGGGAGAAGTGATCGAGCACGAAGCCGTTGGCGTCGAGTGCGGCGCGCTTGACCTGCTGGCCCGTGCGGCTCTGGATGTACCAGTAGATTGCGGTGCCATCGGTCGACCTTCCCGGCGGAATCATGAGACGAGTGGCGCCCGCCGGAGGTGTGGGCAGCATGGCCTGCGCGGAGCCGGGTTCGTCCGATGAAGCAGGCCCGATGAATACAGCCACGAGCCTTTCGCCATTTTCAAGAGCTGGGATGGCAACGGAGGATTCGTCGGCCTGGAGCAGGGTTTTCTGCTGGCGAATATCGGCCGAGGCCAGCGTGATGGGCGTGGAACGGCCACCGTAGGGCCATCCACTGGCGAGGGCGAGACCGGAGCGCAGGCCCAACTTGTGCGCCTGTTGATTGGTATAGGTGACGTCGTTGAGAAACTCCGGCGAAAGGAATGGCAAGTTGCGGAAGTCGGTTTGCGGATCGTCTAGCGCCAGGGGGTAGACATAGTGGATGACGAATCCGCTGAAGCCGCCAGCCTTCATCTGCTGTTCTTCGCGGAGGATCTCCGGCTTGGTGACGGATGGGCCGAACCACCACCAGCGGACCATGGGCCGGGCATTGTTGGGTGGCGATTGAAAGGTTTTTGTGAGTTGCGAAAGCGGAGTTTGCGCCTGGGCAACGAAGGCGGCGCCTAGCAGCAGCGCGATGCAGGTTTTGGAGCGAAGATGTGAGAACAACGGTGTCTCCTTTGTGAGCGGCCATGGATTGGCTGGGGCCGCTGTAGAGCTTTTAGTGGGCCGCATGGTGACGCGTAGCGGCAGATTCTGGCTTTGTGGGCATGGCACAGGCCGGCGTGGCTGGCCCGTTCAGAATGGGGTTGTTGAAGCCGCGCAGACGCGGCATGCGGTGGTGCGCATAGAGGTCAAAGACGACGATTTGATTTTTTCCCGCGTGCAGCCATGGGCCGGGGACGTAGAGCGTGTCCTGCGGGCCGATGTTCCAGTAGCGGCCGATGGGACGGCCGTTGATCCAGACGGCTCCTTTGCCGAGGTCGTGGATATCGAGGAAGGTGTCCGGGACTTGGTTGTCGATTTTGTGTACGGAGAATGTGCCGCGGTAGAAGGCAGGGCTGGAGATGGCGTGGGCGAGGCTGGAATACGATGTGAAATGAGCTTCGCGGGGCATGGCAGGAGGGTCCGCGATGGTGTCAGGCGCCATGGGCATGGTGTAGACATCCCAGCCGTAGATCGGCTTATCCGCGATCGTGACGGTGCCGTCCACGCCTTTGCTGGCCGAGCGCATCATGCGCGTGGAGTTGATGCGGCCGTCGTTCTCTACCAGCACGTCGATGCGGTTATTGGAGGCACTGCTGTGGAGTAGTATCTGGTTTTGATTGCAGGTGCGGTTGAGCGCGCCGGCTAATTTGCCATTTACGTAAACCATGGCGTAATCATTTAGGTCGGGCAGCATGAGCATGCCGTGAACAGAGTGATGGAGCGTGGTGCGATAGAGGATGAATCCGTAGTTTTGGCCGTACCAGGACATCGGGTGTGGGTTGCGGGAGTGGATGGGCTTCGGTAGTCCGTTCCAGAGCGATGCTGCTTGGGTCAGTGGGAATGTCGGGATAGATTCCGCTGGTGGTGGAGCGGGCACTGGGGGCAGCGGATGGCCGAGCCAGGCTGCGATGACACTGCGGAACTGGTAGTAGCTGGGGGTCGGGTGCCCGGCTTCGTCGAGCGGCGCGCCGTAGTCATAGCTGGTGATGTCCGGCTCGTAGCGATGGTTCATCCAACTGGCGCCGCTCATCATGCCGAAGTTGGTGCCGCCCGTGAACATGTAGAGATTCACGCTGTTGCCGTGGCGGAGGATATAGTTGAGGTCGGAAATCTGTGGGCCGATGGGTTTGGTGGTGTAAGGCATACCCCAGTGATTAAACCAGCCGGTCCAGAACTCTGTGGCGAAAAGAGGTTGGCCGGGGCGGATCGCTTCCAGTTCTCCAAATGCGGCTTTAGCATTCCCTGGCGCGAAGTTGACTCCGGCATAGACTCCGGGGATTTGGCCATGTCCGTTCTTCAGGGCGTGGGATGGGTTCACGGTGTAGAGCAGGGACTGAGTGAAGCCTGCCATGATGAAGATGCGATGTAGGCGGTTCATGTAGGCCTGGCTTGCTCCAAAGTCGCCGTATTCATTTTCGATCTGCACGGCGATGATCGGCCCTCCATTGCCGATCTGCAGGGGCGCGACCTCTTTGCCAAGGCGCATGATCCATTGCTGGACGGGCTGCATGAAGGCTGGGTCATCGGAGCGCAGGGCGTTACGCATCTGCGGGTTTTTCATGAGCCAGGCAGGAAAGCCACCGAATTCCCACTCGGCACAGGAGTAGGGGCCGGCGCGGAGCAGAACTTTGAGACCCTCCTGTTGCGCATCGCGGATGAACCGGGCAAGATCGGCATTGCCGGAGAAGTTATATTTGCCGGGATATGGCTCGTGGATGTTCCAAAAGACGTAGGTGGCGATGGTATTGAGGCCCATGGCCTTTGCCATTTTGAGCCGCGCCTTCCAATAGGCACGAGGAATCCGCTCATAATGCATTTCGCCGGAGATGATCTGAAACGGCTTTCCATTGAGGTAGAACCTCCCGTCGCGGATGGTGAGGCCTTGGCGTGCGTGGTGGGGCAAGGCGTGCATGCTGGCTGCGCGGGCTGATGGGACGGGGATGGCCGTAAGAGCGATGCTGAAGGCGGCAGTGGCAACCAGGCGGGAAAGGCGCATGAATCAAACTCCGGAGGTGAATCGAGTGCGAAAACGTCCCGCCAGTCGTTATAGCTTTTGTGAAACAAAATGTCTATTGACATGCCTTGTTTTACTCACTTAATGTTTGGCTGTAGGTTGGACGGGTGGTCTTACCGCAGAGAGGATCCATATTCTTTCTTACCTTTTCCAACATGCGTGTGCATATGATTTTTACAAGTCTGAAGTCCCCTATAAGCCGTCTGGAGGCGGTAGTTCTGGCCGTTTACCTGCTGGCGCCTGCCGTTGCGCTGGCGCAACAGTCTTCCGTCACTCCGAAGCAGGAGGCCAGTATCCAGGGGGATATTGCTCGCCATTTTGGATCGGTACCGGCGAATCCCGGCCCGAAGGCAAAGCATCTTTCTGGTTCGATTCGACCGCGTGCCGTGCGCAAGGCGATGCGCAAAGTTGCCAACTGGGAGTTGAAGCAGGCGCAACCGTACTTTGGACGGAACTGGACCTGGGGCACGCTTTATGCGGGCTTTATGGCGGCTTCCGATTCGCTGCACGATGCGCGCTATCGCAATACGATGGAGCTGATGGGCAAGGGATTCCACTGGCAACTGCGGTCGAAGGTGCCGGTTGCCGATGACCAGTGCATTGGGCAGACGTATACCGAGCTTTATCTGCAGAACCACAAGCCGATTGAGATCAAGGCGACGCAGGAGGCGCTGGATCGGTTGGAGGCTGGGGCTGAGGCGCACATTCCGGCGAACCAGGCACAGATTCCGTGGTGGTGGTGCGATTCGCTGTTCATGGGGCCTCCGGTGTGGTCGCGGATGTATGCGTCAACGCATGATGCGAAGTATTTGACTTACCTGAACGAGCACTGGTGGCAGACGTCGAAGACGCTCTATTCTCCACAATGGCATTTGTTTTACCGCGACGTTACCTATCTTCATGCAACCGGGCCCAATGGGCAGCCAGTGTTCTGGTCGCGTGGCGAGGGCTGGGTGATGGCCGGCCTGGTGCGGACGCTCGAATACATACCGCAGGATTATCCCACGCGAGGGAAGTTTGAAACGCAGTTGCGCCAGATGGCGGCGGAAGTGGCAACGCTGCAGGATGCAAAGAGCGGATTGTGGCATGCGAATCTGCTGGATGCGGCGGCATATCCGCGGCCAGAGACCTCCGGCTCAGCGCTGATGACGTATGCGCTGGCGTGGGGTGTGAATCACGGAGTGTTGAGCCGAGCAAGGTATGAGCCGGTGATTCGCCGGGCCTGGCGCGGGCTGGTGAAGCAGATTTACGTCGATGGCCGGCTGGGGAATATTCAGCAGACAGGCGTAGCGCCGGCTTATTACCGGCGGTCGTCCAGCTTCAACTACGGTGTTGGGGCATTTCTCCTCGCAGGATCGCAGGTGATGAAGGTGTCGCACTGAGGTTTGGGGTTTCACACATTTTGATTTGTATGAGTATGAGTAGAGGAGCAGCCGTTTGAAGTTTTCATGGAAGTTGCCTGTTTGTGCTATGGCGTTGTCGGGAATGATGGCTGCCGCGGTTCCGGTTTGGGCCGCGGCGGGCCATTCCTACCACTTGACATGTGCCGCCCATGCCCCTCGGGGTTACACGAGCCTGGTGGGTACGCGTTACGGAAAAGCGGACTATGGCTTTGATTTGAGGCCATCGCCTGATGCCAACGATGGCGTGTGTACGAGCCAGCAGGCATTTTATGTTTCCGTAAAAGAACCGGAAGGCAACTTTCTGGTGACGGTGACGCTGGGCAACGGCATGGAGGCTTCGCGAACCGCGGTGAAGGCAGAGGCGCGTCGGCTGATGGTGTTTCCCATTACGACCATGCCGGGGCAAACGGCGACGCGCAGGTTTGTGGTTCATACGCGGACGCCGCTCATCAGCGGGAACAGGCATGTGCATTTGAAGCCGCGTGAGATTGGCGATCTGGATTGGGATCACAAGTTGACGCTGGAGTTTACCGGAACGAATGCCAGCGTGCGGACGATCACGGTGACGCCGGTGCATGTGCCGACGATTTATATTGCCGGCGATTCGACGGTGGTAGACCAGCAGAAAGCTCCGTGGGCCTCATGGGGACAGATGCTGCCTGCGTTCTTTAACCACAAGGTTTCTGTCGCGAACGAAGCGGAATCGGGCGAGACGATTCGCAGCTTTGTGGGCGAGGGACGTCTGGCGAAGATCATGAGCACAATCCAGCCGGGCGATTATTTGTTCTTTGGATTTGCGCATAACGACCAGAAACCGGGGCGCGGGTTTGTATCGATTCCGGAATACAAGTCGCTGGTCCGGTACTATATTGCGCTGGCGCGGAGCAAGGGCGCGCATCCGGTGGTGTTTACGGCCATCGAGCGGCGGGTGTTTAACTCCAAGGGGAAGATTGTGAATACACTGGCGGGGTATCCGGCCGCGATACGGGAGGTGGCACGGCAGGAGCATGTGCCGGTGATCGACCTGAACAAGATGAGCTTCCCGCTGTTTGAGGCGATGGGGCCGAAGGGCACGTTAAAGGCCTTTGTGCATTACCCGGCTAACACCTTTCCGAATCAGCCGAAACCTCTGGCGGACAACACCCACTTTACGAGCTATGGCGCTTATGAGCTGGCAAAGTGCGTGGTGAGGGGCATTCGCGAAGCCGGGCTGCCGATTGCGAAGGATATCCGGAAGGGCGCGGGGCATTTTGACCCGAAGCACCCTGATCCGCCATCGGTTCTGGGGCTGCCTGCGGACCCGTTTGTGTCAGCGCAGACGCCTTACGAGCGATAGAGCGATGCAGGAAAAATAGAGGCCTCTCGCATCCATGAGAGGCCTCTCAACGTTACAGCCAGGAGATCTGAAAGTCACATCGCCGGCAAAAGCTGCTTTGCGTAGCGCGTGATGCATGCAGTGTCGAGTTCGGCCTCGGGGTTTTCCAGGCGGGCACACTGCAGGGCGAAGTTTCCGAGGGTAGAGCTTTCCGGTGAGCAGCGCTCGACGGGCAATCCGGTGGCCTTCGATGTGAGGTCGTTAAGGAACTGGTTGCGGCTGCCGCCGCCGACTATGCAGATTCGATCGAAGGATTTCCCGGTCAAATTGTGAATATTGCTTAACACTGAAGAGTAACGGTGCGCGAGGCTGTGGAAGATGAGGCTGGCGTGCTCAGGAGCGGCATCGCAGCCGGAAGCTAGGGGCTTCAGGTTGCGCGCCTTCAACTGCTCATTGATACGACTGGGCATATCTCCGGGGGTGAGGAATGCGGGATCGTCGAGATCCAGTTCGTACTCTGGCGCGGCGACGGTTTGTGCGGATGCGATGAGTTCCTGAATGCTGCATGGTGCGTTTTTCTGCCATTCATCCATGCACTGGCGCAAGAGCCACATACCCGGAATGCCGCGATGAAAGAGGACGCTATCTCCCACGCCGCCAAGGTTGGTAAAGCCCATGCGGCAGGCTTCAGCCGATTTGCTGGGTGCAGCGAGCGGAGTGCCGACGAGTGACCATGTACCGGAACTGATGTAAGCCCATGAGTCCCCGTCAGCCGGAATGCCCGCGATGGCCGAGGCGGTGTCGTGGCAAGCCGGTGCAATGAGTTGTGTGTTCTGAAAGGCCGGAAGCGCGCGCAGGGGATTAGCGACGGTCCCGAGCTGGGTGCCCGCGGGTACGATCTCCGGCGCGGCCGTGATGTCGAGTTCCAGAAGGTCGAATATTTCTCGTGACCATTGGCGCGTTTCTGTATCGATGAGCGCGGTGTGCGTTGCGTTGGTGTATTCCGCTATGCGAGGCGCGCCGAGCCAGTGCAGTATGTACTCGGGCAGGTTGACCCACGGCGTCGAGGCAGGGACTCCGCTTAGCTTGTCCGCATAGAGCTGGTAGACAGTGTTGATGGGTTGGATTTGCACGCCGGTAATGTCATACAACCTTTCGGCAGGCAGACGTTTATGGACCTCGTCCATGGCTTGGGCGGTGCGGGGATCGCGGTAACAGAAGGGCTGACGTTGAAGATTGCCGTGGCGGTCGAGGCGCGCGTAATCGACGGCCCATCCGGTGACGCCGATAGAGGCAACGCCTTCGGGAGCAAGTTCGGCACACTGGCGCAGGCCGCGATGCAGCTCACGGCAGATGCGAGTGAGCTCCCAATGCAGGCCCTGACCCAGCGGAATGGGTCCATTGGCGAAGCGATGCACCATGCGGACAGCCGGCGTGTCTCCTTGCCATTGCAGCAGGGAGACACGACAGCTTTCAGCACCGAGATCGATGGCTACCAGAGCGGGTCTTTGACTCACCGAAGGAAGGCCTCCGGCAGTCCACCATCCACGGGGATGAGGTGGCCGCTGGTGCAGCGGGTCTTGGGGCTTGCGAGGAAGAGGATGGCCTCGGCGCAGTCGTCGGGACCAATGGGCTGGTGGGTGAGAGTGCGACGCGCATAGAACTCGGAGAGCAGCGTGCGAAGCTCTTCGTCTGTGCTGGAGGCGTCAAATGCGATCTTGTACTTGGTGAGTGATGCGATGACGCGGTCGCGCGGGAACATGGTGGAACCCTTGACGACTGTGGCCGGGTTGATGCCGTTGACGCGCACGCCTGGAGCGAGCGACACGGCCAGTTCGCGCACGAGATGGCTGAGCGCGGCCTTGCTGACGTCATACGCTTCGCTGCCGCGCTTGGGAACGACGGCATTGGCGGAGCTGGTGAGCACGATGGAGCTTTCTAGTTTTTGCTCGGCAAAAAGCTTTGCTGCTTCTTCGGCGAGCAGGAAGTTCGAAGTTACGTTAAGCTCCAGCGTTGTGCCCCACATGGCGTCGCTGATGATGCCATCCGGCGATGAAGGGAAGATGGCCGCGGTGTTGATGAGGATATCGACGCCGCCGAAGGCAGCGATGGATGCCTTCAGCGCCGAACGGATGGCATCGCGGTTGCGTATATCAATGGATGCGATGACGGCTGCTTCCCGGCCCGCGATGGCCTGAACTTCTTTTGCAGTGGCTTCCGCGCCGGCGATATCGCGATCGGCAACGATGACGTGAGCTCCGCGTTCTGCAGCCAGTAGGGCAGCGCAGCGGCCGATGCCGCTTGCTCCACCTACGATGATGGCAACGTAGCGGCTCAGCTCCTTCTCGGGTGGCTGGCGGCGAATTTTGGCCTCTTCCAGCGCCCAGTATTCGATACGGAAGGCCTCTGAGACCGGCAGCGCAACATAATTGGAGTGCATCTTGAATGCCTCGGGTGGAGCTGCGGGGCCAGCCTGGGGGATTTCCGTGGGTGTGTTCTTGTCGGAGAGCGATGTTGCGCCTTCCATCACGTGGATGGCGTTGGTGTAGAACTCGCCGGTGATGCGGGACTCCGGCTTGTTTTTGCCGAAGGAAAACATGCCGATGCCGGGAATGAGCACTACGGTTGGATTGGGGTCGCGCATGGCCGGAGAATCGGGAAGCGCGTGCGCCTTGTAGTATTCTTCGTACTCTTTGCGGTAAGTCTGGAGCGCTGCGGCGAGGGCTGCCTTGACGGCTGGGAGATCCGCAGTGTGATCGACCGGGACGAAGAGCGGACGGATCTTGGTGCGAATGAAGTGGTCTGGGCAACTGGTGCCGAGGTGGGCGAGCGCCGCTGCGTCCTTTGAATTGACAAAGTCCAGCACCTCGGGAAGATCGCTGTAGGTGCCGATGAGGCGTTTCTTTTGCGAGACGAGACCGCGCACATGGGGCATGATTTCGAGAGCGATCTCTTTGCGGTCCTCGCGTACCTTGACAACGGATCCGCCGAAAGCGGGAGATGACTGGCGTTTTGCATTCGCCTGCACGAACTGACCGAGCTGATCGATGATGGTGATGGTGTTGAGGTAGCACTCACGCTGCGTCTGGCCCCAGGTAAAGAGACCGTGGCCGCCGAGGACGACACCATCGCAGCCGGGATTTTCCTCGACGGCGCGGCGCAGCATCATGGCCAGCTCAAAGCCGGGACGCTGCCAAGGCACCCAGACAAGATGATGTTTGAATTCCTTGTTGAACTCTTCCATCTTCGCCTTGCCATTGCCAGCGGCGGCGAGGGCAATGCCCCAGTCCGGATGCAGGTGATCCACATGCGGGAAGGGCAGGAAGCCGTGCAGGGGCGTATCGATGGATGCGGCAACCGGATTTTTGCCGAAGGTGCAAAGCGGGTAAAGGTCGACGATGGCGTCTTCTTCCGCTACGCCTTTGTACTGCGATTCGAGGGCGCGGACGCGGTCAAGGTAGAGGGTGGCAAAGCCCTGGCGCTTGATGCTGCCGAGGTCGCCGCCGCTGCCCTTGACCCAGAGCACCTCGGTGGGCTGGCCAGTGAGCGGGTCGTTCTGCTGAATCTTGGAGCTGGTGTTGCCACCGCCGAAGTTGGTGTTGCGAAGGTCTGCACCGAGTAGATTGGAGCGGTAACGCAGCAGTTCGGGTTCGTCGAGGCCTGCAGCTACGGATTCGTCCCATAGGTCTTTGAGGAAGTGAAGAGTCGAAGGTATGTTCATGGTAGTTGATGTCATCCGCCCACCATGATTGCACACTGAAACCCAATAGGGCAACTGTTTCTATAGAAAATTACGAAGGTTTTTGAGGCTTTTCATCCGCTATGCGTAACTGACTGTAGAATTAGTGTTTTGGGCTTTACGCTCGGCGCGAATTCGTTCGATGTAACCGCTCGACCTCAGCGCCGCGAGGGGGTCTTCCGGGAGGCCTTTGCTGCGCCGCCAGGCGTTGATGGCCGGGCGCACGTCGTACCAGAAGGCTTCGCGGAGACATTCCTCGGCCTCCACGATCAAGGCGGCATCCTGGAGCTCAGCGAGGCGATCCCGGTCGACGATGGCCGCCTTGGCATAGAGTTCCTGAGCTGTGGAGACGGTCTGCACCATGGCTTCCAGTTTGCCCTTGAGATTGTGGCTTTGGTCGATCATGAACGCGGTCTGCTTGAGGCCCTCAGGATCGCAGTGAAGCTCGTGGAAGATGCGGAAGACCTGGTATGGATCCATAGAACCGATGGTGAGGTCGTCATCGGCATAGCGACGGTCATTGAAGTGGAAACCGCCGAGGATTTTTTCACGCAGAAGCCATACCACAATCTGCTCGATGTTCTGGGACTGGTAGTGATGACCTGTATCCACAAGGACATGGGCTTGCGGACCGGCGTGGCGGGCTAGCAGCAGAGCCATGCCCCAGTCGGCGATGTCCGTGTGATAGAAGGCAGGCTCAAAGGGTTTGTATTCCACGAGCATGCGCTGCGAGCTGCCGAGATGGGTGTGCGCCGCGACGAGACTATCCATTAGCCAGTCAATGCGTTTGCGAATACTTTGCGTGCCCGGATAGTTCGATCCATCGGAAAGCCAGAGGGAAATGTCACGGGAATTTAAAGACTTGGCGATTTCAATGGAGTCGAGCAGATGCTGGAGGGCTGTCTTACGAACTCCGGCGTCGGGGTTGCAGAGTGAGCCGAACTTGTATTCCTGACGCTCAAAAAAATTGGGATTGATGGAGCCGGTACGAATCCCGTATTTCTTCTCCAGTTTCTGAATGACTGGAACATCGGCGAGGCCAGCGGGAAGATCCCAAAGGACATGGATGGCCATGGTGGGGCTGACACCGGTAAGGGTATGAACTTGAGCAGCGTCAGCAAATTTGTCTTCTATAGAAGTGGCAGCCTCCGGCTGAACATATTTGCCGAAACGAGTTCCGGTGTTGGCGAACCCCCATGATGGAAGTTCAATGGCAAAAGAATCGAGGGCTTGGGCAACTAGCTCTTCTTTCTGACTCACTTAATTTCTACCTCTATTTTGGGAACAAACCCTCTATTGAAATCTCGAAAAAGCAATCATACGTCTGAAAAAGACCCGCGTCAAAGAAAGAATTCTTGCGGGGTGATTTCGAACGCGCTAACGCCAGATGGATCGCGCAACCGGGTGGGGTCAGGCGGGGTTAGGTGGTGACGATGATCACGTGCAGGTATCTTGGGCCGTGAACGCCGCGGATTCGAGTCATTTCAATGTCCGCGGTGGCCGATGGCCCGGATATGAAGGTAAGGGGTCGCGTTGCGGCAGGCGCCAGAATACTGAATGCTTGGGGGACCGTTTCCACGACCTGAGACGATTGAACGATGCAGAGATGGCGGTCGGGCAGCAGGGAAGTCTGGCGTTTGCCTTCGCCGGGACCATGCTGCATGACGATGGTTCCGGTGAGGGCGATGCCTGCAGTGCAAGTGGTCACGACGCCGGAACACTGGTTCAGGTCGTCCACCGTGGCCTTTGATTCCCACAGCAGCGAATCGGATGACGGTAGCCAACTGGAAGGAAGACCTTCAGCAACGACCCACGGAACGATGGCGGGTGAGGGATCTACTCCTACGATTTTGCTTAATGCGTTTTGGATGTTGGCGCTATCGGTAAAGACGACGTCCGCATCGTACTCGCGTAGTCTCTCGGCAAAGAGATCGAGGCATTTTTGCCTGTCGAGGGAGCCGGCGCGCTGGTAGGAACGATCGATTGGAGGGTGTTGCGAATCGTAACTGTGTTGAGAGCCTTTTATTGCGCTGCGGATGCTGGTGAGGATCGCGTCGCGGGAGTTATCTGGCATCGCGATGTGTTTCCTTCCACCACTGGCGGAACGACTGTCCGGGAATGGCGCGTATGTCGCGGACGCTGGTCCAGGCGGAAAGCTCGCCGGGCAGCTTGCTGATCCAGCCTCTGGATACGAAGGGCCGTTGCCCGATTTGTGCGAGGCGGTGGGCTGTTTCCAGACGGCGGCGGTTACGGAAGACGGATGCGACCACTTTCATGCCCACAGCTTCCGGCTTGAGGCTGCTTTGCTGTTCGCGGGTGACGCGGCCGCGCAGGTGAATGAGCACCTCGGGAATGTTGATTTTCACGGGGCAAACCTCATAGCAGGCTCCGCAGAGCGATGACGCGTAGGGGAGGGATTGCGAATGCTGAAGGTTTTGGAGCTGAGGCGTAAGGATGGCGCCAATAGGACCTGCATAGGTAGACCCATAGGCGTGGCCGCCAGTCTGTCGGTAAACGGGGCAGGTGTTTAAACATGCTCCGCAGCGAATGCACTGGAGTGTCTGGCGGGCTTCGTCGTCGGCGAGGATGGGGCTGCGGCCATTGTCGAGTAAGACGATGTGAAAGTTCTGCGGGCCGTCGCCGGGGTGTACGCCCGTCCAGATGGAGTTGTATGGATTCATGCGCTCGCCGGTGGCCGAGCGAGGGAGAAGCTGGAGAAATACCTCGAGATCCTGAAAGGTGGGAATCACCTTTTCAATGCCGGCCAGGAGGATCAGCGTGTCCGGCATGGTGAGACACATGCGCCCGTTGCCTTCCGATTCGACGATGCAGACGCCGCCTGTTTCCGCGATGAGGAAGTTGGCCCCGCCGATGGCCGTCTTGACTCGCAGGAACCGCTCGCGAAGATAGCGTCGCGCGGCATCGGTGAGGTCCTGCGGACTGTCTCCGAGGTCTGGGAGGTTCATCTGCTCGCGAAAAATCTCGCGTACCTGGCTGCGATTTTTGTGCAGGGCAGGTACGACGATGTGCGAGGGGCGATCTTTGCCGAGTTGTACGATCAACTCCGCGAGGTCGGTTTCGTAAGGGCGGATGCCGGCCTGTTCAAGAGCGTGGTTGAGGCCGGTTTCGTCCGAAGTCATTGTCTTGATTTTGAGGACTTCGTTGGCGTTCTGCCGGCGGACGAGATTGGTAATGATGCGGTTGGCCTCTTCCGCGTCGCTGGCCCAATGAACGTGGCCGCCGGCCGCGGTGCAAGCGGCTTCAAACTGCAGAAGGTATTCATCCAGGCGCAGCAGAGTGCGCTGCTTGATTTGGCTGGCAGCGCTGCGGAGGGCCTGCCAGTCGGGTATTTCCTCTGAGACGATGGCGCGCTTGCGCTGGATGACCTCAGTGGCGTGCCGGACATTCTTGCGAAGCTGGGAATCGTCCAGCAGCGGGAGCGCGGCCTTTTGAAAGGATGGCGCGGATGCGGATTCGCCAACGCGGATCGTCATGCCGACACCGCCTCTTCCGTCGATGCGAGGATTTCGGCAAGGTGAACGGTACGGATTCCGGTGCGCTGGCGATGAAGGCCGCCCTGGATATGCATCAGGCAGGAGTTGTCCACTGCGGCGCAGACCTCGGCGCCGGTGTTTTCCACGTCGCGCATTTTTTCCGCGAGCATGGCCGCGGATACGTCGCTGTTCTTGACCGCGAAGGTTCCGCCGAATCCGCAACAGCGGTCGATGTTGGCCAACTCGACCAGATCGAGGCCCCGGACCTTGCGGAGCAGGCGAAGGGGAATGTCGCCGAGGTGGAGTCCTCGCAGAGAGTGGCAACTGGCGTGGTAAGTAACGCGGTGCGGATAATAGGCGCCTACGTCTTCCAGTCCGAGTTTGTTCACGAGCAGCTCGGAGAACTCAAAGACTCGGGGTAAAAGTTCGTGCACAGCGCGGATAAGGACTTGATCGCCAGTGGAGGCAGCCATTTTCGGGTAGTGATCGCGGATCATGGCGACGCAGGAGGAAGACGGGATGCAGACTGCTTCCGAGTCACGGAAAATTTGAACGAAGCGTTCCATGAGCGGCAGGGCTTCATCCTGATAGCCAGTGTTGTAGTGCATCTGGCCGCAGCATGTCTGCTCCAAAGGGAACTCGACGGTGTGACCGAGACGTTCCAGCAAACGGACGATGCTCTTGCCCGTCTCTGGAAAGAGAAGATCGTTGTAACAGGTAATGAAAAGGGAAATGCGCAACTGGTCTCCCCAACCACAGATGGTTTTGGCCGTTGGGCGCAATGTACGCCACCGGAAAGCCAAGGATAGCAGGCCGGAGTTGGGATCGAAAACAAATTACTGATTGAAATGCTCTCGATTACGTGCCTGCCCGCCTGCCAGAGGCTGGAGATGCATGTCTCTGGCAGGCGCAGTGGATCCAGCGGCTATTGGCTTTCCCCGTCGCCTTCCAACTCGGGCATCTTTGATTCGGTACTCATGGAGAGCAGGCCGGTTTTAGCGTAGACCATGAGCTTGTCGCGGGTGTCCATGATATCGAGATTGCGCATGGTGAGCTGGCCGATGCGGTCGCGCGGGGAGAATGTGGACTCGCCTTTCTCCATGGTGAGACGCTCCGGCTTGAACGTGAGATTCGGGGAAGTGGTGTTAAGGATGGAGTAGTCGTTGCCGCGACGAAGTTCCAGTGTGACTTCACCGGAGATGGGCTTGGCGACCCAGCGCTGGGCGCTCTCGCGCAGCATGATGGCCTGCGGGTCGAACCAGCGTCCCTGGTAGAGCAGCCGGCCCAGCTTGCGGCCATTCTCGCGGTACTGCTCGATGGTGTCTTCGTTATGGATGCCGGTGACGAGGCGCTCATAGGCGATGTAGAGGAGCGCGAGGCCGGGAGCCTCGTAGATTCCGCGGCTTTTGGCTTCAATGATGCGGTTTTCAATTTGATCGCTCATGCCGAGCCCGTGCCTGCCGCCGATGCGGTTGGCTTCGAGCATGAGCTTCACGGGGTCAGGATAGGGCATGCCGTTGAGGGCAACGGGCCAGCCTTCCTCGAAGCGGATGGTGACCTCTTCGCGCCGGATTTCCGTGTCTTCACGCCAGAAAGGCAGGCCCATGATGGGCTCAACGATCTTCATGCTGGTGCTGAGGTGTTCGAGATCCTTGGCCTCATGGGTCGCACCGAGCAGGTTTGAGTCAGTGGAGTAGGCCTTTTCGGCGGACATTTTGTACTCGAAGCCGGAGTTCTGCATGAATGCGGACATTTCCGCACGGCCGCCCAGCTCCTCAATGAACTCGGCGTCAAGCCAGGGCTTGTAAATTTTCAGGTCAGGGTTGACCAGCAGGCCGTAGCGGTAGAAGCGCTCAATGTCATTGCCTTTGAAGGTACTGCCGTCTCCCCAGATGCCGACCTGGTCCTCGCGCATGGCGGTGACGAGCATGGTGCCGGTAACGGCGCGGCCGATGGGCGTAGTGTTGAAGTAGGTGACTCCCGCCGTGGAGATATGAAAGGCACCGCTTTGCAAAGCGGAAAGACCTTCACGTGCAAGCTGGGTGCGGCAGTCAATAAGGCGTGCATTTTCGGCACCGTACTCGATGGCTTTGCGGGGAATGGCGTCGTAGTCGGACTCGTCAGGTTGACCGAGGTTGGCGGTGTAGGCGTAGGGCAGCGCCCCTTTCTTCTTCATCCAATGAAGCGCGGCACTGGTATCGAGGCCACCTGAAAAGGCGATGCCGACCTTTTGGCCGACCGGGAGCTGTTCCAGAATATTGGACATTTTCTTTGCAGATCTTTCCGTTGGGGAGTCAGGCCACCGGAGTGGCCATTCCTTCCTATTGTATGTGTGTTTAGTGCTGTAAGATGCCAGTGTCCGCAATTCAAAGACGCGTACCGGCATGGTGTTACGAAGTAAGGACGAAGCGCAGGGCAAGCTGGTGAGCAAGCGGAATAAGAGTATTAAGGAGTTGCGAATGCCGCTGCTTTCGTCAGGCGGACTTCTGCTTTGGGATTCTGGCACGGATGGAGCGCCTGCTGATTTGCGACAGAAACGCCCGTTGCACGTGATTGAGGCTGCGTCCGTGCAGAACGGCGGCCACGATGGTCCGCGTGGCGCGCGGATCGCTGAGTGGAACATAGGTGCAGCCGGCGTTCGGGGCGATGGCCATTTCGGGAACGATCGATACTCCGATGCCGGCGGCGACGAGTCCTAAAACACTGCTGAACTGATCACTCTCAAAGGCAATTTGCGGTGCCATGCGGGCGCGGCTGCAGGCGCTGATGCTGAGATCCCGGAAGCAGTGGCCGTCGCGCAGCATGACGAAGGATTCGGCGCGAAGATCGCGGAGTGCGATTGCCTTGGCGCCTGCGCGGGGATGATCCTTTGGGAGCACTGCGTAGAGCGGTTCTGTGAGGATGGTAAAGAGCTGAAAGTCCTTTTGACGGAGAGGCAGTGCGAGGATGGCGAGGTCGATGGAAAGACTGCGAAGTGCCTCGATGAGGTCGGGTGTTTTGTCCTCTACGATGCGGAGCCTGGCCTGAGGATACTGGCCGGCAAAGGCGCTGGCGTAGTGAGGCATCAGGTAGGGCGCGATGGTTGGGATGACCCCGACGGAGATGCTTCCGCGCGCGTCGGCGGATTTTTCCTGGACGCTGGATCGCGCCGTGTCCAACTGGCTGAGGACGGCGCGGGCATGCGGCAGAAATGCCCTGCCTGCCTCCGTAATACGGATTCCGCGGCCCAGCCTGTCGAACAGCTTTGTGCCGAGATCGTCTTCCAGCTTGAGTATCTGCTGGGAAAGTGAGGGCTGCGCGACCTGGCATTGCTCGGCTGCGCGGCTGAAGCTGCCGGTATCGGCGATGGCGCAAACGTATCTCAGTTGCTGAATCTCCATAGGATAAAACTATACCAAATATGAAAAACATATATTGGAACTATCTGTAGTGAGGGTGCTAGAGTCAGGAGGTTGAAAGCAGCGGCTGTCTGGCATCAAGCGATGCGATTTCATCATGTCCGGGCAGGGTGAGTGTGTCGCACGCTTCATCACCGGATGGCCAAAACAGAGGTGGACTGCGGTCCGTCAACTCATCAAAGGGAAAAGTTAACGCCGGCATCGCGTTGTAGCTTTGCGGGCATCTTACTCATCAATCGGAAACCGTTAAACAAGGAGAAAATACATGTCTACCGATGCAAAGTGCCCATTTACGGGCGGTATGCTCAAGCACACAACCGCCGGCGCTTACGGTAACAAGGACTGGTGGCCTAACCAGTTGAATCTCGATATTTTGCACCAGCATTCGTCACTTTCGAACCCGATGGGCGAGTCCTTTAACTACGCGGAAGAGTTCAAGACGCTCGACCTGGATGCGGTGGTGAAGGATCTGCACGCAGTGATGACGGATTCGCAGGACTGGTGGCCGGCGGACTTTGGGCATTATGGTCCGCTATTCATCCGTATGGCATGGCACTCGGCGGGAACGTACCGTACTTTTGACGGCCGTGGTGGCGCGAGCCGGGGCTCGCAGCGCTTTGCGCCGATCAATAGCTGGCCTGACAACGCAAACCTGGATAAGGCGCGCAGACTGCTTTGGCCGATCAAGCAGAAGTATGGCCGCAAGCTCTCGTGGGCGGATTTGATTATTCTTGCCGGGAACGTTGCGCTGGAGTCGATGGGCTTCAAGACGTTTGGTTTTGGCGGCGGGCGCGAGGACATTTGGGAGCCGGAAATCGACATCAATTGGGGACCCGAGACGGAGTGGCTCGGCGACAAACGGTACAGCGGCGATCGCGATCTCTCGAATCCGCTGGCTGCCGTGCAGATGGGCTTGATTTACGTGAACCCGGAAGGCCCGAATGGCAGCCCTGACCCGCTTGGATCGGCACGGGATATTCGCGAAACCTTTGCGCGCATGGCGATGAACGATGAAGAGACGGTGGCGCTTATTGCCGGTGGCCATACCTTTGGCAAGACCCACGGCGCGGCCAGCGCAAGCCATGTGGGCGCCGAACCGGAAGGTGCGTCAATCGAGGAGCAGGGCCTTGGCTGGAAGAACAGCTATGGAACCGGCACGGGAGCTGATGCGATCACCAGTGGCATTGAAGTGATCTGGACGCCGACCCCGACCAAGTGGGACATGAGCTACCTGGAAACGCTGTACGGGTATGAGTGGGAACTGACCAAGAGCCCGGCCGGAGCGCACCAGTGGAAGCCGAAAGGCGATGCGGGCGCCGGAACGGTGCCGGACGCGCATGATCCGAAGAAGCGCCACCAGCCAACGATGTTGACCTCGGATATTGCGCTTCGGACTGATCCGGCGTACGACAAGATTTGCCGCGGCTTTCTTGCTAATCCTGACAAGTATGCGGATGCCTTTGCTCGTGCGTGGTACAAGCTGGTCCACCGCGACATGGGACCAATCAGCCGCTACCTTGGACCGCTGGTTCCCGCGGAAGAGTTGATCTGGCAGGACCCGGTTCCCGCTGTGGATCATGAGTTGGTGAACGATGCTGAAGTGGAAGCCCTGAAGGCAGAGGTTTTGGCGTCAGGACTCACGATTTCGCAACTGGTGACGACGGCTTGGGCCTCCGCGGCGAGCTACCGGGGAAGTGACCGGCGTGGCGGAGCAAATGGCGCGCGTATCCGCCTGGAACCGCAGAAGAATTGGGAAGTGAACCAACCGGCGGAACTGGCCAAAGTGCTGGGTAAGCTGGAAGGAATCCAAAAGAAGTTCAACGACGGACATAAGGGCGGCAAGAAGATTTCACTGGCCGACCTGATTGTGCTGGCCGGTTGCGCTGGAGTTGAGGCTGCGGCGAAGAAGGCTGGGCACAGCATTAAGGTTCCTTTTGCGCCGGGCCGCACGGACGCAACACAGGAGCAGACCGATACGGCATCCTTTGAGGTGCTGGAGCCGATGGCGGATGGCTTTCGCAACTATGCTCGCAAGGGCTGCGAGGATCGCGTAGCGGAACTGCTGCTGGACAAGGCGCAGTTGCTGACTTTGACAGCTCCTGAAATGACGGCGCTGATCGGCGGTCTGCGGGTGCTGGGCGCGAACTTTGGGCAGTCAAAACACGGCGTGTTTACAAAGAAGACAGAGACGCTGAGCAACGACTTTTTTGTGAACCTGCTGGACATGAGCACGAAGTGGGAACCGTCCAGGACCGCGGCTGGAGTGCTGGAGGGATGCGATCGCAAGTCCGGCGACCTGAGGTGGACCGGCACGATTGTGGACCTGGTGTTCGGTTCGAATTCGCAGCTTCGCGCGCTGGCTGAAGTTTATGCAAGTGGCGATGGCGAAAAGGCTTTTGTTCAGGAATTCGTTGCTGCCTGGGCAAAGGTGATGAACCTGGACCGCTTTGATCTGGCACGATAAAGCTGGATACGACAAGCAAAAGGACCGCCTCGATGGGCGGTCCTTTTGTTGTTTGCTGCCGGTGGCCAGGGGGCTTCCGTCAAGGAGTCGTCACCGTGGGCATTTTGTACGGAACTTTGAGAATGTACACGTCTCGATGAAACGGCGGTAGCCACGCGGTGTAAGGAACGGGAGAGAACTTTGAGGGTAGAAAACAGGCTGCGGGGCCGAAGTCGACGGCATATTTGGGATGGAGGGACGGTGCCCAGGCAAGGAAGTTGTAGGAACAGAGATTTTTAAGGTCAGTTTTGATCGCCGGCGGCTGGTAGGCTCCAGGGGGATTTTTGACGAGTCTGTTGTTGACGTGTCCAGACTGTTCGATCTGTGACCATCCATCGAATTCGAAGCCGGCCTGAATCTCTGTGGATGGGATTCCGGCGGCGCGCAATTCCTGTATAGCGGCGAACCGGGCCCGGTGCCAGGCAAAGAGCGTGTGTGTTGCGGCGACGGAAAAGGCAGCGTAAACAATCAGCAGCACCACGGAAGATCTGGGAAGCTCGATGCGTATACAGCGCTGATAGAGCCAAATGGATGCAATGATGGCGAATGGCATCCAGAGGAATACGTATTTATCGAGGGCCAGGCCCTGCTGTACTGCCAGTATGAGCAGGGCGCCATAAGCGAGGGAAAAAGGCGCCAGAAGCCAGAGAAGCTGCCTGACTTCTTCGGGAGATTCCGCCTGGATCAGCTTCCATCCTTTTTGGCGAACCGCGATGATGCAGCCCAAGAGCGCGGCCAGCAGTACGACCGAAACCAGGATTCGGGCTGGTACCGGCAATAGTGAGTGCTGCATCATCTGCGGTGTGCCTAGCAGGGAGTGCTGCTGCGTGGAAAGTTCCCAGTTGAGCGTGGAAGCGGGCCAGACGACGCCAAGACTACCGGTGATGTACTTGAGGGCAACCATGGGGAGCAGGCCCATGCAAAAGAGAACAATGTAGTGGTCGAATTTTCTGCCGAAGTAAGGGAGCCAGATGGTCAGCACGGGCACGATCATCAGCAAGAGACAGAGCAACAGAGCCGCCATCAGATCGATGGTGAAAATCCCATCAAATACGCCAAGCAGGACGGAGCTTGGGAGTTTCGGCAGAATGGATGCCTGGGGCGCGAAAGGTTGCTGGGCAAACCATTGCATGCAGGCTATGATTGCGGCGATACTGGCCAGCCAGATGGCCAACGATGCATACAGCACGGAGCGGTTCTTCCGCAGGAGCCAGCCGGTGCAGGGCACCATGACCAGCGCGCCAAGCCACGCTGCCTGGCGAGTGGTGCCGCCTGTGACATTGGAAAGCCCTGCTAAAAGCAGCCAGAAGATCGCCAGCCGGGATGTTTCTGCCGATGCCGCGCGCTGGCAGAGGTAAAGGCACAGCACCACGACAAACAGGCTCGGCACATCGGTCATGTAGCTGGCCGCAAAGGGCAGGAGCAATGGGCAAAGCCCGAGTGTGAGCGTACCGATGATGGCATTGCGAGGGGTGATGCGGAAGCGAATGAGGGTGGAGTGAAAGAGCAGGAGTGTAAGCAGAGTAATCGGCAGAATGGACAGGCGAACCGCGGTGTAAGAGTTGCCGAAGAGCTTGATGAAGAGTGCTCCCCAAGGGATCAGCCATCCAACCATGGGATCTGCCCATCCGTTGTAGGCAATTTGCCCTGTTTTGGCGAAGATCTGTGCTGTTCTAAAGAACGACCAGTCATCGTTGAAGCCCATCCGGGTGACGGGCCAGGCCAACCAATAACAGGCGAGAAAGATGAGGCAGCAGAAGGCTCCATTGCGAAAAATGATTTTGCCAGACGGCGTAGAGTGCTGAAGGTGTTCCATCTCGGTGGGTTCGAGGGGCATACTTTCGGCCATGATACATCTCTTGAACAATGGTCCCATTGGGCTTACGGATGGAAAATGTGGTCACCTGGGCCGGGCAGGCTGGTGTCGCAGCCGAATCCGGTCAGGTATCCCCGAAACGGACGGCTCTCGGTTATTATCCGGTAAGCTGGAAGCACCCTTTTTCAGAGAGAGACAGACCATTGGACTATGACGTGTGTGTGATCGGCGGCGCAGGCCATGTAGGGCTTCCCCTGTCTGTGGCCTTTGCCGCAAAGGGTAAACGAGTAATCATATATGACACGAACGAGGACGCATTGGCGACGATCAGTTCAGGTCGTATGCCTTTCATGGAGGCCAGCTGCGAAGGGGTACTACAGAACACCATTCAAAAGACTCTGTTTACGAGCGGTGATCCGACGAGCATCAGCGGGGCAAAGTTTGTTGTGGTGATTGTGGGTACCCCGGTAGACGAGCACCTGAATCCGATGCACGAGCAGTTGTGGCGCTTTTTTAATGAGATTGGAGCGCACCTGCGGGACGGCCAGATCGTTATTCTGAGGAGCACGGTTTACCCGGGGACGACGAGCAATATTCGGAGACGCCTGAAGAAGAAGTTACCGGGGATAGAAGTGTGCTTTGCCTGCGAGCGCATTCTCGAGGGCAAGGCGATGGAGGAGCTGTACAAGCTTCCCCAGATTATCGCGGGTGAGGATTCACAGGCCGTGGCCGAGGTTACCGAGCTCTTCCGGAATCTGACTGCGGAAATTATTGTGACCGGTTGCATTGAGGCTGAGCTGACCAAGCTGTTCAATAACTCCTGGCGCTATATCCAGTTTGCAACGGCCAACCAGTTTTACATGATCAGCGAGATGTACGGCGCCAACTTTTATGAGATTTATTCGGCAATGACGCATAACTACCCGCGCGCGGCTAATTTTCCGCGACCGGGGTTTGCGGCCGGTCCGTGTCTATTTAAGGACACGATGCAGTTGAACGCATTTGCCAGCAACAATTTCCATATTGGCAGCAGCGCCATGCTGATCAATGAAGGGCTGCCGAATTTTCTGGTGAATCGGTTGAAGCTTTCGCATGATCTCAACGAGATGACGGTTGGAATATTGGGAATGGCTTTCAAGGGAGAGAGCGATGATCCGCGCGAGTCACTTTCCTACAAGCTGAGAAAGATTCTGCTGACTGAGGCCAATGAAGTGTTGTGTTCAGATGAATACATTCGGGACGAGCGCTTCGTGCCAGCAGAGGAGTTGATCCGCCGCTCGGATGTAGTGATGATTGCCGCGCCGCACAAGACATACAAAAGCTTGGATTACAGTGGAAAGATACTGGTGGATGTCTGGAATCACGTTGGATCAGCGGGAGGGGGCGTAAAGCCAGTATGAAGATCTGTGTGACCGGAGCGAAGGGCTTTATTGCCGGCTATCTGATTGATGAGTTGTTGCGCGAGGGCTGGGAGGTTGTAGGGATCGACAATTTGTCGAAATACGGCCCAATCGAGAAGAGCTATGACAGTCATCCGCATTACCGGTTCATCGAAGGCGATGCGAAGGATGTGAGCCTGATGAAGGATGCGCTGGCCGACTGCGATCATGTGCTGGCGGCGGCTGCCATGATTGGCGGCATTTCGTACTTTCACGAATTTGCCTACGAACTGCTGGCGGAGAATGAACGGATCACTGCGTCCACCTTTGATGCGGCCATTCATGCCCACAAAACCGGAAAGCTCAGGAAAATCACAGTGCTTTCTTCCTCGATGGTATTTGAAAGCACACACAAATTTCCTACGCCGGAGGGCGAGCAATTGCGGTGTTCCCCTCCACTTTCGACTTATGGCTTTCAAAAGCTGGCGTGCGAATATTTTGCGAAAGGCGCGTGGGAGCAGTACAAGCTGCCCTACACAATCGTGCGGCCGTTTAACTGCGTGGGCACAGGGGAGAAATCGGCGAAGACCGACCGGCAAATACTATCCGGAAACATCAAGCTCGCGATGAGCCATGTTGTTCCTGACCTGGTGCAGAAGATTCTGAAAGGGCAAGATCCGCTTCACATACTTGGGACAGGGAACCAGATTCGGCATTACACCTATGGTGGTGATCTTGCGCGCGGCATTCGAATTTGTATTGAGAGCGAGGCGGCGCTCAATGAGGACTTCAATCTGTCGACGGCAGAGAGCACAACCGTCCTGGAACTGGCCGAGATGATCTGGAATCGTCTCTGCACGGGAAGACCATTCCGGTATGTATCGGATAAGCCGTTCCAGTACGATGTGCAGAAGAGAGTGCCAGATGTATCGAAAGCCAAACAGGCGCTCGATTTTGAGGCGACTACGTCGCTCGCCAAAGCTCTCGACGAGATTATTCCCTGGATAAGGGAACAAATAGAGTTGGGCGGCATTTGACGTCGGAGAGAGATGACCTTGGCAGATGGGCTTGAGAAGGGTCCGCGGCACCCGGTTGGTGAAAATTCTGGCGAGATGTCGCTGAACATCGTAATTCCCGTTTATAACGAAGGCGCGAATATAGTCGCAACCCTTGGGCGCATCGCAGAATGCCTGCAGGGAACTAACGTATCCACTCAAGTAACGATTGTGTACGACTTTGATGCCGACGACACACTTCCGGTGGTCGAGTCGTTGCGCACTGAATATCCTGTGCCGATTCGGCTTCAGAAAAATACGGGCAAAGGTGTATGCGATGCGATCAAGCAGGGTCTGCTTGCGTCGGAGTCGAGTTATGTCCTGGTCACCATGGCCGATATGTCTGATGATTACGCCAAGCTACCGCTGATGCTCGAAAAAGCCGCAGTGGGCTGGGATATAGTTTGCGGTTCGCGCTATATGCGTGGCGGTCGCCAATATGGCGGGCCGCTCCTCAAGAAGACGCTCTCGCGTATGGCTGGGTTGAGTTTGCATTGGCTGGCGCGCATTCCGACACATGACGTGACGAACAGTTATAAGTTATACCGTCGTGCAATTCTGGATGTCATTCCTCTGGAGAGTGCAGGGGGATTCGAAATCGGCATTGAGATTGTGGTGAAGGCGCACGCTCAGGGAATGAGGATCACTGAAGTGCCTTGTTCCTGGTGGGATCGCTCGTTTGGGGAATCCCGCTTTCGGTTGAAAAAGTGGATTCCGCTGTATCTGAAATGGTATCGGTACGCGTTGAAGAACCGGTGGGCTGGCAAGCCCGCCCACCATATGAACTAACAATTCTGTGTTGCCGGTCTTGGATGAGGATATGCGCGGCTTCTCTCTGCGAATCAGAATCGAGCTCCATGCATTACTGGCACTGTTGCAGACCCCTCCATACTGGTGTGGATCACCAGACGGTTACCGATATGAGTAAACTGAGCCGCCGGGATTTTTTGATAACTGGAGCCGCTGCGAGTGCGGCTTCCACGGGTGTTCTCCATGCGGATTCGAGGCATGCTTCAGGAAGACAGGAGCCGTGGCGTGAAGAGCCTGCGGAGAAAGCGGCTGCTGGAATTGTGCCGCTATTGTTCTCGAATACGGAGCGTCCCCTTCGTTATACGCCTGAAGATGGCGATTTTGTCATCACAAATGGCAGGGAGTTTTTTAATCGCCCAATTTATGGACCGAACAATTCCTTCCGGGTCGATGCTGGAGATTTTCCCGAGTTTTCGCTGTACTTACCGGGACACGGCGGAAACCTGAAGTTCGGTTTCACGGATGGAACGCGGTCCAAATGGCTTTATTGCGCCGATAGTATTGTGGCTCGCTACAGGCCAGGACGCATGCTGTATGAAATCCAAGATTCCCTGCTTGGAGCCGGCTCACTGGAGATCGAGTTATTGACGCAAGCCGTCGGATCGGGACTGATGGTGCGTATTGCAGCGAGAGGTATTCCAGCGGAAATGAGGCTGGTATCAGCCTTCGCTGGAGTGAGCGGTCGCAAGGGTAAGCGAGGCGGAGATATTGGTTGCGAAGATGAACCGGTGTCTCGCTTTTTCCAGGTCAGGCCTGAAGAGTGTGACGGGAACCACTACAGGATTGATGGAAACGATGCCCGGCTTTCGAGTGAGGCTGCCATGCTGGCACTTCATTTTCCACCGGGTAGCTCTTTGCGTGTGTGCGATGGCCGAGAGTGGTATGAGTCGCCCCAGACTCTGCTGGAAAGCAGAGGGACGACGTTACCGGCAATGACCGGAAGCCACTCCATTGCGGGCAGTGAACCAATGTATTTCTCGATTACGCGCATGCAGGCCGGTATAACGCACATACCCCTCAATGCAGATGTTGCCCGCATGTTTCAAGCTCGCAGCGAGCAGGTCTCCGCAATTGCCAACTCCGTGCGGATTCGCACGCCGGATCCTTACATCAATGCGTCAGCCGGTGCGTTGACCATTGCCGCGGATGCGTTGTGGCAAGAGGACCTGGGATGCCTTATGCATGGAGCTGTGGCCTGGAGAGTTCCGCTGGTGGGATGGCGCGGTCCGTACGTGCTGGATGCGATGGGGGATCATGAACGCATGCGGCAGAATATCCTGCACTGGGTTGCGCGTCAGAATACCTCTCCTGTGACAACGAAGAATGAGGCAACGGGTCCCGCAGATGCCGGGACACGACTGACGCGTAAAGAAAGTCTGCTGCACAGTTCGGGCGATCTGTCGAACAACCATTACGACATGAACCTGGTGTTTTTCGATGCATTTCTAAGGCATTTGCGCTGGACCGGAGATCGAGAGTTCGCACGCAAGATATGGCCTGCGCTGACGCGCCATCTTGCCTGGGAGAAGCGGCTTTTTAGAAGGACTTTCAAAGGGAGAAATGGAAGGGAGTTGCCGCTTTACGAGGCCTATGCGTGTATCTGGGCGAGTGACAACCTGCAGTACAACGGAGGTGGAGCGGCTCACTCAAGCGCGTACAACTATTTTTCTCACAAAGAGGCGGCTGCCATCGGTAAATCGTTGGGAGAGGACACCAGTCAGTACAAAGAAGAAGCACAACTGATTCTCGATGCAATGAATGAATTGCTCTGGCTCCCTGATCGAGGCGCATTCGCCGAGGCGAAAGACATTCTGACGGAGCAAGCGGTATATACCTCGCCCGCAGTGTGGACCATGTACCACGCACTCGACCAGGAGGTGACCGATCCGAGACAGGCCTGGCAGCTGGCCGCAGAAAGACTTGCCGCATTGCGGAAGGTGCCGGTGCATGGCATGCATGTGCCACGGGACTCCGGGTATATGCTGTCGTGCTCAGACTGGATGCCTTACGAGTGGTCACTGAATCTTCTTGTGCTCGCGGAGAATTCACATACGGCGCTTGCATTGTGGCAGGCAGGTATGTGCGAGCAGGCTTTTTCACTCCTGAAAGGCAATCTTTTGGATTCGATGTTTCAGGGACTGTGTCCCGGCAATTTTCATATGTCCTCAGAACTGGATCCACACCGGCATGAGGCACAGCGTGATTTTGGAGATCCCATCGGGATTACATCACGCGCCATTGTTGAAGGTCTTTTTGGTGTCAGGCCCGACGTTTGGAACGGTAAGGTTACGGTTGCGCCTGGCTTTCCTTCGCACTGGCATGAAGCTGCATTGGATCACCCGGACTTGTCCATCCAGTGGCACTGCGATTCGCCGTCGCCTGGAATCCACGAAGAAGAGATGAATGTTGAGTCACGATTTCCAGAGGCAGTCGAACTTGAACTGAGATTGCCTGCGCGCAGCACAAAACTGCCACAAGCTCAATTCGAAGGGAAAGAAGTCAGCTGCGAATTTGATCCCAAGGCGGTTGGCAGGCCAATGGTGGTGATCCGGTTACCGAAAGCGGATCAGTGGCGAGTGCACTTGAAGTGGCAGGGCAAGCCACCTTTGGGCATAGGCCCGCGGCGCAGTTACCGATTGGGGGAAGAATTGCAATTGCCTGATGGAGTGAGCCTGCAGCAGATCAGCGATCCTCAGGGATGCTTGCATGAGAGGCGTATTGCTTTACCGGGAGCACATGTCGTGTTTGCGGAAATGGAGGAGGGCGATTGCAGGTGGGCACTTCCGATTGCATTCATGTGCAAGACTCCCTCTGAGGGTATCCATGAAGGGTTAATTCAGCCAATTGGTGAGGGTTTGCACCCCGAGATGGTCGACCTTACGCCGCACCTGCAGCACAGAATCACCGATATATTCAACCGCCGTTATGTCGCTCCGCGATCCCCGTATTGTTCGTTATCCATTCCGGTGCAGGGTACGGGAGGGTGGGCAAATTTTAAGACAGATCCGGAGATCGATGACAGAGGTTTGCGAGCGGTCGGTGGCATCTTGAACACTCGGTTTGGAGTTCCGTTCCAGACTGTTTCGGGTGCGGATGATCCTAATTGCATCTTTGTGTCTCAATGGGAGATCGATAAACCCTCTATTCAAATTTCGTTGAACGGAAGAGCCGAGTCCTTATATCTCATGATGGCTGGGTCGACTCTGCCGCGTGTCAGTCGCATGACCAATGGAACCGTTACGGTCAATTATGCTGACGGGACTCACTCATTGCTGGAGTTGAGTAATCCGGAAACCTGGTGGCCGATTGAACAGGACTACCTGGTAGACGATTTCATGTTTGTGGACCGAGGCCCGTTTCCGGCGCGCGTGGATCTGCGCACCGCAGAGGTGCGTGTATTGACGAAGGAGAATGTGGTTGGGAAGGGACGCGAAGTGCCTGGCGGTGCAGCAACTATTCTGGCCATGAACCTGGATAGCAGCAAGATATTGCGATCACTGGAAATTCGATCCGCGGTTTATGGGGTCGTCATCGGACTTATGGCAGTTACATTGATACGGCGTTCATAGAGCGTGTTTCATAAATGGGTTCGACCTGAAGTCAGGGACTTACGTTTGAGGCAGTTGAGCTTCTGTTATGAAGCATCGATAGAAGTTGGTGACGGATGAGCAGTGAGAGTTGCTTGGGCCGTTTTGCCGGAAGGACGGCGGAGGAAGGACAACCGCGGCCGGCCATGGGCATCGAATCGGGCCTGTTTCGAGGGCATTCTGTGGATTCTGCAAACCGGAGCGGCGTGGCGGTTTCTACCCGACGCGTATCCCTCGCCGGCAACCTGCTGGCGCCGTCTGAAGCAGTGGCAGGACGCGGGCGTGTGGCTGGATGCCTGGCGTGCTCTGCTGGGCGCACTGGACGCCGAAGGCTTGCTGAAATGGGACGAAACCTTCCTGGATGGCAGCTTCGCCCCAGCCAAAAAGGGGGCGATGCAGTCGGTAAAACCAAGCGCGGCAAGGGAACGAAGTGGATGGTACTGGTCGACGGTCAAGGTCTTCCGCTGGGAGTTCGGCTGGAAAGTGCCTCTCCGGCAGAGGTTAAGCTTGCGGAAGCCACGCTTGAAGAAGTCCGCGTCCCACGACCGAAAGACCGGCTGCGGCAAAAACCGAAGCGCGTAATCGCCGATGCCGGCTACGACTCCGATCCCTTGCGCGAGCGCCTGAAGAGGCGGGCCATTGAGCTGATTGCGCCTTACCGGAAGAACAACAAGCGGAAACGGTACTACAACGGACGGAAGATGCGACCTTACAAACGGCGCTGGATAGTGGAGCGAACCAATGCATGGTTCGGTCAGTTCCGCCGACTTCTGGTTCATCATGAACACTTGCTCTCCACCTACTACGCCTTCTTCTATCTTGCTTGCCTATGGATCACCCTGCGGAAATGTTTATGAAACACGCTCTATTGTTCTGAGTCAGAAATAATCTGAATAAAGCGGAACTTGTTGGTCATCGGTAGAGTGAGGAGTAAGTCCGATGGCAATAGGTCGTCCTTTGGTTCCACTCACGCTCGACGCGGAGCAGCGTGAGCAGTAGCAGTCGTGGTCGCGTCGAGCGAAGACGGCGCCGTTGCTGCCCATGC
>JAKATU010000062.1 GCA_021818585.1 Acidobacteriota bacterium | reverse complement strand
GGCCGTGCGCACGCTATGCCTGTTTCTACTCGCGGTCTTTTACGCCTTCCTGGGGCTCACGCGCCTCACCTGCAACAGTCTTGGCGGGGAAGGCTCCGGCCTGCAGTTTTACTTTGTCTCGCCGGTGCCTTTCTGGAAAATCATGCTGGGGAAGAATCTCTTCCATTCCATCCTGCTGACCATTGAGATTGCTGTGCTCTGGGTCATTGCCGTACTGCGCGGCGGCCCGCCCAGCCTGAGCGATTTATTGCTGACGCTTTGCGCGATGACGTTCATCATCCCGGCAAACTTTTCCGCAGCCAACCTCATTGCGCTCCACATGCCCTACCGCATGAACTTTTCACGCCTGGGCCGTGCGCAGGGCGCCACCGCTAACAACCTGCTCAGCCTGCTCTCGCAAGTGGTGGTCATCGGCATTTGCGCGGTCATTTACTTTGTCGCCATCACCCACGGCGGGCTCTGGCTCACCGCCGGCGCATTTCTCATCATGGGTGCTGCCGCATCCTTCGCTTACTGGATCATCCTGCAGGGGCTCAGCGGCCGGGCACAACACCGCATCGACACCCTGCTGAACGACCTGGCCCGCCCCACCAGCTAAAATCTAGCTCCGCACGCCCGGCGTCAAATATTCCGGCCCCACCGGATCAGTAACGTATTCAGTTACAATTCGATCTACCTCGGCCATCGCTTCCGCGTCCAGCTTCCAGCCCAGAATCTCCTTCACCGCATCCAGTTGCGCAGGGCGCTTGGCGCCCCACAGCGCTGCGGAGATCCCCGGGCGATCCAGTATCCACCGCACCGCCAGGTGCACTACTCGCTTGCCAAATTGCTTTTGCGCGAAAGCGTCCAGTCCCGCCACCGCGCGCAGGTATTGCCCAAAACGCGGCTGTTGAAATTTCGGATCAAGCCGCCGAATATCCCCCTCCGGGATCGGCGTTTCAGCCGTCAACCGACCGGCCAGCAGACTGCGGCACAGCGAACTGTAGGTCAGCACCGCAATTCCCCTGCGCTCACAGTAAGGCAGAATCTCGACATCAATCTCCCGCTCGAAGATGTTGTACGGCGGCTGGTTCGAATGCACAGGCGCAATCGCCGCAAACGCCTCCATCTGCGCCACGGAAAAATTGCTCACGCCCACGGCGCGAATCCGCCCCGCGCCGAGCAACTCGCGCATCACCTCGGCGGCGCGCTCCACCGGAATCGTCGTATCCGGCCAGTGGATCTGGTACAGGTCCACGTAATCGGTCCTTAGCCGCCGCAGGGAATCCTCAAACTCCTGCCGCAGCCGCGCCGGCTCGGAGTTACTGAAGACGCCGCGCTCATTCCACTCCAGGCCTGCTTTCGTCGCAATGTAGAAATCCTCACGACGCCCGTGCTCGCGCATCGCCTTGCCTACGATTTCTTCCGAACGGCCATGCCCGTAAATCGGCGCCACGTCGATCAGGTTCATGCCGAGATCAAAAATCACTCGGCAGGTAGCCACCGCGTCGTCCTCGCTCACCGCGCCCCATTCGCCGCCGCCAATCGCCCAGGTGCCCAGCCCGATTCGCGAAACCTGCTTTCCATTCAACGAGAAAAATTCCATACCGCCAGCATAGCTGAGCCGACTGCTGGCCTGCCCTCGGCAGAACGGTGTACTCTGGCCAACGATGACGACCACTCGCCGCAGCTTCCTCCAAACCGGTTTTGCCGCCGTAGCCTGGGCAGGCTCCAGCGGCCCGGCCCACGCGCTTGCATCGCGCCCCTGGCCCATCGGCCTGCAACTCTTCACCGTTCGCAACCAGCTCCCAAAAAACTTCGAAGGCACGCTCGCTAAGGTCGCCGCCATCGGCTACACGCAAGTCGAAGCCGCCGGCTTCTTCGGCCACCCCGCCGCGCAGGTAAGACACATGATGGCCAACGCCGGGCTCAAGTGCGTGAGCGCGCACTATCCTCTGCCCAGCCTGCTCAAGGCCACGCCGCAAACCATCGACTACGCAAAGACGCTCGGCCTCAGTTACCTCGTCTGCTCCTCGCCGTGGTCGCCGCATCCGGAAAAACTGCTAAGGTACCCCGGCGGAGCGTGGGCCGGCTTGCAGCACGCCATGACGCTCGACGACTGGAAGTGGAGCGGCGAGCAGATGCAGCGCATCGGCGAAGAGTGCCATCACTCCGGCATACAGCTTGCCTATCACACGCACACCATGGCCTTTGAAAAGCACGGTGACACCAACGGCTTCCACACGCTCCTTGCCAGTACCACCAGGGAAATGGTCGCGCTCGAACTCGACTGCGGATGGGCCGTCGCCGCCGGGCAGAATCCTGTCGAGCTGCTGCATATGTACCCACGACGGATACAAATGCTGCACGTCAAGGATATGAAGAAGATGCCGCCCGGCACGCCGCCCTGGAATTACATCCCCACCGAACTGGGCCGCGGGACAATCCACTACAAGCCCATTCTCGACGCCGCAAAGCACACCAGCGTGAAGCATGTGTTTGTCGAACAGGATGACATCGACGTGCCCATCTGGGACGCGCTCAAAATAGACTATCGCTACATGAGCCGCATCGACCGCACCTGAGCGGCGAACCCGCTCACCCAAATGACCCACAGGATGGAACGACTATGCGCGTTTGTTTTCTCTTGAAAGTCCGGCAGGAAAAGCTGGAAGAATATCGCGAGCGCCACGCCCACGTCTGGCCCGAGATGCTGGACGCCCTGCGCGCAACCGGCTGGCGCAACTACTCGCTCTTCCTGCGTCCGGACGGGCTGCTCGTCGGCTACCTTGAAACCGACGACTTCCAGGCCGCCGTCGCCGGCATGCAGAACCACCCCGTCAACGCGCGCTGGCAGGCCGAGATGGCTCACTTCTTTGAGAATCTTGAGGGCAGTAAGGCGGACGAAGCCATGACCCCACTGACCGAGGTCTTTCACCTCGACTAAGCCTCTGAAGCAAAAAAACGGCGCTGCCCCGCAAGGCAGCGCCGCTTCCTTTTTCTAAAGCTGATTTAGACCAGCTCGCAACCGGCGAAGAAGTAGCCGATCTCAAACTGAGCGGTTTCTTCCCCGTCCGAGCCGTGGATGGCATTCTCTTCAATCGAGCCTGCAAACTTCTTACGGATGGTGCCTACCTCGGCATTGGCCGGGTTGGTGGCGCCCATCAGCTTGCGCAGGTCGGCAATGGCGTTTTCTTTTTCGAGCACCATCGGAAAGATCGGCCCCGACGACATGAAGTCGGTGAGCGAACCAAAGAATGGCCGTTCTTTGTGCACGTAGTAGAACCCCTCGGCCTGCGCCTTGGAGATGGACATCCTCTTGATGGAAACAATCTTGAAACCGGCCTTCTCAATCTCGGCGAGGATGGCTCCGGTGTGGCCCTTGCGGACCGCGTCTGGCTTGATGATGCTGAAGGTGCGTTGCATGATTAGCTGTTAGCTCCTAGCTGTTAGCTTCTAGCTCCTGTTGATTCAGAAGCGAATTCTATTGACCCATTTCGGGCATGATGAGGCCGTCAGCTAACAGCTAAAAGCTAGTAGCTGACGGCTCGTTGTTAAGCCTTCCCGATCACCCGTGCCACCGTCTCGCCGATTTCGGCGGGCGACTGCACCACATGAATTCCGGCAGCGGTGAGCGCCTTCATCTTCTCAGCGGCAGTTCCCTGCCCGCCAGAGATGATCGCGCCCGCGTGGCCCATACGGCGTCCCGGAGGAGCCGTCTGCCCGGCGATGAAGCCGACGACCGGCTTCTTCACATGCTGCTTCACGTAGTCGGCTGCGGTCTCTTCCGCCGTGCCGCCGATTTCGCCAATCAGGATGATCGCCTCGGTCTCGGGGTCCTCATTGAGAAGTTTGAGCGCATCCACGTGCGTAGTGCCGATGATCGGATCACCGCCAATGCCGATTGCGGTTGACTGGCCGATACCGCGCTGCGTCAGCTGGTACACGGCCTCATAGGTGAGCGTGCCCGAACGGGACACGATGCCCACATTGCCTTCCTTGTGAATGCGGCCCGGCATGATGCCGATCTTGGCCTTGCCAGGCGAAATCACGCCCGGGCAGTTGGGGCCAACCAGCGTGGACCTGGAGTGCTTGAGCACGCTCCACACCTTGACCATGTCATTCACCGGAATGCCCTCTGTGATGCAGATGATCAGCGACAGGCCCGCCTCGTTGGCTTCCAGAATCGCGTCCGCGGCAAACGGCGGAGGAACGAAGATCACGGTGGCGTTGGCGCCGGTTTCTTCGACGGCCTTCTGCACGGTGTCAAACACCGGCCAGCCCTCGTGCGTGGTGCCGCCCTTGCCCGGCGTCACGCCGCCCACAACCTTGGTGCCGTACTCGGCGCAGCCCTTCGCATGGAAGGTGCCTTCCTTGCCGGTAATGCCCTGTACGATCAAGCGAGTTTCATTATTTACCAGTACAGCCATCTTCTAGTCCTCAGTTCTCAGTTATCAGTCCCCAGTTGATGTCGCAAGCGACTGCATAATTCCGTTCAGCATCTTGCCTACCTCGTTAGAAAGCGACTCAGCAACCACCAACCGGTCAGATGCTGCAAGTTCAAGCCTGCCCGCAATGACAAGTTGGGTTTGTAACTCACAATTCGAACCACGCGCCATTCTAAGAAACTGTACAAACTCCCTTTTGCTGCCCCTCCCCGCACCCTCCGCGATATTACTCGCAACAGAGACAGCGGCTCGGCGGATTTGCGATGTCAGTCCATAAACTTCAGACTTCGGAAAAACAGCACTCAATTCGTACACACAAGTTGTCAATTCAATTGCCCGTTGCCAGACAGTCAGATCTCTAAACGAATTTCCCATTCTGCAGCTTCCTCGCTAGAGGTACCTACTGTGGACTGACAACTGGCAACTAACTACTGTCTTTTCGCTGCAGCTACTACCAGCTCGGCAGCTTCCTTCATAGTTGATCCAACCTGGAACTTGAGCCCTGACTCCTGCAGAATCTTACGGCCTTCCTCGACGTTTGTGCCTTCCAGTCGAAGGATGATCGGCAGGGTCACGTTGAGCTTCTTTGCCGCCGCAACCACCGCCGTGGCCAGCACGTCCACGCGCAAAATGCCGCCAAAGATGTTGATGAAGATGGCCTGCACGGCCTTATCCGCCAACAGAATGGCGAAAGCCGCCTCAATCTGCTGCTGGTTGGCGCCGCCGCCTACGTCCAGAAAGTTCGCCGGCATGCCGCCCGCGTACTGGATGATGTCCATGGTGGCCATCGCCAGGCCCGCGCCGTTCACCATGCAGGCAATGTTGCCGTCCAGCTTGATGTAGTTCAGCGCATACTTCGAGGCCTCCACTTCGAGCGGATCCTCCTCGGCAATATCGCGCAGTTCCTTCAGGTCCTTGTGGCGGAACATCGCGTTGTCGTCAAAATTGATCTTGCAGTCCAGCGCGAAGAGCTTGTCGTCCTTGGTCGTGATGAACGGGTTGATCTCCAGCAGCGAGGAATCCGTGTCCATGTACGCCTTGTAGAGACCCATCATGAACTTCACAGCATCGTTGATCTGCGTCGGCTTCAGGCCCAGCGCAAAGGCCAACTCGCGCGCCTGGTAGGGCTGGAAGCCCACAGCCGGGTCGATGTAAGCCTTGTGGATGGCCTTGGGATCCCTGGCCGCGACCTCTTCAATCTCCATGCCGCCGGCCTGCGAGGCCATAAACACCAGTTTGGCCGCCGCGCGGTCCAGCACAATGCCCAGGTAGAGCTCGCGGTCAATCGCCGCCGTCTCTTCAATCAGCAGCCGCTGCACCTTCTGCCCCTGCGGACCGGTCTGGTGCGTGATGAGCTGCATGCCCAGAATCTGCTTGGCATACTGCTCGGCCTCTTCCAGCGTTTTGGCAACCTTTACGCCGCCGCCCTTGCCGCGGCCTCCGGCGTGAATCTGCGCCTTGACGACGACGCCCTTCGCGCCCTCGGCAAAGAGCCGCTTGGCCACTTCCAGCGCTTCATCCAGCGTGTTGGCCACCTCACCCCGGGGCACGGCCACGCCGTACTTCGCCAGGATGTCTTTTGCCTGATACTCATGAATTTTCATAGGAAAAACTCGAAAGACCGCTTCCTGTTAGTAGTGGAAATGTAAGTGGAACTACTGTTTGCAGACGTACCCATGCGCGGCAACCGCGCGAAAACACTATGAAACTCAAGAAAATTCAGTGTATCGGACGCCGTCGAATGGGGGCAAACCGGCAGCCGCGCCGCGCTCTTGCATTAGCATGGCTACAGCCATGACCGACCTGCAGGCGCTCATAGACAAAGCCACCACAGGCAGCTCCCTCACCCGCGAGGAAGCCCGCGCCGCCCTGCGCCAGATCCTCACCGGCGATGCGCCCGACGAAATCATCGCCCGCCTGCTCACAACCATGGCCGACCGCGGCGAAACCGCCGAAGAACTCGCCGGCTTTGCCGAAGCCATGCGCGCGCTCTCCATCCCAGTGCCCTTTACCCTCGAAGAGCGCCTGTCGCTGGTGGACACCTGCGGCACCGGCGGCGCCGGAGACGGCACCTTCAACATCTCCACCGCTTCGGCGCTGGTCGCCGCCGCCGCAGGAGCCAAAGTCGCCAAGCACGGCAATCGCGCCATTACCTCCAAGTGCGGCTCGGCAGACGTGCTCGAAGCCATGCGGATTCCCGTCGCGCTTACCCCGCAGCACTCCGTCGAATGCCTGCGCGCCACCGGCTTCGCCTTTCTCTACGCGCCCGCGCTGCACCCGTCCATGAAGCGCGTGCAGCCCATCCGCCGCAGCATAGGCCGCCGCACCATCTTCAACCTCGCGGGCCCGCTCACCAACCCTGCCGGAGCCAGCGCGCAGGTGATGGGCGTCTACTCCCCGGACAAGATCGACATTGTTGCACACGCGCTGGCTCTGCTCGGCGTGCGCCATGCCCTCGTCGTTCACGGCGCGGGCGGGCTGGATGAGCTCACCCTCACCGGCCCGTCAGAAGTAGCCGAAGTCCGCAATGGATCCGTGAAGGAATACCACCTGCACCCCGAAGACACCGGCCTCAAGCCCTGCACCCTGGCCGACCTGCAGGGCGCGGACACAGCCGAGGACAACGCCGCCATCCTCTACCAGATCTTCGCCGGCGAAACTGGCCCGCGCCGCGACATTGTGCTGCTCAACGCCGCCGCCGCGCTTGTCGTCAGCCGGCTTGCAGCCAACCTCCGCGAGGGCATCCTGCAGTCCGCCGCCGCCATTGACTCCGGCGCGGTCGCCCAAACCGTAACCCAGCTCCAGGAATTCGGTCAGCAGCTTCTTCTGCGGAACCCGAGTCCACGAATTCAGTAATCCGGCATCTAATGTTCCACGAGCAGCGCGTGGCCTCCACAAGCTCGCGCGCTCACAGGAGAAAGCATGTACAAACGCATTTCGCTGGCACTGGTCGTCCTGGTTGCCGCCGCCACCGCTACCTGCGCGCAAACCCTCAAGGTTGATAAATCCAACCGCACCATCGAGGTCACCGACTCAGCCTCGGCCCATGCCATGGCAGACATCGCCATCCTTCACCTCGGCTACACGGTCTACGGACCCACCTCCAAAGACGCCTACGCCAAGGCCTCCGAGACCTCGAACGCCATCGCCGACGCGCTCAAAAAGGCCGGCATCCCTGATGGCCACATACAGAGCATCAGCCAGTCCGTGCAGGAAACTCAGACCTACGAGAACCAGAACCTTACGCCCGCCGAGCGAGTCCAGCGCAAGTACCGCGCCGAGCAGACCTGGACCGTCCGCCTTCCCGCTAAGGAAGCCGCAAAGATCCTCAACCTTGCCGTCGAAGCCGGAGCCAACAACAGCGGCGACATTGACTGGCAACTCGCCAACCCCGACGCGCTCGAAGCCGAAGCCGCAGCCCGCGCGCTGGCCCACGACAAGCAGATCGCCGCAGCCATGGCCAAGGGGCTCGGCGTCACCCTCGGACCGCTGCTCTACGCCAGCAACCAGGCGCAGCAGCGCGTGATTTTCCCCATGATGGCGGCGCAGTCCCTCGCCATCAAGAAAGTGGCCGTCCGGCCGCTGGCCATCGACCCGCAGCGCATCGCGCAGTCGGCCACCATTCGCGCCATCTTCGCCATTCAATAGAACGCCCAACCTGGCATGATTCATCTTGAGCGTGTGCCGCCCGGCACATGCTCGGCCCATCTCAGACTGGTAATATCGCTGAAGACCCATGAGCCATCAACAAATCGTTCTCAAGATTTTTGAGTATGTCATTCTGCTTTTTGCCCTGAGCCTGCACGAGGCCGCCCACGCCTGGATGGCATCGCGCCTCGGCGACCAGACGGCCCGCATGCTGGGCCGGGTCACGCTCAATCCCGGCAAGCATATTGACATTCTGGGGACCGTCATCATTCCGCTGGCCATGCTCTTTCTGCCCGGCTACGGGCAGTTTCTCATTGGATGGGCCAAGCCCACGCCGGTCAACAACCGTAATTTCAAGCACTTCCGCCGCGACGACATCCTCACGACGCTGGCCGGGCCGGGCAGCAACATTCTGGCCGCCTTTGCCTGCCTCATCGTCCTCATCGGCATCGGCATTTCGGGCACAACCGGCGCCTTCGCCGCGCACGCGCTCGCCAGCGGACAGTGGGGCATCGCCTTCGTCCACGGCGCCAGCGTCCTGTTTCCCATCGCGCTCATTTTCTACATCGGCGTGTGGCTCAACCTGATGCTGTGCATCTTCAACCTGCTGCCCGTCCCACCGCTCGACGGCTCGCACATCTTCCGCCACATGCTGCCCTACAACTGGCTGCGCTACTACGATTCCATCGGCATCATGGGCCTGGTGGCCATCCTCTTCCTCGGCGGACCGGTCATCGACTTCTTCCTGAGCCCCGCCATCCGGCTGGTGAATATCATCCTGCTGCACGTTTGAGGTTTGGCCTCACCACCCCACCCGCAGCACCGCCGCCCCATTCCCTTACAATGAGGGGAGCTTTTTCCGCAGAAGGAATCCGAGTGTCGAACCCCTCCACGCAATCCAGAAAGCGCGTCCTCAGCGGTATGCGCCCCACCGGTAAACTCCACCTGGGCAACTACATGGGCGCCCTCGCCAACTGGGTGCGCCTGCAAAACGAGTACGAGTGCTACTTCTTCATCGCCGATCTGCATGCCCTTACCACTGACTACGCCGATACCTCGCAGATCCCCGATAACACCCGCGAAGTCGCCCTCGACTGGCTGGCCGCCGGGCTCGACCCGGAACAATGCACCATCTTCATCCAGAGCCAGGTAAACGATCACTCTTTGCTGCATTTGCTCTTCTCCATGATCACCCCGCTAGGCTGGCTCGAGCGTGTGCCCACCTACAAAGAGCAGCAGGAAAACCTCACCGGCAAGGACCTCAGCACCTACGGCTTCCTCGGCTACCCGCTGTTGCAGTCGGCAGACATTCTGCTCTACCAGCCGGACTTCGTCCCCGTCGGCCAGGACCAGGTGGCCCACGTCGAGCTGACCCGCGAAGTGGCCCGCCGCTTCAACCAGTTCTACAAGCGGCCCGATGGATCTGAGATCCTGCCCGAGCCGCAGGTGCTGCTCACGCCCGCGCCCAAGCTGCCCGGCACCGACGGCCGCAAAATGTCCAAGAGCTACGGCAACACCATCCTGCTGAGCGACCCCGAACCGGAGATCCGCAAAAAGCTCAAGCCCATGGTCACCGACCCGGCCCGCATCCGCCGCACCGACCCGGGTGACCCGGACAAATGCCCCGTTTTCGACCTGCACAAGGTCTTTTCCAGCGCAGAAACACAGGCAAAGGTTCGCGAAGGCTGCACCACTGCAGGCATTGGCTGCATTGAGTGCAAAGGCTGGCTCGCAGACGCCGTGGTGGCCGAGCTGGCCCCCATGCAGGAGCGCCGCATCAAATTCGCGCAGGGCAATCTCGTCGACGACATCCTCAAAGCGGGCGGCAAGCGCGCAACAACCCGCGCCCGCCAGACCATGACCGAGGTCCGCGCTGCCGTGCACCTGCCACCTGAGGTCAGCGAATGACAGACGAGCAGCGCCCCATCGACGAAACCACTCCGCAGCAGGAAACCCCTGCTGCCGCGGAGACGTCGTCTGCCGTTGCGCAACCAGCAACAGCAAAGACTCTGATAGCCGGCCAGAAACCCGACCCCCAATCCGCCAAATCCCGCAAGGACAAGCCCCGAGACGAGGAAAATGCCTTCCCCTTCTCGGTCACCGTCGGCAAGCTCTATGACGGCCCGCTCGACCTCCTGCTCGACCTCATCCGCAAGCAGGACATCGACATCTACGACATCCCCATCGCCAGAATCACCGCGCAGTTCCTCAGCTACGTCGAGCGGCTCAAGGAAACCGACGTCGACACCGCCGGGGAGTTCATCTACATGGCCGCGCTGCTCATCCATATCAAGAGCAAGATGCTGCTGCCGCGCCTGCCCGTCGAAATCGCGGGCGACGAACAGGAAGATCCGCGCCGTGAGCTGGTCGAGCGCCTCCTCGAGCACGAGCGATTCAAGCGCGCCGCCGAAATGCTCGCCCAGAAGCAGCAGATCGAAGACGCGGTCTTCTCGAACCCGCAAATCCGCGAGTTCCGCAACGCCGAGGGCACCGAGCGCGAAATCGCCGCCGACACGCTGGACCTAGCCCGCGTCTTCCGCGACATTCTCGAGCGTGTTCGCGAGCGCCCCGTCCTCGACGTGGACGAGGACACCGTCACCGTCGGCCAGATGATCGACTACATGCGCCGCCGCCTCGTCATGGAAGAAAAGCCGGTCTCGCTGCGGCGCCTGCTCGGCAACACGCGCTCCGAGCGAACCCTCATCGCCATGTTCCTGGCCATGCTGGAACTCGTCCGCCTGCAGGCCGTGCTGCTCTTCCAACCCTCCAATTTCACTGACATTCTCATCAAGAAGCAGGAGCGCTTCGAGGAAATCCTCGGACAGAGCGAAAACCTCATCCGCGACGACTGGTCGTAAAATGGCCTGTCGGGACGGGCGATCCTCGCCTCACCCAGCACCGCTTCGGTAGTATCGAAAGAGCATCCATGAGCCTGAAAGCAAGAATCGAAGCTGTGATCTACGCGGCCGAGGAGCCGGTCACCCTCGCGCAGCTCGCCGCGCTGTTTGGCCCCGAGGCCCTCGAACAAAAGGAAGCCCGCGAAGAAGCACGTGATGTCGAGTCCGACGCCATCGGTGAGGCCGGCGCGCAGAAGGCCGAAGAGGTCGTCGCCGCACCCGCGCCCGAACACGAGGCAGGGCATGAGACCCCAGAAACAGAAACGGAAGCCGAGCCGCCCGCCGCCGAAGCGGCGGAGCCAGCCCAGCCGGACGAGACGGAAGTGCAGCCCAAGTCCCAGCCCGAGGCCGAACTCACCCCGGACGCCGCCGCCGCGGCTGCCGTGGAAGAAAAACGCATCGCGCGCCTGCGCGAGCGCGAAATCCGCGATGAAATCCGCCTCACCGTCGACGAGCTCATCGCTGACTACGCCTCCAGCAGTCGCGGCATGGAAATCCGCGAGGTTGCCGGCGGTTATCGCGTCGGCACCAAGCCCGAATACCACGACTCAGTCCGCGCCTTCGTCAAAAGCCTCAAGCCGCCCATCAAGCTCACCCTCCAGGCGCTGGAAACCCTGGCCGTCATCGCCTACAAGCAGCCAGTCACCGTGCCGGAAGTCAGCGAAATTCGCGGTGTGGACTCCGCAGGCGTCATCGGCTCGCTCATCAGCCGCAAGCTGGTGAGCACAGCGGGCCGCAAGCAGGTCATCGGCCGCCCCATCCTCTACAAAACCACCAAGGAGTTCCTGCTTCGCTTCGGCCTCAAAGACCTGAGCGAACTGCCCTCCATGGAAGAGTTTGAGAAGATGGCCGGCGAGCTGGCCGAGGGCGACGAGGGGCTCTCTGAAAACGAGAGCCTTCCCTTCACGGGCGAAACCGGCGAAGCAGAAGAAATCGAGACCGGCGAGTTGCACGTCCCCGCCGTCTCCGCCGAAGATCTGGCCACCCGCGCCGAGCACGGCGAACCCGTCGCCAGCACACCGCTCGCCATCGACATCACCGCTGAACCGGAGTTGGAGATGGAACAAGACCTGCCCGGCGTCGAAATCGACGCTGAATCCCTCGAAGCGGAGACCTTTCCAGAAGCCAACACGACAGAACCGGGCGAGAACTAAATATGGCTGCTCGCAAAACTCCAAAATCGCAGTCACAACCCGCGCCAGAGGCTCCCACCGGCGAGCGGCTGCAGAAGATCATCGCCTCGGCCGGCATCGCTTCTCGCCGCAAGGCAGAAGAGCTCATCCTCGCCGGGCGCGTGCAGATCAACGGCAAAATCGTCACCGAACTCGGCACCCGCGCCAACCCCGCCGAAGACCACGTTCGCGTGGACGGCAAGCTGCTGCAAGGCCCCGAGCGCCTGCGCTACTTCATGCTCAACAAACCCAAGGGCTACGTCACCACGTCGAGCGATCCGCAGGGCCGCCACACCGTCATGGAGTTCTTCCACGGACGCGGGCGCGGCGGCGAGCGGGTCTACCCGGTGGGCCGCCTCGACTACGCCAGCGAAGGCCTTTTGCTGATGACCAACGATGGCGAGCTTGCCAACCAGCTCACCCGCGCCTCATCGCAGGTGGAGAAGGTCTATCTGGTCAAAATCAGCGGACGCCCGCCCGAGGAAAGCCTCGAGCAGATCCGCTCCGGTATCATGATCGACAAGGGTCGCCCCGGCGAAGGCCGCGTCATGACCGCCCCCGTCGGCCTCAAACTCGTTCGCAATGCAGAAAACCCCTGGTTCGAGCTCACCCTCATTGAAGGCCGCAACCGCGAAATCCGCAAAATGTTCGAAGAAGTCGGCCACCACGTCGAAAAAATCCGCCGCGTCGGCTACGGCCCGCTCGTGCTCGACGTCGAACCCGGCCAGGTCCGCGAGCTCTCCGCCGATGAGCTGGAGCAGCTCCGCTACGCCGCCCAGCGGAACAAACGCTCCGCGCCAAAATCACCCGCCAGGACAGCCGTCCAATCCCACGCCGCAGCCCTGCTCAAAGCCCGCCCGCCGCGCCGCCCGGCTGCAAAATCCACCGCCCGCCGTCCGAAAAAGTAGCGCCTTTCTTCACCACGCTTTTACCTGTTCTTCAAACGCCGTTCTTGTCCCGCCGGTATAACCGGAATCAACAGATGGGCTCCATCACCCCAAGGCAGCAGCCCTGCCCGCGCGTCGCCTTCTTTCCGGACTCCTACTACGAGATCAACGGGGTCGCGCACACCTCGCGCCAGCTTGAGGCTTACGCCCGCCGCCGCGCCCTGCCGTTCCTCTGCGCGCGCGCCAGCGCCCGGCCCACCATGGTCTGCCAGGAAGACTCCATCACCGTGCTCGAGCTGCGGCGCGGCATCTTCTCCGTCCCGCTCGACAAGGATCTCCATCTCGACCCCGTCTTCTTCCGACACCTCAATCTCATCGACCGCGCGGTGCATCGCTTCCGGCCAGACGTCATCCACATCACCGGCCCCAGCGACGTGGGCCTCATGGCCGCCGCCGTCGCCCTGCTCAACCGCATTCCGCTGGCAGCGTCATGGCACACCAATGTGCATGAGTATGCCTCGCGCCGCTCGCAGTGGTTCACCAGCCGACTGCCCGGACCGGCCTCGCGGCTGGCTTCCGCGTCGATTGAAGAATTCTTCCTGCGCCTCACCTCGCTGCTTTACTTCTGGGCCGGGATCAACTTTGCGCCCAATCCCGGCCTCTGCCGCCAGCTCGAGCGCTACACCAGCCGCCCTTGCCACCTCATGCAGCGCGGCGTGGACACCGAACTCTTTTCCCCGGCCAAACGCGCGCGCAACGCTGAAGACCGCGAGTTCGTCCTGGGCTTTGTAGGTCGTCTCTCCGTCGAGAAAAACGTCGCGCTGCTCGCGCAGATCCAGCAGGAATTGGAATCGCAGAGCATCCGCAACTTCCGCTTCCGCATCGTCGGCCAGGGCCTCGAAGAAGACTGGCTCCGCGCCCGCCTGCCCCGCGCCGAGTTCACCGGTGTCCTCCGCGGCGAAGCACTCGCCGAGGCTTACGCCGGCATGGACCTATTCGTCTTCCCCTCACACACGGACACCTTCGGCAATGTCGTCCTCGAAGCGCTCGCCTCCGGCGTTCCCGCCATCGTCACCCCCGACGGCGGCCCTCCCTCGATCGTGCGCGATGGCGAGACCGGCCACATCGCCGACGACGACGCATTCTCCTCTGCCATCGCCGCCGTCCTCGGCGATCCCGGCCTTCATACCCGCATGCGCCAGGCCGCCCGCAACTACGCCCTCACAGCCTCATGGGACTCCGTTTTCGACCGCGTTTACGGCGCGTACGATGCCATCCTCGAAGCGCGCGCGTAACGCGGCCCATCGCCACAAGGCTTTCGCATCGTCAAAAGCTGCTGATAATGCATCCGTTACAGTTGCCAATCGCAATATCCCAAATCAGCACCCCTCGCAATTGGCCGTTCCGACTGCTAACAAATAGCGGTTCCGCACCAAAATAGATGCTTGCAATTCACGACTTTTTCTCTACATTAGGGACTCAATAAGCAGAACACTTCTGCACCACAATTGAGGCGTTCTGCCAGGAGGGCATCATGGCTGCCGAATCGACCGATCTTCGCGAACTCTTCCACGGCATTGTCGAGCACTGCTTCACCGCCTACACGCCCGTGCATGACCCCGTGGTTACCGACTACGTAACCGGCATCCTCACCGAGTTCTCCAAAACCGAGCATCTCTACCCGCTGCGCGACGCCGAGGGCCATCCCATTCGCGAGTTGAGCAGCATGCTCGCCGCCTCCGATCCCATCCACGGACTCGCCAGCTCCTTTGACGAAGAGCGCAAATTCCGCAAACACATCGGCGACTTCGCGCTCTTCTCCACCGGCATGTATCCGGACTCCACCCACAAATACGCCGCCGACTCGAGCTTTGCCGAGCTCGTCGCCGCCGGCAAGGAGAGCTACTACATCGTTTCGCAGTTCGATCTCTTCGAGTACGAGCGCGAAGCCGGACTCTTCGCCCGCCTCGCCGACCAGTTCGACACCTGCCGCTACGGCCTCTCCAAGGTTCGCGATGAGCTCACCCGCCTCAACGGCCCCAAACTGCTCATGTAATCAGCACCGGAAAAACAAAGCGGCTCCCGCGCAGGAAGCCGCTTTCATTGGTACTTCTTACGATTACAGAATGTAACGGGACAGATCCTGGTTCTTCACAATCGAAGCCACCATCTGCTTCACGTACTCAGGGTCCACCACCGCGACCTTCTCGCGGCCCGTTGCCGTTTCCCGCTCCACAATCGGCAGCGGAGCCAGCGGCTCCCACTCGCCCTGCCCGGCCGCGGCGAGGTCCACCACTCCACTCTCCGGCTTGTCCTTCATGTGCTTGATCAGATCCGGGGCCAGAAAGCTGATGTCGTCCAGCACCTTTTCCATGATGGTGTGCAGCCGCCGCGCGCCAATGTTCTCCGTCGTCTCGTTCACGTGGAAGGCAAACTGCGCCATCTCGGCAATCGCCTCCGTCGTAAACTCCAGCCGCAGCCCTTCGGTCTCCATCAGCGCCGTGGACTGCTTCACCAGCGACCCCTTCGGCTCGGTAAGGATTTTGATGAAGTCCTCCACCGTCAGCGACTGCAGCTCCACGCGAATCGGAAAACGCCCCTGCAACTCGGGAATCAAATCGCTCGGCTTCGACACATGGAACGCGCCCGCCGCAATAAACAGAATGTAGTCCGTGCGCACCATGCCGTAGCGCGTGTTTACCGTGGTGCCTTCCACAATCGGCAAAATGTCGCGCTGCACGCCCTCGCGGGAGACATCCGGCCCATGCCCGCCTTCGCGCCCGGCAATCTTGTCAATCTCATCGAGGAAGACAATGCCCGAAGTCTCCACGCGCTCCACCGCCGCGCGCGTCACCTGGTCCATGTCGATCAGGCGGCTTTCCTCTTCCTGCACCAGGTACTCAAAGGCCTCGGCCACGGTCATCTTGCGTTTCTTGGTGCGCTGGCCAAAGATATTCGGCAGGACATCCTTCAAATTGATGTCCATCTCCTCCACGCCCTGGTTCGAAATGATCTCGAACGACGGCGCGCTCCGATCCCGCACATCCATCTCCACCATGCGGTCATCCAGCTTGCCCTCGCGGAACTGCTGCCGCAGCTTCTCCCGCGTGCGCTGGTGCGAGTCGCTCGGCGGCGGCAGAATAATCGCCCCATGCGCATCCGTCGTTTCGCTGCCCGCGGCAGGCTGACCCGCCTGCGGCGTCGGAGGCGGCAAGAGCAGGTCCAGCAAACGCTCCTCGGCGTTCAACTCGGCCTTGTCTTCCACCTCTTCCAGCTTTTCCTCGCGCACCATGTCGATGGCGATCTCCACCAGGTCACGCACCATGGACTCGACGTCGCGGCCCACGTAGCCCACCTCGGTAAACTTCGAGGCTTCCACCTTCAGGAATGGCGACCCGGTCAGCTTCGCCAGCCGGCGCGCAATCTCGGTCTTGCCCACGCCCGTGGGGCCAATCATGATGATGTTCTTCGGCATAATCTCATCGGCAAGATCCGGCGTCAGCTTCTGTCGCCGCATGCGGTTGCGCAGCGCAATCGCCACGGCGCGCTTGGCTGCCTTCTGCCCCACAACGTACTTGTCCAGCTCGATAACAATTTCGCGCGGAGTCAGATGGTCGAGCGAAAGCTCCTGATCCTCGGCTGCTCCGGGTAAATAAATGGCCATGATGCTCAATCCTTCGTGAACAGCGGCCTACTCGGCCGTCAGCTCTTCAATCGTCAAATGGCTGTTGGTGTAGATGCAGATATCCCCGGCAATGCGCAGCGACTTTTCGGCAATGTCGCGCGCTCCCAGCTCGGTATTCTGCATCAGCGCACGCGCCGCCGCCGTCGCGTAGGAGCCGCCGCTGCCAATCGCCAGAATCGACTCGTCCGGCTCAATCACGTCGCCCGCGCCGCCTACCAGGAACATCTGGTGCGCATCGGCGACCACCAGCAGAGCCTCCAGGTTGCGCAGCATCTTGTCCGTGCGCCAGTCCTTGGCCAGTTCCACCGCCGCGCGGCCCAGGTTGCCGGCATACTGCTCCAGCTTGCCCTCAAAGCGGCTGAAGAGCGAAAACGCATCCGCCGTCGAACCCGCGAACCCCGCCAGAATCTTGTCCTGGTAAAGCCGCCGGATCTTGCGCGCGGAATGTTTCATCACCGCATCGCCCATGGTTACCTGGCCATCGGCGGCCATCACCACGCTGTTACCGCGCCGCACGCAGATCACGGTCGTGGACCGGATGCGGGGCGCACCTGAGGAATTCCGGCTGTGGAGGGAAAATGCGCCGCCGGAGCCGGCGGAAAGAGACGAATTGCGTTTTACCATGCTCATTCCAGTATATCGTCAGCGGCAGCCATATCTGCGTCGCGGCGCCCGTAAAACCCCGCATTCATGCCCTTTCCGGCGCTCATCCACACCCATGAAAACTACCTTCCAATAAGTTGCAAGCCTTCCACGCTCCCCCTGCGGTATGCTTGCCTCTAGAAACCGATGCAGCCACTATCGTTGCGAGACCCCCAGGTATATGGAACCGCTGCCGCCCTTGCCCTTGGCGCCGGAGCCATCCTCTATCTCGTTTTCCGCAAAAAAACCACCAGCGACGAGCTCGAACGCCAGCGCCGGGAAAGCCTTGTCCGCATGGGCCGCATCATCGACGGCACCGTCTTTGACACCGCCGACCTCACCGAAGAAGAAAGCGGCCGCAAGGGCGGCATGCAACTCGTCATGTACAAGTACGAGGTCTCGGGTGTCGTCTACGAGTGCTCACAGGACGTCTCCACCCTCAGCGACTTTATTGACATTCACGCCACGCGTCTCGACTTTCCCTGCTCCGTGCGCTACAACCCGCACCAGCCGGCCAACAGCATCATCGTGGCGGAAACATGGTCCGGCCTGCGCGACCTCGCCTCCGGCGTTCCCGTCCGCCGCGGCATTCCAACACACCGTGAACGGCACGCCTCCGGCACGCCCACAACGTGACCACTCTGCTTCATCCCCTGAAAAGAACCCCACCCGCAGCACCCGCCCGCATCTACACTGTTATCAGATGCACGTCCACGGCACACCCACGGCAAAGATGCAGCGCGTCCTGCGAATCTCCTTCGTAGTCACCCTCTGCTACACGGTCATCACGTTTATCGCCGGCCTGCACGCGCACTCACTGGCGCTGGTCTCAGAGGCCGGGCACAACGCATCGGACGCGCTCGCGCTCATCCTCTCCTTCGTTGCCGTTTACTTTCAGGGCCGCCCGCCCAACGACCAGAAGACCTTCGGCTACCAGCGCGCCGGCGTGCTCGCCGCTTTCCTCAATGCGCTCGCTCTCATCCTTATCTCCATCTGGATCGCGGTCGAAGCCATCCACCGCTTCGAGCATCCGCATGTAATTGAAGCCAACGTCATGATGATCGTCGCCGCCGCCGGCGTCATCATGAACGGAATTATCGCCGCCATGCTCTGGCGCGTCGGCAAAGACGTCAACATTCGCAGCGTCTTCATCCACATGCTCGGCGACACGCTCTCCACCGCCGCCGTCATCGTCGGCGGCCTGGCCATCCTATACACCGGCCTGGTCTGGATCGACCCCGCGCTCTCCATCGCCATCGCCGCCATGATCTTCTGGTCCTCCTACGGCATCGTGCGCGAAACCCTCAACATCCTGCTCGAAGGCACGCCGCACGGCATCTCCATCGATGAAATACGGCTGAGACTCGAAGAGATTGAAGGCGTTGAGGGCGTGCACGATCTCCACGTCTGGAGCCTCGGCTCCAACAGCCGCGCGCTCGCCACCCACATTGAGATTGCCGACATTCCTCCCTCCGAAAGTTGCGCCATCCTCGGCCGCATACGCACCGTGCTCCACGACAGGTTTCACATTCTCCACGCCACCGTGCAGTTTGAAAACGCAGCCTGCGACGTGGCCGATGGTTGCGCCGCGCTGCTCGAAGCCGATCACGATCACAGCCACAGTCATGCGCACGGTCACTTTCACTGAGGGGAGACTCGTCTTGTTCTCAAAGGCTCCGCTGATTCCGCTCCTGCTTTCGCTCCTCTTCACGCCGATGCCAATATTCGCCCAACCGGCGCACCATCCCGCATCGTCCGCCGCAAAGGCCACCGCCCCGCAAAAAATCATTCTCGATACCGACATCGGCGACGACATCGACGACGCCTACGCGCTCGCCCTCGCGCTCCAGTCGCCCAAACAGGTTGACCTGCTCGGCGTCACCACTGCGTGGGGCAACACGCAATTGCGCGCGCGCCTCGTGCAGCGCTTCCTCGACGTCACCGATCATCGTGGCATCCCCGTCACAGCAGGACCCACCACCAAACCCACCGCCGTCTTCTCGCAGGCCAAATGGGCTGAGGCGCAGCCGCTCGCCGTGGAAGGATTCCCCGACGCGATCAGTTTCCTTATCCGCGAAATTCATCGCTACCCCCACCAGATCACGCTCGTCGCCATCGCTCCCTACAGCAACATCGGCGCGCTCATCAAGCGCAATCCGGCCGCCTTTCGCCAGCTCAAGCGCATCGTGCTCATGGGCGGGTCCATTCATCGGGGCTACGGCGACCTCGGCTACCAGCCCAGCCACGGTCCCGATGCCGAGTACAACGTCGCCATGGACGTTCCCGCATCGCAGGCGCTCTTCACCTCCGGCGTACCCATCTACATGATGCCGCTCGACTCCACGCAACTGAAGCTCGACGAGGTCATGCGCCCCATCCTTTTCGGCTCCGGCACGCCCCTCACCAATGCGCTCGCCCAGCTCACCAGCGAGTGGATGGCCTCCAGCGAGCAGGCCACGCCCACGCTTTATGACGCCATGGCCATGGCCTACGTCATCCGGCCTTCGCTCTGCCCCACCACGCCGCTGCACATCACCGTCAACAGCAAGGGCTACACCCTCATCACCGCCGGCCTGCCCAACGCCCACGTCTGCCTCAACTCCAACAGCAGTAACTTCTTCCACTTCCTGCTGCCGCACCTCATGGCTACCAGTCCAAACTAGAGGTTTTAATACGCGAAAAGCGGTAAAATAAAGGTATGCAGCGGATCCGCCAGCTCGGCGCCCATCGTTAGCGGCCTTAGCCGCAGACACACCCGTCCGCCTTTTTTCCACTTTTCCCATTGATTTCCGCGACGACTGGAGCGCCACAATCCCATGTTTGAACGCCTCGAACAAATTGAAACCCGCTACGAAGAGCTGGGTCGCCAGTTGGCCGAGCCGGAGATCATCTCCGACCAGCAAAAGTACCAGAAGACCGCCAAGCAGCACCGCGACCTGGAAGGGCTGGTCAACAAGTTCCGCGAATACCGCGAGGTGCGCCAGGGCATCGCCGACGCGCGCGCCATGCTCACCGAGAGCGACCCCGACATCCGCGCCATGGCCGAAGAAGAGCTCGCCACGCTCGAAGAGCGCGAACCCAAAATCGAAGCAGACCTCAAGATTCTTCTGCTGCCCAAAGACCCCAACGACGAGAAGAACGTCGTGCTCGAAATCCGCGCCGGCACCGGCGGCGACGAAGCCTCGCTCTTTGCCGCGGAAGTCTTCCGCATGTACGCCCGCTTCGCAGAACTGCGCCGCTGGAAGGTCGAAATTCTCTCTTCATCCGAGTCCTCGGTCGGCGGCATGAAGGAAGTCATCGCCATCATCGAAGGCGACCACGTCTACTCGCAGATGAAGTATGAGAGCGGCGTCCATCGCGTGCAGCGCGTCCCCGCCACGGAGACGCAGGGTCGCGTCCACACCTCGGCCATCACCGTCGCCGTGCTGCCCGAGGCTGAAGACGTCGACGTCAAAATCGAAGCCAAGGATATCCGCATCGACACCTTCTGCTCCTCCGGTCCCGGAGGCCAGTCCGTCAACACCACATACTCGGCCGTGCGCATCACCCACCTGCCCACCAACACCGTGGTCAGCTGCCAGGACGAAAAATCACAGATCAAAAACCGCGAAAAAGCCCTGCGCGTCCTCCGCTCGCGCCTCTACGAGCAGGAGATGGAACGTCAGCAGCAGGAGCTGGCCAGGGAGCGCAAATCGCAGGTCGGCAGCGGCGACCGCAGCGAGAAGATCCGCACCTACAACTTCCCGCAAAACCGCCTCACCGACCACCGCATCGGCCTCACACTGCACCAGCTCACCGAGGTCATGCAGGGCAAGCTCCAGCCGGTCATCGACGCACTCACCGCGCATTTCAACGCCGAGCGCCTCAAGGCAGACGCCGAAGCCGTGGCATAACTCACGCGATGAAACCCACCTCCGCCGGCGAGGCGCTCACACTGGGAACCCAGCGCCTCGCCAGCCTGCCCACAGCCCGTCGCGACGCCGAGCTGCTGCTGCTCCACACCCTCCATCGCGACCGCGCATGGCTCCTCACGCAGCCTGAGGCCGAGATCACCCCCGAGCAGCTCACGCAATACGAGAACCTCATCGCCCGCCGCGCCCGCCACGAGCCCATCCAGTACATCACCGGCCGGCAGGACTTCTTCGGCCTCACCCTCCGCGTCACGCCCGACGTGCTCATCCCCCGCCCGGAAACCGAACACCTCGTCGAAGCCGCACTCGCCCGCATCCCTCCAAGTCAAATCACCTGCCAACCCACGCGCATCCTCGACGTAGGCACAGGCTCCGGAGCCATCGCCATCGCCATCGCCGCGCATCGACCACAAGCCGCCGTCACCGCAGCAGACATTTCCCCCGCAGCCCTCGCCATCGCCCACGAAAATGCCGCCAAGCACCACGCAGCCATCCGCTTCGTCGAGTCCGACCTGCTCGCGGCCCTCCCCAACGAAAATTTTCACATCATCCTCTCCAATCCGCCCTACGTCCCCGCCAGCGACCAACTGGAGCCGCAGGTCCGCGACTTCGAGCCGCACTGCGCACTCTTCGCCGGCCCATCCGGTCTCGAACTCTATCACCGCCTCATTCCGCAGGCTCGCCAGGCTCTCGTCCCCGGCGGCTGGCTCCTCATGGAACTCGGCCACGGCCAGCAGCCATCCCTAACCCAGTTGCTCGCCGGCTGGCAAAACCTCGCCTTCGTGCCTGATCTGCAGGGCATTCCCCGCGTTGTGATCGCGCAAAAGACATAAGCCTCCCGTCCGGCCCGCCTGCCGGTACAATGGCACGTTCGGTAAATAGTGAATAATGCGAAGAGGAGTGATTTCATGAGCAATGCCGCAACAGCCCCCGCAACGGCGCTGACATTTGAAGAGAAACTGGATCGCCTTGCTGAAGTCGCAGTCAGGGTTGGCCTTGGCCTGCAGGAAGGCCAGCAGATGGTCCTTACCTCCACCGTCGACGCCCTGCCGCTGGTACGCCGCGTCACCGCCCAGGCCTACAAGGCCGGCGCAAATCTCGTCACCACGCTGCTCACTGACGAACCCTCATCGCTCCTGCGCTACCAGTACGGCCGCAGCGAAAGCTTTGACGTAGCCGCGGACTGGCTCTACGAGGGCATGGCGCAGGCATACCGCAACGGCGCCGCACGCCAGGCCATCTACTGCTCCAACCCCGCGCTGCTCGCCAATGAAGACCCCGAAAAGGTCAGCCGCGCCAACCGCTCCCAGTCCAGGGCCTACCGCCCGGCCATGGAACAGATCACCAAGTTCAACATCAACTGGAACATCCTCGCAGCGGCCACACCTGACTGGGCCACGCTTGTCTTCCCCGGCATTCCCGTGGAGCAGGCCGTGGAAAAGCTCTGGGACGCCATCTTTGTCGCCTGCCGCATCGATCAGCCCGATCCGGTGGCCGCATGGAAGGCCCACGACGCCAACCTGCACAAGCGCGCTGACTACATGAACGCCAAACGCTTCCATGCGCTGCAATACAACGGCCCCGGCACCAATCTCCGCGTGGGCCTCGCCGACGATCACATGTGGCTCGGCGGCGGCAGCGTCGCCCTCAACGGCGCATACTGCATCCCCAACATGCCCACGGAAGAGATCTTCACCACGCCGCACAAGAACCGCGCCGACGGCACCGTACGCAGCACCAAGCCGCTCTCCCACCAGGGCACATTGATTCAGGACATTGAAGTCCGCTTCGAAAATGGCCGCATCGTCGAGGCGCATGCCGCCGCCGGAGAATCCGTCCTGCATAAAATGATCGACACTGACGAAGGCGGACGCCGCCTTGGCGAGGTCGCGCTCGTGCCCCACTCTTCGCCCATCTCCGCCAGCGGCATTCTCTTTTACAACACGCTCTTTGACGAAAACGCCGCCTGCCACATCGCGCTTGGCCAGGCCTACAGTTCCTGTTTTGAGAATGCCGGAAACCTCACCCCCGCGGATCTCGCCGCCCGCGGCGCCAACGAGAGCCTCATCCATGTGGATTGGATGATCGGCTCCGGCGAAATCGACATCGACGGCGTGCATGCCGACGGCAAAACCGAGCCGCTCATGCGCAAAGGCGAGTGGGTCACCGAATAACTGCAATCATCCGCGCCCTCCCCGGCATCCAAACATCACGGGAGGGCGTATTTCCGTCATTCAGGCTGCAAATTTGAAACCAGCAACCCTTCCCGCGCATTCATAAATAGAGCACATGCCAGCCTCGACCCAAAGAAGCTTCGAAAGTACCCTGGCCAGCGCCAAACGCACCATGGGCGTTAAAGAAATCGTGCACATTGCCGTGGACAGCTTCCGTGCCAGCAAGGTGCGCTTTGCCCTCACCGCGCTGGGCATGGTCATCGGCTCCATGTCGCTCATCCTCGTCGTCACCATCGCCCTCACCGGCAAGCAGTACATCCTGCACGAGATTGAAAGCATAGGTACCAACTGGATCGACCTCGAATACGCAGGCGGCGGCGGCGGCAGCGTCAGCAATTACCACACAGACTATCTCCGCCTCGACGACATGCGCGCCGTCGATGAGGACGTGCCGGAAATCGCCGCATCCTCGCCCATTCTGCAAATGCACGACCGCATCAATGTCGGCAGCGGCATCCAGCAGGACGTCCTCGTCCTCGGCGTCATGCCGCCCTACCGGCAGATTCGCAACCTCAAGGTCACCACTGGCCGTTTCTTCGATGACGAAGACGAAAATACCCACGAGAAAGTCGCCGACATCACCATTCCGCTCGCCCGCCAGATGTATGGAAGCGCCAACGCCGCCATTAATCAGACCTTCCAGATCAGCGGCATCCCCTTCACCATCGTCGGCACTTTCAAAGAGAGCGTAAACACCTTCGGCCAGTCTGAGATTCGCGACAAAACCATCCTCATCCCCTACTCCGTCGCGCGCTACTTCACCGGCACCGACTACGTGCAGGACATCTTCTTCTCGACACGCGACCGCGCCGACGTCCAGGCCACCGCCAAGGAAATAGTCAAGATCGTCAGCGCGCGGCACCAGCCCAACTCTGTCTATACAGCTTCCACGCTCACCCAGCTCATCACCGTGGCCGGAGTCATCGCCAACGCGCTCACCATCATCCTCTTTCTCATCTCCGCCATCACGCTGGCCGTGGGCGGCGTCGGCATCATGAACATCATGCTGGCCACCGTGCGTGCCCGCATCCGCGAAATCGGCATCCGCAAGGCCCTCGGCGCCACCGCTCACGAAATTCGCCTGCAATTCCTGCTCGAAGCCATCATGATCTCCCTCGCAGGAGGCGCCGTCGGCTCGGCCATCGGCATCGCCATGCCGCTCTCCGTGCGCTTTTTCACCGCATTCGATATCCCCATCTCAGGCTGGTCCGTCATCATCGCCATGGGCACATCCACCCTCGTCGGCATCATCTTCGGAACCCTCCCGGCCAACCGCGCCGCACAAATGGACCCCGTCGAATCCCTCAAATACGAATAGCAACAACCTTTTCGCAGCGACGCTATTTCCATGCGCTTTGCTCTAGAATCTTCTTTCGCCTCCCCGCGCGAAAGTTCTATCTCTGGAGCTTCCCATGACCCGCGTGCCGCTTCGCAACGCTGCCTCATTCACTCTTGCCCTTGCGCTCGCCGCTCTTTGCCTGCCCTCACTGCATGCGCAAAAGATAAAACCCTGGACCGTAAAAGGCATCTGGGCCGGCGGCAGCCTCACCGGCAGCCGGCCCTCCCAAATCTACTGGGCGCCGGACTCCAAACAGGTCACCTACCTCGACGGCGACAACAACCTCCGCGAGTTTGTCGTGGGCGGCGCGACCTCGCGCATCGTTATTCCCGCCGCCAAGCTCACGCCGCTCCTCGACGCGCCCATCACCGAGCAGGATCGAGATCATCGCGACCGCTACGGTGAGCCGGACTACATCTGGGCTCCCGACTCGAAGCAGATTCTCTTTGATACCAACGGCGAGCTCTGGCTCTTCAACGCCAAATCCGGCAAGGGCCAGCAGGTGGGCAACACCGGCATGGAAAGCGGCGACAATCCGCAGTTCTCGCCCAGCGGCAGCTACATCTCCTATCTCCGCAACAACAACCTCTACGTCCAGCCCGCGCACGACGGTTCCCACGCACGCGCCCTCACCAGCACCGGCTCGCACACCCTGCTCAATGGCGGTATCGATTGGGTGTATCTCGAAGAGCTCAACGTCCGCAGCAATTATTTCTGGTCGCCAGACTCCAAAAAAATCGCCTACCTCCAGATGAACGAGCAGCACGTTCCGCTCTACCCCATTGAGGACTGGCTCCCCGTCCACGCCCGCATCCAGTGGTGGCAGCGCTACCCGCAGCCCGGCGACCCCAACCCCGGCGTCCGCGTCGGCATCGTCAACGCCGCCGGCGGCGCCACCCGCTGGATCGATCTCCCCATCAGCCAGGGCAATGACTACATCCCGCGCTTCGGCTGGGTCAACAATGACATCGTCTGGATTGAAACCCTCGACCGCGCCCAGAAGCACGAGAACATCTACTTCGCCAACGTCAACACCGGCGCAGTCAAGCTCGCCCTCGCCCAGACCGAGCCCAAATACTTCAACGATGTCTACAGTGTCACCTTCCTCGACAACGGCCAGTTCCTCGTTCTCAGCTGGCAGGACGGCCACACGCACATCTACCGCTACAGCTACGACATCGCCGCGCCCATGGCCGTTCCCGCGCATCTCGAAAACGAAGTCGAGCACGGAGACTACGAGGTCCAGTCCATCCAGTCCGTCGATGACGCCACCGGAACCATCTACTACGTTTCCAACCAGGGCAACCCCGCTGTGCGCGAAATCTGGGCCGTCAATCTCGACGGCAGCCACAAGCACCTCATCTCAAAATTCACCGGCGTGCATCATCCCAGGTTCCCACCGCACGGCTCGTCGTACATTGACGAATACTCTAACCGCAGCACTCCGCCCGCCGTGGCCTTTTGCAACCCGCAGGGCGTCTGCCATCCCTTCTGGACCTCCACGCCCATCACCGACCGCGACCTGCATCAACCCGTGCTGCTCACGCTCACCGCGGCTGACGGCCACACTACGCTCTACGGCACGCTCCTGCTGCCGCGGGGCCATCAGGCCGCGCACAGCATTCCGCTCATCGTCAATCCCTACGGCGGCCCCGCAGTAGGCACCGCCACCGATAGCTGGGGCGGCAAATCCTTCTTCTGGGACGAGCTCCTCACCGAGCACGGCTTCGCTGTCCTTCATGTCGACAATCGCGGCATGGGCGGGCGTGGACGCGCCTTCGAGCAGGTCTGCTATCACAACTTCGGCCCGCCCGAGCTTGCCGACCAGCTCGCCTCCATCGACCAGGTTCTCGCTAAATACCCTGAGCTCGACCCGCATCGCCTCGGCTGGTGGGGCTGGAGCTGGGGCGGCACCTTCACGCTCTACGCGCTCTCGCACTCTGAACGTTTCCGCGTCGGCGTTTCCGTAGCACCCGTCACCGACTGGCGCAATTACGACAGCATCTACACCGAGCGCTACATGGGCCTGCCAGGCAACGACGCCGCCAATTACCGAGCAGACTCCGTCGTCAACTCCGCTGCCAACATCCACGGACACCTGCTCATCGCCGGCGGCACTGGAGACGACAACGTACACCTCTCCAACACCATCCAATACATCCAGAAGCTCATTGACGCGGGCGTTCCCTACGACTACAACCTCTTCCCGCGCAAAACCCACTCCATCGCCGGGCCCAATGCGCGCACTGAGCTCTTCCAGCGCATCCTCGCCGAGTTTGAAATGTACCTCAAGCCCGAGCAGCCCGTGCCCACCAAATGGAACTAAGGAGAACAGCAGCATGCCTCACCCCGCCGAATGCGCCAACACAGCCGACCCCATCCGGGGCCGCACCAGCGTTGGCGATTTCGAAATCACCGTCCTCACCGACGGCACCTACTTCCTGGACGGCGGCGCCATGTTCGGCGTCGTCCCCAAACCCATGTGGGAGAAACGCGCCCCCGCCGACGCGCAGAACCGCATCCTCCTCGGCGCCAACACGCTCATCATTCGCACCGGCCAACACACCGTCGCGGTAGAAACCGGCCTCGGCAACAAAATGAATGAAAAGATGCGCGCCATTTTCGAGGCCAAGGAACAGCTTCCCCACTCCTTTGCCGCCGCCGGCATCCGTCCTGAAGAAATCGACATCGTCATCAACACCCACCTCCACTTTGACCACTGCGGCTGGAATAGCACCAAACTCCCCGACGACCGCATCGTGCCCACCTTTCCCAACGCGCGCTACTTCGCGCATCGTGGCGAGGTCGAGCACGGCCACCTGCAACTCGAGCGCGACGCCGTCAGCTACAACAGCCCCAACTATGATCCGCTCGTCGAATCCGGCCAGATGACGCTCCTCGATACGCGGCCCTGCGAAGTCACCGAGATCGTCCCCGGCATCTCCGTCGAGTGCTACCCCGGACACACCGCGCAACTGCTCGCCGTCAACGTCGACTCGGCTGGCCAGCGCGGCTGCTACATTTCCGACCTCATCCCCACCAGCGCCCACCTCGACATCACGTGGGTCATGGGCTATGATCTCGATCCGCTCGAATGCATCGCCCAGCGCAAGCGCTTCTACCAGCGCGCCATCCCGGAAAAGTGGCTCGTCCTCTTCACCCACGACCACCACACGCCCTTCGGGCACGTTGTCCTAAACGAGAAAAACAAACCCGTCATGCAGCAGGACTAGCCCATCTTGCTCATGCCGGCTCACTTCATCCCTGTCATCCTCATCGTTCTGCTCGCAGCCGGAGTGCGCTCCACCTTCGGCTTTGGAGAATCCCTCCTCGCCGTGCCGCTGCTCGCCTTCTTGATGCCCGTGCGCCAGGCTGCTCCCCTGGCCGTGTTGCTCTCGATCACCGTGGCCACCGTCATCCTCGTGCAGGACTGGGAGAAAACCCACTTTCGCAGCGCCATATCTCTCCTGCTGGCCACCTGCCTCGGCATTCCGCTCGGACTTCTGTTGCTCGCTACCGGCGATCAGAACATCGTAAAAATCATCCTCGCGCTGCTGCTCATCGCCTTTGCCCTGGTTTCACTTATCGGACTCAACCGCTGGCAACTGTACAGCGATCACGACGGCTGGCTACTAGGCTGCGGCTTTTGCGCCGGCGTCCTCGGCGGAGCCTTCGGCATGAACGGCCCACCACTCGTCATTTACGGAGCGCTGCGCCGCTGGCCCGCACCGCAATTCCGCGCTACGCTTCAGGGCTACTTCCTGCCCGCCAGCTCGCTCTGCATGCTCGGTTACTGGCGCGCGGGCCTCTGGACTCACACCGTCACCCATGACTACCTCATATCGCTGCCCTTCCTGCTGCCTGTCATCCTCCTCGGCCGCTGGATCAACCGCCGCATTCATCCCGAGCGCTTTCTCAAATTTGTCTACCTCGGCCTCATGCTCATTGGCATCATTCTGCTTCTGCAAAGCAGCTTTGTGGCCGCACAGATGCGGTAGATTCGCTGCAACCCGTCTGTCATCCCTTCATCCAATGGGTTATGCACATAGACCCAAGGCTCCGCGCCCATCTTGATTCCCTGCCACCCGCGCCGCCGATCGACCAGATCACTCCTGACCTGCTGCGCGCCAGAATCGCGCAACTCATCGCCGGGCTAAACTTCCCAGACTTGCCGCAGATACCTGCGCGCGACACGCACATCCCCGGCCCCGCTGGCGACATTCCCATACGCATCTATCGTCCAGAAACCTTCGGCCCTGCTCCGGTCATCGTTCACTTTCACGGTGGCGGATGGGTCGTCGGCTCGCTCGATACGCACGATCCCTTCTGCCGCTACCTCAGCAACCTCGCACGCGCCATCATCATCTCCGTCGATTACCGCCTTGCGCCCGAGCACAAATTTCCCGCCGCGGTCGAAGACGCAGAAGCCGCCACACGCTGGGCCCTCACGCACGCCGCGGAACTCGGCGGCAACCCAGAGAGCGTCTTCGTCTCCGGCGACAGCGCCGGAGGCAACCTCGCCGCCGCGGTCGCTCTGCTGTTGCGCAATCAGACCAAGCTGCGCGGGCAGATTCTACTCTTCCCCATCACAGACACCGCACCGGACAACTACGAATCCTATACAAAATACGCCAAAGGCTGCGGACTCGAGCGTCACCTGATGCTCTGGTATCTGGACCAGTACCTGGCCAGCGAAGAACAACGCGACGATATCCGCGCGGCGCCGATCATCGCGGAAGACCTCCGTGGACTTCCGCCCACGCTCATCATGACCAGCACTTATGATGTGCTTTGCGACGAGGCCATGTGTTACTCAGCCCGGCTCCGCGAGGCAGGTGTCGATGTCATGCACCTTCACTTCAGTGATATGCACCACAACTTCCCCGTGTGGCCGCTCACCGTCGCAGAATTCCCGCAATCCTACGAGGCACGCGAAAAAATCGCCCACTGGATCCAGATCGCATCACAGTAATGCTTGACCATTCTCCTGGCCGCTGCGGTACCATCCTGCTGGCATGCGGGTACCAGAATTCATCGCTCGTCCGTATCGCAAGTATGGCCTGCGCGGCATTCTGTCGCTGCTCATTTTGCGCGGCATCGGGGCAGCGCATGAGGTCAAAGTCTACCCGCCCAGCCTACGCCACGGCCTGCGACTGCGCATGAAAACCACAGACGAGCTGGTATTCGTCGAGGTGGTGCTGGAGCACGCCTACCGCTTCGATCTGCCCTTCACCCCGCGTGTCATCCTCGACGCAGGCGCCAACATGGGCGTCACATCCATTTACTTCGCAAACCGCTATCCCAAAGCGAAAATCTTCGCCGTCGAGCCCGAACCCTCCAACTATGCGCTGCTCGTGAAAAATATCCGCCCCTATCCTTCCATCGTGCCGGTGCATGCAGCGCTCTGGAATCGCGATGGAGAAGTCAGCGTTTCACTTCCCGATCCTTCCACCGGGGCGGTTGGCAACTGGGCCTTCTTCACGCACGAAGGCGAAGGTATCCGAGTTCGAGCCGTTAGTATGGAATCTCTCCTCAGGGAGTTAGCCCTCGATACCGTAGACTTCGTCAAAGTCGACATCGAGGGTGCGGAAGTAGAAATCTTCGAATCGCCAGACTGGGTCAACCGCGTGCGCGCGCTCGCCATTGAGACCCACGACGAACTCCGCCCCGGTTGCACCGCCGCCGTCACATCTGCCATGCGCAACTTTGAACGGACCCACAGCAACGGCATCCTGCTCTTTATCCGCCAGGATGGGAGTCCGAGCCCAGTTCCACAACGCGCCTAGCTCTTCTGCGCGTTGTCCTCGCCCACCTTCAGCACCGCAAGGAAAGCCTCCTGCGGAATATCCACCTTCCCGATCCGCTTCATGCGCTTCTTGCCTTCCTTCTGCTTTTCCAACAGCTTGCGCTTACGCGAAATATCGCCGCCGTAGCACTTCGCAATCACATTCTTGCGCAGCGCCGCCACCGTTTCACGCGCGATAATCTTCGAGCCAATCGCCGCCTGAATCGCCACCTCAAACTGCTGCCGAGGAATCAGCTCGCGCATCTTCGACACCAGTGCCCGCCCGCGCTCATACGCAAAGTCGCGGTGCACAATAATCGAAAGCGCATCCACTGGTTCGCCCGAAACAAGAATATCCATCTTCACCATCGGCGAAATCCACGTCCCGGAGATCTGGTAATCGAGCGATGCATACCCGCGAGACACCGACTTCAACCGGTCGTAGAAATCCAGAACAATCTCATTCAGCGGCAGCTCATACGTCAGCGCCACGCGCGTCGGCGTCACATACTCGAAGTTCTTCTGCTGCCCGCGCTTCTCTTCCACCAGCTTCAGAATTCCGCCAACGTACTCTTCGTTGGTCAAAATCGTCGCCAGAATCACCGGCTCTTCAATCGTTTCAATCTCGCTCGGGTCCGGCCACCGCGACGGGTTGTCCACGTACACCTCGGTCCCATCCGTCAGCGTAATCTTGTAGCGCACGCCCGGCGCCGTCGTAATCAGGTCCAGCCCAAACTCGCGCTCCAGCCGCTCCTGGATGATCTCCATGTGCAGCAGCCCAAGGAAGCCGCACCGGAAACCGAATCCCAGCGCCGCCGAACTCTCCGGCTCAAAGAAGAATGACGAATCGTTCAGCCGTAGCTTTTCCAGCGCATCGCGCAGCATCGTGTGCTCGTGTGAGTCCACCGTGTAGATGCCCGCAAAGACCATCGACTTGATGTCTTCAAATCCCGGCAGCGGCTCCTTCGCCGGCCGCGCATCTTCGGTGACCGTGTCGCCAATCTTCGTATCAGAAACCGTCTTGATCGTCGCCACAAAAAATCCCACTTCACCGGCGGAAAGCTCGTTGATCTCCACCGGCTTCGGCGTCAGCACGCCCATTGACTCCACATCGAAGACCTTGCCATTCGACATCAGCCGAATCTTCATGTCCTTGCGCAGCGTCCCGTTCACCACGCGCGCCAGCACAATCACGCCGCGATATGTGTCAAACCAGGAATCAAAAATCAGCGCCTGCAGCGGAGCATTCGGGTCACCCTTCGGCGGCGGTAGCCGCTTCACCACGGCCTCCAGCACGTCCGGCACACCCACGCCCGTCTTCGCGCTCACCGGAATCGCATCCGTTGCATCCAGGCCAACCGCGCCCTCAATCATCTCCTGCGTCCGCAAAATGTCCGCGCTCGGCAGGTCAATCTTGTTAATCACCGGAATAATATCCAGCCCGTTGCTGATCGCCAGGTACGCGTTGGCCAGCGTTTGCGCCTCCACGCCCTGCGAGGCGTCCACCACCAGCAGCGCGCCCTCGCACGAAGCCAGCGACCGCGACACCTCATACGAAAAATCCACATGCCCCGGCGTGTCAATCAGGTTCAACTGATACGTGTTTCCGTCCTTGGCCGGATACAGCATCCGCACCGCGTGCGCCTTGATCGTGATGCCTCGCTCGCGCTCCAGGTCCATCGCGTCCAGCACCTGCGCCTGCATCTCGCGCGCCGTCAGGGAGCCGGTCAGCTCCAGCAGACGGTCAGAGAGCGTGGATTTGCCGTGGTCGATGTGCGCGATAATCGCGAAATTGCGGATGTACTTACTGTCCATGCGGGGTCTTTGCGGGGCAGGAAAATGCGCCTTTTCCGGGAAACTTCCCTAAAAGCTGATCTTACCATCGGCAATCGCCCCGGCCCCGGCCTACAATAAGAGAGGCGCAAGCCCCTCCTACATTGCAATGGCAGTAAATCGAAACCTGGTCGCCGCGACCCTCGCAGGAATTTGTTTTTTCACCCTCACCGGTTGCGGTCAGCAGCACGTGCAATCCTCCGTTCCCGCGCAGGCCTCCGCGCCCGCCGTGCGCAGAGTCTCAGGCACCAGCGGACCTGATTCCGGCGGCGCGATGCTGCCAAACCCCTCCAGCGAGCCCGCCGGCAACAACATCAGCGACCGCGACCAGCAGATCATTACCAGCGTCGAGCAGAAGTACCATGCCGGGCTCGACAAATATCAGAATGGCGACATGGCCGGCGCCAAAAAAGATTTCAATTCCGCCGTCGACCAGCTCTTGACATGCGGCGTCAATCTGCAGACCGACACCGCCCTCCGCGCCGAATTCGATCGCGTCGTCGGCTCCGTCGATACCCTTGAGCTCGACGCTCTCAAGCAGGGCCTTGAATCCGGCCAGAACAACCAGACCCTCGTCGGCATAGCCAATAACGTTACTTTCCCCGTCAATCCCAAGGTGCTTGCGCAGGCCAAGGCCGAACTCAAAACCACCAAGTCCGACCTTCCCCTCCTGCTCAACGACTACGTCGCCAGCTACATCAACTTTTTCCAGAACACCCAGAGCGGCCACGACACGCTGGTCGCGTCCCTCCAGCGCGAGGGCCGCTACAAGGACATGATCGAAGGCGTTCTCAAAAAAAATCACCTGCCGCTGGATCTCATCTATCAGGCCGTCGCCGAATCCGGCTTCCGCCCCACCGCTCTCAATCCCTACTCCGGCGCGGGCGGCATGTGGCAGTTCATGCCCTACGGCCCCTACGGCCTCAAGCACAATGCCTGGGTCGATGAACGCTTCGACCCCGTGCTCGCTACAGAAGCCTACGCCCGCCTCATCAAGAAAGATTACGACCAGTTCGACGACTGGTATCTCGCTATGGCCGCCTACGACTGGGGTGCAGGCAACGTGCAGCGCGCCGTGCAGCGCACCGGCTACGCCAGCTTCTGGCAGCTCTACCGGCGCGGCGTGCTCCCGGCAGAAACCCGAAACTACGTCCCCATCATTCTCGCCGCCGCCATCATGGCAAAGAACCCCGGCCAGTACGGCCTCTCTGACATCAAGTTCGATCCGCCCATGCAGTACGACACCGTACAAACGCATACCGAGATCAACCTCAAGCTCGTTTCCGACATCACCGGCGCGCCCGTCGCTCAGCTCGAAGCCATGAACCCCAGCCTGCTGCGTGGCGTCACGCCTCCCGGAGAAGAATTCGATCTCCGCATCCCCGTCGGCACCAAGAAATCCTTCGAGCACGACATCGCCATGGTTCCCGCCGACAAGCGCGCATCCTGGCGATTCCACTTCGTCCAGCCCGGCGACACGCTCGACTCCATCGCCGCAAAGTACCACGTCTCCAAAGACGAGCTCGCGGCAGTCAACCAGATCGACGCACCCTCCGATCTCGCGCAACTCGATGCCGTCGTCATCCCAGAGCGCGCGCCGCAATACATGCCCGGCCACGCCGTGCTCTACCGCGTGCGCAATGGTGATACGCTCACCGGCATCGCCGACCGCTTCGGCGTCAGCGTGCGCGAGCTCCGCATCTGGAACCACATTCGCGGCAACCTCATCCAGACCGGCCACCTCATGCGCATCGCCGCACCCACACGCCGCTACTATCGCGGCTCGCAGGATGCAAGCGGTCGCGTCAGCTACTCCAGCCGAGCGCACGCCAGGGTGTACACCATCCGCAATGGAGACAACCTCGGCGGCATCGCCGATCGCTTCCACGTTTCCCTCACCGATCTGCGCATCTGGAATCACCTCCGCGGAAATCTCATTCACGTCGGCCAGCGCCTCTACGTCACCGATCCCGCGAAGACCACAGCGCGTCGCGCAGTGCACTCCACGCATCACTCCGCCCGCCGCGCCTCACGCTCGCACGTCAGCTTCTATCGAGTGCGTCCCGGCGATACGCTGGGCGGAATCGCCGATCGATTTGGAATTTCTATCACTGAGCTTCGACGCTGGAATCACCTCCGAGGAAATCTCATTCACATCGGTCAGCGCCTCCGCGTAGCGCCATAAAATTTCTCACACCGCAATCCACATGCATGCTCATGACACAAGAAAACCCCTTATCCATGCGGCTTTCACGCATCTCGATCGCGGCTCGCTTCCGCCCATCCACTTCGCTGCTCATCCGTCACGCCTCACTAGCGCCGTCGTAACCGCGTCGTTTTACGCGTCCCGTTAGGGAAAGAAAAACTCCACAAGGTCGCACAGTACATCACGAAACACTTGCGCGTAATGGCGAGCCGTTGCATGCTGTTGCTATAATCCGCGCGCAGGTAGACATGCGTTCACGGATGCAAATCTGAAGGGAAGCCCGGGAGGGCACACCGATGCAGGACCAACACAAGCTGTACTCGCACAGCAACAACGAATTCGAACCAGAGTTCGACGACGCAGACGAAGAAGAACTCGAACAGGGCTTCCTCGACGAAGAAGAGGAAGAGGAAATTTCCATCTCCATCTCATCGAGCAACATCACCAGCGACGAAGCCGAGTGCCTGGAGCCGGCGCCGGCAAGCCAACCTGCTCCCGAACCACTCACCGCTCTTATCAAGAAGCCTGCACCACCCGTTCCCAAAAAGAAGGCTCCGGCAAAGAAGGCGCCTGAGAAAGTCGCAAAGAAACCGGCGAAGAAGGCAGCAAAAAAAGTTCCGGCGAAAAAAGCTGTAAAGAAAGCGGCAAAAAAACCCGCTAAAAAAGTTCCGGCGAAAAAAGCCGCAGCCAAAAAGGCTCCGGTAAAAAGCGCCGCAAAGAAGTCTGCCGCGAAGTCCAGCAGTAAGGGTGCTCGCAGCGGCAGCAAGGCTCCCGCCAAAAAGGCGATAGCCCGGAAGAGCACCGGAAGTAAAAAATCAACCAAACGAGGTACTACTTTGGCAGTCAAAACCGCAAAGAAGAAGGCTCCGGCAAAGAAGGCCGCAGCGAAGAAAGCCGTAGCGAAGAAGGCTCCGGCGAAGAAGGCAGCAGCCAAGAAGGCTCCGGCAAAGAAAGCCGCCGCAAAGAAGGCTCCAGCCAAGAAGGCAGCAGCTAAAAAAGCTCCCGCGAAGAAGGCTGCCCCTAAGAAGAAGTAGTTCAACAGGCAACGCAGTAATCTGAGGCAAGCAAAAGAGCCCGGCAATGAGCCGGGCTTTTTTGCGTCCAAATTATGCTCCGCCGCTACTTTCCGCAGTTACGCCTCGCGCGCCTCTAACTCAGCCAGCACCTGCCGGCTGTGGTTCATCGGATTCACGCCCGTCCACACCTTCGCGATCTTCCCCACCGGATCAATCAGGAACGTAATTCGTTTGTCGAACTTCCACCCCATCAGGTTCGCCAGCACGCCGTAGTCCTTCGATACCTTCATCTCGCCGTGGTCGCTCAGCAGTGTAAACTCCAGGCTGTCCTTCGTGCAGAACTTCGCGTGGTCCTTCACCGTATCCACGCTCACGCCCACTATCACCGCGTTGAGCGCCTTGTACTGTTCCAGATCGCGCTGAAAATTGTGCGCCTCAATCGTGCAGCCCGAGGTCATGTCCTTCGGGTAGAAGTACAGCACTACCCACTGCCCGCGATAGCTGCTCAGGCTTATCGGCTCGCCGCTCTGATTCGGCAGCGTAAACTCCGGCGCCGTCTGCCCCGCCTTCGGCATCAGCGAAGCCCGCTCCGCTTTCCCGCGCAGCGCAAATGCGCCCAGCACTGCTGCGGCAAGAATCACCACAATCACAGTCATCACAAAATCATTCATGGTAACGGCTCCCTCAGGCAGAAAACGCGCCCCGCGCAGCCCGGCAACGCACACCCATTATCAGGACTCGATCGCAACCATCGCAATGCCGGCAGCGTTCGCCCGCGCCACCACTCCATCCCTGTCAAAAATCAACGTGCGTTTTGCCTCTATCGCCAAACACGTCGCACCTGCCGCTTCCATCACTTCAATCGTCCGCACGCCAATCACCGGCACATCAAACCGCATGTCCTGCTTCGGCTTGGCCACCTTCACCACCGTCAACCTGCGAGACAAAGTCGAAGCCTCATCTTCCAGCGAGCGCATCAGCGCGCCCGCGCGCTCCATCGTCGCGTCCGTGCCTTCCATCGCCTCTACTGCCACGCAGGCCTGCGCCGCCACTACCACCGTCTGCCCCAGGTCGTAGCCCGCAATCACCTTGCCTACCTCGCGGCCATAGGCAATGTCCTTCAGCTCTTCCTCATCGGGGGCGCGCTCCGTCAGCACGCCCGTCTCGGCCAGCAGCGGCTCCAGGTACATCGTGGAAGAAATCAGCTCGATCCCCTCATCGCCCAGCACCTTTGCCACGGCGCCCAGCAGCATGTCCGTATTGCGCGTGCGCAAACTCATCAGCAGCTTCGCCAGCCGCCAGTCCGGCCGAATGCTCGAAAATATCTGCCTGTGCCGCACCTGCCCCGCCATCACCGCGCGCGTCACGCCCTCGGCGTGGAAGGTCTCAATCAGCCGCGACAACTCACCCAGCGAAAGCCAATGCACGCGCACGCCCGCATCCGCCGCCGCACGCGCATTCATCTCCTCGTCGGTCTCTTCCTTGATCGCCGCTACCACCACCTCAACGCCGCTCGCTCGCGCCGCCTCCAACAGCAGAAACGGAAACCGGCCGTTCCCGGCAATCAATCCCAGTCTGTCCATATCTGAGTCCTGAAAAATTCCGACGAACTACTTCAGCACGCCGCGCTCTGACCGCTCAATAAAGTCCACCAGGTACGCCACATCTTCCGTCGCAATGCCCTCGTCCTTCAGCTTCGCAATCGCCTGCGACGTATTCATCTTCCCCGCCAGCAGCAGCCGGTACGCATGCTGAATCGCCTTCAGCCGGGGCCCGTCAAAGCCTCTGCGCTGCAGGCCCACCTTGTTCAGCCCATAGGCATGCGTCTCGCGCTTGGCAGAGGTCAGTGAGAACGGCAGCACATCCTGCGTAATCGTCGTTCCGCCGCCCACATACGCGTAGCGCCCAATCGTGCAGAACTGGTGCACCGGGCAAAGTGCGCCCACCGTCGCGTAATCTTCCACAATCACATGCCCGGCCAGCGTCGCCGCGTTTGCCAGAATGCAATAGTTGCCAATCACGCTGTCGTGCCCAATGTGCGTGTAGGCCATCACCAGGCAGCCCGAACCCACCTTCGTCATGCCGCCGCCGCCCACCGTCCCGCGAGAGATCGTCACATATTCGCGAATCACATTGTCGTCGCCCAGCGTCACGCCCGTCGGCTCGCCCTTGTACTTCAAATCCTGCGGAGCCACCCCCACGCACGCAAACGAATAAAACCTGTTCCGCGCCCCGGCGTTCAGGTGCCCATCCAGCACCACATGCGAAACCAGTTCGCACGCCTCGCCCAGCACCACATGCGGCCCCACCGTGCAGTAAGGGCCCACCGTGCACGATGCAGGAACCACCGCGCCCTCAGCCACTATCGCCGTGGGATGAATACTCACTCGCCCGTCACCGCCGCGGTTGCTTCCGCCTCCGCTGCCGGAGCAGCCTCGGCATTCTCCCGCACCTTCGGAATCAGCTGGCACATCACCGTCGCCTCGCACGCCAGCTTGCCGTCCACCATCGCGCGGCCTTCCATCTTCGCGCGTCGCGGCTTCCAGTTCAGCACGTCGATCTCAATCCGCACCTGGTCGCCGGGCACCACCGGCCGGCGAAACTTCGCCCGCTCAATGCTCGTGAACATGATCAGCAGCTTATCCCGGTCCGGAACCTCCGGCAACAGCAGCGTGCCGCCCGCCTGCGCAATCGCCTCCACCACCAGCACGCCCGGCATCACCGGAACCCCCGGAAAATGCCCCTGAAAAAACGGCTCGTTCATGGTGACGTTCTTCAGCGCCACAATGCGCTTCTTCCGCTCGATCTCCACAACGCGGTCGATCAGCAGGAATGGATAACGATGCGGCAGGATCTGCATGATCTCCTGCACATTCAATTCCTGGCGGCCTTCAAGTATCTCGGTAAAAATGTCCATGGTTCGCATCCGCGATTATAAATCGCCATGCCGCGCCCCGCACCGGATGACTCAGCCGGATCATCCATCCATGCATTTCTTTTGATGAGTCATTCTGGGGCGAAGTCGAAGAATCCCGGCTACGTCTCGTCCGACAACGCTATCGAAAGTTTCTCCCTGGATACTCCCGAATGTTCTCGCCCATCCAACCCGCACCCGCACCGCAAAGGTGCCGTCGAACACAAAGAGAATCCAGAGGAGCCCGCGACAAGCCGAAGCAAAGCGAAGGCGCTGCCCCAATAGGAATGGCGCGCAAAGCGCGCGTCCGCCCGTGCGGCCAGCACCGCTTTTGACATTGCCACCACCGAGGACCACAATGAAGCCGCAATGTTACCCGTGCTCACATTCCGTCGCGGAACCGCAATCGCACCCTGCATCCTGCTCGCGTCCCTGTGCGCCCTGCCGCTCGCGGCCCAGCAAAATCCCAGGCAGCCGCAAGCCGCCACCTCTTCGCCTTACCTGATCCAGTCCAACGTCAACCTCGTCCTTATGGACGTAGTCGTCTCCCGCCACGGCAAGCCCGTCCCCGGCCTCCAGCAGCAGAGCTTCCGCGTTACAGACGACGGCCACCCGCAGCCCATCGTCTACTTTCAGGAGCACCAGCCCACTCCAACCTCCGCAGCCGCGCTCAGCCAGCCTTCCCTGGCGCCGCACACCTTCACCAATGCCGCTCCGATCGTCAAAACCAGCGCCGTCAATATCATCCTCCTCGACGACCTCAATACACCGCTCTCCGATCAAACCATCATGCGCCGGCAGGCGCTCGCCTATCTCAGGCGCAATCCGCTCAACGCGCCTGCGGCTATCTTTGTGCTTACCTCGCAACTCAACATGTTGCAAAGCTTCACCACCAGCCGCGTCGCCCTCGAGCGCGCCATCCAGAGCCCGCAGGCCGTCGCCTCGCCTACGCTCAGCCTCCGGTCCGGCGCGTCCCTGGTCACCGCCCTCGGCCTTATCAACTCCAGCACCTCTGGGCAGCAGATGAGCACCGGCCCATACACCACCCCCTTCAGCGGCTCATCCCAGATGGGCGGCGGCAGCCCACAAGGCTCATCCGGACTCGAACCCGCGTCTCCCATTACCGCCATGTCGCGCTCCATCAACTCCATGAGCGCCCAGCGCCAGCAGATGCGCATCGAGATGACCACCCTCGCCATGCAGCAGCTCGCCCGTTACCTCGCCGCGATCCCCGGCCGCAAAAATCTCATCTGGCTCTCGGACTCATTCCCGCTCATCATCACCCCCGCGGCAAAAAACACCCCGCAGGACCCCTTTTACGCCGCACAGGATTTCTCCGACCAGGTTGCCGAAACCGGCCGTCTCTTTTACGCCTCCCGCGTCGCCGTCTATCCCGTTTACGCCGCCGGCGTCGCTACTCCAGACGCTATGAGGGCCTCCAACGAGGGCTTTGTCGATCTCTCCCAGGTCGACAACCACTCCGGCCTCAGCGCCACCAATCCCGAGGACAACAACAGTACCGCCTCACAAAAAGCATTCGCCGCGCAGGACGCCATGGGCCAGATCGCCAACCAGACCGGCGGCCACTCCTACATCAACGTCAACAACATCCAGAGCGCCATCGCCAGCGCCATCCGCAGCGGTTCCAGCTACTACACCATCGCCTACGCGCCCAAAAACCAGCGCTACAACGGAGCCTTCCACAGGGTCCGCATCCGGATTGACCAGAAGGGCTACCAGCTCACCTACCCGCACGGCTATTACGCCCGCTCACTCGCCCCATCCGGCGCAGCACAAAACAACAGCGCAACCAGCTCCATCCGCGCCGCCCTGCTGCCCGGCATGCCGCCCGCCACCCAGATTCTCTTTCGCACCCAGATCCTCTCGCCCGGCGACCCGCTGCTCAAAGACCAGATGATTCCCCACGGCAACGGCGGAGAAATGACCGCAAGCCTCAAAGGACCCAAACACCAGATCATCATCAACCTCAAAATCTTTCCCGGAACCCTCCACTACGACCACGCCGCCAACGGCCGCCTCACCGCGCAGCTCGGCGCCACCATCGTCGCCTACAGCCCCGAGGGCCGCCGCTTCAACTACATCACCGGAGCCTTCCACCTGCACTTCCCGCCAAGCCAGCTCGCCGCCATCCAGCACAACGGCATCGCCTTCCGCACCACCCTCTGGTTGCCGCAAAAACAATCCCTCCTCCGCATCGCCATCTACGACCCCACCACCGGCCAGGTAGGCTCCCTGCAAATCCCCGTCAGCAAGTAGCCATCGCGCCCAGCGCCAGCCCAATGATGAGTCATTGCGACTTCATGATGAGTCATTTCAAACTTGAGATGAGTCATTTCGTCGATAAACGAAAAGGCTCTGTCAAGGCGCAGAGGTCTGTGCGTCTGCATGCGGCAGATCGACGAGTTGCATCTGAACTATCCCTTTGCCGGCAGCCGCATGCTGCGCGATCTGCTCGGTCATCAGGGCCTGGACGTAGGTCGCCGGCACATCCGAACGCGGATGCGGCGGATGGGGATCGAGGCCATCTATCGCCGGCCGAGCACCTCGAAACCCGCGCCAGGACACAGGATCGATCCCTATCTGCTGCGCGGGCCGGCCATCACGCGGCCCAGTCAAGCCTGGGCCATGGACATCACGTACATCCCCATGGCGCGTGGGTTCGTCTATCTGGCCGCGGTGGTCGATTGCTTCAGCCGTCGCGTGCCGGCCTGGAAGCTGTCGATCACTATGGAAACTTCCTTCTGCATCGAGGCACTGGAAGAAGCCCTTTCCAGGAATGAAGAACCGGAGATCTTCAGCACCGACCAGGGCAGCCAGTTCACCAGCGAGGCCTTCACCGGGCGGCTCAAACAAGAAGGGATCAGGATCAGCATGGATGGCAAAGGCCGCAAGCGCGACAACGTCTTCGTCGAGCGCATCCGGAAGTCCATCCAGTACGAGGAGGTCTGCCTGCACGCCTGCGCCTCAGTTGGCGAGGCCCGAACTTCCATCGGCCGCTACCTGGAGTTCTACAACTCCATCCGGCCACACTCCAGCCTGAAAGCGCTCACGCCCGATCAGGTATCCTTCAACCGCATGCCGGAACCCATAACAGCCTTAAAGCAAAAACAAGAGCAAGAACTTCCACTTAAGAAAGAGCAAAAACTGCCCGAACTACCGGTACCACCTCAGAGTTCTGGTCCACTCTTCGAGTCTGCTGTCGCTAAGGTCTTAAACGGGTTGCCGGCGCAGTCAACTCTGCTGGCCTCCAATATCTGAGAACTCTCACCACTTGTGGACTAATCGGAGGGGTGCAGCTTACATGTCATAGCTCGGTATTTGGAGAGACGTTCTTCAAATAACGGCGTTCGCGGATAAACTCCTCAAATTTAGCGTCCATATAAAACCCCAGACATTAGCTCAGAAATTCTGGAGGTCTTGGCCAAGCGACGTCTATACCGCTGAAAAAAGAAATGGTGCGCCCGGAGAGATTCGAACTCCCGACCTAATGCTCCGGAGGCATTCGCTCTATCCAGCTGAGCTACGGGCGCGCTCCTTCAGCATACTACGGCTGGCCGCCGCGCCTCCACCCATCCCTCACCAATTCATTGACATATCCCCGCTGTCCATTTCTGATAAAGGGTCGCACAACCGATAGCCATTTCCGGCCCCGTCTGCCGAAAGTACGCATGCACGACTCCGTGTGCGCTCGTCAATTCAATTCCCACAGGAGATCTCCATCTTCATGCAACGTTCCTGCGCCTTCCGCCTCGCGGCCATCTGCCTCGTAGCCGCCGCCCCGCTCTTCGCCGCGGCCCAATCCGCCAAACCTGCCCCCAAGCCGGACGCAGCCGCCAAGCCCTCCGCCATCCCCAAACCACGCACCGTTGTCACCCACGCCTCCGTCACCATCGACGGCCAAACCATCCCCTACACCGCCACCACCGGCACACTCCTCATCTACAACAAGAAGCACGAAGCCATTGCGAGCGTCTTCTACATCGCCTACACCAAAGACGGAGTCAAAGACTCCTCAACCCGCCCCATCACCTTCGCCTGGAACGGTGGCCCCGGCGGCGCATCCGCTCTTGTTGACATCGGCGGCTTCGGCCCGCGCCGGCTCGAATGGCCCCAGCCCGGCAGCTCCAGAGGCGAACTCCCGCCCTACCACATCGTCAACAACCAGTACAGCATCCTCAACGCCACGGACCTCGTCTTCATCGACGCCGTAGGCACCGGCTACAGCCGCATCGTCGGCAAAGGCACGCCCAAAATGTTTTACGGCTTCAATGAGGATGCCGCCACTTTCACCAAAATCATCAAGCAATACCTTGATCATTACAATCGCTGGAACTCCCCCAAATTTCTCCTCGGCGAAAGCTACGGAACCACCCGCAACGCCCTCCTCGCCAACGACCTCGTCCGTGACGGCGTGTATCTGAACGGCGTCATCGAGTGCTCTTCGGCCCTCAACTTTGAGGCGCTCGCCTTCGGACCCGGCAACGACCTCGCCTACGTATCCTACCTACCCTCCTACGCCGCTACCGCCTGGTACCACCACAAGCTCAACCCCGAACCGGCCACCGTCGAAGACGTCGTCAAAAAGGCCGAGCAATTTGCTGAGGGCCACTATCTCGAAGCTCTCTACCAGGGCAGCGCTTTGCCCGACGCGCAAAAGCAGCAGGTCGCGCAGCAGCTCTCCCAGCTCACCGGCATCCCTGCCGGCTACTGGATCAAAGCCAACCTCCGCATCCCGCTCTCCGTCTTCATGGCCCGTGACCTCGGGACTTCCGGCCCTCAGGCCGGTCGCTACGACTCCCGCTTCACCCTTCCTGAATTGCAGCCGTTGTTCCCCGCCGCCACCGACGATGCCTCCGGATCGGCCATCATGGGCGTCGTCACAGCCGCCTTCCACCAGTACCTCACCCAGACGCTCAACTACCACAGCGACCGCCCGTACCATCAGCTCAGCGGCACCATCTTCCATGACTGGGACTGGAAATATCACACCCCCGTCAATGACCTCGGCGATAGTGTCGGTAACACCACCGGCGTAGACGTAGCCCCCGCGCTCTCCCAGGCCATGAACAACGACCCCGGCATGCACGTCATGTTCAACAACGGCTACTACGACATGGCCACGCCATTCTTTGAAACTCTCTACGCCGTCCACCACATGCCGCTCGCTGCCGCCGAGCGCGCCAACATTCACTTCTACTACTACCCCGTAGGACACATGCTCTACGTCAACCTCAAAGCCATGCCGGCTCTCCAGAAAAACATCGACAGCTTCATCGCTTCGGCCACCTCTCTGTCTTCCACCAACTAGCCCCGTTCACCGCGCTGCGGCGTTCGGTTCTCGCCTGCATGCTCTGGGAGGACGCGTTTTACGAGAGCGGCGAAACCATCGCCACACTGAGCTGCCCCCATCGTTTAGTCCAGCTAAGTGAGAGTGCTCGCGGTTGAGTTTAGCAGCGAGATGGTCCCGCCGCAGTCGGGGCTGTGCGAATGTGGGAAGCGTTGTTGGCTTTCCACATTTGCATAGCC
>JAKATU010000065.1 GCA_021818585.1 Acidobacteriota bacterium | reverse complement strand
GCGCTTATATCGCTGGGATACTGCTTCCTCCGTGTCATGCTCCAGAGCTATGGCCCCAGACGCATGGCTGCATATAGCTGCCTTGATGCCTCCACCCCGCGATGCATAAAGATCGTAAACAGGCTCTTAGGAATCTCTGAAGAACTAACTAGTGTCCTGAGTCTGAAGTTCTTTTGCAGAATGGGGCGACGGAATCGAAGAGATGATCTGCGTTTTTGTGCCAGATGAAGGGCTTTGGGTCGCGATTGTGGTGTCCGATGAAGTCGTGGATGGCGGTTTTCAGTTCTTTGGTGGAGCGATGAACGCCGCGCCGGAGTTGCTTTTCCGTCAAGGCGGCGAACCAGCGTTTCACCAAGTTGAGCCAACTGGCCGAAGTCGGCGTGAAGTGAACGTGGAAGCGTGGGCGCCATAGTTGTCCAGGATGAGGTGAACGTCCAGTTCCGCGGGCTCGTTGTTCTCGATGGTGTCGAGGAAGTTGCGCCACTCCAGGGAACGGTGACGCTGCTGGTTCTGGCCGATGATCCTGGCGTCCAGCGCGGCGAACAGGCTGGTGGCGCCGTGGCGCGTGGAGTCGTGTGTGCGGCGTTCGAGCCGGCCGGGACGCATGGGCAGCAACGGCGCGGTCCGGTCCAGCGCCTGAATCTGGCTCTTCTCATCCACGCACAAGACCAGCGCGCGGTCGGGCGGGTTCAGGTACAGTCCCACGATGTCGCGCACCTTGTCGATGAACAGCGGATCGTTGGACAGCTTGAAGGTCTCGGCACGGTGCGGGGCCAGCGAAAAGGCGCGCCAGATGCGGCTGATCGTCGACTGGCTGAGTCCGGTAGTCCTGGCCATGTCACGGGTCGACCAGTGCGTGGCGGCCTCTGGACGGCTCTCCAGCGTGCGGACAAGCACTTGCGCCACTTGCCGATCACTCAATTTGCGCGAAGTTCCGGGGGCGCGGCTCGTCGAGCAGGCCGTCGACTCCTGAGTCGAGAAAGCGCTGACGCCATTTACCCGCACTGGGCTGCGAACAGCCTTACCTGCGCGCGATCTCCTTGTTGGCCAGCCTGTCGGCTGCTAACAGCACGATCCGCGAACGCAACGCCAACGCCTGTGCGGCCACCAACTGCTGGCCTACATGATCGGAGAACTCTCACCATCTGTGGACCAATCGGAGGAATGCAAATCAGAACCCGAGATACTGAAGGCCAGAACCCACTTTATCTGCCGCAGGCCAAGGTGTACGACGGGAGCTGTGCGCTGGGGCCCGGCATCCTGTTGGCGAGGGATACCTTACCGTCTGCGACCGAAATTCGCATTGAGATTCTTCGCGGCGGAAGGACGGAGTTCAGTGGGACGCCCACGCTGGCTGCCATGAAGCGCGAACAAAAGGAACTGGTCAGCTACCTGTACCGCGAGTGCAGTTTCCCCGCCGGTTGCCTGCTCATGACCGGGACGGGGATTGTTCCGCCTGACTCCTTCACGCTGATGGGCGGTGACGAGGTTCTCATTGAGATCGACGGAATCGGAAGGCTTCGCGATATGGTTGGGGTCTGAAGGCGGGAACCGCGTCAAATCGCGATGGTTGGAACAGTGACAGAGGTTGAAGGGGATCAGTAGACTGAGTGGTTGCGGCCGCCGATGGAATTGGCTGGAGAGACGCAGTTTTTGAGGAGAGGAGTTTTTGATGAAGGTGGAAGCGGGGGTACGGGTTGAGACGGACAGCATGGGGGAGATTGAGGTTTCGGCGAACCATTATTGGGGCGCGCAGACGGAGCGGTCGCTGCATCATTTTGCGATTGGTGAAGACCGGATGCCGGTGGGGCTGATCAAGGCCTTTGCGATTTTGAAGAAGGCCGCGGCGCTGGTCAATCATGACCTGGGCAAGCTGCAGAAGGATAAGTGCGACCTGATTGTACAGGCGTCCGATGAGGTGATTGCCGGGAAACTGCCGGATGAATTTCCGCTGCGGATTTGGCAGACGGGTTCGGGTACGCAGACCAATATGAATATGAACGAGGTGATCTCAAACCGCGCGATCGAGATTGCGGGTGGCGAGATGGGCTCGAAGAAGCCGGTGCATCCGAATGATCATGTGAATATGTCGCAGTCGTCGAATGATACGTTTCCGACGGCGATGTATATTGCCGCCGCGACGGCAGTGAATGAGCAGTTGAAGCCGGCGGTGAAGCTGCTGCACGACGCGATAGCGAAGAAAGCGGCCGAGTTTGCGGACGTGGTGAAGATTGGTCGGACGCATTTGCAGGACGCGACTCCACTGACGTTTGGGCAGGAGATGGGCGGTTGGGCGAGCCTGCTGGAGCGTGATCTGAAGCGGGTGGATCAGACGCTGGACGGGCTGTACGAGCTCGCCATTGGCGGTACGGCGGTGGGCACTGGATTGAATACTCATCCGGAGTTTGCAGAGCGCGTTTCAGCGAAGATTGCAGAGCTGACGGGGTTGCCGTTCCGGTCTCACCCGAACAAGTTTGCCGCGCTTTCTGCGCACGATGAGCTGGTGTTTGCGAGCGGTGCGCTGCAGACGCTGGCCGACTCAATGATGAAGATTGCGAATGATGTGCGGTGGCTCGGCTCCGGGCCGCGCTGCGGGCTGGGCGAGCTCACGCTGCCGGAGAATGAGCCGGGCAGCTCGATCATGCCGGGCAAGGTCAATCCCACGCAGAGCGAGGCGATGACGATGGTTGCAGTGCAGGTGCATGGCAATCATGCGGCGATCGCCTTTGCGGGCAGCCAAGGAAATTTTGAGCTGAACGTCTTTAAGCCGGTGATGATTTTTAACTTCATGCACTCGGTGCGGCTGCTGAGCGATACCTGCCGGATGTTTGTGGATTTCTGCGTGGCGGGGATGGAAGTGAATCTGAAGCAGGTGCAGCACTACGTGGAGACGAGCCTGATGCTGGTGACGGCGCTGAACCAGCATATTGGTTACGACAAGGCGGCGAAGCTGGCGAAGACGGCTCACCACAAAGGGCTTTCGCTGCGCGAGGCAAACCGCGAACTGGGCTTTTTGACGGAAGAGGAGTTTGACAAGTACCTGCGTCCGGATAAGATGATTGGTCCGGCGACGGAGTAGGTTCGCGTAAACAGAGGCACTTGAGAGAGGCTCGTTTGTCTGGTGCATCTATGCTGAGTGCATGGAGTGGAACTGGACGGACGGGCCTCTTGGGTCAGGGCTGCAGTGTTATCGGGCGGGAGAGTTTTTTGAGGCGCACGAGCACTGGGAGCTGGCGTGGCTGGAGTTATGTGAGCCGGAGAAGAGCTTTTTGCAGGCGCTGATCCAGGTTTCGGCGGCGTTTCATCATTACAGGCGGGGCAATGTGGTGGGTGCGGTTTCGTTGATGCAGCGGGCGCTGCGCCGATTGGAGCGGTGCGATGCGTGCTTTGCCGGGATTGCGGTGGAGAGGCTGCGCGAGGGGGTTTGCGGGTGGCTGCGCGGACTGGAGGTGGGTGAGGTTCCGGAGCATGTACCGGAGATTGGATTAGAGGATTAGGTCAATTTGTTCGAGTGCGTGGAGTTGGATGGTTACTGGCTCGGATGTGGCGATGGCTCCGTATAGGCTGGCGGGTAGGTTCAGGTCAGTGACGTGCCAGGGGGTGGGCGTGCCTGATGCGTTGATGGCGGCGATGATGGAGGAGTTTCCGGGCAGGGGCAGCAGGCCTGTTTCTGTGCGCTTGAGGTGGATGTAGACACCCTGGGAGTCGGCTTTGCCGATGGCTTCTTTACGGGTCCAGCAGCGGAAAAAGGCTGGGTCGCGATCGTTGGGGCTGAGCGTTGTCATGTGAGTCTTTTCGACGGAAGTGAGGACGCGGCGCCACAGGGATGGATTGACGGGATGAGGGATCTGTATATCTATGCCGAGGTCGAGGTCGCGAGCGACAGCGAGGGCGCACCAGTCATGTGAGTGGCTGAGGTTGAAGTGCGGTGGGTTGGGAGCGTCGTTAGAGGGTTTTTCCAGAAAGGGCTTGCCGTTGGATCCGCGGCGGAAGACGATGTCAGCAGGGGCGCAGCCGAGGTAGCCTGAGAGGATGTGGCGCATGCCGGTGTGGGAGCGGACCCATTGGGCTCGATGGAGCGCGGGGCGGAAACGCTCGGCTCGGCGATGTTCGCGGGAGTCGAGTGTGGTGAGCTCTTTAGGATCGAGGGGATGGGAGGCGACCTGCCAGAGCCAGATGTGTACGTAGCCAGGGGCTAGCTGCCAGAGGGCATTGGAGGTGGGAGCCGGATTTGTGATGGAAGCGTCCACGGTGTTCTTCCAATATGAAGTGTGGAGTATCGCCGCAGCAAGGCTACAGAGTGAGAGAATAAGGGTTGCGCGGAAATGCGGTCCATGTTTTACGGAAGCGGAGGGGGCTGCAGTGGCGCAGGAATAAGAGGTCGCAGATACGATGCAAACCACTTTGGAGACACATCCATTGCAACAGGCGGTACGGGAGCGGACTGCAAAGCTGGGTGTGATTGGACTTGGTTATGTTGGGCTCCCGCTGGCGATGATGTACAGCCGGACGGGTTTTCAAGTTACGGGTTTCGACGTGGATCCGGCAAAGGTGGCTACGCTGAACCGGGGTGGTTCGTACATCAAGCGAATATTGCCGGAAGAGATCGAGCAGCTTCGCGCCGGGGGGTTTTCAGCGAGCAGCGATTATGCGGCGATCTCTGAGATGGATGCAGTGATGATCTGCGTGCCGACGCCGCTGGACGAGCACCAGGGCCCGGATATGACGTACATCGAGGCGACGGCGCGTGCGATGGCACCGCACCTGCGAGCGGGGCAACTGGTGATCCTGGAGAGCACAACGTATCCTGGGACGACGGAAGATGTGCTGATTCCGCTGCTGGAGCAGTGCAACGGGCGGGGGCTGACGGCATATCGCGATGGGCGGGATGAGAAGGAGTGTTTCCACGTAGCGTATTCGCCGGAGCGCGAAGATCCGGGCAATACCCAGGTGGAGCGGCCGGATATTCCCAAAGTGGTGGGCGCGCCTGCGGAGCTGACGCGGCGGCTGGCCGGGGAGCTTTACCAGTCAATATTCAAGAAGATTGTGCCGGTATCGAGCGCGGCGGCGGCTGAGATGACAAAGCTGCTGGAAAACATCTACCGCTGCGTGAATATTGCGCTGGTCAACGAGCTGAAGCTGCTGTGCCTGCGGATGAACCTGGATATCTGGGAGATCATCCAGGCGGCCAAGACCAAGCCATTCGGTTTCCAGGCGTTTTATCCGGGGCCTGGACTGGGCGGGCACTGCATTCCGATCGACCCGTTTTACCTTTCGTGGAAGGCAAAGGAAGTGGATTTTTCGACGCGGTTTATCAACCTTGCGGGCGAGATCAACACTTCGATGCCGTATCACATTGTGGAATCGGTTGTGGCAGCGTTGAACGATCGCGGCAAGGCAGTAAAGGGCAGCAAGATCCTGGTGCTGGGAGTTGCTTATAAAAAGGATATTGATGACCTGCGGGAGTCGCCCTCGCTGACGCTGATTGAGGTTTTGCGCAACCGTGGCGCGGATGTGGCTTACAACGATCCTTATTTCCCGACGGTGGGGCATGGGCGGCACTACGACCTGGACATGACGTGCGCGCCGCTTGAGAATCTGGGCGATTATGACTGCGTGCTGATAGCGACGGATCACTCGGATTACGACTATCAGCGGATTGTGAAGGAGTCGCAGCTGGTGGTGGATACACGGAATGCGACGGGCGGAATTTTTGCAGCGAACGTGGTTCGCTGCTAAGGTTGGCGGGAAAAGGTTACAGGGGCAGGCATGAGGGTATTGGTAACGGGCGCGGCCGGTTTTGTGGGTTCTGCGATTGCACGGCGGCTGGTTGGCGATGGGCACGCGGTGATTGGGGTGGACAACCTGATCACGGGCAAGCTGGAGAATCTGGCACCGGTAAGCGAGCGGATGGAGTTTCATGAGGCGGATATTCGCGACGGCGCGGCGATGGAGCGGCTGTGCGAAGGCGTGGAGGTGATTTTTCATGAAGCAGCGTTGCCATCCGTGCCGAAGTCGGTGCTGGATCCTCTGACGAGCCACCAAAACAATATTGAGGGGATGCTGTCTGTTTTGCTGGCTGCGCGCGCGACGAGGGTACGGCGGGTGGTTTATGCGGCTTCTTCGTCGGCCTATGGAGAATCTCCGACGCTGCCCAAGCATGAGGGGATGACACCGGCGCCGATTTCGCCTTATGCGGTGCAGAAGCTGACAGGCGAACTGTATATGCAGTCGTTTACCCGGGTGTACGGACTGGAGACGGTGAGCCTGCGGTACTTTAATGTGTTTGGTCCATACCAGGCGGCGAATTCTCCGTATTCAGGCGTGCTGGCGAAGTTCATTACGGCGATGCTGTCGAATGAGTCGCCCGTGGCGAATGGGGATGGTCTGCAGAGCCGGGACTTTACTTATATAGACAATGTAGTGGATGCGAATCTGCTGGCGGCGATGGCACCAGCGGAGCGGGTGAGTGGCAAGGTGTATAACGTAGCCTGCGGGACGCGGTTTTCCCTGCTGGACACATTTCGGATTCTGCAGGATATTACGGGGTTCGAGGGTGAGATGAAGTTTGGGCCTCCGCGTACCGGGGACATCCAACATTCGCTGGCTGCGATTGAGCGGGCGCACGAGGATCTTGGGTATTCGCCGGCTATAGACTTTGTGGAGGGACTGCGGCGGACGGTGGGGTGGTATGCCGGGCGGCTGGGGGTGGCTGTTCCTGCGGGTTTGGCGAAGAGTTGACCGTCGTTTTATTTTATTGCAATTCGTTGCTAAGTCGTTGATTAGCCTGCCTCTGGGTGGGGGTAGGTAGATCCAGGGTCGTGGCAGGTCTCTGCCATGCGATGAGTTCATCCGAAGTTACTGATAGGTGCATCTGATTGCTGATCTCGGCAACAGGCTGCCTCGTCATTCCGCAAAGGGATTAAAAATTTTCATTGAATCTTTATGTGACCTGCCGGAAACTGTTGCTCACCAAAAAATAGATCGCCCACAACGTAGTGGGCTCAACCAGCAGTATGTTGCAAGTGTTACCTGGAGGTAAGTGTGGCAAAGTTTCTCAGATTACTGTCTATTACCGTAGCTATCTGCGGGCTGGCATCGCTGGCATGGGCGCAGACGGCAACCACGTCCCTGCATGGGGTTGTGCGCGATCCCAGTGGCGCTGTGATCCCAGGGGCTAAAGTAACTATCACCGATACAATAAACCACAAGTCGTTGACGACGACAGCGGATGCAACCGGTACGTATGGGTTTGAGCAAATTACGCCATCTACGTACACCATCACGGTCAGTACGGAAGGCTTCGCTCCACAAACGAAGGAGGCTGAACTGCTTGTGGCTCAGCCTGCAACGATTAACTTTAAGATGAGCGTACAGGCGACGAAGCAGGTTGTGAACGTAAGTGCTGAAGCGCAGACACTGAACACGACCAATGCCGAGCTCGGCGGTTCAATGAATAATGCGACGATCCAGGCACTGCCGAGCGAAACGCGCAATGTGCCGGACCTGCTTTCGTTGCAGCCCGGCGTGTTGTATTTGCCGAACACGAATCCGAGTGGCGACAGCCGGAGCGGAGCGGTGAACGGCGTACGTTCCGATCAGAGCAACGTGACGACAGATGGCATCGACGACAACGATCAAATTAACAATTATGCGTTTACGGGCGTTCTGCGTGAGACGCAGGATTCGATTGAAGAATTCCGCGTTACGACCTCGAACGGCACAGCTACAGCCGGTTACTCTGCCGGCGCACAGGTATCGATGGTGACCAAGTCCGGAACGAACCATTTCCACGGGGCGTTGTACGAGTACAACCGTCCGACGATGACGGTGGCCAACAACTGGTTCAACAAGCAGGCGGAGTTGGAGAGCGGCGAACCGAATATTCCCGGCAAGCTGATCCGTAACATTTTTGGCGTGGACCTGGGTGGACCGATCAAGAAAAACAAGCTGTATTTTTTCGCGAACTATGAAGGAACGCGGCAGGCTGAAGATTCACAGCAGATTCGGACGGTTCCCACCAAGCTTTACCGTGAAGGTTATCTTACTTATGAAGGTGACACAGCCAACGGTATTCAGAACGTAACGCTGGACCCGAGTCAAGTGGCGGAGCTGGATGCTGGTTGCCAAGTATGCAACACTTCCTCGTATCCATATGGTCCCGGTCCTGATCCCGAAGCGCTCAAGTACTTTAATTCGGTTCCTTTGCCGAATGGTCTTTTGACGGGTGACGGCTTGAATGAAGCGTCTTACTCATTTGCTTCACCCAATCCGCGTACGGAGAATACGTCACTTGTAAAGATCGACTGGACTCCGAATGATTCGCAGCACCTATTCATTCGCGCCCAGTTGCAGAAGGATACGGCGCAGAATCCGGAGCAGTTCCCAGGACAGGGTCCGTCGAGCGTGTTCGAGGATAATACGAAGGGCATTATTGCCGGCGACACGTGGGTGATTTCGCCCAATCTCGTGAATGATCTTCGATACGGCTACATTCGCCAGGGGAACAGTACACGCGGCGTGGGCGTCGGGGACTATGTAGATTTTCGTTTTCTGGATACCGCGACGGCAGAAACGCGCACTACGATTCTGTCGGTTCCGGTGCATAACGTAGTGGACAATCTCAATTGGAATCATGGGAAGAACGATTTCCAGTTTGGCCTGAACTATCGGTTCATTACGCAGAACCGTTCGTCCGACGTGAACTCGTTCCAAAACGCTACGAGTAATCCTTACTGGCTGGGTGGCAGCCCACCCGATCCTGCAACCATTGGTGAGCCGACGTACGATCAGGGCTTCGGGAACTCTTACCAGATTGCGTTTGCGAACCTGGTGGGTGTGGTCCCCGAAGTGAATAACATATACAACTACCAGATTACGAGCCCAACGAGCGGTAGTCTGCTTCCGGATGGCGCATTCATCACACGGCATTATCGTTCACAGGAAATGGAATATTACCTGCAGGACACGTGGCGGCCAACGGCAGCCCTTACGATTATCTTTGGCATACGGCACACGCTGCTGGGGACACCGTGGGAAACCAGTGGGCAGGAAGTTGCGCCCACGATTGATACGCACGCGTGGTTTGAGACGCGCGAGTCGGAAGCGCTCAAGGGGCAGATATACGAGCCAGACCTTGTGTTCGCTCCCACGGGGCCTTATTACGGTAAGCCTGGGTACTATCCAATGCGGAAGAACGATATTGCACCGCGTGTTTCGATTGCATACGCGCTGGGCAGCAAGATGTCCATTCGCGCGGGATTCGGTATTTATTACGATCACTTTGGTGAAGCTCTTGTAAACACGTTCGACCAGAACGGATCCTATGGTGTGAGCAGCGCGGTCTCGAATCCAGCCGGCCAATACACGACGGAAACCGCTCCACGCTTCGTAAGCCGGACGACGCTGCCGTTCAACAACGGGACGCCTCCGGCGACGGCATCATTCCCGTTTGAGCCCAACCCCTATAATTTTGCAATTACGTGGGGTCTGGACAGTCAGATGAAGACCCCTTACACGGAATCGTTTGACGCTTCCTTTGAGCGGCAACTGGGTCACAACTTCTCGCTGGAAGTTTCGTATGTAGGAACGCTGGGTCGGCACCTGCTCCAGGCGCTGGATCTGGCAAATCCGGTGGACTTTGTGGATACCAACGGTGGTGGCGACTACTATGCCGCCGGTGCGCAGCTCTCCAAGGACGTGGATGAGAATGGTGGAGTGTCAAACGCAAACAATGTTCCGGGAACTCCTTCGGTCAGCCCCATCAAGTATTTTGAAGATGTTTTCCCATGGATGCAGAATCTGGAGTACCCGGGAGAGAGCGCAACGCAGGCGATATATGACCTGGAGTGGGCCCCGTTCCGAGCTAATCTGGGTGCCACGACAGCTTTGGCTGACCTGGATTTCTTCAATTATGGTCCAAACTATGGCCCTCCGGGAGGGCAACCTTACCCAGTTCCCAGTAATTGGGTACCGCATTTCTGGCAAGGGCAGTTCTCGTCGCTGTATGCGCTTTCGGCAATGGGCATGAGCTACTACAATGCTGGGCAGATTACGCTGAAGCATCCTGTTGGCCATGGGTTGGAGTTTGCCGTCAGCTATACCTTGTCGCACTCCATAGACGAAGGATCGGACGCGGAGCGGAACACGGAGTTCAGCAACCCGAACGGCTCTTTCAGTTCCATTGAAGATACGTGGGAACCGCAATTGAACCGTGCTTCTTCGGATTTTGACACGCGTCATCTGCTGACTGGACAGTTTGTGTATCAGTTGCCGTTTGGCGCGGGTCGTCAGTACTTTGCGACGGGGCACCGGCTGGCAGACGTATTTATTGGCGGCTGGCAGCTTTCTGGCATTGCGCGCGTGAGCAGCGGTCTGCCGTTCACATTGTTTGAACCCGGCTGGACAACCAACTGGCAGCAAGAAGCCTATGGCGTTGTGACCGGCAAGGTCCAGATGAAGCGCCACTTTGACAACAATGGCTCACCGCAGTTCTTTGCCGATCCTTCTGCGATCAATTCAGGCGTGAATACGGGCTCGCCGATTCGGCTTCCTTATCCTGGTGAGGCAGGTGAGCGCAACCGTTTCCGTGGTGATGGCTACTTCGACATCGACAGCGGGCTGGACAAGACCTGGAAGCTGCCCTACGGGAATCTTCTTTTTTTCATGGGAGGTCTACAACGCGACCAACACGGTGCGTTTTGACCCCGCCTCCATTGGCAGCCAGTTGACGGCGGGGAATCTCGGGGTGGCAAGTGCACTGCTGACGTCACCCAGGGTAATGCAGTTTGCCCTGCGTTACGGCTTCTGAATCGAAGCACAAACCAGGAGAAGCGCCGGACAGCCCGGCGCTTTTCTTTTTGAGGGCGCCAGACGTCATACAACAGAGGTAAACAGGGGTGATCCGGCATTTTTCAGTGGCGGAAAACCGAAAAGCCGGGCAGGGCGGCGCAGGTCAGGCTTATGGGGAGAGGAAATCTGATTTAATGGAGAAACAGGCAAATTCTGGCTTTTCTGTCCCTCGGTGGCAGTGAGTCGTGGAGGGCTAACAGATTCATGTGGTTTCGCAAGTTTTTCGGATACGCAGCGTGTCCGATTCTGGCATTGGCTTTTGTATTTCCTGCGGTGAGCTACGCGCAGCAGCAGTTGCCGGAGTCCAATTCTCAGCAGCAGTATGAGCAGTTCTCGAAGCAATCCACGCAAGAGCGGGCGCAGGTTCTGCTGGAGGCGCAAAAGCGTCTTGAGGCTCGGCGTCGGGCCCGGATTCGGCAGATTATCGCGCAGACTTACAACTACAAGTACGAGATTTTTGGTGGCGGTGGGTATTTGCGTTTCCGTCCCGGTTCGACGTTGCAGCATAACCAGGAAGCGGAGTGGAACCTGGGCTTTACGGACTACCTGGGAAGCAGCAACTGGGGTGTGCAGGGCGAGGTTCGCGGGTATTACGGAAAGGCGTTCACGAATACGCACGCGATCAACCAGGCATACGAGCCGAATATCGCGCAGTACATGTACCTTGGTGGCCCGACGTACCGGTTTTTCCGCGGGCAGCACTGGGGCTGGACGGCGCAGGTGCTAGGTGGCGTAGCCGAGGGCAAGTTCAGCGATAACCTGAATGGGCTTCCTCCGCAGACGGTGGGCCTGTACCAGGACGAATGGGCACCTACCATGGATGCGGGAGTATCTGTGGATTACAACGTGAGTCCGGGGCTGGCAGTCCGACTTTCGCCAGATTTTGTGCTGACCACTTTTGGCGGAGAGCAGCAATACAACAAGGGCTGGCAGATTGACCTTGTGTATCGTTTCCACCATCGCCGGGATTACCGGTTGCTGGGTGGCAGGAAGTAGTCAAAGCCAGGCGATTCGACTGAGAATTGCGAATCCAGGCCGCGCTGAAGAGGCGCGGCCTTTGTATTTTTGCAAGAGAATGAGCGTTGGCTGGAGCTGGCGGCTTGCTGAGTTGAGATTTATGAGGAGAAGGGCTTGCGTGAATCGTCTAAGCTACTGGTATGCAAGGTGGAAGATCACTCGTAGCAGATGTTCTTGTGATTGGCGCGGGGCCGACGGGGCTGGCGTGTGCAATTGACGTGCAGGAGGCCGGTTACCGGGTCACGGTGGTGGACAAGGGATGCTTGTGCAACTCGTTATTCCATTACCCGTCGCACATGACATTTTTTACGACGTCTGAGTTGTTGGAGATCGGGAATATTCCGTTTCCGAGTCCGCATGCGAAGCCGAACCGGAACGAAGCGCTGGAGTATTACCGCAAGGTGGCGATGCGCTACCGGTTGGATGTTCGCCAGTATGAGACGATTGCCGGAGCAGAAGGCAAGGATGGTGATTTTCGGGTGCGGACGGCAGACCGGTTCGGGCGCGAGAAGACGTATAGGGCACAGAAGCTGATTTTGGCGACGGGATATTACGATATTCCAAATTTGCTGCATGTGCCGGGTGAAGAGCTGCCGAAGGTGATGCATTATTACACTGATCCTCACCCGTATTACGACCAGGACGTGCTGGTGGTGGGAGGAAAGAATTCAGCGGCCATTGCGGCACTGGAGCTTTGGCGGCATGGCGCGCGCGTTACTCTTGTGCATCGAGAAGCGGAGATACACCGGCATGTGAAGTATTGGATTAAGCCTGATATTGAAAACCGCATCAAAAATGGGGAGGTCGCGGCGCATTTTTCGACACGAGTTACGGAGGTAGGGCTGGATAGCGTAACGCTGGAGACACCCTCCGGTATGAAGACGATCGCCAATGATTTTGTGTTTGCAATGACAGGGTATCGACCGGATTTTTCGTTCATCGAGTCGCTGGGAGTTCGCATGGAGGGTAAGGATCACACGCCTGTGTATGACGCCAAGACACTGGAGAGCAACGTGCCGGGTATCTACCTGGCGGGCGTGATCGTAGCCGGTGCGCGAACGAATGAGATTTTTATTGAAAACGGACGTTTCCATGGTCAGCAGATTGCGGATGGGATCAGCCAGAAACTTGGAGCGCCGGTAGCGACGGGCGCCAAGGAGTGAGATGAGCAGCGAGAAGCGCTTCACATCGCGGTTTCGGTGGCTCTGGCCGCGCTCTGTGCGCGGCCAGCTTGTCGCCGGGCTGGTGATGCTGGAACTGATTGTGCTGGGCGTATTTGTGATGCTGCTGCTACGTGCCGAGCGCTCAGAGTTACTGGTTCGGACGGGCCGCCGGGCCTTGTACGAAGCGAGTCTTTCTGCGGCGGAAGGAGCGGCGGCGCTGCATGACGGCGACAGCGCGGCGTTGGCCGGAGTGCTGGCTGGGGCTCGGCATGATCCAGGCGTCAAGGGTATTGAGATCCTCGACCCGAATGGAAAATTGCTGGCGATGAGCGCGGAGGAGAACGTTACATTTCCTGCTTTGAGCCTTGCACAGGCGGCTACTTCACAGCAGTCATTACTTAGCATCAATAAGCATGGACAGGCAAACGCGGCGATTGCGGCGATGCGCATGCACGGGGTGATTTACGGCTACGTGATCGTGCTGCCGTCAGTGAAGCCGGATTTGCAGGAGCTGCACCAAACGCTGCGGATTACCCTGTTTGCAGCGATTATCGCGCTCGCGGGGTGTACCTGGCTGGCCGGTCTGTTGGCGAACAATATTGCGCGACCGCTGGCTCTGTTGCTGAAGTCGACGAGGCAGCTGATCCGGAATCCGGAGGACAAGACCGCACTGCCACTGGCGATGCAGGCGGATAACGAGGTGGGCGAGCTGACGCAAGCTTTCAACCGCCTGATTCTGACCATCCAGGAGCAGCGTGCGCAATCGCGGGAGACGCTGGCTCTGCTGGATTCGATCCTGGCGAATGCGCCGATTGGATTCGCGTTTTTTGACCGCCGGCATCGGGTAGTGCGGGTGAATACATTCCTCGCGAAGATGAACGGGCTGGCGGTGAGCCGGTATACCGGAAAGCTCGTGACGGAGGTATTTCCCGGACTGCCGGGTAAGCGGCTGGATCTTGGGTTGGAGCGAGTGCTGGAGGGCGGCGAGCCGGTCCGGGATCTGGAACTTGAGATGGATGCGAGCGAGCCGGGGAATTCCGGAACAACTGCTTCGCATCGCAAGACGTGGATTGTGAACCTGTATCCGATTGGGACTGAGGATGAGCCGATTCGTTGGGTAGGCGCGGTGCTGGTGGATGCGACTGGGCGCAAGCAGTCAGAGGAAGCGCTGCGCAAGACGGAGAAGCTGGCGGCGACGGGCCGTCTGGCTGCGTCCATTGCGCATGAGATCAATAATCCTCTGGAAGCGGTGACGAATCTGCTGTACCTGATCCAGCAGGCGGATCTGGATGCGGAGTCCGCGCAATATGTTGAGATGGCGCAGCATGAACTGGGGCGGGTCTCCGAGATCACGCAGCAGACGCTGCGCTTTTATCGGCAGTCGACGCTGCCAAGCGCGGCGAAGCTGGGCGAGTTGATGGATTCCGTGCTGGCTTTGCACCAGGGCCGGTTGATTGCTATGCAGATCAAGGTGATGCGGGAGTATGACACCGACGCAAGCCTGTTCTGTTTTTCCGGCGAGATACGGCAACTGTTCACGAATCTCATTTCCAACGCTGTGGATTCGATGATGCCAAATGGCGGGCAGCTCATGATTCGGATTCGGAAGGCTCATGAGGTGAAGGCGCCTGAGCAGGAAGGAGTGCTGGTAACCATTGCCGACACTGGCTGCGGGGTTCCCTCAGAGACTCTGCCGCATATTTTCGAGCCGTTTTATACAACCAAGGAAGCGACAGGAACTGGACTGGGCTTGTGGGTGAGCGCTCAGATTCTGCGCAAACACCAGGCGAGAATCGCAGTGCGCAGCCGGGTCACGGGGCAAGGTGGTGGAACGGGGACTGTGTTCCGGGTTTTCTTTCCCGCAAATGGTGTGCCCGCAGAGACTGCATCGGAAGTTGTGATCTGACGCCTGTTAGAAACGAAGGCCGGATTGGCGAAGTTTCCAGCCTATTTCCTTGCGAAGAGCGCAGCTGGACGGATGTGGACGAAGTTCTCTGCGGGAACGGGTGACATGGAAGCGCTGCAGATTCATGTAGCGGACGCGGATGCCATCCAGTGTGGCGGGCATGTTGCGGGGAACCTGGCCGAGTTCGATGAGGATGAGGATGGCCGGCTCGGTGGGGCGGTCGAGGCTGTTGGTGACGCCTACGCCGAGGATGGCGGGGTCTTGCATGATTTCTGCGGTGTGAAGCGCGGCTACTTGCCGGGCGCGACGGATGGATGCGGCGGGTAGATCGATGCCGAGGGGAGTTGCCGGGCGGGATGGGGCTGTTCCTGCAGTGACTGCTGCCGCCGTGGTGGGGATGACCTGGGTGCGGAGCCCGTCGATGGTGACCGGGACGGGCAGGTTTGCGTTGGAAGCGTCCACGTAAAGGATAAGCGCGGCGTGGCCGGGGTTGTCGAGACTGTCTCCTGGCGCGCTGCCGAGGATTGCGCCGGGCGGGGTGTTGCGGAGGAATTCGCGATAGTCTGCGGATTGCAGCGCGGCGGCGACGCGTTTTCGCCAGATTTCCGGAATGGTGCGAGCCGGTTGGCTGCCGGGCGGATCGTAGTCCATGCAGGCTACGCGGTGTGGCGTTTTTGTGCCTACGATTTGCAGGGGGCTGCCAATGGCGGCGCCAAGTTCGCTGAGGACATCGCGAATAGGGTTGACGAGGCTGAGCGCCTGGCCATCGCCGTTGGTTCCGCCGGCGAAGTAGAGACCGATGGCTTTGGCGTTGCGAGCGTCGAGGACGAGTGCTCCGGAGTCTCCACTGTCAGTGAAGTGAGCGCCTTCGATGGCGATCTGATGGTGGAAGATCTTGGTGCTGTAAGGCTGGGTTTCCGCGCAGTCCTTGTAGTAGTTGACTTTGACGGTGAGGTCGATGGCGCCGATGCGGGAGCAAGTGAGTCCGGTGGTGCGGCCGCTTTTGACGACGGGGAAAGATAGGTTGCCGATCGTGAGAGCATCGCCGGTTCCGGCAACGGGCGGAGCGGCGGTAAGTGTTCCGTTCCGGAGCGGGCCGAGTTCCAGGATGGCTCCGGAGGGATTGATCGCGCCGGGATTCACGGAGGCGAGTGCCGCGTCGACGTTGGTCTGGCGAGAGGCGATGGGCACCCACGCTTTGAGCGTGCCCACAGGATGGACAGTGGATGCGGGATCGGACAGCGGGCGGCAGGCTCCGTCCATGAGTCCTGGCTGGATGATGGTATCTCCGGCGCGAGCCTGATCGGATTCGGCGAGGACGTGGTTGTTACTGAGGATGTACTGGTTGCCGGCGGCATCCTGGACGAGCGCGCCGAGTGTTCCGCCACAGCAGTCGGCAATGTAGGACTGGCCGGAGGGGGTGGTGTAGGTGTCGTAGTCGTTGTTGTTGCCGCCGGAACTGCCGAGGAGGGCATTCTCGCTTTGCGTGGCCTGATTGGGCGCGGGAGTGCTGGTGATGCCTTTGTCATCGAGAAGGATTTTGCTGGAGGCGATGGTCTGGGTGCCATTGGCGGCGGCGATGAGGTAAACGGTGCTTCCGGCGGGGAGTTGTTGCGGTGCGGTGTAGGTTACGGAGCAGTTGGTGTACTGCTGGTGGAAGTGATGACAGGATTCCTGAGTGAGGGTTCCGAGGCCGCTACTGGAACCTGTTCCGGCAGAGTTCGAAGAGAGTGACCAGGTGACGCTGCCTGCGTCTACCTCAGAGATTTGTGCGTGTGTTCGGATGGATTTGCCGAGGGCGAGGGTCGCGACTTCAGGCAAGAGGGGTTGCACAAAGCCGGGGTGTACCTGGAGGGTGAGCGTGGTTTCATCGTTCGGTTGATTGAGGAGTTGGGCGCGGATGCTTACGGCGACGACGTTCTGCGATAGCGCATTGGGTGGGGTGTAGACGCCGGTGGCATCGACGCGGCCCTGGCCCAGGGATTCGGCATTGTTGGCGCTATCGATGGACCATTGCACCGGAGCGGCGTTGCCGTTGGGGAAGAGTGAGTAAAGCGAGACCTGACCATTGGTGTTGACGTCGGAGGCCGAGGCGCTGACAACGAAGGTTGCGGAAGAGTTGTGGGGTTTGTAGGTCACGCCTCCGCAACCGGCAAGCGCAAGCAGGCATGCGGTGTATGCAAAAAAGCGTGATGAGAAACGGAGATTCATGCGAGGTTGGTCCTCAGAGGTTTGCGACATGTCGGGTTTCTTAGCCGATGACCCGCCGCAGAAAACCGTGAATGCCCCAGTACATCAGTGCGATGAGAGAAATGAGCAGCGCGGCGATGATGGCAAAGTAATTCATGTGTGGGACGCCGGGCGTGAGTACGGAGCGGAGGCCTTCGCTCATATAAACGATGGGATTGGCGAGTACGGCAATCTGCAGCCAGCGGATTTTTGCCAGAAGCGCCCACGGATAATAGACGCACCCGAGGAAGGTAATGGGAACGACCACGATGGAGAAAATGAGGCCGATCTGCTGGGGCTTGACGTTGGATCCGATGGTGAGACCCATCGCCCCGGAGACGAGACTGGCGAGCAGCAGGATGAGGACGAGCATGAACCAGTTGGCGACGTGGACCTGCACTGGCGTAGCCGGAATGAAGTAAGCGAGCGGGATGATGAGGAGTGCGGCGAGGATGCTCTGGATGGCGCTGAAGCATACTTTCTCGATGGCCACCACGCTGACGGGCAGTGGGCACATGACGCGGTCGTCGATTTCGCGGGTAACGCCGAATTCCTGGGAGAGCGGGAGCGCAACACCGGCGATGCCGCTGAACATAATGGCGACGGCCATGAGTCCGGGTAGGAGGACGGTGGCAAAGTTGGCTCCGCCGAGTGCGCCGGACTGGCCGATTTTAGGCATGAGGTAGGTGAAGACGAAGAAGAAGAGCAGCGGTTGCATGACGACGCGAATGGTGAAGGCGCCGAGCTCGCGGCTGAGCACGCGGAGATCACGGCGAAAGAGGCCGAGGAAGGCGGAGACATAGGAGACGCGACGGGAATTATTCACGCAGGTCTCTCCCGGTGAGGTGGATGAAGACGGTTTCGAGGGACGGCTCGTGAATGGCTATGTCGCGAACGCCGTAGGGCTGGACCATCTGCACGATCTGCGGGAGCTGCTCGCCGGCTGCGGATCCCGATTGGTTCGTCGCGCCCTGAATGAAAAGCCGAAGGCCGTCCTGAGTGGACTCGACTGTGTTGACACCGGGTAAATGCCGGAGCGGCTCGGTTAGGGATTCTGCGGCGGCCTCATATTGTAACAGTTTGAGTTCCAGAATGCGGTCAGCGCCGAGGTTTCGCTTGAGGAGATCGGGTTTATCGAGCGCGAGCAGCCTGCCGTGGTCGATGATGGCGACGCGCTCACAGAGTTCGTCGGCTTCTTCCATGTAGTGGGTGGTGAGGACGACGGTGATACCTTCTTTGCGCAGGCTGCGAACGGCATCCCACATGGCGATTCGGCTTTGGGGGTCGAGGCCGGCGCTGGGCTCGTCGAGAAACAGAACTGCGGGCCGGTGGGCAATGGCGCGGGCGATTTGGATGCGCTGCTGCAGGCCGCCGGAAAGCTGCATGGGGTAGGCCTTACGGCGCTCGAAGAGGAGAAACTGCTTCAGCAGGTTCTCTGACCGCTCGCGGGCGTGGCGGGCGGAGAATCCAAAGTACAGGCAGTGATAGTAGAGGTTTTCGTAGATGGTGAGGGAGCGGTCTAGGGTGTTGTACTGCGGCACCACTCCGATACTGGTGCGCGCCTGGGCTGGATGGCGAACTACGTCGACGCCCGCGATGGTAACGCTGCCGCTGGTAGGCAGGATGCGGGTGGTGCAGATGCCGATAGTGGTGGTTTTTCCGGCGCCGTTAGGGCCGAGGAGGCCAAATAGCTCGCCTTCGCCGACTTCGAGATCGACACCATCAACGGCCATGACCCGTTGCTGCTTGTCCTCATAGACCTTGGTCAACGATGCGATGGAGACAATCAAATGAGGGGATTCCTTTGTTATTTTCGCGAACTCGAAATTATCCCATAGTATACGGGGTGCGATTGGGGGAGCACGGGAGCATCGATTTGCCCCCGTTGGGTGAGATGGAAATGCATCAGGACTGACTTACGCGAACGACAATCTTGCCGAAGTGGGTGGCCGACTGCATGTGGCGGAGCGCCGCGGGCAGATCCTGGAATGCGTAGATGTTGTCGATGACGGGTTGGATCCGGTTCTGATCGAGTGCGCGATTCATATCTTCGAACTGAGTGCGTGAGCCGACGTAGATGCCCTGAACATGCACTTGCTTGTGCAGGATGAGCGGGATGTGAAGCGGGTCGCTGGATTGGGTGAGGACACCGATTTGCGCAACGGTACCGCCAATGCGGATGGCGGCGAGGGATTGCGGAAAAGTGCCTGAGCCGCCGACTTCGACGATGACGTCTGCACCCTGACCATCGGTTTGCTCGATGACCCACTTGGCCCATTCGGGCTGCGTGCGGTAGTTATGGCCTGCATCAAGGCCGAGTTTGCGGGCGTGTTCGAGCTTTTGATAACTGCCGGAGGTACCGAGGACGCGGGCTCCCATGGCTTTGGCGAACTGCAGGGCGAAGATGGAGACTCCGCCGGTGCCCTGGATGAGCACCGTTTCGCCGGCGGTGAGGTGCGCGGCGTTGATGAGCGCGTTCCATGCGGTGAGTGCCGCGCAGGGAAGGGTTGCGGCTTCTTCGATGGAGAGATAATCGGGAATTTTGACGAGGCCCTGCTCATGGAGGACAACTTCTTCTGCCAGCATGCCGTCGATGTCACCGCCGAGCGCGCCGCGGATTTTCTCCTGGGTGGGGCGGCCGTCAATCCAGTTCTGCATGAAGCTGCCGCAGACGCGGTCGCCGGGCTTGACGCGCGTGACGCCTTCTCCGATGGCTTTGACGACGCCCGCGCCGTCTGAAGCGGGGATGCGCGGCAGGTGCATTTTAGGGTTGTAATGGCCCAGGATGACGAGAAGGTCGCGGTAGTTGAGGGAAACCGCCTCAACCTGCATGAGCACCTGACCAGGCTTGAGGGAGGGAGTGGAAAAGTCTTTTAGCGTGAGGGAGTCGATGCCGAAGGCAGGCAGTGTCCATGCTTTCATCTGGAGTTCTCCTTAAGACTTTGGGTTAGATGCCACTTGTGGCGCGGAGTAGCATGAGGGCATGGCACGAGGATGGGAAAGCAAGCAGGTGGAAGAGCAGATGGCCGAGCGGCATGACGCGGAGCCGTCTGAGGGAGAGAAAGATGTGGCGTTGGTGAGGAAGCGCCGCGATCTGGAGATGCAGCGGGAGTATCTGCTGAACCAGCGGACATCGAACCCGCAGCGAAGAGCCGCGCTGGAGGCTGCATTGGAGCAGGTTGAGGCAAGCCTCTGCGAACTGGGTTGATAGAGGATCACTTTCTGTTGAAGAGCAGCGAGTTGGCCTGATCGACCGAGGTGAGGAGAATGTGGGCGATGTTGACGTGCGCGGGACGCGATACGGCCCAGAGGATGGCATCTGCAACGTCGTTTGCGGTTAATGGGGTGAGTCCCTGGTAGACCTTGGCGGCGCGGTCCCTGTCGCCGTGGAAGCGGACTTCGCTGAATTCAGTTTCGACCATGCCGGGATCGACGCTGGTGACGCGGACGGGTGTGCCGAGCAGGTCCATACGGAGGCCGTCGTTGAGGGCCTTGAGGCCGGCCTTGGTGGCGCAGTAGACGCCGCCGCCCGGGTAAGTGATTTCGCCAGCGGTGGAGCCAAGGTTGACGACGTGTCCGCGGCCACGAGCGACCATACCGGGCACGACGGCACGGGTGACATAGAGGACGCCCTTGATATTGGTGTCGATCATTTCTTCCCAGTCCTGCAGCTTGCCGTTGTGGAGCTTGTCGAGGCCACGGCTGAGGCCGGCGTTGTTGACGAGGATGTTGATAGAGGACCAGTTTCCTGGAAGCGATGAGATGGCGGATTCGACGGCGCTAGAGTTGCGGACGTCGAGGGCAAGGGAATGAACATCCGCGGCGCCTGCTTTGCGGAGATCGGGCTCAAGTGCCTGGAGGCGATCAAGACGGCGGGCGGCGAGGAGCAGGCGTGCGCCTTCTGCGGCAAAGGCCCGGGCGCAGGCTTCGCCAATGCCGGCGCTGGCGCCTGTGATGAATACGACGGAATCTTTGAGTCTGGTCATAGTGATGTCCTGAGGGGAGATTTTGCGCTGGTGTTTTAACGCGAATGCTGAGCGAACTGACGGGCGAGGTGGTAGTAGCCACCGGCCCAGTCTTCGTTTTGCATACCTTCTTCCATGGCGCGTAACAGGTGCTGATGAAAGAGTTCCGCGAGCGGTGTGGGGGCGTGGGATTCGTGTGCGGCTTCGAGAAAGAGGCGCGCGTCTTTTTCGCCGAGGGAAACGGTGCCGCCGGGCGTTGCGGGCTGATCGAGCATGAGCTTGCCGTAGAGCTCATAAAAGGGCGATTGAAACAAGCCCTGGTTGACGACCTGAAGGTAGACGGCGGGGTCAATTCCCAGGGACTCGGCAAAGAGGAAGCCCTCGGTGAGGGAAGCGATCATGGCGGTGATCATGAAGTTGCCGCCAATCTTCATGGCATGTGCTGCCCAGGGTTGGCTGCTGACGACGGTGATGCCTCGGCTGTAGCGCTCGATGAGTGGCTGGACTTTACTGAGCGAGGCTTCGTCGCCGGCGATGGCGCTCCAGAGGCGGGCCTGTGCGGCGACGTGCGGGCGACCGAAGACGGGCGCTCCTACGAATGGCTTGCCTGCATCGCTGTGGGCATTTGCGATGCGTCTGGAAGATGCGACGCTGATGGTGCTGAGGCAGACGTGCGGTGTTCCCGGCTGCATGGCGGAGATGACGCCGGGCTTGCCGGTGGAGCCGAGGAAGATCTCTTCGACGGCCTCGTCATTGAGCAGGATGCTGAATACGACTTCGGCGTCCTCAACGGCTTCCGTGGGGGTTGCTGCTACCTTGACGCCGGTTTCGGCGAGAGATTTCGCGGCTTTGGGGGTACGGTTCCAGACGGTAACCGTGTGGCCCTGGGCAAGATGGGGCACGATAGCGAGGCCCATCTTGCCGAGTCCCAGAAATGCAATGCGCATGGATACTCCTTTGCGAAGGGTCATCCCGGTGGTGAATGGGTGAAACGGACGGGATGCAGACAACAGCAAGGCAACCGAAAAGTATAGAGCATTCGGGAGCGGGTGCTATCCGCCGAGCCTTGTGCGCAGCATGGAGCCTGCCGCTTCTGGAGTGGATACTCGAGTGCGCAGATTCCGGCGGATATCCAGGGCCCTTATGCGGGGCCCGGATTGGAGACTCCGGTGGGATTGGAGACGCCAGTTGGGTTGATGTTTTGCTGTTGCTGCTGCGGGCCCTGCTGGATGCTGGTTCCTATGGCTGATCCGCTTACGACCAACTGCACCCGGCGATTTTTTGCGCGCCCTGCGGCGGTGCTGTTGCTGGCGACGGGATCGGCTTCGCCGTATCCCTTGGCGGTGATATTAGCGGGCGAAACGCCCTGTGAGATGAGGAACTTCATGACGGAGTCAGCGCGCTGCTGGGAGAGTTTCTGGTTGAGGCTGGCGCTGCCGGTGTTATCGGTATACCCCTCGACCTGGACTTTAAGGCCGGGGTAGGTGGCGAGGATGCCGGAGATTTTGGCCAGCTTGATTTCTGCGTCGACCTTAAGCTGATAGCTGCCGCTGTTGAAGCTGACGGCGGAGAGACGAACGATGAGTCCACGGGCTGTTTCCTGCGTGGAGAGAACTTGATTGAGCTGCTGGCGGAGCCGGTCGCGCATTTGATTGGTCTCTGCCTGTGCGACGGCGGCCTGCTGCTGCGCCTTGGCTGCTTCCGCCTCGGCCTCAGCCTGTGCGGCCTGCGACTGCTGCTGTGCCTGCATGGCCTGCTGTGCCTGCTCCTCTGCCACTTTTTGCTCTGCGGCGGCCTGCTGCGCGGCCTGGAGCGCTTGCTGGGCTTTTTGCTGCGCGGCGAGTTCGGCGGCTCTCTGGCGGGCTTCTTCGGCGGCGCGAGCTTTCCGCTCGGCCTGGAGGATAGCATCGGAGGCGGTCTGGACGGCGGCTCGAGCGTAGGACATCTGGCCGGCGTGCTGACTGCTGTCACCATTGAGATTCTTTGCGTGCTTGAGGTCTGCTTCCGCGCGGGCGAGGGCTTCGGGTGCGTATTTGGCCGCATTCGACGCCTTGGCGATCTGGATGGCATTCATTGCTTCATAGACGGTCAGGGGCTGGCTGTTGCTGCTGCCGATGGGGTAGGAAACAGGGTGCATGCCTTCCGCCGCGGCGTAGGCTCCGCTGGGGAGCAGCGTGAAGTAAGCCTTGCCGGCATCGATGACGTTGCGGGTCTGGCCGGGGATGACTTCGCCCTCGAGAACGACAACATTGCTGGGGCGGCTGACGGCGAAGTATGGCTCGGCGGAGACCATCAGGCCGAAGGACTGGAGGTTGGTGGTGGCGTCGAGATTGCAGCGACCCTTGCTGTCGGGGAGGATTTCGCCAAGGTTGACGGTGCGACCTGCTGGCGTGACGGCCCAGAGAACGTATGTGAGATATTCAGGGCCGAAGCTGTATGCGGGAATGAAGCCATTCATTTTGATACGGAGGGAGATTTGTCCGTTGCGGGGGCGAATCTGCACCTGGCCGGAGACGCCGGGCAGCTTGCCGGTGCTGGCGAGCGCGATCTTTGCTTTCTGGCCATCGACATAGCTCATGGCCGGGATTTGCCAGTGTACCAGGGCTGCTTTGTAGAGGGGAACGCGGCTTGTAGAGCCAGTGCTCTCCTGCGAGTTCTGGAGCGGCGATGAGCTAACGGAAGGCAGTGCGAGCGCGGACGGCGCGGAGGCAATTGCGAGCAGCGCGGTGATGACCAGGGCGGCTGAGATAGTTCGCATCGTGATAGTGACTCCTTCGCCCGTTGAGGGCTTGGCGCGTGGCCGCTGGAGGCTACGCAGTAGGTACAATCTTATTTTTCCATGAGACGCCTGAAAGGGTGCGAAGGCAACCTGGCGAGACGGCTTAAATTTGAGCCGGACAGGGATGCAGTAGAGATTCAGGGCGGCAGGGAACGAATCAGGCCGGCGGGGCGGGACTGACCAGCTCATGAGCGATGGCGAACATGGCAAGTTCGAGGCGGGTGGATACGCCGGTTTTGTCAAAGATATTTGACAGATGGCGCTTTACGGTTTCTTCGCTGAGGTGGAATTGCTGTGCAATGTCGCGGTTGCTGCACCCCTCCACGATGCAGCCGACCACTTCCATCTCCCGTGGGGTGAGGCCGTAGGTTTTGCGCTCGGGCCTGGCAGCCTTTTGCTCGAGGTCGTGGAGACCGGCGACGAGATTGACGACGCGCTTACCGCCGATCCAATAGTCGCCGGCGGCAACAGACATGACGGCTTCAGACATGCGGTCGGTGATGGTGTCTTTGAGGATGACGCCGCGGGCGCCTGCCTGCAGGGCTTCAATGATCTGCTGGGTGGTGATTCCGGCGGTCAGGAGGATGATCTTAACGGTTGGCGAGTCTTCCATAATGCGGCGCAATACCTCAAAACCAGAGAGGCGCGGCATGGAGATATCGAGCAGGAGAACGTCGGGAACGAGGCGCTTTGTGAGGTCGAGTGCTTCATCTCCATCGCCAGCTTCGGCGATAACGTCAATGACAGGCTCGCTGGAAAGCATATTGCGGACGCCGACGCGGACTACCGGGTGATCGTCCGCGATGAGCACACGTACGCTGGAGATGTTCGGCCAGCGGCCAACTTCGGAGGTTCCGTGCTTTGCGTGCATGGTCATGAGAGATGGCCGCCAGAGCTCAGGTGAGCGTGCGGAAATCCTTTTCCAATGGGTGCGAATGAGGTTGGGGGATGGCAGGAATCAAGTTTTTGCAGCGCAGCCCGGACGGCCACGAGGCAGCAGGAGAACCGAAATCCGGGATGAGGGTGAGGCTGCATCGGGGGAGATGATGCCATCCTTCGTAAATTTTTGTGAGCGAAGGCTCGACTGGTGGAATTTTGCCACATTCTGACTGGATTGGCCGAGACGTTTTTGATTTACGAACCTGTGATGGAAATGGATTCCCGATCCGGGAGTCGATTTCCTGGAAGGGTTTGGAGTTTTTTGCATGCTCAGCGGAGGGCCTGATCGACTTCGTTGAGCCAGTCGTGGGACTTGAGAATTTCACGGGGGCGCGGGCCGTCGGCGGGTCCGACGATGCCGTCGCGCTCCATCATATCGATGAGATGAGCGGCGCGACCGTAGCCGATGCGGAGGCGGCGCTGGAGCAGTGATGTGGAGGCTTTACCGAATTCGAGGACGAGGCGGATGGCGTCCTGGAAGAGCTCGTCGTTGTTGTCGTCGGAGCCGGCGGCGTCGAGGTCGCGCTCGTCTTTGGGTGCGTCGAGGAAGCCTTCCGCGTATTCGGCGCCACCCTGTTTCTTCCAGAAGTCGGTGACAGCTTCGATTTCCTTCTCGGTGACGAAGGGGGCGTGGACGCGTTGGAGGCGCGAGGTTCCGGGCGGCAGGAAGAGCGAGTCGCCGCGACCGAGGAGGGATTCGGCACCGTTGGAATCGAGAATGGTGCGGGAGTCGACTTTGGTGGCGAGGCGGAAGGATAGACGCGAGGGCACGTTGGCTTTGATGAGGCCGGTGATGACGTCGACGGAGGGCCGCTGGGTGGCAAGGACGAGGTGTATGCCGACGGCGCGGGCCATCTGGGCGAGGCGGGTGATGGCCTCTTCGACGTTGGCTTTGTCTAGCATCATGAGGTCGGCCAGCTCGTCGATGATGATCATGATGTAGGGAAGCGGCTTCTGCTCGGGGTCGTCCTCAAAGAGCGATGGATTGTCGAAGAGGCGGTTGTACTGGTCGATGTTGCGGACGCTGCGGGAGGCGAGGAGCTTGAGGCGGCGCTCCATTTCGCGGACGGCGTTTCGGAGGGCGTTGGCGGCCATTTTGGGCTCGGTGATGATGGGCGTGAAGAGGTGCGGAATGCCCTCATACATGCCGAGCTCGACGCGCTTGGGGTCCACGAGGATGAGGCGGACGTGGTCGGGCGTGGCCTTGTAGAGCACGGACATGATCATGGCGTTGATGGCCACGGATTTGCCGCTGCCGGTGGAGCCTGCGATGAGGATGTGGGGCATGGTGGCGAGGTCGGTGGTGACGAGCTGGCCGTTGATGTCCTTGCCGAGTGCCAGGGTGAGGCGGCTTTTGCCGGTGGAAAACTTTTCTGACTCGATGATTTCGCGGAGCCAGATGGTTTCGCGCTCCTCGTTGGGCACCTGGATGCCGACGGTGCTTTTGCCGGCCATGCGTTCGATGAGGATGCTCTCGGCGCGCATGGCGAGGCAGAGGTCTTCGGCGAGGCCGGTGACGCGGCTGTATTTGACGCCGGGCTCGGGGCGAAACTCGAAGGTGGTGACGACGGGTCCTGGGTTGATGCGGGAGACCTGGCCGCGGACGTCGAACTCGGCGCACTTTTCGACGAGGACCTGGGCCTCGGCGCGAAGGGATTCCTCGCGAATGACCTGAGTGTCTGTGCTCTTGTGCAGGAGGGTGCTGGGCGGGAGCCGGTATCCGCTGACGGATTTTGGGGCGACGGTCACGGTGCGGAGGTCGGTGTCTGCGCGCTCGCCGATGGTGATGTTTTCTGCGGTGTCCGGCCTGGGTTCTAGCTGGATGGGTTTGGCTGCGGCGCGGGGAATCTCGAGGATGCGCGGGGCTGGTGTGGGCTCCGGCGTTCGCTCTGGCTCTGGTTCCCAAGCCGGTTCTTTGGCGATGGTCTGGAGAGCGGGGATGGGCTCGGGGCGGCGGGATACTTCGAACTCGGCGAAGCGGGACTGGCGGATTTGGACGGGAAGTTCCTCGAAGTCGGCTGGAGCGGACTCGGACTGGGATTCTAAGGTGAGCGGTTCGTCGTCGATTTCTGGGCCGGTGTGGAGGCGCTTGCGGGCTTCGACCCTCTGCTGCTTGCGGAGGGCTCGCTGGCGCTGTTTTTCGTGCTTGGCTTCCTGCTTTAGCTGGCGGTTGAGGGCGCGGTTGGCGCGCCAGTTGGCGAGGCGATCCCGCCAGGTGAGGAGGAAGGCGAAGCGGACGGCGGCCCAGTCGCGTGCAGTGTTGAGGCTGAAGGTGGTGCAGAGGTAGCCGGAAGCGGCTACGAGTGCGAGGGTGACGATCCATGCGCCGGGACGGTTGAGGACGTGGATGAGGCTGGCGGCCATGAGGACGCCGATGACGCCCTGTGCGGGCAAGCCGCCGAGGGCGTGAAAGGGATGGGTGAAAAGGCCGAGTGCGGCGGGTACGAAGAGCAGGGCCAGGATCGCGCCGGTGAACTTGGAGAGTGGCGAAGCGATGGGCTGGGAGCGTATCCACGCGAGACCGATGCCAGCGAGCATGAGCGCGAGCAGGAAGGATGCCAGGCCTTCGAGCTGGAGGAGAATGTCGCTGAGGTAGGCTCCGGCGCGACCGGTCCAGTTGTGGACTGGGGCGTTGGAGGCTGCACCACGGACGGTGTCAAAAGATGGGTCTGAGGGGTGGTATGTGACCAGTGCGAGGGTCAGGAGGACGGCGGTGACGAGGACGAGAAAGCCGATGAGCTCGTTGAGCCTGCGATTGCGGGTCGGGGTAAGAACAATGCGTAAGGGTTTCATGAGAGACACAAACCGGGCGAGCGCCTGTGCACGGCTGGTTGGCCGGGCATGGCGAGCTGTCATAACCCCAGAGCATGATCATTATCCCAAAGGAGGGCGAAGGGTTGGAGAAAAATGGCGAGAGGGAACCCGGATGGGCACGAGTAGGTGCTGGTGGCACGGGCGGTCGCGCGCTTTGCGCGCCATTCCTGATTTAGGACTCTGGGAGAAACTTTTGAGAGCATTTCTGTCGAGGCATTCGGGATTCCCTTCGGCTGCGCGCAGGGCAGGCTTTCGCTTCGCTCTGAATGACGACTATTGGAGAGTTAGCTTTCTCCGATCCCACTCAAGCGGAGCTTGAGTGGGCCACACCATGCCTGGATGGAGCACCCTTTTTGTGGGTGACGCCGGTTTTTTGCTTTTGACTCCATTTGTTTTTGTAGGTATGTGGTTGATTTTGCTCGACGAGATGACAATTCTTCTTGGATGGTGAAAAGGAAAGCCCCATGCAAGCCTGGGGCTTGCATGGGGTGCTCACTTTTTTCCCCACTCAAGCCTTTGGCTTGAGTGGGCCACCACTGTTGGTGGGGTTAGGCTTTGGGTTTTGAGGCTCCGGCGGGTTGGGGGTGGCCGTCTACCATTTGGACGGGGTCGAGGAATGGCATGGCGGCGCGGAGCCTGGCTCCGGTGGCTTCGATGGGGTGAGCGGCTTCTTCGCTGCGGTACTTTTCGAGCTGGTGGCGGCCAGTCTTGTTTTCTTCGATCCAGCGTTTGGCGAAGGCGCCGTCCTGAATGTCGGTGAGGAGTTGCTTCATGGCGGCGCGGGACTCGTCGGTGATGACGCGCGGGCCGGCGATGTAGTCGCCCCACTCGGCGGTGTCTGAAATGGAGTAGCGCATGTACTCGAGGCCGCCGCGATACATGAGATCGACGATGAGCTTGAGCTCGTGGAGGCACTCGAAGTAGGCGACCTCGGGCTGATAGCCGGCGTTGACCAGCGTCTCAAAGCCAGCCTTGACGAGGGCGGCGGTTCCGCCGCAGAGGACGGCCTGTTCGCCGAAGAGGTCAGTTTCGGTCTCTTCCTTGAAGGTGGTTTCGAGGACTCCGGCGCGGGTGCATCCGATGCCGCGCGCGTAGGAGAGCGCGAGTGCGAGTGCGTTGCCGGATGCGTCCTGATGGATGGCGACGAGGCCGGGTGTGCCGCCGCCTTCGACGAAGACCTCACGGACGCGATGGCCGGGAGCCTTGGGCGCGACGAGGGAGACGTCTATGTCCTTGGGCGGGTTGATGCAGTCGTAGCGGATGTTGAAGCCGTGGGCGAACATGAGGGTTTTGCCGGCGGTGAGGTGCGGGGCGATGGATTCCTCATAGATGGCGGCCTGGCGGGTGTCGGGCGCGAGGATCATGATGACGTCTGCCCACTGGGCAACCTCGGCGACGGTGCCGACGGTGAGACCGGCTTTCTTTGCTTTGTCGATGGAGCGGCTGTTTGCGGGCAGGCCGATGCGGACATCGACGCCGGAGTCGCGGAGGCTGAGCGCGTGGGCGTGGCCCTGCGATCCGTAGCCGACGATGGCGACCTTGCGCTGCTGGATGATGGAGAGATCGGCGTCGCGATCATAGAAAGTCTTGGCCATGATTTTATTTTTCCTTTTTTCAGTTACAAATGATCGTAATTAATTCAGTGATAGTTACAAATTCGGTTTCAGTCAGCGGGCTGGGTGTGGACGGCATCCGGTTCGAGGGCTGCGTCCTCGGATTGAGAGGAGCCGCTGGACTCGTAGCCGGGAACGCGCATGGCCTGGAGGACGCGGCTGGTGTGCTGGCCGCGGCGCATGACCATGCGGCCGGTGCGGGAGACTTCAAGAATTTCGTCGCCGGATTCTGTGAGGACCTGGATGAGGCCTTCGATTTTGCTTTCGACGCCGGTCATCTCGATCATGAGGGATTCGGGAGCGAGGTCGACGATGCGCGCGCGGAAGACCTCGACCAGTTCAAAGATGTGGGAGCGGGTCTGGACGGTGGCGGCGACCTTGATGAGGGCGAGCTCGCGGGTGACGCAGGAGAGCTGGCCTACGTCGTCGACTTCGAGGACATTTTCCAGCTTGTAGAGGCTGGCCATGATGCGATGGCCTGCGGTGGGCGAGGCATCGGCGACGATGGTCATGCGCGAGACGCCGGTGCGCTCGGTGCCGCCGACGGTGACGGAGACGATGTTGATGTTGAGCCGGCGGAAGAGCGAGGCGACGCGGGTGAGCACGCCGGGTTTGTCTTCGACTAATGCGACGAATGTGTGGAGCATCGGTTATTGGTCCTCTGCCGTTTCAATGATGGGGTTGTGGCCGAGATGGGCGGTGGTGACGGAGGGGCGGCGGATCAGTTCGTGGAGGGCCGCGCCGGAGGGAATCATGGGGTAGACGGAGTCTTCTTTTTCTACCTGGAAGTTGATGAGGTAGGGGCCTTTGAGCTTGCGCGCTTCGCTGACGGCGGGGACGACCTGCGCGCGCTGCTGGATGGTGGCTCCTGCGATGCCGTGGGCCTGCGCGAGCATGGCGAAGTCTGGGCTGAGGATGGGCGAGGCGGCGTAGTTTTTCTCGTAGAAAAACTCCTGCCACTGGCGGACCATGCCCAGGTAGCCATTGTTAATGACTGCGATGTTGAGGTCGAGGTTCTCCTGGGCGATGGTGGAGAGCTCGCAGGCAGTCATCTGGAAGCCGCCGTCTCCGGCGATGACCCAGACTTCGCGGTCGGGGCATGCGATTTTTGCGCCGATGGCGGCGGGGAGGGCGAAGCCCATGGTGCCGAGTCCGCCGGAGGTGATGAGGGAGCGCGAGGTTTCGTGCTTGTAATACTGGGCTTCCCACATCTGGTGCTGGCCTACGTCGGTGACGATGATGGCCTTGCCGTCGGTGACGCGCCAGAGGTCGTGGATGACGTGGGCGGCGTAGAGGTGGCCGTTGTCGGGCAGGTTGGTGATGTCGCGGACGGCGGCGTCGCCTTTGCTTTCGTTGATCTGGCGGAGCCAGGGCGAGTCCGTGCGCGCGGAGAGAAGCGGGAGCAGTTGTTCGAGGACTTCGGCGAGGTCGCCGATGAGGGCGACGTCGACTTTGACGTTCTTGTTGATCTCGGCGGGATCGATTTCAATGTGGATCTTTTTTGCCTTGGGCGCGTAGGTGGGCAGCGCGCCGGTGACGCGATCGTCGAAGCGCATGCCCGCGGCGATGAGGAGATCGGAGTTCTGGATGGCTTCGTTGACCCATGATTCGCCGTGCATGCCCATCATGCCGAGGGAGAGGGGATGGGTGGCGGGAAATCCGCCGAGGCCGAGGAGGGTGGATGCGACGGGAATCTGCAGGCGCTCGGCGAGGGTGCGGACCTGCTCTTCTGCGCCGGACTGCATAACGCCGTGCCCGGCGAGGATGACGGGGCGCTTGGCGTTGCGGATGAGTTCGGCGGCCTGCTGGATGGCGTCTGGCGCGACACTGCGCATGGGGTGGTGGCGGCGCGCTTCTGCGGCGGCGGCTTCGAAGTCGAAGTCGGCGATGGCGGCCTGCGCGTCCTTGGTGAGGTCGATGAGGACGGGGCCGGGACGGCCGGAGCGCGCGATGAGGAAGGCCTCGCGGACGGCGGGGGCTATGTCCTCTGGACGCGTGACGAGGTAGCTGTGCTTGGTGACGGGCAGGGTGACGCCGGTGATGTCGACTTCCTGGAAAGCATCGGAGCCGAGGACCTTGCTGGAGACCTGGCCGGTGATGCAGACGAGCGGGATGGAGTCGAGCATGGCGGTGGCGAGGCCGGTGACCATGTTGGTGGCTCCGGGGCCGGATGTGGCGATGGCGACGCCGACCTTGCCGGATGCGCGCGCGTAGCCGTCTGCCATGTGCACGGCGCCCTGCTCGTGGCGCACGAGGATGTGGCGCACGGGGAACTTGCGCAGCGCGTCGTAAACGGGGAGGATGGCGCCACCGGGGTAGCCGAAGACGGTGTCAATGCCTTCGCCTACGAGGGTGGCCCAGAGGATCTCCGCGCCGGTGAGACGGGTGGTGCTTTGTGCCGGGGTGTTGCCGGTTTGCGGTTTTGCCGTGCCTTTGGGACGGCTTTGAATCGCAGGTTCTTTGGCCTCGCGCATGATTACCTCCTTAACAGGTGACGGCTCCTTGATTCGTTATGGGGCTTAACAAGTAACAGCCCCGCGAGATGACGAGGAGACGGTGTCAGCGTACTTGCGGAAGACGCCGCGCTCGAAGCGAGGCGCGGGTGGCTGCCAGTTTTTGAGACGGGCAGCAATTTCGTCGTCCGAAAGCTCGACACTGAGGGTGCGGTTGGTGATGTCGAAGTGGATGATGTCGCCGTCGCGGAGGGCGGCGATAGGACCGCCGACGGCGGCTTCCGGGGCGACATGGCCAGCCATGAGGCCGTGCGTGGCGCCGGAGAAGCGGCCATCGGTGAGCAGGGCTACGGTTTTGCTGAGTTCAGGGATGCCCTTGACGGCGGCGGTGACGGCGAGCATTTCGCGCATGCCGGGGCCACCGCGTGGGCCTTCGTAGCGGATGACGAGGATGTCGTTGGGCTGGATTTTGCCGGCTTCGACGGCGGCGAAGGCGTCTTCTTCGCGCTCAAAGACGCGGGCGGGACCGCGATGATCGATGCGGTTGTGTCCAGCTACCTTGAGGACGCAGCCTTCGGGGGCGATGTTGCCCTTGAGGATGACGAGTCCTCCGGTAGGCTTGATGGCTTTGGCTGCGGGGAAGATGACTTCCTGACCGGCGGTTTCTGTTGCGAGCGCGGCTTCTTCGGCGAGGGTGCGGCCGCTGGCGTTGTAGCAGTCGCCGTTGAGGATACCTGCGTCGATGAGGTTTTTTGCGAGCAGTCGGCTGCCGCCAGCCTGGTGGTAGTCGACTGCGACGTATTTGCCGCCGGGCTTGAGGTCGCAGAGCAGCGGAGTCTTGTTGCTGATGCGGTCGAAGTCGTCGATGGTGATGGGGATTTTTAGCTCATTGGCGATGGCCAGCAGGTGCAGGACGGCGTTGGTGGAGCCGCCGGATGCGACGACGCTGGCGATGGCGTTCTCGATGGATTCGCGGGTGATGAGCTTGCTCGGGCGGAGGTCGTTTTTGGCCAGCTCGAGGACGAGTCGTCCGGCTTCGCGCGCGGAGGTGAGTTTTTCCAGCAGGAAGGCTGGAACCTCGGAGATGGCCATGGGCGAGATGCCCATGAATTCGCAGGCCATGGCCATGGTGTTGGCGGTGAACTGGCCGCCGCAGGCTCCGACGCTGGGACAGGCATTTTCCTCGACGGCCCTGAGGCCCGCGTCGTCGAGCTTGCCGGATGCATGGGCTCCGACGGCTTCAAAGACATCCTGAATGGTGAGGTCTTTGCCGTTAAGATGGCCGGGGGCGATGGAGCCGCCGTAGAGCATGAGACCGGGAATGTCGAGACGGGCGAGCGCCATGACGGTGCCGGGCATGTTTTTGTCGCAGCCGGCGATGGTGATGAGTCCGTCAAAGAGATTGCCGCGGGCGACGAGCTCGATGGAGTCGGCGATGACTTCGCGGCTGATGAGCGAGGCCTTCATGCCTTCGGTGCCCATGGTGATGCCGTCTGAGATGGTGACGGTGTTGAACTCCATGGGTGTTCCGCCGGCTGCGCGGACGCCTTCCTTGACGGCTTCGGCGATCTGGCGGAGATGGAAGTTGCAGGGGCCGATTTCCGTCCAGGTATTGGCGATGCCGATGATGGGCTTGCTCAGGTCTTCGCGATTAAAGCCGACGGCGCGCAGCATGGCGCGCGCGGGGGCGCGATTGGGGCCCTCAGTGAGTGCGACGCTGTTCTTCTTGATGGAGTAGATGTTGTTATCGCTGCTCATTTGTACTTGTCCCTGTTACTGATTTGTTTCCCCCACTCAAGCCTTTGGCTTGAGTGGGCCACCACGATGACTGGGGTACCCGTAGTTATCTCCGATTTGTTTTAGCCCCACTCAAGCCTTCGGCTTGAATGGGCCACCCGATTACGCGGATTTGGGGGTTAGCCAGAAGTCGCGGTCGTGCTGCTTCTCGAATTTGTCGAGGTCGTCCTTGTATCGGAGGGTGAGTCCGATGTCGTCGAGGCCTTCGAGGAGGCAGTAACGGCGGAAGGAGTCCACCTTGAAGGTGGTGCTGAAGCCGTGATCGTCTGAGAGGGTGTTTTCTTCGAGCGAGACGGTGAGCTTGTAACCCTCGTGCTGTTTGGCGCGCTGGAGGAGGGTGTTGACCTGATCCTCAGAGAGGGTGATGAGCAGGATGCCGTTTTTGCCGGCGTTGGAGTGGAAGATGTCAGCAAACGACGAGGAGATGACGCAGCGGAAGCCGTAGTTGTCGAGCGCCCACGCGGCGTGCTCGCGCGAGGAGCCGCAGCCGAAGTTTTTTGCGGCGACGAGAATCTGCGCGTTCCTGTAGCGGGGCTGGTTGATCTCGAAGCCGGGATCCTGACGCCAGTCAAAGAAGAGAAAGTCGCCGTAGCCGGTGCGCTCGATGCGCTTGAGGAACTGCTTTGGGATGATCTGATCCGTATCGACGTTGACGCGGTCGAGCGGCATGACGGTGGCTTGTAATTTCCGGAAGGGTTGCATTAGACGTTTACCTCCTCACCCTTGAATTCCCAAGTGCGAATGTCAGAGAAGTGGCCCTTGATGGCTGCTGCCGCGGCCATCATGGGGCTGACGAGGTGGGTGCGTCCGCCGCGACCCTGGCGGCCCTCGAAGTTGCGGTTGCTGGTGGAAGCACAGCGGTCGCCGGGCTGGAGAATGTCAGGATTCATGCCCAGGCACATGGAGCAGCCGGGCTCGCGCCACTCAAAGCCGGCCTGACGGAAGATGCGGTCCAGGCCTTCGCGCTCGGCCTGCTCTTTGACGAGGTGCGAGCCTGGAACGACGATGGCGTTGACGCTGGGATGGACGCGATAGCCGGAGACGACTGCGGCGGCAGCGCGGAGATCCTCAATGCGGGAGTTGGTGCACGAGCCGAGGAAGACGCGATTGATGGTGACCTCTTCCATGGGCGTGCCGGGCGTGAGACCCATGTACTCGAGTGCGCGCTCGACGCCACGACGGTCTGCTTCGCTGGCTGCGGGGTCAGCACCGGGGATTTCTGCAGTGATGGGAATGACCTGGCCGGGGTTGGTGCCCCAGGTGACGTAGGGCGTGAGCTCGACGGCGGGGATGACCAGTTCACGGTCAAAGGTTGCGCCTTCGTCGGTCCTGAGCTGGCTCCATGCGGCCACGGCTTGGTCCCATGCCGCGCCTTGCGGCGAGAAGCGGCGGCCCTTGAGGTAGTCAAAGGTGGTCTGGTCGGGAGCGATCATGCCTGCGCGCGCGCCTGCTTCGATGCTCATGTTGCAGATGGTCATGCGGCCTTCCATCGAGAGGGATCGGATGGCGGAGCCTGCGTATTCAATGACGTAGCCTGTGGCGCCGTCGGTGCCGATGCGGCCGATGATGCCGAGGACGACGTCCTTGGCGGTGACGCCCTGGGGCAGTTCGCCCTCGACGGAGATGCGGAAGGTTTTGGGGTGCGACTGCGGGAGGCACTGGGTGGCCATGACGTGCTCGACCTCGGAGGTTCCGATGCCGAAGGCGAGTGCGCCGAATGCGCCGTGGGTGGAGGTGTGCGAGTCTCCGCAGACGATGGTCATGCCGGGCTTGGTGAGGCCGAGCTCGGGACCGATGACGTGAACGATGCCCTGATCGCGGGAGTCGACGTCATAGAGCTCGACGCCGAACTCTTTGCAGTTGCGGCGGAGAGCGTCGATTTGACGTGCGGCGATGTCGTCTTTGATGACGAGGCGATCGGCGGCGATGGTGGGGACGTTGTGATCGACGGTGGCCACGGTGCGGTCTGGGCGGCGGAGCTTGCGGCCGGTGAGACGGAGACCTTCAAAGGCCTGCGGCGAGGTGACTTCGTGGACGAGGTGGAGATCGATGTAGAGCAGGGCTGGCTCGTTCGCGGGTTGTGCGACGAGGTGCTGCTCCCAGACTTTCTCAAAGAGTGTTTTCGGTTTCGACATGAGACTCACTTCTTTAATCGGAATTGGTTTAGACCGCGTGGAGCGCCTGGTTGCGGTCGATGCTCTCGGTGAGGGTGCGAAGGACGTGCCGGCCCATGGTCTGGGTGTTGAGGACGTTGGGGCCGGACTGGCCGCGTGCGAGGTCGGGCGTGCGGTAGCCCTCGGTTAGGACGGTTTTGACCGCAGCTTCGACCGCTTGCGCGTCCTGTTCGAGGTTTGCGGAGTGGCGCAGGAGCATGGCGGCGGTGAGGATAGCGCCGAGCGGGTTGGCGAGCGACTTGCCTGCGATGTCCGGCGCGGAGCCGTGGACCGGCTCATAGAGGTTGATTTTGCCGCCGATGGTGGCGGAGGGCAGCATGCCGAGCGAGCCGGTGATGACGGCGGATTCGTCGGAGAGGATGTCGCCGAAGAGGTTCTCGGTGAGGACGACGTCGAAGTTGCGCGGGGTGTTCATGAGGTGCATGGCGCAGGCGTCAACGTACTGGTGTTCGAGGGTGACTTCGGGGAATTCCTTTGCGACCTCAGTGACGGTGGCGCGCCAGAGCTGGGAGACTTCGAGGACGTTGGCTTTGTCGACGGAGGTGAGCTTTTTGCGGCGCGAGGCGGCGAGCTGGAAGGCAATGCGCGCTACGCGGGTGACTTCATCGCTGGTGTAGCGCATGGTGTTCCATGCGGAGTTGGCTTCGCGGTCCCATGCGCGGGGTTCGCCGAAGTAGAGGCCGCCGAGGAGTTCGCGGACGAAGAGGATGTCTGCGCCGTCGATGACTTCAGGCCGGAGCGGTGAGTTTTGCGTGAGGGCCGAGAAGGCGAAGGCTGGGCGGAGGTTGGCGAAGCCGCCGAGGGCCTGGCGGAGCTGGAGCAGGCCGGCTTCGGGGCGGCGGTCGGGCGTGAGGGAGTTGAACTCATTGCCGCCGACGGCGCCGAGGAGCACGGCATCGCTTTCGAGCGCGAGGTCGAGGGTGGCGGTGGGCAGCGGAGTGCCGTGGGCCTTGATGGCGACGCCGCCGATGGGGGCTTCGCGGAAGGTGAAGTCGTGACCGCCGAGTTCGGCGACGGTTTGAAGGACTTTGACGGCTTCGCCGGTAACTTCAGGCCCGATGCCATCGCCAGCGACGACCAGAATCTGCAACTTCATGAACTGCCTCTCTTAAAGGGGTTGGAGAAATGTAACGGATGGAATTACGAATTAGCGGAAACGAGGCCAGCCTTGCGTTCGCGCTGGGCTACGAGATTGATGAGGTCCTGATCGTAGACAGCTTTTTTGCGGTCAGCCAGCGCGGTGAAGGCGTGGTAGACGGCTTCGATTTCGGCGGCCTCCAACTGATAGCCAAGCTGGATGAGGCGCGCGCGGAGAGCGGCGCGTCCGGAGTGCTTGCCGAGGACCATGCGATTGGAGGGAACGCCGACGGCCGAGGGAGTGATGATTTCGTAGGTGAGCGGGTTGGAGAGGACGCCGTGCTGATGGATGCCCGCTTCATGCGCGAAGGCGTTGGCTCCGACAATGGCCTTGTTTGGCGAGGGGCCGAAGCTGATGGTGGAGGCGAGCTCCTGGCTGGCGGGATAGAGTTTGGTGAGGTCGAGGCCGTGCTCGATGGGGAACTTGTCCTGGCGGACGTGGAGCGCGGCTGCGATTTCTTCAATGGCGGCGTTGCCGGCGCGCTCGCCGATGCCGTTGATGGTGCACTCGACCTGACGCGCGCCCGCTTCGATGGCGGCGAGGGTGTTGGCTACGGCGAGGCCGAGGTCGTTGTGGCAATGCGTGGAGAGGATGACTTTGTCTGCACCGGGCACCTTCTCAAGGATGGTGCGGAACATGGCGGCGTATTCGGCGGGGATGGCGTAGCCGACGGTGTCTGGAAGATTGATGGTGGTGGCTCCGGCTTCGATGGCGATGGAGACCATCCGGCAGAGGAAGTCGAGGTCGGTGCGGGTGGAGTCCTCGGGCGAGAACTCGACTTCATCGACGTACTGTTTGGCGAGACGTACGGATTCGCCGGCCTGATTGAGGGCCTCATCGCGGCTTATTCTGAGCTTGTACTGGAGATGAATGTCAGAGCTGGCGAGGAAGATGTGGATGCGGGAGCGGCGTGCGGGCTCGAGTGCCTCGGCGGCGCGCATGATGTCTTCTTTGCGGGAACGCGAGAGCGACGCGATGACGGGGCCGCGGACTTCTGTGGCAATGGTTTGAATCGCGGCGGCGTCTCCGTCGGATGCGGCGGCGAAGCCGGCCTCCAGAATGTCTGCACCGAGGGATTCGAGGGTGCGGGCCATCTTGAGCTTCTCCGCAGCGGTCATGCTGCATCCGGGGGCCTGTTCCCCGTCGCGGAGGGTCGTGTCAAAGAAATAGAGCCGATTCTGGGTCATAGAAATACCTGGGTGCAAAGTGCACTGCATTTATGTTGCGGGAGCGGCAACCATAATGCAAATTGATAATTCTTATTAAAATTATCTATTTTAGTTATGATATGGCAGTGATGGGGTAGTTTATCGAGGTTTGATTATGGACATGTGGCAACTGGAGACATTTCTTGCGGTGGTGGAGGAGCGGGGATTTTCTCGCGCGGCGGTGAAGCTGCGACGGACGCAGCCTGCGGTGAGCCAGACGATTCGAAAGCTGGAAGAGGAGCTGGGCGAGCTACTGTTTGAGCGGACGAGCCGGGATGGGACACTGACGAGCGCGGGAGAACTGCTGCGGAGCTATGCGGAGCGGCTGCTGCGGCTGCGGAGTGAGGCGGAGATTGCGATTGAGGAGCTGCGGTCGCTGGAGCGGGGCCGGCTGGTGATGGCGGCGAATGAGTACACGTGCCTCTATTTGCTGCCGGTGCTGCATGAGTTCCGGAAGGTGTGTCCGCAGATTGGGGTGACGGTACAGCGGGCGCTGGCGAGCCGGATTCCGGAGCATTTGCTGGAGCGGAGCGTGGAGATGGGAACGGTGACGTATCAGCCGGATGCGGGGCAGTTTCATTCGATTGCGGTGTATTCGGATGCGGTGGCGTTTGTGATGAGCCCGGATCATCCGCTGGCGCGGCAGAAGCGGGTTCCGATACGGGAGCTGGGTGCGCAGAACTTTGTGGCGCATAATGTGGCGTCGCCTTTGCGGAGCCGGATTATTGAGACGTTTGCGCGGCATGAGACGCCGCTGAACCTGGGAGTGGAGCTGCCGAGCCTGGAGGCGGTGAAGCGCTATGTGGGGATGGGGCATGGGGTGGCGCTGGTTCCGGAACTGACGGTGGAAGAGGAGATTGGGCGCGGAGATCTGGTGAAGGTGGAGATTCCGGAGGTGCGGATTGAGCGGACGCTTTGGCTGGTGCGGCGGCGGGGTGCAAGGTTGTCGCATGCGGGGGCGGCGTTTTTGCGGGTGGTGGAATCGGTAGCCGCGGAACGGGGTGGGGCGTTTTTGTATCGGCCCGAGGAGTGAGAGATGTAATCCGTTGCACGGGCAGGGGCTTATTTCGTAGGCTACCGTATGTGAGTGGTTCAACCGATGCGATGACGGCAGGTGTCCAGGCCAAGCGGGAACGGCTTTGGCGGAGGGTCTGGCGGCATCATGTGCCGTTGGGCGTGGCGAGCGGGATTACAGTGGCGGCGCTTTACTTCACGCGGCCTTATCCGGACCCGATTATGCGGGGAAGCTTTTCGACGGCTTATCCGGCGTTGTTTCTGCTGCTGGCTACGCTGTCGATCGGGCCGCTGAACCTGCTGCTGCGGCGAAAAAATCCGGTTTCACAGGATCTGCGGCGGGATGTGGGGATATGGGCGGGTGTTGTGGGCCTGGCGCATGTGGCGGTGGGGCAGATGGTGCATTTTCGGGGCCGGCCGTGGCTTTATTACGTTTATCCGTCGGGTCAGCATCATCCTCTGCAATGGCTGCCGGTGCGTCACGATCTTTTTGGAATTACGAATTATGCCGGCGCGCTGGGCGCGCTGGTGCTGCTTGTGCTGTTTGCCACATCGAATGACGTGATGCTTCGGCGGCTGGGGACGCCGGGGTGGAAGAAGCTGCAGCGTTGGAATTACGCGGTATTTGCACTGGTTGCGGTACATACGGCGGGTTTTATGACGATTGAGCACCAGAAGCTGTGGTTTGTGACGACGGCCGCGGTGGGGGTGGCTGTGACGGTGGCGCTGCAGGGCGCTGGGTACATCCAGAGGCGGCAGCGGGCTTGATGGGAAGGGGTTGAGGTGGATTCCGGGTTGCTTTCTGTACAACAGACCCCCTTTGGACAGGTACAATTGGCGGGTGAGCAAATTTCCAGGACGGCTCACGACTCCTAATACAGCCCGGAAGGCTTGCAGCCTGCGGTGCTTAATGCAGGCGAGAGGTTTTTGAACGAATGATGAAGCGTTTTTTGTTGTTACTTCTGCTGCCGTGCCTGGCAGTGGCAGCGTTTGGGCAAGAGAGCCGCATGGAAGTGAGCGGGAGTGCGTCGGTGCTGAGCCCACCGTTCGTGGCTGGATCGGGCAATGTGTACCTGCATGCCACCCCTGGTTACGGCGGACTGCTGAGTTACCGTTATGACGTGACTCCGCTGAGCCAGCTGGAGGTGAACTACGGATACAACCAGGATAAAGATCATTTCTCGAGCGGCAGCTTCAACTACATGGTGCATACGCGCGTGCAGGAGATTTCATTCGCTTACGTAAGGATGTTCAACTTCCGGAACTTTAACCCCTTCATTGAAGTCGGCGCGGGCGGCTGGATATTTACGCCCCTGGACGACACGTACACGACGATTTCCGTCTCGAACCTGAAGCAGAAGACGCTGCCGGGCGGATTGTGGGGGGTGGGTTTTGCGTATGAGCTGAGCCCGAGCTGGGACTTCCGGATGGAGTATCGCGGCGTTGTGATGAAGACGCCGAATTTTGGATACACCAATTTCAACACCCGGCGGTATTACAACGTGAGCGAGCCGGTGGTGGGTTTTGCGTACCACTTCTAAGCGAAGAGCTGGATGAAAGAAGCCCCGGATGAAAATCCGGGGCTTTTGTTTTGCGGTTAGCGGGGGAGTGGTTATTTCCGGCGTATGATGCGGTAGCCGATGCCGATGGTGAAGCCGGAGGGGTGCATGCCGTTGTTGGGGTAGCCAGGTATGTTGGGGGCGGCTGGCCAGAACTGATATTCGTAGCCGGCGCGCAGGTCGAGGCATGGGCTGATGGGGTAATCGATGTCTGCGGCGGGCGCCATGGCGAAGTAGCTGCCGGTGCCGATGTGGTTGGGAAAGTTTTCGACTCCGGCGCCGAGCATGAATTTGCCCCAGAGAGACAGGTGATGCCAGCGGAGGGCGCGATAGCGTGGTCCGATGAGGTAGTCGGACTGCGTCTGGCCGCCGGAGCCGTGCCAGCGCATCCAACGGGCTTCGCCTTCGGCTCCCCAGCGTGGTTCGAGGTTGACGTCAAAAAAGAAGCAGGGGCCGAGGACGTGACCGCCGGTGTACCCGGGGATGGAGTCGGGCTGGAAGGCGGAGAATTGTCCGCCGATGGTGATGGAGCCGTTCCCTCCTGTGGCGGAGGGCGCGACCTGCGCGAAGACGAGCGGCGAGAGCAGCAGCGCGCCGGCCAGAACTAAGAAATTTCTAATCATCCCACGTTCTCCAGAAGCTGGGATCGGACTGCGTGTCCCCTTGTGCGATGAGAAGAGTCTCAACTTTGAGGCTCTTCTGGCGCAAGTTGGGGTGGTGAGCGGCGGCAGTCCGATGAAAATTTGCCGTTCGGGGTAAGTCAGAGCAGTTTGATCGCCAAAGCGGCGGAAGAGGATTGAACGGAACTATGTTTTTGGTCTGGCGCGGGAAGGTTTCGCGGTCTTGCTGTTTGTGTTGGGGAAGCAAAAATCGGGGCCGAAGATCGGCCCCGATTTTTACTGGTTAAGGGTATGGATTTACTTCTGTGAGTTGTTGCCTGTTCCGCCGTTCCCGTTCCCGCCGTTGCCGGAGGGCGTACCAGGATTAGGCTTGAGGACCTGCGGAGGCTGAGGCGCGGGATTGGCAGCGCCGTCTGGCGTAGCACTCGGCGCTGCAGTCTGGGCGGGTGGCTGATAGTTCGTGAGGCGGTAGTAGACGGGAGTGATCTCAAACGGCATCTTGTCCGCGGCGCTGAGCAGCGGCGCGGGACGGTATTTGAGAACCTTCACCTGATCGGTCCAGGGATCGATCTTGAGGTGGCTGTCGAGCGGCAGGGCCGCGATCTGGTTGAGGTCGTTCATATTGAGCTTGGGTGCACCCTGCATGAAGGCGGCGAGCCAGGGCTGACCGTCTGGCTGAAGGAGGGAATCGCCGAGGCGCGGGGTGAGCAGGTTTTTGAGAGCGCCTTCACGAGCGACGAGCTGCTCGAAGAACAGACCCACCTGGCCGGATTTGCTGGCGTAGACAGAGTGGTCAAAGAGCTTGACGGCTTCCTTTGCGGCCGAAGCGTTATCGGCATTGGAGTGATTCATGTCGATGCGCTGGAAGGCCGCTTCGTCGGGGAATAGCAGGCGATCGCTGAAGGCGTAGCGCGTATCGATGTGGTGACCGAGGAGGATTTGAGCCAGCTGGAAGCTGATGACGGCGGCGAGATCCTCTTCATTGGGAAGAACGTCGATGAGTCCTTTGCTGAGGAGGATGGTGTTGCCTACGGCGAGCGATTCGAGCGGCTCGGTGAGCATCACGCGGCAGTGAATATTGCCGGGCAGGTTGAGGTTGTTCCCAATAATGATGTTGTTGGTGACGGTCTCAAGCACCTTGTCAAACGGACTGGGCGCGGCGAGCAGGCCGGCCTGCTGGAGACGGTCTAGAACGTTGTCCTGCGCCTCGTTGATCCATTTGCGCTCGGCCTGCAGTGGGCTGAGGTCGGGAGCATTCTGGCTTTCGTCCTGGGCGTTCTGGATGTCGACGGACTCATTCTCGGAGACGCGCTGAGGAATCTTGAGGGAGTAGCCCCAGTAGAAGGTCTGGCCGCGGAGGGCGAGAGACTTTTTCGATGAGGTCTGGTGGGTTTCTTCCACGTAGATGGAATAAGGGAGCCAGAGCCCGGGCTGGATGTTTTTGCGCCAACTGTCAAAGTGGTAGTAGTGATTGACGGGGTTGTTGGGGTTGTTGGTGTAGGTGCCGTTAAAGCGGACGATGTCGCCGGAGTCGTTGTCGACCCAGATGCGCCCGAAGAAGCGACCGGGACCGGCGTGGCGGGTGGGCCGGACGTCAAAGACGCTGGTGCGAATCTGGCCGAGGAACTGCTGTCGCACGAAGGAGAAGGTGTAGTTTCTGAAGTTGAACCCGCGCGGATCGACGAACATCATGTCCATGAAGCCGGTGGGACTGTCGGTGATCTGGAAGGCCTTGGTGAGGTCGCGGAGGTACTGGAACGATCCACGAAAGAGCCCATGATGGGTATCTTTGGCGCTGTAGGCGTTCGCGGAGAAGCCTTTGCCGAAGTCGACGCGGGCGATGCTGTAGTTGTCTGAAACGGGAACCTGATAGAGGACGTTATCGGGGCGCAGATTCTGGATGTAGGTCTGCACGACCGGGGTGTCCTTCTCGATGGCCTTGAGCGTGACCTGTTCGCGCGCCATGGCCTCGCGGACCAGAGCCTTTTGCTGTGGGGTGAGGGGAGGTAACTGCTCGCGATACTTATGCCGTCTGGCCCAGACCGGGGCAACGCCGAGGCTCAGGACTAAACCCAGCACGCAAAATTTACGAAACATGGAGAGGCTCCTGGGTGAAAGGTTTGAGGTCTTGCTTGCATGCAATGCAATTGTTACGGGTGCGGAATGTGTAGGGCGCTTTAGCATATAAGGATATCCGGTCATGTCATCTGGAAGGTAATGCGAATGATACGGACTGCGTCAATGGGACGGCCGTTCTGGGTAGCGGGCTTGAATCGGATTTCCCTGGCGGCGATTTCAGCCTGCTGGTCGAGGCCGTAGCCGAGTCCGTGGACGACGTCGAGGACCTGCACCTCTCCGGAGGCGGTGAAGCGCACGCGGAGGGTGACGTCGCCCTGGATGTGGTTCTGTCGGGCCTGTGCGGTGTAGTTGGGCAGCGGCTTGTAGGTAACGATGATGGGTGTGTTGTTGTCCTGCTGCTGACCGGGCTTATGGCCGCTCGAGTTGCCGTACATGTTTCCACCGAAGGCGGTCGAGGCGACTTTGCCGTTGCTGTTGCGGCGGCCCGTTCCGCCGAGGACGCCGCTGTTGAAGCCAGCGGAGGCGACGGTGCCGCGATCATGTCCTCCTCGTACGCCGTTGGCAACGCCGGAGCCGAAGTCTATGCCTTGGACGGAGCCGGGGCGGGCGCGACCGGCACCGGAGTGGGCCGAACCGGGCGCCTCGTCAGGACTGCCGAAGGCGACGAGCGTGGTGTGGCGATCCTGGTTGGGGTTGGGATGTGCGCCGAGCGGACTGCCGAAGCCGCCAGTGTGCACCGTGGGGTGCGAGCGGTTGTTGGCAACGGGGGTGGGATTAGCGCTTTTGAAGAGGCCCACCTTGGGCTTAGGCGGCGGCGCGACCCGGAGCGGAGCGGCAGCGAGTTTGGGCAGCACCGGTGTGGGCATTTTGATGGGATGAATTCTGGGCGGAGCTTTGATTGGCCGGGGAGTCGGGATGATGATTTTGTTGGCGTAGGACTTAAGCGGCGGCGCGTAGACCCTGACGCGCGGCGGGGGCTGCACGACAGGCTTGGGGGTGGGAGGCTGGAAGACGATTTCGTTGGCAATGAGATTGTTCTGTTTGACGATGTGGACGGCTGCGCTAGAGATGATGAGGACCAGAACCGCGATGCCGATATTGACGGCAGCGCTGAGCACGAGGGACTTGATGCTGCGTTTTTCTACCGGCAGGAGTCCGAAGTTGTCATGGTTCGAACGGTCTTCAGTTGCCATAGTGGGCGATCTCACTCCCGTGATGGTGGGGACGGGCTGGATCGGTGCCAGGTCCGTCCCAATGCTTAAATGTTGAGCAAGTTGAGTTCCAATTCCCCCAAAGCGATGGAACCGGTTTGCTGTTTGCTGACGACCGCAGCACGGCTATGTGCAGAAATTACAGGTTGGACGGCCATTATAGCTTAGCTTGCAATTGGATTACCGCGCAGCATTGAGGGGAATGTATCAGTTCAGGGCAGGATCGCAAAGTTAAGAAATTTTTAGAAGGTGGCCGTCGGTCAGGGAATCAAGATAACAAACTATTCACTGATGAACCAATACTACAAGCGCTGGGACAGAGACGGCGCTGGGTGTGGTGCGAAAGTTTTTCCGGGGTGGGAAGGTGGATGGGAAGGAATTCCATCCGGTTGTCGTGTGAGAATGAATGAAAACGGATTCATTGCGGGAAATGCATGAATTTATAGCTTTTGAGGACAGGAAAAACAGGCGAGGAGCGTAAGGCACGGTGAAGATTCTTGTGACGGGCGGGGCAGGCTACATTGGCGGTACGGTTGCAGGGTTGTTGCTGGCGCAGGGTCATGAAGTGGTGGTGCTGGACAACCTGAAGCATGGGAAACGGGCGATGGTTCCTGCCGACACGGAGTTTGTGGAGGCGGAGTTGGCGGATCGTGAGACGGTGGAGCGGGTTTTACGGGGCGATATAGAAGCAGTGATGCACTTTGCGGCGCTGATTGAGGCGGGCGAGAGCATGAAGGTTCCGGAGATTTATTTTCGGAATAACACGTCCTCGACGCTGACGCTGCTGGAGGCGATGCTGGCGACGGGGGTGAACCGGCTGGTGTTTTCATCGACGGCGGCGGTGTATGGAGAGCCGGAGAAGACACCGATTGCCGAAGACGCGAAGCTGCAGCCGACGAATGCGTATGGGGAGTCGAAGCTGCTGGTGGAGCATATGCTGACGTGGCTGCACCGTTGCCATGGGTTCAAGTATGCGAGCCTACGCTACTTTAACGTGGCGGGTGCGATGCCGGGCCGTGGCGAGGCGCATGAGCCGGAGTCGCATTTGATTCCGCTGATTCTGGATGCGGCGCTGGGCCGGCGTGCTTCGATCAAGATCTTTGGGACGGATTACCCGACTGCGGATGGTACTTGCATCCGGGATTACATTCACGTGCATGATCTGGCGCAGGCACATCTGCTGGCCCTGCAGGTGCTGGATGAAGAGGCGCGCGGCGGCAGGCTGATCTACAACCTGGGAAATGGGCAGGGGTTCAGCGTGCGGGAGGTGATTGAGACGGCGCGGAAGGTGACGGGGTGCGAGATTCCGGTGGTGGAGGAGCCACGGCGGCCGGGTGATCCGGCGGTGCTGGTAGCGAGTTCGGAGAAGATTCAGAAGGAACTGGGCTGGGCTCCGCAACATGCGGAGATCGAAGATATTTTGACGAGCGCGTGGGAGTGGCACCAGCAGCGGTACGCGTAATTTTTTTCTGAAAATTATTAATGCCGCAAAAACGCCGGTTTTGCGGCATTTTTGCGTACTGGTGGGTAGAAATAGGGCGGTCGGGTGTTGGTATTACCGCGAGGGGCGCAGGCCGGGATGCAAGACTATTTGGAGGAGAACGATGGACTCGCCGTATGGGATCAATACGAGGGCGGACCAGGTGAACCGGATCACGAGGGATGCGGTTGAGCCGTTTGGGTGAATCAGCTGGATGGGCCGCGGTTGAAGCGCTGGGAACCTTCACTTTGTTGACGGTTGCGCGGGCCTGCTATAACCCGAAGCATGCGAATGCGCCGGTGGTGACGGCGGAGAGCGGACCGAACGGCGGGGCGTGGAGCTGATTGCTCATCCGGTCTGAGGGGGTTGCCGGAAAGCTCGCGGCAGGGTAATGTAAGGGGTTTGATGCACCCAGAGCTGATTGCGAGGTGACGGCATGTGCCTGGCAGCGGTTGGACAAAATAAGTTGAGTATCCGGTTCGAGGAGAAGAAGCAATGCCCCTTAGTGGCGAAGCCATTCGCATGATGAATTACGTGGACGATGTATCGGTAACCCTGCGGCGAGTCCTGGCCCTTGTACCATCCCTGACCGCCGAAGAGCGGCAGCGCGTGAGCGAGTATATTCGCGAGTCGCGTCCGAATGCGGACAGCATTCTGCAGGCGCTGCAGACGAAGTAGCTCCAGACTGTTGACGCGGAGGGGGATGCAGATTTTGGCTCGGTGTGACTTTTGGCTGAGCTGGGGGACTTAGTTCCTGTACCCGGGCAGGTGGCGTGGGGCAGTCTCTTGCGGGATTGTTCGAGGCTGTGGGAGAGTTTTGTTTATGAACGGAGAACGGCAGTTCGGTATGAGCTGCCGTTTTTCTTTTTGCTCATGGCAAAAAGGGAGGAACGAATTGACGCCGGTGGGCGTATTGAGCAGTACAGATGCGAAGTTTAGGCGACATTTTTGGGCAGGTGTTTCAGGCGATCTGGTCGAACAAGCTGCGGTCGTTTTTGACGATGTTTGGGATTGCGTGGGGCGTGGGTTCGATGCTGCTGCTGATTGGCGTGGGTGAGGGATTCCGCGAGGGCCAGCAGCAGCGGCTGGCGGATGTGGGCCAGGACGTGGTGATGATGTGGGGCGGAACTGTTCCAGCGGTGGCGAGCCAGCATGTGGGGATGAAGCCTTATTTTTTGACGCTGGGTGATGAGGCGGCGATTGCGACGCAGGCTCCGGATGTGGCCCATGTGACGGCGCTGCTGGACAACGATACGCTCAAGGAGCAGAGCCGGTACGAGACAATTTCCGGCACGGTGTATGGGGTGCAGCCGAATGCGCCGGTGGTTCGGAATTTGCCGCTGGCGGAGGGTCGTTTTATCAACGAGGACGACATGGAGCACCGGAATGACGTGATGGTGCTGGGTTCGCGGGCGGCGGAGATGCTGTTTCCGCACCGGCCTGCGCTGGGCGAGTATGTGTCGGTGAGCGGGATTCGCTTTCTAGTGATTGGGGTCAATAAGAAAGTCGGGCACGGCGATAACAATCAGCAGAACCAGCAGGTGTACATTCCGCTGACGGTGATGATGGCGAATTTTGGGATCAAGGGCACAGACGGCGAGATGGTGCCGACGGATGCGGTGAGCTCGATCCAGTACCAGCCGTGGACGCATGCGGCGCACCTGGCGGCGGTGAATGAGGTACACCAGATTGTGGCGCGGCGGCATGGGTTTGATCCGAATGCACCGCAGGCCTTTAACGAGTGGGACACTATCCAGAGCGCGGAGATGGTGGACAAAATTTTCGACGCGATGGATTTTTTCCTGGGCAGCGTGGGGTTGGTGACGCTGGGGTTGGGCGCGGTGGGGATTGTGAACATCATGCTGGTGGCGGTGTCGGAGCGCACGCGCGAGATTGGATTGCGGAAGGCGATTGGCGCTACGAGCCGGAGTATTTTGACGCAGTTTTTTCTTGAGGGAATTACGCTGACGGCGCTGAGCGGATTGATTGGGATTGGCGGCGCGGCGGCGTTTATGTGGGTGTTGCAACAACTATTGGGCGCGGGAATGCGCGGGTTTGCTCCGCCGCATATTGTGCCGTGGACGGCGGCGCTGGCGTTTGGCTCGCTGACGGTTTGCGGCGTGATTGCGGGGGTGTATCCGGCATCACGAGCGGCGGCGCTGGAGCCGGTGGAAGCATTGCGGCGCGAATAGGAATGGGAGCGGGAAGATGCTGAAGGACATCTGGGCACAGGCGTGGGAGGCGATGCTTTATAACCGCCGACGCACGATGATTACGGTTTGCGGGATGGCGTGGGGTATTGCGACGGTGGTGCTGCTGCTGGCGTATGGGGCGGGATTCTCGAATGCGATCCATGCGATTTTTGCGCAGTGGGGTACGCAGATGATCGGCGTATTTCCGGGGAAGACTTCCGAGCAGGCAGGCGGGATGAAGGCCGGAGTTCCGGTGCGCTTTACGATGAGCGACGTGGAGTTGATTCGGAATACGGTGCCGGGCGTGGAGCGGATTTCGCCGGAGCTGGCCAAGGGGCTTATGGTCTCCAACGAACTGCACAGCTATACGTGGAATGTGAACGGGGATGAGCCGGACATTACGGACATCATGCATTTGCCGATTGCGGAGGGGCGGTTTTTCAACGAGAAGGACAATGAGCAGCATGCGCACGTGGCGGTGCTGGCGAGCGACTCGAAGAAGCTGCTGATGGACGGGAAGTATCCGATTGGAGAGCGCATACGGATTGCGGGCGTGCCGTTCAAGGTGATTGGCGTGCTGCGGCCGAAGATGTCAGAAGCGGGCAATGATGTGAACCGGCAGGTGTACATACCGTTCAACGCGATGAAGGGGTTGATGGACCCGAAGAACCTGACGGGGATATGGTTCCGCTATCGCGGGCCGAACGGGCCGGTGGAACAGGCGATGCGGAACTCGCTGGCGGCGGCGCATAACTTTATGCCGACGGATCACAATGCGATTTACGTGGCGAATATTCAAAAGCAACTGTATCAGTTCCAAATTATTACGGCGGCGCTGCAGGTGCTGCTGCTGTTTATTGGCGCGTTGACGCTGGGGATTGCAGGCATCGGGCTGATGAACATCATGCTGGTGGCTGTGCAGCAGCGGACGCGTGAGATTGGCGTGGAGAAGGCACTGGGTGCGCGGCGGCGGCATATTCTGCTGCAGTTTCTGGCCGAGGCGCTGGTGATTACGGGTCTGGGCGGGGTGCTGGGGATTGGGTTGTCGTATCTGGTTTCAGTGGCTGTGGGGCGGATTACGTTCTACAGCGCGATTGCGGCGCATGCGCATGGGGCGGATATCCGGCTGCTGATTTCTCCGATGATTGTGCTGGCGGCGACGGTGACGCTGATTGTGGTGGGGACGGTGAGCGGGATGCTGCCGGCGCTGAAAGCGGCGAATCTGGACCCGATTGAGGCGCTGCGTTACGAGTGACACGGCTTGTGGATGGAACGAGAAAAGCCCCGCGTTTGCGGGGCTTTTGCTTGCGTGAAGGGTGAAGTTATTTCTGGATGCCTTCGACGTCGAGGGTAATTCTGACGTTGTTGCCGATCATGGCGTCGCCGTCGGGGAGCAGACCGTTCCAGTTGAGGCCAAAGTTTTTGCGGTTGAGGGTGGTGGTGGCCTGGAAGCCGCGGTGAATGTGGCCCTGGAGGGTGATGGGTTTGCTGGGCGCGTCCATTTGCAGGGTTACGGGACGGGTAACGCCGTGCATGGTGAGGTTGCCGATGACCTTGTAGCCGCCGCTGTCCGGCGTGACGCTGGTGCTCTTGAAAGTCATGGTGGGGAACTGGGCGACGTTGAAGAAGTCCTTGCCGCGTAGGTCGTTGTCGCGCATGGCAACGCCGGTGTTGACGGTGTTGATGGGGATGACGGCATCGACGGAGGATTTGGCCATGTCCTTGGTGTCGAGGACGATGGTGCCGGTGATTTGGCTGAACTGGCCGTGCACGCGGGAGATTTCCATGTGCTTGATGCTGAAGTCGGCCTCGGAGTGATTGGGATCGAGGTTGAGGGTGGTGGTTTGCGCGCATGCGATGGATGCGGTCCCGATGAGAACGGCGAGGGCTGCGAGGTGAAACTTCATGTATGGATCTCCTGTGAGGTTGCGGCTGAGACGCAGGTGTGACGGAACCTGATCCCCAAAAAATACGTGTTACAACAACTATTTTACTTATTTCGGCAGCTTGTAGGGAGTTTGGATGTCGCGGCGGGCCTCGTTGAGCGCGCCGGAGGTGTTGTCGTGGGTGAGGAGTGCCTCGCGGTACTCGCGGATGGCGCGGTCGCGCTGGCCGGTGATGTCGAAGATTTTGCCGATTTCGATGTGGCTCCAGACGGCGGTCCACGGGGGTACGCCGTCGCCGTGAAGGGACGCGCGGTAGGCGTTTACGGCGGCCTGGTATTCGTGCTGCTGGAAGAGGAGTTCGCCAATGCGGAAGTTGGCGAGGGAGCTGAGAGGGTTGACCTTGAGGGCGGCCTGATATTGGGCGAGCGCCCCGGCTGCGTCGCCTTGTGCGGCGAGCTGCTGACCGCGGAGGATGTCGACGCGGACTTGCATGGTGGGGTCGTCCTGGAGGATATTGCCATCGGGGTCGACGGTGATTTTGCGGGGCATGCCGAAGGTGACGATGTTGAAGGGCGTGCTGGTTCCGACGACATGGATGATGGTGCTTTCGGTTTTGCCTTCCGTCTCAATGCGGAGTTTTACGGGCATGTTGAAGAGGTCCAGCTGTTGTCTGATTTCGCCGACGGTGCGGAAGCCTTTGCCGTTGCCGAGGCGGAAAATGGTCCACCTGGTGGTGAAGCTGGGTGCGCCAGTGGCGTCGAGCCATTCGGCGAAGAAGGGTGTGAGGTTTCTGTGGGAGGTGGACTCGGCTATTTTTTTGAAGTCGGCGGTAGTGATGCCCTTGCCGGAGTATTGCGTGTTGATGGTGCTGAGAATCTTGTTGAAGGTGTTGTCGCCGAGCATCCAGTTGAGCATGTGTAGGACTTCTGCGCCCTTGTAGAAGGTCATGGACTGGAACTGGGGCGAGAAGGCGTTGAGACGGCCTGCGCTGGTGAGCGGGGTGGTGTCGTATGCGAGCGCACCTGCGGCGATGTCCTTGAGGGCGTTGAGCATGGCGCCTTCGCCGTCCTGATACTCAAGATAGAGGAGCTCAGAGTAGGTGCACATGCCGTTGGTGATCCAGGCATCATTGAGGGTGGCGGGGCTTACGGCGCTGCTCCACCACTGGTGGGCGATGGTGTTGGCAAGCAGGCGGAAGCTGGTGCTGCCGCCGATCTGGGAGCCGGCGACGGCGGCGATTTGCGGGGCCCAGTAGGCGGGGACGGTGTTGTTGGGCAGTTCGACGACGTAGAGCTCGTTGGATTGGGGCGTGCCGAAGGTGCTGCTGAAGTAGGCGAACTCGTCGAGGGCAGCGGTGCCGTAGGTGGTTTGCGCGGCCTTTTTGTGGGCGGCGGTAACGTAGAGGCGGATGTTGGGCGCGTCCGGCGCGGGAACGTCGATCCATTTGCCGATGAAGATGCTGCCGGGGAAGCCGGACTTGTCCCACTTGAAGGTGTACTGATCGAGGCCGTTTACCTTGGTGGGCTTGCCGGTGGGCCCGCTGCCGATAACGGTGTATCCGGCGGGGACGGAGATTTGCATGTCGGCGGTGAAGCGGTCGGTGAGGTAGCCGTCCATGGGGAACCATGCGCCGCCGTAGAGCAGATAGCTGATGGAGGGGTTGATTTCGGCGAGGGTGAGGCCGGGGACGGGTCCGCCATTGCCGCCGTTGAGATTGCCGGAGTAGGTGAATGTCCAGGTGTAGGTTTGGCCTTTGGCGAGCGGCGTGGCGGGGGTGATGAGGAGGGTGTCGTAGGCTCCGCGAATGCCGTTGAGGGTGTTGCCCTGACTGTCCGTGATTTTGCTGATGGAGAGGCGGTCGTGGAGGATGAAGCTGACGGTCTGGAGGTCCCGATTGGCGGTGAAGGTTACCTGCGCGGTGGCGGAGAGCGTGTGGGTTTGCGGCGTGACAGCGGCCTGGATGTTGTAGGCGGAGATGTCGATGGGGTCGGACTGCTGGGCGCGCGCGTGGCAAGCGCAGAAGAACGAGAGTGTGAGCAGGGCGAGAATGCGGGCGCGGCTTGGGAAGAGATTTTTCATGAGACGGCACTCGATTTCTTCTGAAGCAGGTTGACGACGGTTTGGGCGACACTCTGGATGGCTCCGCCGGGCAGCGGAGTGAGGGCGTGGCGGACCTGGGCCATTTGGGATTGCATGGTCTGGCGTAGCTGCTCGTTGTGGAGCAGGGGTTCCACCTGTGAGACGACGGCGTCCGCCGTAAAGTCATGCTGGATGAGTTCCGGGACCATGCGCGCTCCTGCTATCAAGTTGGCCATGGCGACGTGGGGTACGTCCACTACGCGTTTGGCGATGGCATAACTTACAGGAGATACGCGGTATACCACTACAAACGGATTGCCGATGAGGGCGGCTTCGACGGTGGCGGTGCCGCTGGCGACGATGCTGGCGCGTGCGTGGTGGAGGGTGGCGCGTGCGTCGTCGGTAACGGTGATGCGGGGCGGATGTGGCTGTGCGGCGATGAGCGCGGCGAGGTTTTTGCGGATGTGGCCGCGCTGATTTTCGGTAAGCGAGGTGGCCAGGGGGAAGATGTATTCGTGCGCGGGGCCGAGCTTAGCTGCTGCGGCGACCATTTCCGGCAGGTTGAGGCGAATTTCCTTGCCTCGGCTGCCGGGAAGCAGGCCGATCCAGAACTTTTCGGGTTCGAGGCTGTGGCGGGCGGCGAAGTCCTGGCGGGAGATGGTGGGCAGGGGTAGCTCGGCGAGGGGATGGCCTACGAAGTCGGCCTGGACGCCGCGGGAGCGGTAGAAGTCAACCTCAAAGGGGAAGATGACGAGCATGCGGTCGACGTACTGCTTGACTTTGCGGATGCGGTATTTCTTCCACGCCCAGAGTTGCGGTGAGACGAAGTAGAGGACGGGCGTACCTTGCTGGTGGAGGGTGCGGGCGAGGGAGAGATTGACGTCAGGGAAGTCGATGAGGATGGCGAGGTCAGGCTTTTCCGCGCGGATGGAGGCTTTGAGGCGGAGGTATTCGCGGTATACGCGCGGCATGTGGCGGATGACCTCGGTGATGCCCATGACGGCTACATCTTCTGCGCGGACGATACGGCGCATTCCGAGCTGCTCCATGCGCTGGCCGCCGAGGCCGAAGAACTGGATGGCGGGGTTGAGATCGCGGAGCGCGGCGATGAGGGCTGCGCCGTAGTGCTCGCCTGAGGCTTCTCCGGCGGAGAGGAAGATTTTGGGGGCAGCGGTCATGGACTGCCCCTATTGTAGGTGGGCCAAAGGAGTTATGGCTGTGCGGGGCGGTCCTGGTAGACGCGGACCCAGTCGACGAGCATTTGCGCGGGGAAATGGGTGGTGGCGTCGGGATTGCCAGGCCACGCTCCGCCGACGGCGAGGTTGAGGACGAAGAAGAATTTGCCGTCGTCGAAGGGCCAGGTGGCTCGTTTGGGGAGGTCAGACGGGGTGAGTGTGGCGTAGATGTTGGAGGGCTTGTCCACATAGAACTGGACTTTGCCGGGGGACCAGATCATGCCGTAAACGTGGAATTTTTTGTAGAAGTCGGCATGGCTGGGGAGCGAGTAGCGGTGAGTGATGATGCCGCCGATAAAGCCTGGGCCGTGGATGGAGCCGTAGACGGTGGCGGGCGTTTTGCCGATGTTTTCCATGATGTCGAACTCGCCGCACCTGGGCCAGCCGACCTGGGAGATGTTGTTGCCGAGCATCCAGAAGGCGGGCCACATGCCCTGTCCGCGCGGGATTTTGATGCGGGCCTCAATGCGGCCGTACTGGAAGCTGTGGAGGCCTTTGGTGTTGAGGCGGGCGGAGGTATAGACGCCGGGGGACGGCTGGCGGGCGATGATGTGCAGGTAGCCGTGACGGTCAATGAAGGAGTTGGGGTGTCTGGCGCTGCAGGGCGGCTTGTTGGATCCGTAGGCGCAGTAGGTTTCAAGCTCGTTGTTGTTGCGCTGGGGGCCGGTGATGTAGTTCCAGTCTTTGGGGCTGGGCGCGGCTTTGGCGTGGGCGTGGTGGTTGAATTCGGCGCTCCATACCAGGGTTTGGTGGTGGGATTTTGGGGGTTGTGCGAGCAGCGACATGGCGCAGAGGAAGGCTGCGAGCGGGGTAAGTGCGCGGGTGAGAATGTGAGAGTTTTTCATCGGCTAAATTTATAAGGCATTTTCAGGATCTGGGGAAAGTTTGAGGCTCTGCCGTTGCGGCTCAAATTTGGCGTGCCAGACGGGGCAAGCTGGAGATGAAGTCCATGCAGGTGGATTCTGATTCAGCTTGATTCCGATGCCGTCTTCATTTGGTTTAAAGGGGGGGTATTGATTCGCTTCGTTCAGTAGTTCATCAGATATTAAAGCATCAGTAACATTTGAACTATTTGTAATGAATATTTCGTCATCGCGTTAACGTCACCCTTTAACATTCGGCGGCTATTATCCAGCCTGAGATGAGGTCGATCTGTAATCCATCTCACCCTGCCCTACCTGCATTGCAAGTGTTCGAAAAACATAAATACAACCGAGTGAGAAATCAGGAGTCGTTGATGCGATTTACCAGTAGAGTCTTCTGTTTCCTAATTGTGCTTAGCACGTTGTTCGGCGTCCATTCGAAAGCTGTGGCGCAAAGTACTGTTGAAGGTACGGTTCATAGCGCGGACGGTAAGCCCGTAGACGGAGCCATGATTCAAATTACGAACGCTTCAAAGAGCTCCACTTACCACACTTACAGCAAGCATTCAGGTTCTTTTGCAATTCATGGAATTACTGGCGGGACTTACAGCATGAGTGTGAGCGCCAACGGATTTACAAAGTTCACCAAGTCAGACATCAACCTGCAGGCGAACCATGCGCTGCAATTTTCTGTCACTCTTCAAATCGCGTCGGTGGCGCAAACGGTTAAGGTGACAGCCCGAGGCTCAGCCGCAACGTCTGTGACGGAAGCCACGATATCTCGGGACGAACTCAGAGGGGTATCCGGGCCATTTGGAAGCGCAGCGCAGTCGTTGACGGCAGCACCTGGAATTTACGTGTACGGCTACGGAGGAGTTGCTGCGACGGCACGCAGCGAAATCGTGCTGCGAGGTCTGAAAGGTGGCTGGAGCAGCGTGAATGGAGACGTATTGCGCAACGGGATCAGTTTCCTGTTTGACGGCGTACCGATGAACAATACGATTTCCAACAATGGTCAGTGGCAGACGACGCAGATCCCGATCATGGACATGATTCACGGCATTACGGTGGGATATGGCCCGGGAGCGCCATCCACGCGATGGTTCGACAGCCTGGGCGGAACCGTCAACTATATTCCTGTTCAGCCGAGTTCGACGCCGGGATTCAAACTGAGTGCAGGATTTGATGCTGGAAGTTATAACACCTATCTTGAGCATTTCATTTTCAATACCGGCCAATACCATGGCTGGTCGGGCGTGGGTGCTTTTGGATATGCGTCCAACGATACGTTTAGAACGGGGACGACGGGCATTCCAAAATACAATGCCCCATCGCACGGCTACGCTGGTTACTTAAAGATACGGAAGGAGTTTTCCAACGGGGATATCAGCATGGGTTTTTATCATTCGCGCAATGCGGAGCAGCGCCCGAATTTTCTGCCGATCGATCCCGTTACGCCTGCCTTTAACAACAATTATGGCGATGCGGTGACGACGACTGGGCTCTTTGGCCCGGATTCGCAGCCTGCTACTGCAGTTCCAAACGGGGTGCAGTATTACAGCCAGAAGACGAGCGGGGTTTACTCTGCTCTTGCAAAGAATGTATGGAACAAGTTGATCAAGACGCAGAGCGATATTCTTTACGGGAAGCTTAACCTGACCTTGTCGGACCATCTTTTATTTCACTCGAAGTCTTGGTTCCGTCACGGCTATCGTCTGCATAACCGCGTTGTGAATTACTACGGACCGAATTATGCGGTTCGTCATGAGTGGTACGATCCTGCTTCCAATACGATCGGCAATAAGAGTGTTATGGATATTCTGTTGCCGCATAATTCCATGGAGGTCGGCGGATACTGGATGCACGAGGGATATCACAATCCAGTTGCCTTGTATAACACGAGCTTAGGAACAAGCCAGGCGAATCCGGCCTTTTTTAATGCGGACAGGCTGTTTACCGATTACGGGTTCAGCTATCTGCAGGACCAGATTAGCCTTTTCAAGAACAGGCTTGTGATTACTCCAGGAATAGCAGGTCAGTTCTTCCGCACATATTATTTCAACACGGGGGTTGCTGATTTTCCGAATGGAAATCCAGGGAATGATTCTCAGCAGGCCCCGTCGACTCATAAGAGCTTTTTGAAGCCTTCCCCGTTTGTGGGTATGCATTATCACGTGTCGCCATGGCTTACCTTACACGGCAATTATGCGGTGACGTATGAGAATCCCACAGATTCGGCGTTTGGCGCGAATCGGCCGACAACGGGCGTCAACATTGCGGCGCTGCATGCGGTGAAGAGCGCGAATACAGAGGGCGGTTTTCTTGTGACGAAATGTCCGGCGGCGTTTTTTGGCAATTGCTCGCTGGATGCGACCTATTTCCACGACAAGGTAGACCACGTAGACGTGGTGACGCAGACTGCCCAGTTGGCGCTGCCTGCTTCGATCGCGCTTGCGTCCAGCATTTACAACGGTGTTTCGTTTAACTTCGACGATTCGCCAATCCGCTATGTGGAAATTCATGGAAACGGAATTGTTCAGCACAACTATTTCCTGTCGTATGTTCCGAGTGGCAGCACAGAAAACTTCGGCAAATATCCGATTTCAAACAGCCCGAAAGTGACGACAAATATTGGTGTGACGGGACGATTTGATTCGTCGCATGGGATATTCTCGATCCTTCCGGAAGTGTGGTGGCAGTATGTAGGGTCACGTTATTTGTTCAGTAATGTGAACAACGCGCCAACCCTGCAAACCGAGCCAGGTTATGGAGTAGTGAACTTTAATACTGTCGCTTCGCTACATGGAATCGGGCACTTGTTCCATGGGATGCCGCCGCGGGTGGCGGCAACTCCGCTTCATCTTTCCCTTGGCATAGAAAACCTTCTGGGCAACCAGTACAACCCGTTGGCGTACATCACGAGTGGTGGATATTTCGGTACGAGCTTTGGTGGTTACACGCTTGTGGACCCGGGCGCTCCGCGTGAGTTCATCGTGTCCATCACCATCGGCGCCAAATAGCCTGACTGATTTGCGATCAGTAGCAAAAGCAGGGCATGGAAACATGCCCTGCTTTTTAGATGACAATCACAGCGATACGAGGGCGTTTGGCTTGTGGTTTTAATGGTTGGGAATATCTTTGACAAACCGTTGTCTCTGTATGCGGAAAAAATTCGGCGCTTTGCACCGACACCCACGCCGGCTTCGTGGACCCGTTCGACTTGCCTTTGGCTCGCTCAGGGCTGCTACAGGGTGTCCTCTGTATTTGCACGCGTGAGTATATCTGATCCCAATTCCCAAAAAATCGGGACGGGGTACCTGTGAGTTTGCCCCAGGTGTTTCAGTCGTATTTTTTGAGCCAGATGTCGCGGAAGGAGACTTTGCAGGGAGTTCCTTCAATTTGCAGGCCGAATAAGCCCGAGACGTTGTTGGAGGAGTTGGGGTTGTCGTCGATGAGGACGGACATGAGGCGTCCGTTGAGGATCTGAAGGATGACGCCGCCACGGGCGATGATTTCGTACTGGTTCCATTGGCCGGTTTTGACGTAGGCGCCGAGCCGGGTCCGGTTGCCGATGATGCCGACGAGGCGCGGGAGCTTGCCGGGCTCTGACTGCACGACCTGGCCGCGCCAGGCGATGATGCCGAGGTGCGTGTTCTGCGAGTAGAGCTGGCCGCTGTATTGCCTTGCCTGTGCGTTGACGGGATACCAGAAGTCAGCCTGTGGGCCGATCATGACCCAGCGGGGATTGAGTGGCGCCGCGCCGGGGACAGCGGTGCGGCCGGGCGGGATGCCGGTGCTGCTGCGGTATTGGACGCCGCTTCCGCCGCCCCATTGGTCCCTGATTTCGAGCTTGAGGTCGAAGTCTTTGGCCTGGATGCCGTGGTAGACGAGGAAGGTGTTGCCAGCATTGTGATGTTTGGTGGAGATGCCGACGATGGCTCCGTTCCTGACGCTCCAGACACCTGGCATGCCATCCCAGCCTTTGAGGTTTTTGCCGTTGAAGAGGGAGATGTAGCCCGTGTGGTTGGCGAAGTCGAGCGGGTTGGGCTGAATGAAGACGCCGTCGCGCTGTCCGGCGATGTTGGGCTTGACCTTGAGGAGTTCGGCGCGGGTTTTTGATCGTGTCTGGGCGGTGACTGCAAGCGGAAGCGCGAGGGTGCAGAGGAGCAGAGCGAGAAGGCGTAAGGTTTTCATCAGAAATATTTATACGCTCTGGTGATATGGACCTGCATGATATCCCGCCGAGGCGGAGCTTGTATCAGGGAGCAGATTATTTCGGGATGGGTTGAGGGTATTTCCCCTATTCCCGTGGAGATTATGAATCCAATCCGGTGCAGCTTTTCTTGAGGGAAAGACTGCATTGGCTTGGCTCATTCGCTTTACACCTATAGGGAAAATGCTCTGGGCGGCGGTGCCACCTTGGATTTTGTAAAGGGGTGCGGCGGCTATATGGATAGGGAATGACCTAGGGTGTGTCGAGGGCGTAGGTTCTTTCGCAGACGGGTGCGTAACTGAAGGCGATGGGCGTGTCGATAATGTAGATGTAGTTTTGGCCAGCGCGGTGTTGAACCGCGCCAGGGTTGTGATGAAGGTGTCGATGGCGCCGTCTGCAAAGGCTTTTGGCGTGAAGAAGACCAGCTCGAAATGCCATGCGAGATTGAAGTCACCGCCGGTGGAGGCGAGGCCGAGGAGAATGTCTGTTCCGAGGAGCGCGGAACAGAGTAAGGGATCGAATGATTTTAATGACCGGGATATTGCGTTTTCGCTTTTGAACCAGGCAGTGGATCAGCGGTGTTATGCGGTTGTTTATCTGTAGACGGAGCCGTTGCTTGATCCGATTCGGGGGATGCGCGCTATGCAGCGTTGCTGAGCAGGATTCATCTGTAGGGGTGTGATGCGGTGTTGCGAGCGGTTTTATTTCTGGCTATGGATGAAGTGGCACGAGCCAGGGGTGGTCTGGGCGGGACTGGCTGTGGATGTGGTTTTGGTGGCTGGGGCAGCCGGTGCCTTCGTGGATGGCGGTGAGGCGTTCGTGATGGGAGGCGATGGCGGCGTGATAACAGCTTCCGATAGAGTCGCGGAAGGCGACGGTTTCTCGTCCGAGTTGCTGGTGGTGGAAGGTGCTGCGGTCGAGGGGTGTGGGGATGGTTTTGCCGAAGGCGCGGTCGCGAGTGTTGAGTTGCTCGTTGAGGTGGGCGTAATAGGGCTTGCCGGATGCGGTGGTGGTGCGGAGGGTGATTTCGTGTCCCTGATGGACGGCTACGCGCGCGGTGAAGTTCTGGCCGGTGGTGATCATGGTTTTGCGTGAGTCGAGGGATAGGGGATCGCTCTGGGTGAGCGTGAGGGTGCTTTGCGTCCTGCCGTTGAGGGTGTGTGTGACCTGCATGGAGACGGTCGTATTCTGGAGGATGGTTTCGTTGTATCGTTTGGGGCCGGGGCGTGTGAAGGTTTGGAGATTGAGGAAGTCCTGCGTATAGCGGACGGTGGTGATGCGTTTGCCTCGCGGGGTCTGGAGTGAGCCGAGGATGACGTAAGACTGCGCCATACGGGTGTTGAGATGGCCGATGGTTTCTCCGGCGTGGTTGGGGTGGAGGGTGCTTTGTACGGTGAGGCCGGCGGGTTGGTTGGGGCTGAGCGTGTCTTCGAGGAGTTTGCCGTGGAGCTGGGCGGCGTGGTGGTCCTGATAGAGGAGAAGATTGGCTGCTACGTTGAAGAAGTGGTCGGCGCCGAGGACCCGGACGGAGACGGTGTGGGGATGGCCGTTGTCGAGCAGGCCAGCGAAGGGTGATAGATCGACGCGGAAGGGTATGAAGTTGGTGGTCTGGATGCCGGGGGTTGGCAGCCAGAGTCGTGGGGCGATGCCGCCGGCGAAGATCCATGGATAGACGGGGGCGAGTCCGGCGGGGTGGTGGTCGATGAGGACTTCGACGGCGCGGAGGCTGCCGCCGTCGCATGCCTCGAATGTCTCCAGAGAGTATGCGCGGGTTTGCTGGAGGTATTGCCGGTCGACGCAGGTATACCAGCGTTCGTCGTGGGCCTGGCTTTGGGCGATGACGTCGAGGTAGGCGCGCTGGATGTTGCGGGGGAAGGTGAAGGTTCGGGCGAGGGATTGGTTGGGCGTGTTGAGGGCCTGCTGCGCTCCGGCGGGGTCGTTGCTTAGCGGGTAGACGCGGTCGGGAACGCGCGGCGCGAGTTGATGGTGCGCGAGAGGGTAGAAGAGCAGGCGGGCGGTGACGTAAATGGGCTGGTTGGTGGTGGGGCTGATGAGGTTGTTGAGGATGATCTGGCCGGGGTGCGGGTGCCGGAAGAGCGCGGAGTAGCTGGTGAGGTCGCGGGCGATGCGCCAGTGCTGGGGCTGGCCGGGTTCGGGTTCCATGGTGGTGGCGAAGTAGAGATTGATGCCGTCGAGCCAGAGGGCGACGGTACGGTCATACTGGCGACCGGCGGGGATGGAGAAGCTGATCTGGAGCACGACCTTGGCCCATGGGGCGGAGCAATTTGCGGGAGGCGCGTATTGAAACGGGTGGGGGTACGCGGTGTAGGAGGAGCCATTGCCGCGATGATTGAAGGCTTCGCGATGGAGAAGGGTGACGGCGCAGGGTGTGGTAGCGGGGCGTGAGACGGGCGGTTCGGCGGAGGCTACGAGCCGGGAGCCGAGGGTCAGGGGTGTTTCAGGTGTGGATTGGCCGACTGCGGGAAGCGAGTACAGGAGAAGCATCAGCAATGACGCGGCCAGGCTTTTTCGGGCTGAGTGCATGCCGTTTCCCGCAAGTATGCCCCTGAGATTCGACTGTGCGGAGGCATATGAGTGACGGGATCAGTGTAGCAGGGGAGATTTCAGGGAGTGTTCATCGTGACGGACTGCTCAGGTTGGTCGAGGGTATTACGGCGGAGTTCTCCGGTTTCCTCTTCGAGGAGCCAGCGACGGAGCTGGAGGATATCGTTGGCGCGTGCGATGCCGACGGGTTTTCTGGACTGTGGAGATTCCACGATGACGACATTTTCGACATCTTTTAGCATCATGTCTCGGTGAACGAGGTCAACGGATTCGCCGGGATAGGCCAGAACGTAGTCCTGGCGGGCGAGCTCGCGCATGGTGAAGTGATGGTCCGGCGGCTCGATGCGCATGAGATCGTGTGCTTCGACGATGCCGAGGAGTGCGTTTGTGGAGTCGACGACGGGGATGAAGCTGATTTCGCCGGGAAGGAACTTCTGGACGACGGTGCTGAGTTGTTCGTCAGCATGGACGAGGTTGAAGTTTTTCTTCATGACCTGATCGATTCGCGCGCGCATGAGCACGGGTACGGAGTAGTCCTGTGTCACGATGAGGCCGCGCTTGACGAGCTTGATGGTCATGATGGAGTCCCGGCTGAAGAGGCGGACGAAGCCGTCTGCGATCATGACGGAGACGATGAGCGGAAGCAGGGCGTTGGGATTGTGGCTGAGTTCGAAGAGAAAAATGATACTGGTGAACGGGGCGCGGGCGATGCAGCCGAAGACGGCAGCCATGGCGACGAGCGAATAGAAGGCGGGATCGCTGACGAGGTGAGGGAAAATGTGCCGGCAGCCGAGGGCGAAAGCGGCGCCAAGTCCACCGCCGACGACGAGCGATGGCGCGAAGACTCCGCCCGTGGTGCCTGAGCCGAGAGAGATGACAAGGGCCCAGAACTTGGCGACGGCAATGCTGATGAGGCTGGATAGGGTGAGCTTGTCATTGAGCATGGCGCGGATGGTGTCGTAGCTTGTGCCCAGCACCTGCGGCACAAAGTAGCCGATGATGCCGAGGATGAGCGCGCCGATGACAGGCGACCAAATGGTGGCGTATTTGATTGGGAGCTTGTCGAAGAAATCTTCGAGCCAGCCGAGGGTGCGGATCATGAAGAGCCCGACAACGCCCATGAGGAGGCCCATGACCGCGAAGAGCCAGAGTTCGGTCATGCCGGTGAGTTTGAAGGCGGGGGTAGGGAAAAGCGGAGTCCAGCCGACGAAGTGGATGCGGACCCCGGTGGCGACAGCCGAGGCGAGGGCCACTGGAATGAACGAGCGGGCGCGGAGCTCGAAGAGAAGCAGTTCTACGGCGACGAGGACGCCGGCGAGCGGTGCGGTGAAGGTGGCAGCCATGCCTGCGGCTGCTCCGCATGCAAGCAGGACGCGTCGATTGTAGGGAGTGAGCTTGAGGGCCTGGCCGAGCAGGGAGCCGATGGCTCCTCCGGTCTGGATGATGGGGCCTTCGGCGCCGAAGGGTCCGCCGGTGCCGATGGCGAAGGCGGTGGCGAGCGGCTTGAGGATGGCCACGCGCAGGCGCATGCGGCTCTGGCCGAAGAGGACGGCTTCCATGGCTTCTGGAATGCCGTGGCCTTTCAGAGTTGGCTCAAAAAAGTAGATGAGCAGGCCGACGAGCAAACCACCGAGCGCCGGAACGACGATGACCCAGAGGCCAAGGTGGTTGTGGGTGGGATAGGAGATAACGAAGGAAAGCTTGCCGTAAAAGAAGAAGTTTGTGAAAAAGTAAATAAGTTCGAGAAGGCCCTGAGCGACGAGGCCGCCGATGAGGCCGACGAAGACGGCGATGCCGCACATTTTGACAATTTGTGGGTCGAGCGCGACACCGAACTGGTTTTTCTGGTAGTTGCCGGATTCAGTATTGACGGCTGCTTGTGAGATGGGGAAGTCGGCCATGTGTGGCTCCTGTTTTCGTGGCAAGAAAGCGTGCGGAGGGGCGAGCGATGAGGGATCGTTTCAAGTGCCTGTTCCTTCAGCGGAGGCGGGTGGCCGGTCCGGGAGGCCCGCAGAGCCTTGGCGCCGCAGCTTGAGTGCCTGCAATATGTTCGTTTTCGTGACGATTCCGACGATTTTACCGCTGGTCTGCACAGCCAGGAGCAAGGGTTCCGTGTCTTTAGCGAGCAGGAGCCGGAGCGCCTCCATGGCGTCTGTATCCGGCGCGACCTGCTGCACGCGACGCCTGGTGATGTTGCGGACATGGGTGGTGGACCACTTTTCGGGATCGACCTGGCTAAGGGCCCAGAGGCTGCAGGTGCCCAGGAGCTTGCCTCTGTCGAATACGGGGAAGATATCATGCCGGTTTTGCGGCGAGAGCGTCGCAGCAAACTCGCGGAGGGTAAGGCCGGCCGAGACAGAGATGACCTGGGTATGCATGATTTCGCTGACAGGTAGAGCGCTGAGTTCGGTGACGCGAACGGCTTCATGGAGTCGCTGGTCGCCCGAGGCCGAGGCATCGCCAGAGACGGCGTAGGCGACGGCTGCACCGATAAGAGCTGGAATGATGAAGGCGTGTCCGCCGGTGGCTTCCGCAACGAAGACGACCGCGGCGAGCGGGGTTTTGTATCCGGCTGAGATGAAGCAAGCCATGCCTACGGCAGCGTAAAGCGTTGGTGCGGGGCTGTGGACGACGGACTGCGCGAAGGCCATTCCGAAGGCACCTCCGGTGAGGAAGAGCGGCACGAACATGGCGCTGACTCCGCCGACGCCAAGGGTGAAGACTGTGGCGGCGAGCTTGAAGACGCCGAACCAGAGGAGTTCGATACTGCTGTGGGCGTGGTTGAGGATGAGGCCTACGGCCTCATAGTTCGGGCCGAGCGGGACGAGGTTTCCGCTGTAGAAATGCAGGAAGAGCAGGCCACAGAGTCCGGTCAGGAGTCCGCCGAGGGACATCTTGAGCCAGTGAGGCCAGCCAAGCTGGACGCAGAAGGAGCGCGCTCGGCGGAAGGTGATGACGAAGACCATAGCGAGCAAGCCGATAATGAGGCCGAGCAGCGCGCACCAGAGTAGGTCTTTGCGTGTGAAGGAAGAGGCGGTGGCGAAGTTGAATAGCGGAGCGCTGCCGAGAAAGGAACTGAGCGTCATGAAGGAGACGACCGAGGCGATAAGGGAGGGCAGGAGCGCTTCGTGCGCGAGATCGTCCTTGTAGGGCATTTCGAGCGCGAAGACGATGCCGGTTAGGGGGGCGCGGAAGACGGCGGACATGCCTGCTGCGGCTCCGCAGATGAGCATGATGCGGCGATCGCGGTCGTCGAGGCGAAAGCGGCGCAGATTGCGGAATCGGGCCCATATCCAGGAGCCGATGGCTCCGCCGCTGTAAATGCTGGGGCCTTCGAGCGCGGCGCTGCCGCCGATGCCGACGGTGGCGATAGCGGCGATGAGCTTTGGCAGGAATGGCCGCATGTTGATGTGGCCCTGATGCTCGTGATACGAGCGGATGATTTCCTCGGTGGAGTGCTCGTCGACGTTCGGAGTGAGGAACTGCATGATGAGGCCGGCGATGAGGCAGCCGACGACCAGCCCGGGAACGATGGACCAGTGATGGGCGATGTAGTAGTGCAGGATAGGCGGCCACATCTTCTGCAGGATGATCACGACGATGGCAGTAATAACGAGGCCTGTGATGACGCCGATAATGGGCGCGATGATGAGCCATTTCTGAAGGTCGCGGGCGTAGACGGCGGTGAGGTCCTCGTGAACCAGAGGAGCGTATTTGCGCAGAAGAGGGTGGCGGAGCAGGCTTCGCCAGCCACGTTGTTCGTTCATATAAGGTGTGTGTCGGTTTCTGTCCTGCGTAGGGAGTGCGAATGGGTGTGCGAGCCGGAAGCATGTTGTTTGCTCCGTCGCGCGAAGTTGAGCAGTTCATCGCGGAGGCGCGTGACCTCTTCGTTGTGCTGCAGTGAGAGTTGTTTGAGGATGGCTCGGCCCTTGCGGGTGAGCGAAACGAGTACGACGCGGCGGTCGGACGCGTCCATTTCGCGTCGGACGAGTCCGCTGAGAACGGCCCGGTCAATGAGGCCGACGACGGAGTGGTGCCGTTCCTGTAGAAACTCGGCGAGATCGGAGACCGTGGCCATGCGATCGCGGGCGAAGCCGGCGATGCCGAGCATGAGCTGATGCTGCTGCGGAGTGATGCCCGCGGTGCGGGCGGCGCTCTCGCTGAAACGTATGAATTTACGGAGCCGGTAGCGGAAGTTGGCCAGTTCGGAGAGTATGCTGTCGAATTCGTCGTGTTGAGGCTGAAGAGACGGTTCGTTGGTCACAGATCAAATATATCGCAATACGATGTATCTGGGCAAGGTCATGGTGCTGCCGCTTTTCATCAACGAGGGGAAGGGCGAACTATCGGTTTATTTCGCGGTTGGCCGCGACATATTGCCGGTGGGCAGGGATGGCGTCGAGGATGGTGCAGGTATATCGCCTTTGGCGCAAGGCAGTGCAGGCCTGGAAGGCGGCCGCGGAAGAGAGATCGGCAAAGCGGGCGAGGTAGTGGCGGTTACTAAGGAGCACGACGATGGGTCGTCCTTGCCGGCGGAGGGTTGGAGCGGAGAGCCGGGCGGATTGCAGGATGCGGCGTACATCGTATGCGGTTGGGAATTGATATCCAACCTGGATGACGCGGAGTTGGCCGGTCTGGGGAACGGATTCGACGGCTGTGGCCTCGATTCGTGGCTTGACGATGCGCTGGACGGGGTGGGGATAGCTATTGGAATCAGTCTGAGGCGAAGACGGCGGCTTGTTGCGGGCAAGCAACTGGGTTGGTTGCTGGAAGGTGCGGAAGCCGCGATTGAGGAGGGAGATCATTTCCATGTCACGGGAGTAGGCGGTGCGTCCTCCGAAGATGACTCCGATGAGGCGGTGGTGGTCGCGGACCGCGGAGGTGACGATGTTGAAGCCGGAGCTGGCGATGTAGCCGGTCTTCATGCCGTCTGCGCCGGGGTAGATTTCCGGGATATGGTCAAAGGCGTAAAGGGTGTGGCCGCGGTATACGAGGGAGTGCGTATCGAAATAGTGGTAGTACTGCGGGAAGGTTTGAATGAGGGACAGGGCGAGGGTGGCCATGTCGCGGGCGGTGGTCCACTGGCGGTAGTTAGGCAGTCCGGAGGCGTTGTAGAAGACGGTACGAGTCATGCCGAGCTGACGGGCCTGAGCGTTCATGAGCTTTACGAAGGCAGGTACGCTGCCGGCGATGTTTTCGGCGAGGGCAACGGCAGCGTCGTTTGCGGAGTGGGCGATGATGCCGCGAATAAGTGTTCGGACGGAGACGGTTGTGCCGGCGACGAGGCCCATTTTGGAGGGCTGCTGTGATGCTGCGTAGGGGGAGACGCGGAAGCGCTGGTTTAGCGTGAGGCGGCCCTGCTCAAGGCGATGGAAGGTGATGTACAGGGTCATCAGCTTGGTGAGGGACGCAGGATGCGCCTGCTCATCGGTGTGGTAGCCGTAGAGTTCCTGTCCGGTTTGCGCATTGATAAGGATGTAGGAGTGGACGACGGCATGGGCAGGCCGCGCCTGTGCAAGCGCGAAGATGACGAGAACGAGCCATACGGTAAGCCTGAGCGCACGGTTCGCGGATGGTGTCTTCGGAGTGGGAGGCAGGCAGCTTGCTGGAGACATGTTCATGGAGACCCTCGAAGTTAAGGTTATATCCGGCATGGCGGGAATTTGCAGAAATTGTGAGGGCTCCCGTTGATGGTGCTGATACGTGGCGGATGTTGGAAACGCGCGGATAAAAATCTGAAGACTCAGTTACCAATGTTGAGATCGCATCATCCAAATATTCAAGTGAGCTAATTGCCCGGAGCGACAGAGAGAACTTCGGGAGCGGTTTTCCCCTTGTGTTGCCGGAGTGAGTGCGGCGACCCAACCCGAGAGGATGCAAATTGAGATGTTGAATCAGTGTTTTAATCCAGAGTGCAGGAAGCCGTTGCACTACCTGCGCGATGGCCGGGTGTTCGTGTTCGGCGTACACGCCGGCGGCGATGGAGAGCATGAAGAGGAGAGTCGCCTGGAGCATTACTGGCTATGCGGCCCGTGCGCGCAACGATTTGCGCTGGCGCAGGATAGTGAAGGTATCCATTTGGTGCGACGAAGGGCACGGCCTCGAACCGCAGAGCTGGAACTGCCCGCGCGCCACGCATTGGCTTCGTAGAGCGAGCGAGCAGAAAAAGGATGGCCGAAGATGCGGGAGCCGGAAGGTTGCCGCGTTTTCGGCCTGTTTTGCTGGGCTGGAAATGGTGGAAAAGGGGCGAAGTTTCCGGATTTTGAGGGATTTCTGGCTGGAATGGTGTACCTTTTTTGCAAAACCTGCGTAATATTTTGTTGAGAATTGGGTTGATGTGCAGCAATTTGTTGCATCTATTATGGTTACAAGCTTGAAGATACTCCCGGAGCGAGTCCGACCATGACAAAAGCAGACCTTGTGGAAGAACTGACAAAGAGCGGTGAATTGACCCGTCGCGATGGCGAAGTGATTGTGGATACGATTTTTGACTCGGTGATAGCCGCGTTGAAGTCGGGGGACAAGATCGAGATACGCGGATTCGGCAGCTTCCGTGTGCGGCAGCGGAATCCCCGGATTGGGCGCAACCCGAAGACGGGGGCGAAGGTCGAGGTGCCTGCGAAGAAGGTTCCTTACTTCAAGCCGAGCAAAGAGCTGCGTGACTTGGTGAATCCGGGCGAGGCTGCGGCGAAGGCCGCGGCGAAACAGGGTGAGGCGGAGAGCAGCTCTTAGCTTTTAGCGGTTGGCCTCTCTTTGCGGCGGTCTCTCAACAACTGGGGATGAACGAACGGGCGCGGTGATTTTCTGTGCCCGTTTTTGTTTTGCTGCGATGGTGGTGGGTGAGATGAGAGTGGGTGTGCGCTTGCGGCGCGCCTTTTATTTTGCGCGGATGCCGATGACGGAAAGCATGCGTCCGGCGAAGCCGTGCTCGGCGCGGTGGGAGAAGTAGCGGTTGGTCTGGCAACTGGTGCAGTGGCCGATGACGTGAATGGATTGGGGACGCAGCCCGGCGTCGAGGAGCTGGCGGCGGTTGGCCTCGAAGAGATCGAGATGGAGGCTGGGGCCGATGGGGCTGTGGCCGGGCGCGCGCTGGGTGAGGAAGAGCAGCGGATATTTCTCACGGATGGGGTCGGAGTCGTAAACCTCGCAGAAGATCTGGGGTGCGTAGGCGAACTGCGAGGTGAATTCGGCGCGGACTTCTTCTCCGACGGAGTAGCAGCACTGGGCGATGCCGGGGCCGATGGCGGCGATGAGATCTTCGGGCCGGCTGCGGAATTCGAGGCGCATGCGGCCGACGCCGCCCTCGACGATGCGCTTGAGGGTACCGCGCCAGCCAGCGTGGAAGATGGCGACGGCTTTGTGGCGGGTGTCGGCGATCATGACGGGGATGCAGTCGGCTGTCTGGATGCCGAGTAGGATGCCGGGGCGGCCGGTCATGAGGCCGTCAGCGCGATGGAGGACGTCGGCTTCTTCGGCTGCGGTGATTTTGCGGGTGAGGTTGGAGTGGATTTGCCTGAGGGTGACGAGGGGCAGATCGGGAATGCCGGCGACGGCCTCGATGAAGCTGCGGCGGTTTTCGCGGACGTTTTTTTCTTTGTCGGAGGTGGTGAAGCCGAGATTGAGATCGCCTGCGCGCTGTTTGGGGCGGTAGATTTTGGTGACGCCGCCGGTGCGGGTGCTGAAGCCGTGCTGAAGCCATGCGTAGCGGGACCAGTCCGCAACCTGAACGACTGAGAGCTTGGATTGGACGACGGGGGTCTGGGGCTGCGGGGGGATTTCGACTTCCGGCTGGCGGGCGCGGTTGTACTTGGCCTGGCGATGAATGCCGGCGCGGCCGAGCTTGCGTCGGCCATGTTCGAGGCCGACGCCGGCGAGGAGATCGTCAATGGCCTGAATGGCGGCGGGGCTGGCTGGTGAGAGCTTTTGGGCTTGCCTGGGCACGATTCTCATTTTATCGGGAGAAAGGGAATTTTCCACGGGGGTGCGGCGCGAGGGTGAGATTTGTCAGAACGAGCGAAGGCCCGCTTTCCGGCGGGCCTTTCTAAATTTCAAGAGGCGTGATGGAGGGCGCAAGTGGGTGGGTGTAGCGGGGGCCGTTACATCTGGCCGGGTAGAGCAGGAGGAATTACTAACAGGTGAGCTGAATTACTGACTGCCTCTTCTTGTTACTCGGATAGATGCAAGTGGAGGGCCGGGGTTGTGCGCTATCGTTAGAGATTTTTCATATTGCAGAAGGCGGGGAGCGATGGTGTGAGCGTCCCCGCCGCGATAGGCTTGTGGCATCAGTGTTCGATGAGTAACAGGCGCGTGCCGTGCGGCGGAACCATGACGTGGATGGACTTCATGACGCCGAGGCTGTGGTGGGTCCAGAGATCGGCGACGGCGTGGGGGCCGTGAATTTCTGACTGTGACCAGTTGGCGGACATGGTGCGTGCTATGTTTTCAAAGTTGAAGAGTGCGATGTAGTCGCCCTGAGGGCCGGCCGCGGCCCAGATGGCTCCGTTGGCGTTTTGCAGAATGGGGTGGTTGGCGTAGGAGTGCTGGTCGAGCGCGATGACCTGCGGGTTGGTGAGGAGTGAGAGCGTGTATGGGTCCATTTTGAGGAGGTTGCCGCCCATGATGAGTGGGGATTTGGCGATGGACCAGAGAGTGACGAGGGTTCGTTCCTCATTGTGGTTGAGCCGCGAGACGCGGGGTTTGCCCCATCCGGGATGGGGTGCGAGGGTTCCGATGGGGAGCATGTCGGCATCGGGCCAGTGGCCGGGGCCGCGGAATGGAACCCAGTCGGCGAGGAGAGTGAACTGGTTTGTGAGCGACTGGGGGAAGCTGGGTGCGTTGGGGGGCTTGGACCAGAGGTCCCACATGTCGTTGGAGATGCGCCACATGTTGGCGTTTTGCGCGGCGTTGAGGCCGTCTTTGAGCGGAGTGGGGCCGGGCGAGAGGCTTAGCACGATGGGACGACCAGACTTGAGGATGGCCTTGTGAATCATCGCAATTTCTTTGGCGTTGTAGGGCTCGGAGATGCAGTCGACCTTGAGGAAGTCGACGCCCCAGGAGGCGTACATCTTGATCATGGAGTCGTAGTAGGCCTGCCCGGCGGCGTTGTCTTTGACGCCGTAGTTGTCGGAGTTCCATGCGCAGACGTCGGAGGTGTGGGCGGCCTGGCGTGCGGTGAATTTTGAGTCGAGAATGGGGAGATTTTTTTCGACGGCGGAGCGGGGGATGCCGTGGATGATGTGAATGCCGAATTTGAGGCCGAGGGAGTGGACGTAGGCGGCGATGGATTTGAGTCCGCTGGGGAACCGATTGGGCGCGGGCAGGTAGAGGCCGTTGGGCGAGATGTCATAACCCTGGACGAGACGGGGAGTTCCTTTGCGGTTGGGGTAGCGTGCGAACCAGCCCTCGTCGATGACCATGTATTGCCAGCCGTACTTTTGCAGGTGCTGGTGCATGTAATCGGCTTCCTGTTCGAAGACGCGCTGGGTGATGGTGAGGCCGAAGGAGTCCCAGCTGTTCCAGCCCATGGGCGGTGTGGCGGCGACCATTTGCGCGGTGGAGATGGCAGGGAACACGAAGAGCAGGCAGAGCAGCACGAGGCTGAAGCGGGAGCGCATGGAGACTATCCTTTGGTCGTGTAGGTGGGAGGCGGTGGCGGGGAAGTTTTTTTGCTTTTAGCTCTTGCGAGTCTGTGGACTGCGAAGAAACAAAGAAGGCCGATGAAGAGGGAGAGCGCGGGTTTGATCTGGGCCTCAAAAGATGCGAAGAAGCCGGGGCTCGCGGGCGGACTGTGGAAGGTCAATATTCCCACTGCGATGAAGAGCAGGCCGATGATGAAGAGCATAATTTGGACGGCCCGGGCGATCATGGGCACCATGCTCTCACCTTTGGTTCGCTTTTCACAAGGGTTGAGGCGGCGGTGAGTGCGCGTGGCAGGTGGAGGAACAGGCGGCATGGGAATGGCGGGAGCGGTATAATCCAATGTTTATGCGGGTTACTGTTATTTTGCCGGCTGCAGGGCTGGGCACACGCATGGCGAGCGGCCATGGGACGCCTCATAGTCCAAAACAATTTCTCGAGCTGGGGGGAATCCCTGTGCTCATCCACACGCTGCGCGCGTTTGCCGAGGTGCCTGCGGTGACGCAGATGTTTGTAGCGGTGCGCGCGGGCGAGATGGAGCGCGTGACGGCGCAGGTGCAGGAGTATGGGCTGGCCGGGAAGGTGCGCGTGGTGACCGGCGGCGATTCCCGGCAGGAGAGCGTTGCGCGGGCGCTTGCGGCGGTGGAGTGCGGCGACGAGGACATTGTGCTGGTGCACGATGCGGTTCGTCCGCTGATTGAGCCCGAGGTGATTGAGCGCACGATTGAAGCGGCAGAGAAGAGCGGCGCGGCGATTGTGGGCCTGCCGGCGGTGGACACGATCAAGCAGGTGGAGCGCACGGCGGATGGGGCGCTGATAACGGCGACGATTCCGCGGGAGTATATTGTGCAGGCGCAGACGCCGCAGGGATTTCGCGCTGGGCTGCTGCGACGCGCCTTTGCGGAAGCCGAGGCGGATGAATTTGCGGGCACGGATGAAGCGAGCCTTGTGGAACGGGCCGGTGCGCGCGTGATGGTGGTTCCGGGATCGGCGGCAAACATCAAAATAACGCAGCCGGGCGACCTAGAGCTGGTGGAGTTTTATCTGCAGCGGCGCTCTTCACGATAAGCTGTAAGACGGAAGCCATGAAGATACGGATTGGATACGGATGGGATTCGCACGCCTTTCAGTCAGGCGTGCCGTTGGTCATTGGCGGGCTTGCGATTGAGCATCCCGAGGGGCTGGCAGGGCACTCGGACGGAGACGTGCTGCTGCATGCGATTACGGACGCGCTGCTGGGAGCGGTTTCTGCCGGGGATATCGGGAGCTTTTTCCCGCCGGGTGACCCTCGGTGGAAGGGCGCTGACTCGGCGATCTTTTTGAAGCTGGCGCTGGATGAGATTCATACGGCCGGTTACAAGATTGCGAATGTGGACACGACGCTGGTGCTGGCGGCTCCGAAGATTTCGCCGATAGCGGGCGAGATTCGCGAGCGTGTGGCCTCGCTGCTGGATATTCCGGCGGGGGATGTGAGCATCAAGGCGAAAACGCCTGAGGGCATGGGCATGGATCACGTGGCGCAGGCACATGCGGTGGTGCTGCTGGAGCGCATAGAGGAAGACAGCAGCCTGCGCGTGATGCATGCCGAGATTGAAGAGACGGTGACGGTGGGCACAGACGAGATCGACGAGATGCTGAAGGAGATGTCTCGCGGGCGGAAGCCTGCGGTGAAGAAGCCTGCGTTTGATACGGAAGACTTTACTTAGGGGCAGATTTTACTGGCGGACTTCTTTCGTGATGCGCGAGAAACCGCAAATTCTTCGCTGCGCTCAGAGAGACTCCGCATTCCCGGCATCTGCTTCGATGGCGCAATGAATTACCCTCAGCTTTCGAGGGTGGAATCTGTAATGAAAACAGTTATTTTTAGAGGCTTTTGATGCCGATGAATTCCTCAGAGACTCCTCGCGTTCGATTTGCGCCTTCGCCTACGGGCTACCTGCATGTGGGTGGCGCCCGTACTGCTTTGTTCAACTGGCTGTTTGCCCGGCATTTTGGAGGTACGCTGATTCTTCGCATTGAAGACACGGATTTTGAGAGGTCTTCGGAGGCGATGGTCGAGGGCATTCTTGAGGGAATGCGCTGGCTGGGATTGAACTGGGACGAGGGTCCGTTCTTCCAGTCGCAGCGGCTGGATTTGTATCGCGCAACGGCGGAGAAACTGCTGGCGAGCGGGTATGCTTATTATTGCTTCTGCACAAAGGAAGAGCTGGAGCAGCGGCGCGCGGAAGCCGCAGCGGCGGGGCGTCAGCCGATGTATGACCGGCGCTGCCAGAGCATTGACGCGGCGACGGCTGCTGCGCGCAAGGCAGCGGGCGAGGCGTGCGCCCTGCGGTTCGCGGTGCCGGAGGGCGGAGCGACTGGTTTTGAGGATGCTGTGTTCGGCAAGGTGGAGTTTGCTAACGCGGAGATTGAGGATTTTGTGCTGCTGCGGTCGGACGGGATTCCGACGTACCACCTGAGCGTGGTGGCCGATGACGTAGACATGCGGCTGACGCATATTATTCGCGGGGCGGATCATATCTCGAATACGCCGAAGCAGGTGATGATTTATGGGGCATTGGGTGTGGCAACACCGATTTTTGCGCATGTGCCGCTGATTCTGGGACCGGACAAGACCCGGTTGAGCAAGCGGCATGGTGCGACGAGCGTGATCGCGTACAAGGAGATGGGGATTGTTCCGGAGGCGTTTCGGAATTTTCTGGCGCTGCTGGGGTGGACTCCGGGTTCGGCGCACAAGGACCGGGAGATTTTTTCTTCGGACGAATTGATTGAGCTGTTTGGTCTGGATGGGATTTCGAAGTCGAACGCGGTGTTCGATAACGACAAGCTGGCGTGGTTCAACACGGAGTATATTCGCGCATATGACGCGGAGCGGTTGCTGCCGCTGGCGGCCGAGGAGTGGCGGAAGGCTGAGTTTACGCCTTCGCGATCAGGCGAGGAAGTCGTGGCGGCGATCGAGCTGCTGAAGCCTCGGGCGCGGAATTTGAAGGACTTTGCGGGGGCGTTTCGGGCTTATTTCACCGACGATTTTGTATTTGATCCTGCCGCGGTTACGAAATTTTTGAAGGACGCGCAGGTGCGGGAGTTGCTGGGCGAGCTGGCGGAGCGATATGCGGCTGCGGCGGAGTTTACGGAGGAGTCGACGGAGCAGATGCTGCGCGGTTTTGCCGAGGAAAAGGGCATGAAGGCCGGGGTGCTGATCAATGGGTCGCGCGTGGCGCTGACGGGGCAGGCTGTGGCTCCGAGCTTGTTTGCGGTGATGGTGAATCTGGGGAAAGAGCGGGTGGTATCGCGGCTGCGGGCTGTGGCTGGGTTGGATGTGGCTGCGGACGCGCTTTCGACATAATGCCCACATCTCAATCGAGATGTGTGGCGACCAGACGTCCACGCCAAGCACTTTTTTCTGTTTGTAGTTTTCAGTAAAGATGTTCTACCGCTTGATGAGGACAGCCTGCGGTTTGCGTCGATTCCCACGTCCCCTTCGTGGAGCCGTTCGATTCGCCTTGGCTCGCTCAGGGCTGGCTATGGCACCCGGCAACTGCAGGTTCCTCTGCTTCGCATGGCGCGATAATCGCGCCATGCTTCGGTCGGAATGACAAATTTTCTATAGGCGGGCTTAACCCGACACGCCTTGGGCTTGATCTACCTGGCGATGACGTCGATGTTTACGGGGATGATGCGGGGCGGGTAGCAGGAGTTGGTGGCGCAGGCCTGGTAGCGGAGTTTGGCGCGGAGCATGTGGTTTCCGCGGGTGGCGGTGAGTTTGGCTCGGACGGCGAATTCGCCGGTGTAGACGCTGAGCTTGTCCTGCGGGAAGGCGGGTGGCGCGTACCGGGCGCCTGCGGGGAAATCGACGGAGGAGAGTTTGGCGTTGGGGTCGTTGGGCACAATGAGTTCTGTGCGGATGAAGGTTTTGGAGGTGGGGGTGTGGGAGTTGATGTGGAGTCCGCCGGCGACGCGAAAGGTGAGGCTGATGGGGGTGGGATGGCCGGCGGAGACGCTCAACTGGAGCGGGTAGAGGAAGACGACGGGGTCGGAGGTCTGGCTGGTTTGCCAGGACATGTGCTGGGCGCGCGCGCGGGCTGCGGTGAAGAGCGCGGCGCAGAGGGCGAGCGCGGCTGCCGCGACGGTGAGGGTGCGAGTGATGCCTTGCGGGATGCGCTTCATGCTGTGCCTCCGGTGGAGAGAGCTTTCTGGATGTCGGCTTCGATGTCGCTGCGGGGCGCGAGACCGACAGTGCTGGCAACGACTTTGCCGCTGCGGTTGATGAAGAAAGTGGTTGGGATGGAGTCAATGCCGCCGTACAGGTTGGCGATTTTCATATCGGCGATGAGTATGGGGTAGTCCATGCCGTGCTTTTTGACGAATTTAGCGATCTCGGTGCGGGGATGAGTTTCCCCTGTGCCGGTGTCAATGGGGTCGGTGGCGATGCCGAGGACGGTGAGTCCCTGGGATGCGTATTTTTTATTGAGTTGGATGAGCCAGGGGATTTCCATGCGGCAGGGGCCGCACCAGGTAGCCCAGAAGTCGACAACTACGGCTTTGCCCCGATAGTCGGCGAGGGAAACTTTTTTGCCCTGAAGATTAACGAGGGTGAAGTTGGGCGCCTGCTGGCCAAGAAGCGGCTGCTGGTCGGGCAAGCCGGCTTCGCCGTTGTCCTGACTGGAGCCGTTGGCCTGGGCTTCGGCAGCGTTGAGTGCGGCCTCCAGTGCCTTCACCCTGGCCTGCTCCTGCTGGTGGGCCCGGTAATTTTCGATTCCAGCCCAGACCATGAGGGATAGCCCGGCGACCATCATGGCGAGCACGATCACATTCCGCTTCACGCAAACAACCTCTGATTTTTATTTTAGAGGACCATGCTGCAGGATTCGAGGGGGGATTGGCTGTGCGGAGGGTCACAATGCTCTGGTAGCATCCGTATTTTGAGGACGAGGTTGCGATGAGCAAGCAGGAAAAGACGCCGGCGGAACTGGTTCGGGTAGAGGCCGTGGCGCTGCTGGCGCTGGCCGAGCGGCTGGAGGGTTCGATGGCCGGAGCCTTTGAGGACGCGGTGAAGCGGGTGCTGGCCTGCGGGCGGGAGCGCGGCCGGGTGGTGGTAACGGGGATGGGCAAGAGCGGACTGATCGCGCAGAAGATTGCCGCCACTTTATCTTCCATGGGGACGCCCGCGCTGTTTCTGCATCCGGCGGAGGCGGTGCACGGGGACCTGGGCATGCTGGCGCGGGGCGACGTAGTGATTGCGCTCTCGGCGAGCGGGGAGACGGAGGAGATTTTAAGGCTGCTGGCTACCCTGAAGCGGATTGGGGATGCTCTGATCAGCTTTTGTTGCCGGGCGGATTCGACGCTGGCGAAGGCAAGCGATGTGGCGCTGGATGTGAGCGTGCCGGAAGAGGCGTGCGGGATGGGACTGGCGCCGACGGCTTCGACGACCGCGATGCTGGCTCTGGGCGATGCGCTGGCAGTGGCGGTTTCGATGCGGAAGGGATTCAAGGCGGAGGATTTTGCGAATTTGCATCCGGGCGGAAAGCTGGGCAAGCGGCTGGCGCGGGTGAAGGAGCTGATGCATGCGGGCGATGCGCTGCCGCAGGTGGGGCCTGGAACGGCGATGAAGGATGTGATCTACGAGATGTCTCGCAAGGGATTAGGCATGACGACCGTGGTGGAAGATGGACGGCTGGCTGGGATTATCAGCGACGGCGACCTGCGGCGGATGCTGGAGCGGGACAGCGGCGAGGGGTTGAAGAAGACGGCCAGGGAGATTATGAATACGCGGCCGAAGACGATTGCCGGAGACGAGCTGGCGGCTCGGGCGCTGCATGAGATGGAAGAGCGGAAGATTACGTCGCTGATTGTGGTGGATGGGGATGGGCGCGTGGAGGGCGTGGTGCATCTACATGATTTGTGGGAGACGGAGCTGTTTTGAGGTGCCGGACGCACGGGCAACTGCGCGCTTTGCGTGCCATTCCACTTTTGACAGATTTTTTTGGGAGATGCGAAGACTTGTTTTGCAAATTGGTTTATAATATAAACTGTAGTTGATTGATGGCGGTTGATCAGGCTGGCAGGCGCTATGGACAGGGTTGGAGAATTGGCGGTGGTGGACCGGCGGGGCAGGGAGTTGCGCTACCTGACGGAGCACTATCGTGAGCTGCAGGGATTGATAGATGCTCCGATCTGGGCGTTCATCATGCTGGTGGGAGTATGGTCCAATAGGCTGAGCAGTGTGCATGGTTTGTGGTTGTGGCTGATGTGGTCTGCGCCCATGGTCGTGGGAGTCGCGCTGGCGAAGTTGCATTTGTGGACAAGGGACTGGTACGAGCAGCGGTATGGTGTGGTGTGGACGGCAGATGGGGGCAAAGAAGAGGGGATCGAGTTGATCTCGCTGCTGCACGGCGAGAACGAGATTGTGCGCGAGAGGTGGAGCAGGCGGAAGAAGCAAAGGTTTTGGATTGCGGCCATCGCGGCGGTTGTTTTCTATCTTCCAGGATTTTGGCTGCACGGCATAGGCGGCTCTCAGCATGCGAGCTGGGTGGGACTTTGCTTCCTGTTTGTGTGGCCGCCGGTTGCGTATCTCGGGCCGGTGTTGTTTGAGCAGACAGGTGGGTGTGGGCCGGCGATGTGGCGATGGGTGGTTTATGCGGCGTCAATTTTGGCGCTGCTGGGAGGCGATCTGCTGTTTTTATCCGGAAAGGTGACGGGCACCTGGACGCTGGTGTTTGTTGGGGGCGTGATGCTTGTGGTGAGCCTGCACAATCACTGGCTGTTTACGAGGCTACTGGGTGGCGGCGCCAGGGTGCGGGGAGGGCGCGATGAGTGAGCCGATGGGTTTGCCGGAGATTGACCGCGTGGTGCATGAGCCAGCGCGGCTGGCGATATTAACGGTACTGGCTTCGTGCCGGGAGGCGGACTTTTTATTTCTGGAGCGTGCGACGGGGCTGACGCGAGGGAATTTGTCCGTACAGTTAACGCGGCTGGAAGAAGCGGGGCTGATTCGTATATCGAAGACGATTGTGAAGAAGCGAACCCTGACGACAGCTTCGCTGACGGAGGGTGGAAGTGTTGCGTTGAAGGCTTACTGGGCGAGCATGGAGGCGATGCGTGCGATGACGCAGACGCGAGCGGAGGGTGAGCGTGAAGCCGAGCGGTCCGGGTTGGGTGCGGAGTGGTTGCCGGCCCGGGGATGATGTGGGTGGTTGGATTCGATCAGCATGCTTTGCGCTAGAGATGGTTGATTGAAGTAGGCGTCGAGCCGGAAGCAGCGTCAATGCCGTGGCGGGTTTGGATGCGTAAGAGGCTGTTTTTTTGCGGCTTTGCGCGAGCAGGCGCTTCGCGTCCTCCAGTTTCGAGCGATTTCAGGATTGCGATGCCCGTTTTGAGCCCATCCAGGCTCGGTGCTGCCTGTTGGCCATATCTACGGTAAATTTGCCGCTTCGGGGACAGTTGTCCTGAAATCGCTCCGTTGCGTTGGCAGTGGCGTGGAACGGAAAAATAGTTTGACAGTTTTTCGAGTATGCGGATACCTTTTCGATGGTGAGAATGTAAAGGCTTTCATAGGCCTGCATCCGTGGGCGGTGGGCATGGCGTAAACGGCCTGACCTGGATGCGCATTACACCACCGGCCCGAGCCTGCTATGTGAACGGGCTCTGGCGAAGATGTTCAGTTGAAAACAGCAGTCATTGTTGCTCTTCCTACGATGTACCCGGTGACAAATCGAAGAGTTTTCATCCATTGAAAGGACGGCACAGCCGCAGTGCGTGCCGGTGGGCATATTTGCCATGAGAGCAGTGATGCAGATGCGGAAGTTTCTTAGTGTGAGTGCCGTGATGGCAGTGATGGTTGCGGCAGCGGGTTGCGCGAGCAACCTGAGCAACAGCGGGATCAATAGCGGAATGCAGAGTCTAGCCAAGCCGGTTGGAGCGGCCAAGTCGAGCGGTGGGGCTCATTCTTATTACGTGGATTGCAGCCAGGCATCGAATGGAAATGGGTCGCAGAGTTCGCCTTGGAACAATATCGCTTCCGCGAATGGACATAGCTATGGGGCGGGCGACACGATTTACTTTATGAGCGGGACGACGTGTAACGGGATGTTCTCTCCCACGGGTTCGGGCAGCTCGACGGCACCGATTACGGTGACGGATTACGGCACGGGCGCGCTGCCGGTGATCAACGGTGGTTCGACGAACAATGCGGCGTTTTACCTTGCGAACCAGTCTTACTGGACTATTGAAAACCTTGACCTGCAGGAAGGTAAGAATTGGAGTCTGGTGGCGAAGGCTCTCAGCGGTACTAACGTGAGCGGTTTGACGATCACCAATGTGACGGCGTCGGGTGCGACTTTAGTTTCGACACAGAGAGCTGTTGGTGGTGAGATTGGACTGATTACGGATAAGACCAGCAGTTCGACGATCAGTAACGTGAACATTTCCTACGTTACGGCCGAGAACACGACGGCCGGGGAAGGAATTTTTATCCAAGCCGGCCAACATGGCGCGTACACCGGTCCGAAGGGGCAGAACATCTCTGTGACGTATTCCAAGGTGCAAAATGTTTACGGTGATGGGCTGTTGGTGACCGACGCGCAGAACGTGACACTGAAGCATAACGTGGTGACGCAGTCTGGCGAGTGCCCGAACTGCACGGGTAGCACGCCGGGCGCGCTTTGGGTCTGGAACAGCATCGGCGTGGATATCGCTTCGAACGAGTCGTACAACAACACGAGCTGGGCGGGTGATGGTGGCGGCATCGATATTGATTATCTAAACCGTAATGTGACGGTGGAGGATAACTACATCCACGACAACAAGGGATATTGCGTGTCTGTGTTCGGGGCTGGAAGCGAGCCCACGGTGAACAGCATTATCCGGTTCAACGTGTGCGTGAATAATGATGCGGAGAGCACAAGCGTAAACAAGGGAGACTTTCTGTTGTCGACCTGGAGCAGCGGCTCCTTGAATGGCGTGGAGATTTATGACAACACGAGCTACTGGACTGCGACGCCGGCGAGCGATTACGAGTTGACAGACAATGGCGCAACCTTCAGCGGCTCGGATCCTGACTTTTTTGAAAACAACATTATCTACACGCCGCTGACGACGCCCTATCTGATTCAGGCGGCAAAGCCGATGACGACGGACTACAACCTTTACTACGGGCCGAATGCGACGCAGTATGGATTTGAGTACGGCGGAACGGCGTACACGAGCCTGACGCAGTACCAGAGCGCCACCGGGCAGGATACGAACTCGCTGATCGGCGATCCTCTGCTTCCGCAGCCGAGCTATGACGTGGCGAATGTATGGCCGACGACGCAATTTACTCCGCAGACGGGATCGCCTGCAATTGGAGCGGGCACGGATGTCTGCACGGGCATAAGCGGCTGCTCGATGGGGACGACGGACTTTCTTGGAAACCCGCTGCCATCGAGCGGGTATTGGATTGGGGCAGTGCAATAGAAGTGAATGTGGCAGTGAGCGCCGGAGCAGGCCAGTCACCTGCTCCGGCGTTGTGTCTTTCGCAGGCTGACCATCGTGTCAGGTATTGCGAGCACGGATTGCGGGATAGAATCAGGTGGCTGAGTGATGACCATAAAAAGGAGCGGGATGCGGCGTAGAGACTTTTGCAGATTGATGGGGAGTGCGGCGGTTGCTGCTGGTTTACCGAGCCATGGTATGGGCGCGGGCGTGGGTCTTGCGCCGGGGTTCCTGACAAGCCAGTGGCGATTGTTTCGCTGAGTCGTGGCGCGAAGACGAGTCCGGGCAAGATTAAGCATGTGCGATTGCCGGGAACAGGCCGTCCGGTGCAGTGGAAGCAAAGCGAGGGTGGACTGCACGCGGAGATGCCGAAGGGCTATGAGCCGGGGACGGTCTATGCGCTGTCGTTCCGGGTATTTCCGGTCCAGAAGGAATTGCCGAGAAGTATGCGCGCGGCAGCTATCGGGAAAAAGTCCGAGCTGTAAAAGGAGTAATCCGCCCGATTGTTTACTCGAAACTCCTGAAAATCTGCGGCGAGGGAGATATTGAAGTCGGGCGCAGTTGCGGGGCAGGTGCAAAGACAGCTCCCGCGCCGGGCGGCCACTTGCTCGCTCGACAGATGGCCGCTCAACTTGAGGATGAAATGTCCGGACAGTTGTTGAAACACCGCGCGGGGTGATTGTGCGCCCGATAGGAGGATGGGTTTTGGGTAGGCAGGTTCCCGGGAATGGCGTAGACTTCTTTGGTCCTGAGTTTCAGGTTTTCTGAGCTGTGCTGTGCGCGCCGTCCCCGGGTGTGGGCTCCTGATAAGTGGGTCATAACTTGACATCGAGAAATAGGCCACCTGCCGGAGTTGGGGCAGTGGGGAGACGAGGTTTGTGATGAGTGAAGCGGGTAATAGTGGAGTTCCGCCGAATCCCGGCGTTGTGTTTGGCATGTTAACGGCGCACCAGCAGAGTGCGGCGCTGGCGACGGCGATTGAACTGGATTTGTTCCGGGCGGTGGGTGAGGGCCCGGGCGATGTGGCTTCGATTGCGAAGCATTGCGGAGCGTCGGAGCGGGGCACGCGGATTCTCTGTGATTTTTTGACGATTCCTGGTGTGCTGGTGAAGGAGGATGGGCGTTACAAGCACTCGGCGATGAGCGCGGCGTTTCTGGATCCGAATTCGCCGGCGTGCCTGTCTTCGATTTCGAAGTTTTTGTACACGCCGATGATCAAAGACACGTTCAGTAACCTGACGGAGATTGTGCGGACGGGGCGGACGGTGCTGCCGGGCGAGGGTTCGGTGGAGCCGGATAATCCGGCATGGGTGGAGTTTGCGAAGTCAATGGCGTCGTGGATTGGGCCGATGGCGCAGCCGCTTTGCGAGATTGTGACGCGCGGGCAGACGGGGCCGATGCAGGTACTGGATATTGCTGCCGGACATGGGCTGTTCGGGATTGCGTTTGCCAAGAAGAATCCCGAGGCGCATGTGACAGCGGTGGACTGGGCCGCGGTGCTGGAAGTGGCGGCGGAAAATGCAAAGAAGGCGGACGTGGCGGATCGTTATACTCGACGACCGGGCAGCGCGTTTGAGGTGGAGTATGGTGGGCCGTATGATGTGGCGCTGTTAACGAATTTTCTGCACCACTTTGACGTGCCGACGAATGTGGAGCTGCTGAGGAAGGTGCATGCGGCGCTAAAGCCGGGCGGGCGCGCGGTAACGCTGGAGTTTGTGCCGAATGAGGACCGTGTTTCACCACCATCGTCGGCGAGCTTTGCGATGACGATGCTGGCCACGACACCATCGGGCGATGCTTATCCCTTCAGCCAGTTGAAGAAGATGTATGATGCGGCCGGGTTCAAGGACGTGACTGCCGAGGTTGTGCCGAGGAGCGAGAATACGGCGGTGATCGGGGTTAAGTAGAAGATTCTTGATGCTTTAGATTGTTCTGGTCCGCGCGGAGAGGGTGTTTCCCGCGCGGATTTCTATTTTTACCGTTGACATACTCTATAAAATAGAGAACTCTATTAATGTCGATCTCAGTGAATAAAGCGATGGCTGCGATTCGACCGAGGAGGGTTGCGATGACGGAGTTTACGGGAGCGAACGAGGTTCGGGAGCGGCTGGATTTGATTGAGTCGATGGTGCTGGAGGGCCAGCGTGGGACGGAGCGCTGGGGATGGATGTTCGTGCTGTGGGGCGTTGCCTATTACGTGGCGATTGCATGGACGTCGACGGCGCAGTTTGGCTGGGCGTGGCCGATTACGGTGCTTGCCGCGGGGATCATTTCCGGGGTGATTCGCCGGGCGCAGGGTAGCCAGGCGCAGACGCCAACTTCGGCAGGGCGTGCGGTCAGAGTGGTGTGGGCGGCGTTTGGAATTTCCATCTTTCTGTTGATGTGCGCACTCGGGATCAGCCAACGGCTGACGGACCCTCATGTTGCGTTTGCGATTATTGCCGGCATGCTGGGGATGGTGAATGGGGCTTCCGCGATGATTTTGCGCTGGAGGCCGCAGATGGCGTGCGCGGTGGCGTGGTGGGTTACGGCGGTAGCGTGCTGTTACGAGGGCCCCGTCTTCTTCGATACGCCGTGGGTATTTTTAGCTGCGGTTTTCCTTTGCCAGATTGTGTTTGGGGTGTATTGCATGTATCTGGATGGACGGAAGCCGGGCGTGCAGGCGCAGGGGATGGGCAGCCATGCCTGAGTTGCCGGAGTTGAATTCGATTGTGCATGGGAAGGTGCGGCTGATGCTGCTTTCCCTGTTGAGCGGCGTGGAGGAGGCGGAGTTTGCGTGGCTCAAGGGCAAGACGCAGGCGACCGATGGAAACCTGGGCGCGCAACTGCAGCAACTGGAAAAGGCCGGGTATGTGACGGCGGAGAAGAAGTTTGTGATGCGCAAGCCGCAGACGGTGTATCGCATGACGAACGCGGGGCGTGAGGCGCTGGCTGAGTATGTGCGAGGACTCAAGGCATTGCTGGGTTCGGCGGTGGGTGAGGTTGCCAGTGACGGAAAGAGCGGAATGGACTGAGCCAGTTCTTTCCCGCCCTTTCCTTTCGGGTTCAGGTGCGCTTGATGCTGGTGACGTGGACGGTGTTGTTGGACATGTTAAGCTTGCCGGTCACTTTGACTACTTTTTCTGCATACTTCTTTGCATTGCGGGTATGGTCGAGCATGTGTCCCATGGGCCGGCCTTTCGGTCCATGGCCCTTGACGAGCGCGTAGTGACCGTTTTTGAGTGCGACGAGGACGCCGGTGAAGCTGTGCGGCGTGGTCTGCGCGTGCTCGGCGGCGTGCTGCTGCTGGTTCTGCGGGGGGAGTGTAGTGTATCCGGAACTGGCGGGACGCAGGAGCGCTTTTTGGAGCATCTTCACTGATGTTATGAGGTGTCCTAATGCGATCGCGAGTGACTGTTCATTGATAGGACGTTCACGTCAAGTTGTTTTCTCCCCCCGACGCCTTCAGTGAAAGCGCTCCAGTCGGAGCCGTGTGATGGCTGCGCGCGGAGGGTTGCTCCCCGATTGTGGGTCGGATGGGGATACGGTCACTGTGCAGTCGTCGCGCTCATCCCAGGCCTTTATGCCGAGGCGATGTGAAAGCATGGGACACCCTTGAGATCAGGAGCGCCTTTCTGCTTCGTAGGAATTTCAAGTTCCCAATGAACAACTATTTCTCTATTGTTATTTCTTTATGTTAGGCTGTATGCGCATAAATTCCCCCTTTGTGGAGGCGGCCAGGATGCGACCAGATTGCTCGCTCGGACAAAGTTTTTCGCATGCAGCGGATGCTGTTTGCATGCCTCAGAGGCAGAGTTCATTCCAAAAGCATGGCGAGGAAGATCAAGCGCCTTTAGAGCGCATGGCCAGGCATTGGCGCCGCGGCGTCCGCTTCTCTGCTTTTGCGTCACTTGCCATATTTTTTTTGTGCGGTTGCGGGGGATCAACGCAGGCTTCGCCACCCCCCAATCCACAGAGCCAGGTAAGCGCGCCGAGTATTTCTCCAACTTCTACTACCATTTCCGGCGACACGCCGGTCTACATTACGGATGCAACCCCCGGAACCTCCATAATTTACACGTTGGATGGAAGCACCCCTTCGTCATCGAATGGGACTCAATGTACGCCAAGCTCCACGACGCCCTGCTTCACTTTGCTGGGCGGAGCGACCATTAAAGCAATTGCGGAAGACGCCAGCGGAAATCTCTCAACCGTTCTTACGCAGAGCTATACGGCCCTATCTGCGAGCAATCCCTGTACCGGGTGGAATCCTCAGGATTTGTATGCAGCGAGTGACTATACGGCCGACCAGGCTACGATCACCAGCAATGGCGCAACACTCGGCGCGGATTGTAATGGCGGCGGTTATGTGGATTACCTGAATACAGGCTATGGCAGCTTTGGAAACCTGATCGCCGTTGCCTACGGACGGGGTTTTCAGGCTGACATTCGCGATAGCCTTCACAGCGGTTTTTATAACCCGACTCAGGCAGGCATTCAGGATGGATTAGGTACACCAGTCACGCTTACTCTCACCCAATCTCCGGAAGGCCCGGGCGGGCGTATCAACATTGCGCCCTACACTTTGCCGCTGTTTCTCAATGGGGGCTTTTGCTTTTTCCCTCTCAGTTACTATTCTCCCGACGTTCAAGACCCTATACCCTCTTGCAATACCACTTCCGTGACGGATGGGATATTCAGCCAGGAGTTATCGGCGAATATCTCCGCAGATCAGCAATTATCCAGCGAGTTTGGATTTAATGGCTATTACGAGGATGCAAGCAAGCTGGGCAACAACACGGCGTCCATTTTCAAGTACGACTTTACGATGACTTACCTGGGCAATCCGGGAGCTCCCGGCAATCCCGGCGCCACTACCTGGCAGACGCCGCAGACGAGTGCCGACTATAGCCCTATTTACAAATTTGGACCAGCTGCCACCTATGACAATAACGGCACGACCACCCCTGTCCTTGATACCACATATGAAGGGCCCAGTTATGACGTTCAAGCATACAGCGATGTCACAAATTCCAGTTCGCTCAGACCCGTACAGTTAACCAATACGGACCTTGCAATTGCGCAGTTTGATGCAGGTGTGCGCCTCCGCCTGTCCGGCGGCTACACGAACTATCTGACGCTGAACTCTTCGTGTAATGGATGGAATTCTCCTCAGCCTTTGAACCTGACGCAAGGTGGAGTGATCATTACGGCAAAGATGTATCCCATACCAACCTCCTCACCTTGTGACACGGTGGTTGCCCTGCAAGATTCAGGCGATCTGAATGCTCCGATCATTGCCATCTATTTCCCGCAGACCGATCCGGTCAACGTGCAGCAAGTGACTGAAACGGATGTGACGAATGGCGAAAGCGTCAGCATTGATCGGCGAGTTTTCTCCTACTTGAGAGCGTCGGCATACACCTCGTCCGTTTTAACCCGGACAATCAACGGCATTCAATCCGAGAATCAGTTCACAGAAATAGCTCCAGTGATTCGGATCAGTGGCCTGCTGGCGCCCAACCACGCAGGGCCGAATATAGACGAAAGCGTGAGATCAGATATGTATGTTCTCGTGGGCTCGCCCTCACAAGTCCTCACCGCACTCCAGAACATGAACACAAACGAGGGATGGAACTGGTAGCAGGAGTTTCGCCTTGTCCGGCAGCATGAGTGTGGGCAGGTGCGCGGCTATACATTTCATGCTCGGTTCGGTGGCGCCACGGTTTCAAGCGGCTTGCCGGCTGGCGAGCCGATTTCCTTTGCCTGCACAACGACGGCGAGGCAGGTCAGTGCTTGCGTGTTCGTGTTGACAGTTAGAGCGAGAGAGTAGTGGCACTCCTTCTCATACTCTTTTGCTGGAAGGGTTATTCCGTGTACGTTCGCAGGGTGCTGGTGGCTTTTATGTTGTTTGCCGGTGTGGAGGTTTGCTGCAGCGCAGCCGGATAACAATAACCGTAACGGTTACATAGCCTTGTATGCGCCGGTCTGGCCGCTGGAGCAGTGCGACTGATTGACGGCGCGGGCGGACACCCGGTTTTTCCGGGTTGAGGTTATTTGCCTTACAGTTTGTGTCCGCTGAAGAGGTTGAGCTTGGCTACGTCATTGACCATGACGAAGGCGAAGAAGAGGACGAGCATGACGAAGGCGACCTGGTAGAGGCGCTCCTTGATCTCGGGCTTGAGGTCGTGGCGGAGGATGCCTTCGATGATTAGCAGGGTGATCATGCCGCCATCGAGGATGGGGATGGGGAGCAGGTTCATGATGCCCAGATTGAGGCTGATGAGCGCCATGAGGGCGATGATGGGCTGCAAGCTGTCGGTTTCGACGGCTTGGCCGGTTTGCTGGGCGATGCCGATGGGGCCGCTGAGCTGCTGGAACTCGGAGCGGTGGGTGAGCAGACGGTGGAGCACGTCGAGGATGTAGCCGGAGTAGTGGTAATTGGAGATGGCCGACTTGCGCGCGGCGGCGAGGAAGGGCATCTGCTCAATGGTGGAGGGTGGCGGTTCGGCACCGAAGCCGAGGCGATAGCCCATGCTGCCCGCGCCGTTGTCGCCCCACTTGGGCGTGACGGTGAGGGTGGAGGTTTTGCCGTGGCTGAGGATGGTGAGGGTGACAGGCTTTTTGCCGTTCTGATGCAGGTAGGCACTGACGGCCGGAATGGAGTGGAGCGCGACGCCGTTGATCTCCTCGATGAAGTCGCCGGCTTTGAGGCCAGCCTTGGCGGCGGGGAAGCCGGATTCGACGACGGCCACCTTGAGCGGTGTGCTCTGCATGCGGGGAATGAGGCCGGAATCACTGAGAGAGAAGTCCTGTCCCCTGGTGGGGTCGATGATTTCGACCTGGGTCTGGATATCTTTGGGCTGGCCGTTGACGATGCGCTGGACGGTGACCGGAACCAGGGAGTTGACGTTGAGCGCTGCGCGGATGCGGACATCGTTCCAGGTAGGGTCCTGGGGTGCGCCGTCGAAGTGGATGATTTTGTCGCCAGCCTGGAGACCTGCCCTGGCGGCGGGGGTGTTGGTGGGGACAAAGTCAAGAACGGCAGACTGAGAGAGGAATTTGGGGACCTCGTTGTGCATCATGTAGAGGCCGGTCATGAGGGCAAAGGCCAGGATGAAGTTGGCGAAGGGTCCGGCAAAGCCGATGATCATGCGTTGCCAGCGGGGCTTGGCGTTGAGATCGCCGGGGTCGAGAACGCGGGGGCCGTCGTCCTCTTGCGCGCTTGCGGAAGAGGAGGCGGGAAGCGGCATGGTTCCGTCACCGCCGAGCTCGCCTGCCATTTTTACATAGCCGCCAAGCGGGAGGATGCAGATGCGGTAGTCGGTATCACCGTAGCGGAAGCCGAGCAGACGGGTGCCGAAGCCGATGGAGAAGACCTCGACGCGGACACCGAAGGCCTTGGCGGCGATGAAGTGTCCGGCCTCGTGCACGAGCACCATGATGCCGAGCACGATGAGCATGGAGATGGTTGCAGTGAGAAAGAAGGGCATAGCGAGCGTGGAGACGGCTAGATCTCGTTCGTTCCTTTAGTCAGCTTCTGTTATCCGCGGGGCGTGCCGACGGATGCGTGGCTGAACTGGCTGAGGGCCGCCGAGGCGGTTTCGCGTGACTGTTGGTCGGCCGCGAGCACCTCCTGGATGGTGCCAGGGTGGGTGACGGGCGTCGTCTCAAGCACTGCTTCTATTGTACGCGGGATGCCCATGAAAGGGATGCGGCCATCGAGGAAGGCTTCGACAGCGATTTCATCGGCTGCGTTGAGGGCGATGGTGTGCGCTCCGCCTATTTCGGCGGCCTCGTAGGCGAGGCGCAGGCAGGGGAAACGCCCGAAGTCCGGAGTTTCAAAGGTGAGCCGGCTGAGCGTGGTCATGTCAAAAGTGAGGTCTGAGACGACGCGCTTGGGGTAGGTCATGGCGTAGAGGATGGGCAGGCGCATATCCGTGACGGAGATTTGCGCGAGGAGGCTGCCATCGATGTATTCGACCAGGGAGTGGACAGTGGACTGGGGATGCACGGTGACTTTGACGGCCGAGGGTGGGAGGTCAAAGAGTCGGCAGGCTTCGATGATTTCGAGGCCCTTGTTGAGCATGGTGGCCGAGTCGATGGTGATGCGGCGACCCATGACCCAGGTGGGATGCTTGAGGGCCTGCGCGACGGTGATGTGTTCGAAGTCGGTGAGCGGGAGAGTGCGGAATGGACCGCCGGAGGCGGTGAGCCATATCTGCTTGATTTCATTGAGCGTTCCAGCGCGCATGCACTGGTGGACGGCATTGTGCTCGGAGTCGATGGGGAGCAGCGGGACATTCTTTTGGCGGGCGGCAGCGGTGAGTATTTCTCCGGCGGCGACCATGGCTTCTTTATTGGCGAGGCCGATGGGTTTGCCCGCAAGGACGGCGGCGTAGGTGGCTTCCAGTCCGGCGACGCCGACGATGGCCGAGACGACGAAGTCGACTTGCGGGAGGGTGGCGACGCGGACAGTTCCGGCGGGTCCATGAAGGACTTCGATGCCGGTGATTCCGGCGGCTTTGAGGCGTCCGGCTAGTGTGGCGGCGAGCTCTTCGGTCGCCATGGAGATGACGGCAGGACGCCAGCGGCTGGCCTGCTCGAAGGCGAGGTCGAGATTGCGCCCGGCGGCGAGCGAGGCTACAGCGAAGCGGTCTGGAAAGCTTTCGACGATGCTGAGGGTGCTTTGACCGATGGAGCCAGTGGAACCGAGTATTGCGATTTGCTTCAAGGACATGACCTGAACAGGGGTTTAAAAGCTAGAAAATCTGCCGGGCAAGGTGAGCGTACCACAGCAGGGGGGCGGCGAGCAGGAGCGCGTCGATACGGTCGAAGACGCCACCGTGGCCGGGCAGGAGGGTGCCTGAGTCTTTGACTCCGGCGGAGCGCTTGAGGCCGGACTCAACGAGGTCGCCAAGCTGCGCGGCGGCGTTGAGGAAGACCGAAAGGGTGAGCCAGTCATACCAGGGACCTGGGTAGCTGAGCGCGTCCACGGAGTGGGCGCTGAGATAGGATGCGACCCAGAGCAGAAAGAGGGTGAACAGGGCGCTGGCGACGAGCGAGGCGATGGCGCCTTCGCGGGTTTTGCCGGGGCTGATCTGGGGCGCGAGCTTTTTGCGGCCGAAGGCCTTGCCGATGTAGAGGGCGGCGATGTCGCCGCTCCAGACAGCGAGAAAGAGGAACAGGAGCAGGGACGAGCCGTTGCTCTGCTGAAGGAGCAACGGCAGAGTGGCAAAGCCGAGGCCTATGTAGAGGATACCGAAGGTGGCCGAGGCCGCGTCGGGTAGGATGCGCTGCATGGGCGAGTGAAAGGTGCAGAAGGTCAGAATGGTGAGAGTGGCGGCGACGATGGTGGCGCTGAGGAGGTCAGGATATCGCCAGATGCAGAGGTAAATGGCTGCAAATGCAATATATGTGGCGATGCGGGGGGGCTGTGCGCCGATGGCGTCGGCGAGGTCGAGGTATTCCCAGAGCGCCAGGCCGGCGACGAGGGCACAGATGAGGGTGAAAAGCCAGAACGGACCCAGAAAGACCAGCGCGATGGTGACCGGAATCAGTACGGCAGCCGTTACAATTCGCTTCATTCCTCTGGCAGGATACACTTTCGACGACGTGAACAGTTCGTCATGAACACAACTTCCAAGCAGTGCCGGCGTCTTTTGTATTAGGAAAAGAGTCTTTTGGAGAGACGAATGTATAGCGTCTCAGCCACATCTAATCGTGTAAGAGGATGGGATGGCCTTGGCTTGCCGGGCCGGAAATGAGGGTAGCAATGAGGATGCGAATGAACGGAATGGGCAAGGTGTTTGTGGCTGCGGCCCTGGCGGCGATGGTGAGCGCGCCGGCGCTGGCCGAAAAGTTGATGGGCCACGGGAAGGTGATTGTGACGGTGGTGAACAAGGCGGATAAGGGCGCGCCGATCACGGTTCCGCAGAAGGATTTGATGGTGAAGGTGGATGGGAAGACAGCGATGATCTCTCACTGGCAGGCGGCGAGGAATCCGCTGCAGGTAGTGCTGCTGATCGATAACTCGTCGTGGGGTTCGCTGGGAACACAGATGAACGACATCCGGCATTTCATTCGTACGCTGCCGGCGGATGCCGCGGTCGGCGTGGCGTATATGGAGAATGGACAAGCGGTGTTTTCCGAACCGCTGACAAAGGATAAGGAATCGGCGTTGCGCGGATTGCATTTGCCCTCCGGCACGCCTGGCGGGAGCGCGAGCCCTTATTTCTGCCTGAGCGATCTGGCGAAGCACTGGCCTTCGAAGGATATGGATGCGCGGCGGGAAGTGATCATGATTACGGACGGAGTGGACAACTACCAGCCAAGATATGATCCGGAAGACCCGTATGTGCAGTCGGCGATTCGGGATTCCCTGAAGGCGGGGCTGGTGGTGTATTCGATCTACTGGCACAGCATGGGGATTCCTGGGGGAGCGTACTTCAGCAGCACGGGACAGAGCCTGCTGCTGCAGGTGAGCGATGCGACGGGCGGCGTGGCTTACTGGCAGGGCTTGAGCAATCCGGTGTCGTTCCAGCCGTACTTCAAGGAGATGGAGCAGCGGTTTGGGGAACAGTACAACCTGGAGTTCCGCGCTCCGATGTATGGAAAGAAGGCTTACAAAGCCAACCTGAAGGTAAAGGCAAGTGTGCCGGGGGCGAAGATTACGGCTCCGAACCGGGTATGGTTTATGCCGCCGGGAGCGGGTGAAGCGCAGTAGGGCTGGCTGGATAACTTAAGACAAGATGAAGAAGTGAGGCGCGCTGAGGTGGCGCGCCGTTTATTAGATGACTTCTTGATGAAGTTGGAAACCATCCGAGGAACTGGCGCGTCTGGGACTTTGGGAGTTGCTCAATTCTGAAAGCTTTGGAGGTGCTGTGAAACGACTGCTGGTGTTGCTGATGATGCTTTGCCCTGCGATGGCGATGGGGCAGACGAAGGTTTCGAGTAGTGCGTTTCCTCTGACGGTGCGTGTGGTTTCGTCGCGGATTGGGATGGTTCCGGGAGATCAGCGCTCGAATGTGAGCAACCTGAATTTTATTGACCTGATGCGGGTGACGCTTGCGGGCAAGAAGTATGTGCTGGCCGCGCCGCTGAAGAGGTGGATTTTCGCGAGGATTGCGCCTGTTCTGATTGAGCCGGGGGATTATCCGGCGCGGGTAATTCTGGATAAGACGCCGAATCCTGGGGAGTTGCGGCGGACCTACGAGTTGCGGCTCGCGAATGGGAAGGCTGTGAAGGCATATTTGTGGGGGATTGGCGAATGAGAGCAGCAAGAGTATTGCGCGACGGCGGGATGCAGGGTCTGGTGATAGTGCTGGCGATGCTTTGTCCTGCGGCGGCTTTGGGGCGGACGAAGGCGGTGAAGCCTTCTTATCCGATACGCGTGCGCGTGATGGCTTCTAAGTATGCGGTGATTCCCTCGCAATTTCCCGGCTCGGGCGGGGATCTCATCGATGAGCTGACCGTGATGATTGGCGGCAAGAAGTATCTCTGGGCTGCTCCCACAGGGCGGAAGAAGAGCCTTTTTCGTCCGGGAAACTACCAGGCGCGCGTGATCAGCGACGAGCATTATGCTCCTTATGAGGTGCGGCGGCAGTACAGGATGCTTCTTCCGGATGGGAAGACCATCAAGGTGATGCTGATGGGGATGAAAGAGTAGGCAGGTGCGCGTTGTGCGTCTGCTGGCGTATGCTGTTGTGCATGGTCAGACCACTTGTTGCCGCTTTGCTTGCTACCTCCGTGTTGGGGTTTGTTCCCAATGTTCATGCCGCTAACGTAACTGTGCTGGTGAAGCCGGGCGCGAAGATGTTTCAGCCCGGGGAGAAGCTGCCGCAGCATGGGATGCTGGTGTTTCCGACGATTGAGAATGCGCTGGACCATGCGCCTGAGCCGACGAATGGCGGGCGGGTGATCATTGAGATTACGCCGGGTGTTTATCACGAGCGGATATGGGTGGCGCAGAACAGGCCCAATCTGGAGTTGCTGGGGCTAGGCAAGTCGCCGGCGGATACAGTGATTGTTGCCGGGCATTATGCGAAGGAGTCTGGCGGGACGTTTTTTACCGAGACGGCGGAGATTGCCGGGAACGGATTTATTGCGGACAACGTGACGTTTGAGAACAACGCCGGGCCGGTGGGGCAGGCAGTGGCGGCGAGCGTGCTGGCGGACCGCGCGATCTTTAAGCACTGCCGTTTTCTGGGCTACCAGGACACGCTGTTTGCGAACTACGGGCGGCAGTATTACGTGGACGACTACATTGCCGGAGCGGTGGACTTTATTTTTGGCAACGCGACGGCGGTATTTGACCACGATCAGATTTACGTGACGGGGCATGGCGGCGGACAGATTACGGCGCAGAGTCGTTTGAGTGCGGATTCGACGACGGGGTATGTGATTAAAGACAGCAAAATTACGCTGGCGCCGAGCGTGATCGCAAGCGGGCGTGGCGCTGGACTGGGGCGTCCGTGGCGGTATTATGCGCGGGTAGTTTATCTGAACACGTACATGCCGAAGGGGATCATGCCGCAGGGATTTGGCGACTGGGGCTACAAGCCGAACCAGAAGACGGCGTTTTATGCCGAGGCGGGATCGACAGGTCCGGGCGCGGACATGGCGGGGCGTGTGAAGTGGGAGCGGAAGCTGACGAAGGCAGACATTGAGGAGTTCCAGCCGCAGAATTTTCTGCGCGGCAGCGATGACTGGAATCCAATAGCGGAGGCGGCGAAGCTGCCGTAATCGCGGGGTGGTTGTGGGTGTACAGGCAGTTACAAAATAGGGTGGAAGAGGTGTGATGGTCGTCACGGTCCAGTGATGGTTGTGGTTTTAGGTTTAGTTCAGCACTCAGCCGGTATGGATCAGCTGTATGTAGCGGGACCCGCAGAGAAGGCCGGGTCCCGTCCGGCGCGGGAAGGCTGACGGGGACATGAGACACACGATCATCATCGGCGGCGGCATCACGGGGTTGGCCGCAGCCTATTCTTTGCAGAAGGAAAGTCATGGCGCGATCGCGGTCACGCTGATCGAGGGCTCTCAGCGGCTGGGCGGAAAGATTATGACGGCCCGGGCGGGCGGGTTTCTGGTGGAGGGCGGACCGGATTCGTTTCTTGCCAGGAAGACCGTGACGCTGGATCTTTGCCGGGAGCTTGGCCTGGAAGACCAGTTGCAGCCGGCGCGGGCGGGGAAATTTCCGACTTATGTATGGAGCGGCGGGCGTTTGCATCCGCTGCCGATGGGCGTGCGGCCGATGGTGGGATCGCGGCTGATTTCGCTTGCTGGCAAGCTGCGGATGGCGGCCGAGGTATTGATTCCGCCGCGGGAGCTTGACGGCGACGAGAGTGTGGCCAGCTTCGTGCGCCGCCGCTTTGGCAGCGAGATGCTGGTGAAGCTGGCCGGGCCGTTGATGGGCGGGATTTATGCGGCTGATCCGGAGCGGCTAAGCCTGGGCAGTACGTTTTCTTTTTTGCAGGTGATGGAGAAGAAATACGGCAGCGTACTGCGTGGCTGGAAGAAGGCGCGCGGCGGCAGCAAGGGCGGACGGTCGATGTTTTTGACGCTGCGCGGTGGCCTGCTGCAACTGGCCGAGGCGCTGGAGACGGCTATCGGGCCGGGCGTGGTGGAGCGCGGCGTGCAGGTGGCGGCGGTGCTTCCTCAGCAGGGCCGGTATGAAGTGGTGCTGGAGGATGGAAGATCGCTGACGGCCGATGACGTGGTATTTGCCACGCCGGCGTATGTAACGGCGGATCTGGTGGAGTATATCGACACGGCACTGGCGGAGCATCTGCGGGCGATCCGGTATGTGACGACGGCGACGGTTTCGCTGGGCTTCCGGGAACAGGATGTGCCGCGGGCGCTGGACGGGTTTGGATTTGTGGTGCCGCGGATGGAGCAGCGGCGGATCAACGCTTGCACATGGACCTCGACAAAATTTGAAGGGCGCGCGCCGGATGGGCATGTGCTGATGCGGGTATTCGTGGGCGGCGCCGGCGCCGAGGCCTTTGCCGAACTGACCGACGACGCGCTGGTTGCGCTGGCACGGCAGGAAGTGGATGCGGCGATGAACATTGGCGCGGAGCCGGTTATGGCGAAGGTTTTTCGCTGGACGAAGGGAAATCCGCAGTACGAAGTGGGGCATCGCGGGCGCGTGGAAGAGATCGAGGCGCTGGCGGCGAAGCATCGCGGGCTTTACCTGGCCGGGGCCGCGTATCACGGAGCGGGAATTCCGGACTGCATTGAGAATGCACAGGCTGTGGTGCGCCAGCTTGTGGGGAAGTATGGGATCAGCCACCAGGCTGCGACCGGACATGTCGTACCGGCAGCAGCGCGATAGACGTCGCAGAAAAAAGGAAGGATACGCCATGATCACAGCCGTAACACCGATGCCGATAACGAACCCTCAGCTTCATCCCCATGCCGCGGGGAAACTGGATTACTCCCGCAATCCGATGATTGTGTACTGGGAGATGACGCAGGCGTGTCCGCTGGCGTGCAAGCACTGCCGGGCGGAGGCTGTGACAGAGGCGCATCCGTGCGAGCTGAACCACGAGGAAAGCCGGGATCTGCTGCGGCAGATTGCGGCGTTCGGCGATCCGATGCCGCATGTGATTCTGACTGGCGGCGATCCGCTGAAGCGGAAGGATTTGTTCGAGATTATTGACTATGCGCGCGAGCTGGGGATTTCGGTTTCCATTACGCCGGCGGCGAGCGAGGAGTTGACGCAGGGCAAGATGGCCGAGTTGAAGGAGCATGGGATCGAGGCACTGGGGCTGAGCCTGGATGGTTCGACGCTGGAGCGGCACGAGGCCGTGCGGGGCGTGCAGGGCTGCTTTGACGCGACGATTGGCGCGCTGCGGCATGCGGCGACGGTGGGATTCCCGGTGCAGGTGAATACGCTGGTTTCAGAGGAGACGGTGGATGATCTGCCTGCGGTGTATGAGCTTTTGAAGAAGCACGAGGTGATGCGCTGGAGCCTGTTCTTTTTGATTGCGGTGGGCCGGGGCAAGGCGCTGCAACCGGTGACGCCGGAGCGCGGCGAGGAACTGATGCGGTGGATTTTCCGGCTGTCGCAGACGGCTCCATTTGCGATCAAAACGACGGAGGCGCCGTCTTACCGGCGGATTGCGCTGGACGAGATGCGGGCGGCGGGGATGCATGCGGCGGAGATTCACCGGACGCCGATTTATCGGGGGTTTGGGATTCGGGATGGACATGGGGTTGTATTTGTCTCGAATCAGGGGGATATTTATCCCGCAGGATTTTTACCGCTGGCGACGGGTAATGTGCGGCAGAACCAGTTGTCGTATGTGTACCGCAACGCGCCGGTGTTTCGCGCGCTACATGCGCCGGATACCTTCCGGGGCAAGTGCGGGCAGTGCGAGTACCGGGGACTTTGCGGCGGCTCGCGTGCGCGGGCGTTTGCGTACACGGGTGATCCGCTGGCAAGCGATCCCTTCTGCCCGTATGTGCCGGAGGGATTGGCGGCTCCAATACAGGCGCAGCCTGCAGGGCCCTGGAAGTTGCAAGAGAACAGGCAGACGGATGAGGCCCGGGTTTGAAAACGGGCCTCGCTGCCGGTATGTGAAGTAGGGAAGTGCAATCGCTGAGGAGGTTTCACGATGAAGCTGATCCTGGTGGGAGTTGCATGCATGCTTCCATTGCTGTGCGCGGCGGCTTTAGAGCAGGCGCAGAGCGGTACGAAACCACAAACGAAAGCCCAGACACAGGCCGCACCCGCTGCGCCTGCAGTGATTGCGGGGGCGAACCTTGTGAATCCGCAGAAGCCGACGGCGGCTTTGCTGGCCGAGGCGAAACAGCACTACAGCTGGGACTGCGCGATGTGCCACGGCGACACGGGCAAGGGCGATGGCAGCCTTGCGGTGAGCGAACACCTGAAGATGCCGGACTTTACGAATCCGGCGACGCTGGCCGGCTTGAAGGACGGGCAGATTTTCACGATCATCCGGAAGGGCTCGGCGACGATGCCGCCAGAGGCCAAGGCGCGCGCGGATGACGCCACGGTGTGGAACATGGTGAATTATCTGCGTTCTATGTCAGTGCCGGGCAAGTAGGTTGCGAGCGCGGAGCGTTACGGCGCAAAGGGAAGGCTGTATTGAGCGGGTGGAAAACCCGCAGAGGCCGGGCTTTCCTGCCTATTTTGACCGGCGTATACTTGCGGCGTTGTTCGGGATAAGGTGTGAAATACGTGCAAACGGTGAGGTGCCACGATGCCGAGTTATATGCTGCAGGTAGCTTACACATCGGAGATGATCAAGGCGGCGATTGCAAATCCGAAGGATCGCACCCAGCACATCAGTAAGGTGATTGAGAATCTGGGCGGGACGATGCACGGAATCTGGTTTTGCCTGGGCGATTATGACGTGGTGACGGTGTACGACATGCCGGACAACGAGGCCGCGACCGCACTCTCACTGGCGATTACCGGCGGAGGCGCGGTGAAGGCGTTGAAGACGACGCCGCTGTTGAGCGTGGCGGAGGCGTTTTCCGCGATGTACAAAGCGCATGACTGCGGATACAAGCCGATGAAGATTGATAAGTAGGGGCAGATTCGCGGATGAGCGCGCCGCCGGGTGAGCGGAGGGCGTTTCTGCTGCCGTTGAGCGGGTTTTGTGCGCCAGCGGAAGCATTACAAGGGGCATTACAATAAGTGAAGGGCAATTCCCCTGAGAAGCGAGCAGGAAACGCATGTACGAAGTGACAGTTGAGCGCGGGTTTTCGTCCGGACACTATTTGCGCAACTACAAGGGCAAGTGCGAGAATCCACATGGCCATAATTACAAGGTGAGGATTACGCTTTGCGGCGAGACGCTGGATGCGGCGGGCCTTCTGCTTGATTTCAAGGATTTGAAGCATGTGATGCGGCCGGTGATCGACCGGCTGGACCACCAGATGTTGAATAACCTGGAGCCGTTCACGGTGATCAATCCCTCGGCCGAGAACCTGGCGAAGTATTTCTACGATGAGACGAACCGGCAGCTTGCGGAGATGACGGCGAGCCGCGTCCGCGTGAAGGACTGCACGATCTACGAGACGGACACCACCACAGCAACCTACTACGAGTAAACGCCTTGCACCTGATTGAGATTTACAAGTCGGTGCAGGGGGAGTCGTCTTTTGCGGGGCGGCCGTGTATTTTTGTGCGGCTGGCGGGTTGCAACCTGCGCTGCAACTGGTGCGACTCGGAGTACACGTTCACGGGCGGGATTCCGTTTACGGAGGAGCAGATTGTAGCCGAGATTGAGAAGCTGGCCCCGGTACGGCTGGTGGAGTTTACCGGCGGGGAGCCGCTGCTGCAGGCGCGGGAGCTGATTCCGCTGATGCAGCGGCTGCTGGACGCGGGCTACGAGCTGATGATCGAGACGAGCGGGGAGCGACTGCTCGAGGATGTTCCGGCGGCGGTACACAAGATTGTGGATGTGAAGTGCCCGGCATCGGGCGAGGGCGGTTCGTTCCGGATGGAGAACCTGCAGGCACTTACGGTACGGGACGAGGTGAAGTTTGTGATCCAGAGCCGTGAGGATTACGAATTTGCGCGGGCGTTTATTCGCGAGCACCGGCTGGAGGAAAAAGCTGGGCAGATACTGCTTTCGCCGGCGTTCAGCAAGATGCCGTCACTGGAGCGGAGCACGCGAAATGCGGTGTTGGACCCGCGCGTGCTGGTGGAGTGGATGCTGGAGGACGGGCTGGCTGCGCGGCTGAGCCTGCAGATCCATAAGTACATCTGGGAGCCGCAAAAGAAGGGCGTTTAGAGGGAGTGTTTCTTCCGGATAACAGGCCGAATTTTGTTGGCTGAAGTGTAATTCTCCGCAATTCCTGCAAATGACTGGCAATGTTTGCCTCGCCTTGATATCTTGCGTTTCAAGTTAGCGATTGATCTGTATCAAGGATGGAAATGGATGCGTAGAGGCTGTGAGCGTCTTCTGCCCTGGGGCCTGGTTGTCCTGTGTATCAGTTTTTGTGCGAGCGCGGGATTCGCGCAGGAGCCGGGATGGACGTTGACGGGGCCGGCCTTTAGCGCGAGCGCATCGCAGATTCTGGCTGCCGCCGCGAAGGTGAAGCATAATCCTTCTGCTGACGCGACGGTGCTATTTGAGGACGAGCACTACACGATCGACGCGCAGGGCCGGGTGGTGCATACGCACCACATCATCTACCGGATCGACACGCAGGCGGGTGTGGACGGATGGTCGTCTGTGGCGGTGGAGTGGGAGTCTTTCTACCAGAAACGGCCGGAGATACAGGCGCGGGTGATCCAGCCGAATGGAACGGTTACGGAGCTGGACCCGAAGACGATTACGGATACGGCTGCGAATAATGCAGACCTTGAGGAGGGTACTTACTCGGACGACCGCGTGCTGACGGCTCCGCTGCCGGCGCTGGCGGTGGGCACGATTGTGGAAGAAGAGACGACGGTGGCGGACACGGAGCCGCTGTTCACGGGCGGCGGCGTTTACCGGAATTACTTCCAACGGAATGTTCCGATTGCGTATACGCGGCTGGTGGTGGAGGCGCCTGCGGCGACTCCGCTGCAGTACCGGGTGCATGACATGGCTTACGCGCAGGTGAATACGGCTGTGGCGAATGGCATGCGGACGCTGACGCTTTCGGCGAGCAATCTGAAGGCGATTGTGAATTCGGATATTCCGCTGGTGACACCTGATCCGAAGGATCCGTGGGTGGATTTTTCTACAGGGAAGTCGTGGCATGCGGTTGCGGAAGCGTATGCGGCGATGGCGGATCCGCAGATTATTCCGGCCGAGGTGAAGAGCCTGATTCCGGCGGATTTGCCGACGGGGCGCAATGCCCGGGCTGCGGTGCTGGTGGCGATACTGCACAAGAATGTGCGGTACACGGGTATTGAATTTGGCAAGGCGGCGCTGCAGCCGCGCACTCCGAAGGAGGTGCTGGCGCGGGGTTACGGGGATTGCAAGGACAAGGCTGCGTTCCTGGTGGCGATGCTGCGGGAGGCGGGTATTCCGGCAGACCTGGCGCTGCTGGAGGCTGGACCGGGGAATGACGTGAATCCTGATTTGCCGGGCATGAACCACTTTGACCACGCGATTGTGTATGTTCCGGGTGACGCGAAGAACAAGCCGCTGTGGATTGATGCGACGGCGGAGTTCACGAAGGTGGGCAACTTACCTTACGGCGACCAGGACCGGCGCGCGCTGATTATTGCGCCCGATACGAAGGGACTGACGCTGACGCCGCAGGCGACCCCTGAGGATAGCGTGCTGGTGGAGACGCGGACGTTTGACCTGGCCGATTACGGGCCGGCCAAGGTGGTTGAGACCTCGCAGACGAGCGGCTACATTGATGCGGGCTACCGGGCTTACTACCAGAATTCGGACAATCCACAGGTGAAGCAGTCGCTGGATAACTATGCGAAGGCTGCCTACGATGCACAGAGCCCGATCCATGTGACGCATGGGGATGCGCACGACCTGACGAAGCCGTTCGATCTGACGATTGTGGTTCCCAAGGCGAAGCGCGGGGATACGGGGATTACGCAGGCGCAGGCGGCGCTGTATCCGACGAGCGCGTATAACTCGCTGCCGGGATGGTTTGACCTCGACCCGAGCGTGAATCGGCCGAAGCCGGGATCTCCGGGCGAGGAGCGGCTGCTGAAGGAGCAGGAGCAGCGGAGCGATGCATATGAGATTGCTCCGTTTGTTACGAACCGGATTTACAAGATTGTGCCTCCGGCAGGATTTACAGTGCGGGGATTGCCCTCGAACCAGACGCTGCAGATGGGCCCGGCAACGCTGACGGAGAAGTATTCGACGGACGCCAACGGCGTGGTGACTGCGGACTACAAGTTCACCACGGGCAAGAGCCTTTACAGCCTTGCGGACGTGCTGGCGCTGCGGGATGCGGTGGTGAAGGCGAACCAAGGCAGCGCGGTGCTGATTACCTTTGACCAGGTCGGCGCCAAGCTGATGGCGCAGGGCGAGGTGAAGCAGGCGTTTGAAGCGGACCAGAAGGCGATTGCCGCAGAGCCGAAGAGCGCGCTGCCGCATGTGCGGTTTGCCTACGCGCTGCTGAAGGCGGGCGTGGGTGGCGAAGCGCGGGCCGAGGCGCAGGACGCGGTGAAGCTGGAGCCGAAGTCAAAGGTGGCGTGGCAGACGCTGGGATGGATGTCGCAGTTCGACACGATTGGGCGGCGGTTTGGCGCGGGGTTTGATCTGGATGGCGCGATTGCGGCATACAAGCAGGCCAAGGCGATTGATCCGGATGACGTGGATACGCGCTTTAACCTGGCGCTGATGTACGAGTTCAACAAGGAGGGCGTGCGGTACGCGAGCGGGAGCAACCTGGATGAGGCGATTGCGGAGTTCCGCTCGCTGATGAAGGTTCATCCGCAGCAGGGCAAGCAGTATGAGAACAACCTGCTGTTTGATTTGCTGTACGGGCACCACTTTAAGCAACTGCTGACGGAGTTGGATTCGCAGCCGCAAACGGCGACGCACAACGCGCTGGGCGTGGCGGCGGTGGCGGCGAGCCAGGGTGTGCCGGCGGGGCTGCAGCGGGCCGCGAGCATCTCGGGCGACACGCAGCAGCAGGATGCGGCGTTGGTTTCTGCTGGCGGCGAGCTGATTCGGCTGCGGATGTACCAGGATGCGGCGAAGCTGCTCTCTGCCGGGTTGCAGGGGCAGCAGGATGCCGCTTCAGTGGCGCGGCGGATTCAGATATTCAGCCAACTGAAGCCGTTTGATGTGACGAATTATTCGAAGAGCGGGCCTGAGGGCGTAGTGCGCCGGTTAATGGTGGACCAGTTAACGGGGAACATGTCCGACGTAGAGGTGAGCCTGATTCTGGAACGCCATGATTATCCGACGGAGGCCGCCTGGCAAAAACATGTGAAAAAGGCGAAGAAGGCGGTACAGAGCATGCGCGTAGAGGCGGAGCAGGTGGGTCTGACGTTGCCGGTGATGCGGGATACGGCACTGGGCATGATGAAGCTGCACTCCGAGGGCAATGACAAAATTGGATATCGCGTGACGGTGCAGGATTTAGGTGCGGCATCGCGGCAGTTTTTTGTGGTGCATGACCCGGACGGCTACAGGATTGTGGGCGATCAGAATGACAGGGCAGGTGTGGCCAATGAGGCGCTGTATATGCTGCATAGCGGCAATGAGGCGTGGGCGGTCGCGCTGCTGAACTGGAGGCGGAATTTTGCGCACCTGGGAGGCGGGGACGATCCGCTAGAGGGAATGCTGTTTCCGCGATTCTGGACGGTGGGCGAGTCACATGGAGCGGATGCGATCCAACTGGCGGCGATTTCTCTGCTGGAGGGCAAGCAGCAGCTTGTGACGATGATCCCGGAGATTTTGAAGCTGCGCTCGAAGGCGAAAGAGAAGGATCGCCCGTGGGTGGACCTGATGCTGGCCTCGGCTTACTTGGATGCGAAGGACTACGGCAAGGCGCGGACGCTGGCCGAGGGGTTGCTGAAGAAGTATCCGGACTCGGACTCGGCGATTGGGATGCTGGCCGAGGCGGAGAGCCGGCTGGGTGATGCCAAGGCGGCGTATGCCTTGGTGCGGGCGCATCTGGCGAAGAATCCGGATGATCGCAGGCTGGTGGTGATTGAGTCGTCGATTGCGCAGGAGCAGGGCGACTTTGCGGGTGCGGCGAAGATGCTGCAGGAATTGCTGAACAGCGGCAATGCACAGGCGGAGGATTACAACGACTTTGCCTGGAATGCGCTGTTTGAAGGTAAGGTGGACTCAGCCGCGCTGCAGGCCGCGCAACAGGCGAACCTGCTGACGGGCCGAAGCAACTACGCCATTCTGCACACGCTGGGCTGCCTGTACGCCGCGCAGGGCAAGACGACGGAGGCACGGCAACTGGCAAAGGAAGTGATGAAGGCGCAGGAGATCGCCGAGCCGAACTCGGATGTGTGGCTGCTCTACGGGCTGATCTATGAGCAGTACGGTGCGAAACAGGCGGCGATTACGGCCTTTGAGAAGGTGAAGAAGCCGGAGGGAGTGATCGATGCTACGAGCACTTACGTGCTGGCGCAGCGGCACCTGAAGGCGCTGAAGGCAACGTAGCGCTGATTCGCTATCAACGAGAAAGGCGTGTGCCCGGCGGGGTATACGCCTCTCTCGTTGTATGGGCAGGTTTAGCGACCGTGCTCTTCGAGATATTTCTCTACTTCGAGCGCGGCCATGCAGCCGGAGCCGGCAGCGGTGATGGCTTGACGGTAGCGGCGGTCCTGCACGTCTCCGCAGGCGTAAACGCCGGGGACGCGGGTGAAGACATAGTCGTGAGTGCGGATGTAGCCGTCTTCGTCGAGGTCGAGTTGCCCGGCAAACATTTTGGCGTTGGGCTCGTGGCCGATGCCGAGGAAGAGTCCGCTGATGGGCAGGGTGGATTCCTCGCCAGTGACGTTGTCGCGGAGACGGACACCCTTGACTTCCTTTTCGTCGACGCCGAGGACTTCTTCGATGGTGACGTTGGTGAGGAACTCGATTTTGGGGTGGGCCATGGCGCGGTCGAGCATGATGCGCGAGGCGCGGAACTGGTCGCGGCGATGGAGGAGGGTCACCCTGGTGCAGAAGCGGGTGAGGAACAGCGCCTCTTCCATGGCGGAGTCTCCGCCGCCGACGACGGCGATGTCTTTTCCGGAGAAGAAGAAACCGTCGCAGGTGGCGCAGGAGCTGACGCCGTGACCGATGAGAGCCTGCTCAGAGGGCAGACCGAGCCATCGGGCAGAGGCCCCGCTGGCGATGATGAGGGTGCGGGTACGGATCTTCTCGCTGCCGAGGTCGAGCTCGAAGGGATGCTTGCTGAGGTCGGCCTTGACGAGGTGACCGAGGCGGAACTCAGCGCCGAAGCGCGAGGCCTGCTTGCGCATGTTCTCAATGAGTTCGGGACCCTGAATGCCTTCGGGCCATCCGGGGAAGTTTTCCACAAGGGTGGTGATCGAGAGCTGTCCGCCTGGCTCGTGGCCTTCGAGAACAAGGGGCTTGAGGTTGGAGCGCGCGGCGTAGATAGCTGCGGTAAGCCCTGCGCAGCCGGAGCCAAGGATGACGGTATCGCGAACGGTTTCAGGCATGTACGTAAACTATGTTACCTGCTATGTGATTCCTGGGCCCACCCCTGCGATGCAATGGAAGTGGCAGGGGGCGCGCTGGTGGCGAGCCGGTAGGATGGAGGCATGGCAAATCTAACGCTGGTTTATGGACTCAGGCTGCTTCCCGCCGAGGAAGTGGCATCAATTGGCGAGGCTCCTATTGAGCTGAAGAATGGCAACAAGGCGCGTGTGACGATGCACGTGCTGGAGGGTACACGCGAGGAAATAGAAGGGCAGTTGCGGCAGAGCATCGACGCATTTTTTGATTTTTTCCCTGAGATTTGAGAGGTTTCGGGGTTTTGCGCGGGTCGTTGCGCGGCGTTCCGAAACGGGAAAGTTGTGAAAGGCGGAATTTCAATCTGAAAACGGGCTGCGAAAAGAGCGCGGATTGAGGCTCCAGGGTGCGGCTCAGCATGGCGAAATAAGAGCGAAGCTTGCCGGAAGAGTGGCAGGCGGAGAGCTTGCCATGAGATTAAAAAAACTGGTTGGTTGGATTTTGCTTGTGGCCGCGGTGCTGGTAACGGCGCCGTGGGCCGTAGCCGGGGGGCCGCGCTGGTATGCGGGTTCGGCGTATTTTGATCCCGCGGCGATGGGCCAACCGGTGGTGTGGCAAAACGGACAGGTGGTGTACTACACCGACCAAGGCGCGTTGAGCCCGATTGTGAGCAATTCGCAGGCGAACACGATGGTAGCGAATGCCGCGGCGGTATGGAGCGCGGTGAGTACAGCGGCGGTTTCGATTACGAGCGGCGGCAGCCTGGCCGAAGACGTGAACGGCACCAACGTGACGAACGGGGCGGGCGGACTGGTGGAGCCGGCGGATATACAGTCGACGGATACGAGCGTGCCGGTGGCGGTGGTGTATGACGCGGATGGGTCAGTGATTGACGCGATCTATGGGCAGGGTGCGAGCGATCCGAACGCGTGCCCGCGCAATGCTGTGCTGACGTATGTGGACAATTTTTCGACGACGGGCAATATTGTGCATGCGGTGATGCTGGTGAACGGGCTGTGCGCGACGACCAGCACGGAGCTGGAGAATTTGCAGTACGAGATGGTGCGGGGCTTTGGGCGCATCCTGGGGCTGGACTGGTCGCAGGCGAACGAAGAGATGTTTGACGCGAACCAGGTGACGACGGCGGGCCTGGCGGGCTGGCCGATCATGCATCCGATTGAGCGGCTGTGCAACGGCGGCGGCGGCACCTGTATTCCGAATGGAACGACGCTGCGGTATGACGATATTTCCGCGCTGAATCGGGCTTATCCGGTGACGTCAGCGAACCAATCGCTGTATCCCGGCAAAACTGTAACTGCCACGGCGACATTTTCGGTGCATGGAACGATTGCATTCAAGCGCGGGCAGGGGATGCAGGGTGTGAACGTGGTGCTGCGGCCGCTGACAAGCAGCGGACCGGATGTGCAGTACACGGTGACGGCGGTGAGCGGCGCGAGCTTTGAGGGGAATGCGGGGAATCCCGTGACGGGATACACGGATGCGAACGGCAATGCGCTGAACCGGTTTGGCAGCAATGACCAGATGCTGGAGGGTTACTACGATTTGAGCGGGGTGCCACTGCCGCCGGGGATGACGCAATCGGATTATCAGTTGACGTTTGAACCCATCAACTCGCTGTATGCCGATGAGCAGTCGGTGGGCCCGTACATTCCGGGACAGGTAACGCCATCGGGCACTATGCCCGTGATTACGATTCCCGCGGTGCAGGCGGGGATGAGCGTGCAGGAGGATGTGACGATCAGCGACTCTGCCGATGAGTTGCACAGCGGCGGCGATGGCACGGAGGCGGATCCGGCGGTGGTGAATGGATCGGGGCAGTGGACGGGACGCCTTTGCTGCTATGGACACTCTGCTTGGTTCAAGTTTTATGCGCGCGCGAATCGGGAGTTTACGGTGGAGACCGAAGCGCTGGATGGGACGGGCGCGGCGACGGAGAGCAAGGCGCGTCCGGTGATTGGGCTTTGGAACATTACGGATGCGGTGGGTACTGCGCCGGTGACGGCAACGCCGCAGCCTTGCAACGGCGATGAGGTGGGATTGACTACGCTTTCCGCGGTGAGCACGGCGAGCAACTTTGTGCGCATTGGGATTGCGGACCAGCGCGGCGACGGGCGTCCGGATTATGCGTACCTTGCGCGCGTGCTGTATGCGGATACGGTGAGCCCGGCGCGCCTGCCTGCAGCGGGCGGAACGATCACGATTGTGGGCATGGGGTTTCGCCCAGACTCGGCGGTGTATGTGAATGGCGTGGCCGCACAGGTGATATCGGTGACGGCGACGCGGATCACGGCGGTGGCTCCGCCGTCGAATGGAGCGACTGGCACGGTGCTGGTGGAGGTGGAAGATCCGCAGACGCTGGGCGTGGCGATGATTGCCGATGGGCTGGGGTATGAGGCGCAGGGCGGCGATGCGCTGACGATTTTGACGGCGCCGACGGGGACAATTCCCGAGGCAGTTCCAGTGAACTTTACGGTGCGCGCGCTGGGCGTGGATCTGTCCGCTGCGCCGGGGATCCCGGTGACCTTTGCGGTGACGCAGGGCGGCGCCGCGCTGGGCTGCGGTGCAGCCACCTGCACGGTAGTGGCGGATGCCAACGGCGTGGCAACCATGGCGGTGACGCCGAACTCGACAGCGCTGGCGCAGGTGACGGCGTCACTGGCGAACGGGGCAAAAGTGCTGGCGGAGTTTACCGGTGCGGCTCCCTCGACGCTGTATGCGATGACGCCGAATCTGTATGTAGCGATTGGCGGCTCGACGACTTGGTCTCCGCAGGCGCTGGTACTGGCGAGCGGGCAGCCTCTGGCCGGTGGGCAGGTGCTGTGGCAGACGACGAGCTCTGGCATTACGCTGAGTACGCAAGCCACCACGACGACGAACACGAGCGGCATTGCGACGGAAGAGGTTGCAGTGAGTCCGCAGATTGGAACGAATGCCGGCACGGTGCAGGCATGTTCGGTGGGCACGACGACGTGCGTGACCTTTAGCGTGGTGCCAGTGCATTTGGAGACGGCTGCGATTGTGCCTGTCTCCGGCACGGCGCAGAGCGTAACGGCGACGCAGGCGCTGACGCCGGTGGTGCTGGAGGCGACGGATGCGATTGGCAGGCCGATGGCGGGCGCGACGGTGACCTTTCATGAAACGATGTTTGCGTGGACGCCGGCTTGTGTGGGCAGCGAGGCGTGTCCTTCGCCGCCGGTGCTGGGCCAGCAGACGGTGGATGCCATGTCTGCGAGTGACGGCACCGTGAGCCTGACGCCGATGGCGAACGGGGGTGTGCCGGTGCGGATTGTGGTGCAGGCGATGGTGGGTCCGAATGCGGTGTATGACTTTGAACTGGAACAGTATCCGGGCAGTTAGGGGGCGCGGCTGTAGTGTTGTGGATGCGAGAAAGCTGAATGAAGTCTTAAGGTTGTGGGCGCTGCATGCCGATTTTTAGAAACTTCGGGATATCGTGGAGTGTCATATGAGGTGTATTCCTAGTGGTGCTGCAGAATGTTGACGCGGCCACAGGAATGAGGACTTTTATGACTACGAATCCACAGCCCGTTAGCAGCAATGAGCGCAGTTTTTCCCAGCCGGGCCCGGCAGATCTGTTGCGCCGCGGGCTGGCGCTGGCGCTTGTGTACCTGATGCTTCCGATGGGGATTGGCGATGTGTATGCGCAGAGCTATGGGCAGTACGCTCCGCCGCCACCCAATCAACAGTACAACCAGCCTTATAACCAGCAGTATGGTCAGCAGTACAACCCGCAATACGGTCAGCAGTACGGCCAGCAATACGTGCAGTCGAGCTACTATGGGCCGCTGAGCCCCGACCAACTGGATCAACTGGTGGCGCCGATTGCGCTGTATCCTGACGCGCTGGTGGCGCAGGTGCTGGCGGCTTCGACGTATCCGACGCAGGTGGTGGACGCGGACCGCTGGATGCAGTCGTACCAGGGTTATGGTCCGGACCAGGTAGCGCAGATGGCGAACAGCATGCCGTGGGATCCAAGCGTGAAGTCGCTGACGGCGTTTCCATCGGTGCTGGATAACATGGCGCAGAATCTGGATTGGACGACGCAGCTAGGCAACGCGTACTACAACCAGCCGCAGGATGTGATGGAAGCGGTGCAGGCGATGCGGCAGCAGGCGTATGACTCCGGCTACCTGCGCTCTTCGTCGCAGATGTATGTGGACTATTCGCCGCAGTACATCTCAATTATGCCGGCGAACCCGGACGTGGTGTACGTGCCTTACTACGATCCGTGGAATGTGTATGGACCGGTAATTCATCCTTGGTATCAGTACTATCGGCCTGCACCGCCCCAGGGTGTGTACATTGGCGGCACCGCGCTCGGTTTTGGATTTGGCATCGCGATTGGCGCGTTCTCCCACTGGGGCTGGGGTTGGGGACACTGGCATCCGAACTGGGATCGGCGTGAGGTGTATTACGGCCGTGACCGTTACATTTCTCGGAGCCGCTCCGTCTTTAACCGCGGACACTTTGGGGATTTCGACCGGCACTATGCGCGGAGGGATTTCCAGCGGAACAACAACGGGCATGCACGCGGATTTAACCGGCAGAACCAGTTCCAGGGACGGCAGAATCCGAACTTCCAGCGCGCGCCGCAGTACCGGCAGTTCCAGAACGGCCAGCAGCAGAACTTCCACCAGCAGCCGCAACAGAACTTCAACCAGCGGAACCAGCAGAATTTCAATCATCAGCAACCGTTCCATAACCAGCAGAACTTTAATCAGCGGCCGCAGCAGAAATTCAATCGTCAGAATTCACAGCAATTCCGTAACCAGCCGAATTTCAACCATGCCCCGCAGACCTATAACCGTCCGCAGCAGCAGTTCCGAGCGCAGCCGCAGCAGAACTTCAACCAGCGGCAGCCGTTCCAGAACCGGCCGCAGAAGCGCTACCAGCCGCAACAGAATTTTAATCAGCGGCCACAGCAGCATTTCAATCAGCGGCCGCAACAGAACTTCAACCACGGCCAACGACCCCAGAACCAGGGACGGCAATTCCATGGAAGACAGTACAACCGTCCGCAAAATAACAACCATCAGCCGAATCATTCACAAGGACACCCGAACAACCAGAACAACGGGCATGGGCATGGAAGGCGATAGACTGGATTGACCGATTGGATAGAGAGCGGGAGAACCTTCCCGCTCTTTATTTTTTGTGGGCAAAGGGCAAATTTTTTATTAGCAGGGATGCGGTTCGCAATTGTAACTGACAACAGGGCAAAATCGATTGCCTGCCGAGCGAAGTGGAGAGAAGTGTGTATGGACGGTGTGAAGTTAAAATGCTATAGCCGGTTGAAGGGGGCTCGGGGCAGGTGACAGAATGCTTCAGCTCGGGCATGCTAGCTAAGGAATGAAAAAACTCTGGTATCTGCCGCTGCTGGCGGCAGTTTCTGTCTACGCGCAAAGCAAGCCATCGAAAAAGGAAAACAGCCCGATCTCGCCGGTATCGACGACGGTGGTGGTGGTGGGCAATCCTGAGCCGGTGGCACTGGGTGAGTCGAATCGCTCGACGGCGGTTTTGAACACGGAGAAGCATCCACTGGCGTACTCCACGGCGGAGGATTACCTGCGGACCGATGCTTCCACATTTGTGGAGCAGCGCGGCGCCGGCGGCAGTCAGGCGGACATTTCGATTGATGGAACTTCATTTGAGCAGACGCTGGTGCTGCTGAACGGGTTTCGGATCGACGATGCGGAGACCTCGCATAACAACATGGATATTCCAGTGCCGCTGGCCGCAGTGCGCAGCATCGACGTGCTGCACGGAGCGGGGTCGACGCTGTATGGCTCTGACGCGATTGGCGGTGTAGTGGATTTTGTAACAGCGACGCCTACATATGACGCGCTGCTACTGCGCGCCGGGGGCGGCAACTACGGCGAGAACGAGCAGGCGGCGGTGGCCACGGCGGTGGGTCGCAAATGGAGCGAGATGCTGGCCGGGCAAAGGAATTTTTCGTCCGGATTCATGTACGACCGCGACTATCGGAACGAGGAGGCTTCGTCGGAGTCGCGCTGGCAGAGCGTGCTGGGCGAAACGGACGTTCTGCTGGCGGGCGATGATCGCTCGTTTGGCGCGAACCAGTTTTACGGAAATTTTCCTTCGTATGAGCGGACGAAGGGGTGGTTTGCATCGATCGATCAGGATCTTGGACACAGGACGCAGGCGGCGTTTGGATATCGGCGACACACGGATGAGTTTGTGCTGTTTCGTAACCAGCCGGCGATTTATGAGAACAACCATATCGACACGAGTTGGCAGGCGGCGCTGCGGCGTCATGATGCGATTGGCTCGGACCTGAAGCTGTTTTATGGGCTGGAGGGCGATGGGGATGGCATTCACAGCAACAACCTTGGCGTGCACGCGCGGAACTGGGGCGCGGGCTACCTGGATGGAACGTGGAACGCAGGCAAGGCGAGCGTGAGCGCGGGGTTACGGCAGGAGATTATCAGCGGCGGATACACCGTGACTAGCCCGATGGTGGAAGGCGGCTACTTTGTGCGGCCGCGCGTAAGGCTGCGGGCTGCGGCGGGGTACGGGTTCCGGCTGCCGACTTACCTGGACCTTTACTACAGTGATCCGGCGACGGTGGGCAATCCGAACCTGAAGCCTGAGTCGGCCTGGAACTTTGAGGGCGGCGTGGACTGGTTTGCGAGCGCGAGGTTCTTCGTGGAGTCGACCGTGTTTACCTCGCTGCAGCACCAGACGATTGACTACGTGCGTCCGAATGCGAATTCGAAATACGAGGCGACGAACCTGAGCAACTTCCGGTTTACGGGATGGGAGAATGCGGCAGACTGGCGTGTGAACGATGCAAATGAGATCAAAGCCTCATGGACGCTGCTGACCGGAGCGCAGAGCGTGCTGGGTGGATTGCAGTCGCGCTACGTGTTCAATTACCCGGTGAACAACGCGAGCCTGGTGGGCACGCATACCTGGAGCGCGGGGTATCTGCTGGAAACGCGAATCGGCGTGACCGAGCGATATCAGCAGAGCCCTTACGCGGTGTGGGGGTTGGCGTTTGCGAAGGAGAATGGACGGCTGCGGCCATACGTGCGGCTGAGCAACATTACGAATACCGGCTACCAGGAGGTGGAAGGCGTGCAGATGCCTGGCCGGGAAGTAGTGGCCGGACTGGAGTTGTCCCTGGCGCGGAAACGCGCGGCTCAGTAGAGGCGCCGTTGCGTGGCTCAGCGCTGTGGCGCGGGCGGCCGTTGTGGCTGGTACGGTTCGATGGAGAGCAGGTTGCTGAGGATGTGGCGTTCGCGCGGGGAGTACTGGTCGCGGAATCGCGCGGAGTGGAGGATTTTGTCGCGCTGCTGGGGCGGCAGCGTGCGCAGGGTGTTGAAGGCGCGGCCCAGTTGCTGTTTGCGGTAGATGGGCATGTGCTGGAAGGCCTGGGCTGCGGCGCGGACCTCCTGCTTGCGCTCTGGTGAGAGGCGCTCGAAGGCCTCGTTGCGCGCCATGATGCGCTCGCGAACGGCGGGCGGCTGCGAGTCAAGGAAGCGCAGACGATTGAGCACGCGCCGGCGCTGTGCCGGGCTGAGTTTGTTGAAGCCGGGCTGGCGGCGCAGGGCGCGCTCCTGCTGCTGGAAGTTCAGCTTCTGGTGCTGCCGGTACCACTGCGGCAGATGCTCCGCGCCGGGGCGCTGCCGGGCGCGCATGTAGTTACCGCGGTTTTGCCTGAATTGCTGTTGGCGAGGAAAGTTCTGGTGCTGAAAGCCTCCACCGCCGTTCCAGTGGCCACGCGCTCCCATGCCGGGGTTGGGACCAGGCTCGCCGTGACGCTGCCAGGGGCGTGCATGGGCGGGCAGCGCGAGGATGAGCAGAAGCGGAAGCACGGCCATCGGAGCGAAAAGGCGCGCACGGAGGTGAGAGCGATCAGGGCCGTGCTTGCGGCGCAACCCGGAGGGCGTCGCCGCCTGGGTGAAACGGGCTATGGCGCATCCTTTCATTTCTTTCGGTCTCCGATAGAACCAGACTCAGTGTAATGCTTTTCGGCTCCTTGTTGTCTGCGGGCCTTACCTCTGATAATTGTAACTGTGATAGTTACATTGTGCCGGTGCTGGACGAGTTGCTGCCGGCGCTGTACTGATCGATGTCGTTCAACTGCTGGAAGACTTCCGCATTCTGGTCGAGGGACTGGAGATCGCGCAAGGTGGCAGATTTGGGCACGACGACCGATTGCCGGCTGGCGATGGACTGAACGCCGGCATAGGTGCCGCCCCCGATGAGCAGCGCGAGGGCCAGCGCGACTGCAGCCACGGGCCGAGCGGTGCGATTAGTGAGCAGCATTCGCATGCGGAGGCGCTCGATCCAGCCGGCGGGCTGCTTTGCTTTTTCCTCGCGCAGGAGGGCCTGCATGCGGGTGGTGAAGTACGGATTTGCCGCGGGGGCCTGCCACTCATCGAGCAGCGTGAGGGTGGCCTGCATGGCAGAGAGTTCGCGCCGGCAGGCTTCGCATGCGGCGAGGTGTTCGCGCGCGGCCTGCGATGCGTGTTCGAGCCCGAGCAGCATCTCCTCCAGATGGGATTTCATGTTTCGGCAAGTCATGGTGTTCCTCAATATTCTTCTACAAATCCTTTGAGCCGTTCCCTGAGCGTTTGGTAAGCGCGGAAGAGCAGCGATTTTGTGGCGGACTCACTCAGCCTGAGCACTTCGCCGATCTGGCGATAGTCGAGCCCTTGGTACTTGTGCATCAGCACGGCATTGCGCTGTCTCTCGGGCAGCGCCATCACATGTTTGCGGATCGACATCATGCGCTCCTCGCGGACGAGATCCTGCTCGGCGCTGGGGCTGCAGTCGGCCACGTCGGGCGTGGTGCCGGTCTCGGGATCCCTCTCGTCGAGGTAGATGGTGTACGCGGCGCGCTCGTGGCGGGTATCGCGGGCGTGGTTGACGCCGAGGTTGGTGGCGATGCGGTAAAGCCAGGTGGAGAAGCGGGCCTCTGCACGGTAGCTTTCGCGCGAGCGATAGACGCGGAGAAAGACCTCCTGGGCAAGTTCTTCGGCGATGGACTGGTTGTGCGTCATCCGGTACATGTAGTGAATCATCGGCCGGTGGTACTTTTCGACGAGGAAGCTGAAGGCTGCTTCGTCGCCGTCGCGGACGCGGAGCATCACGGCCGAGTCGCTGTCGAGTTCGGCGGCGTGGCCTTGGGCGGAGTGGGCGTGGTCAGCCTCATGGGGCTTTTGCCCTGCGGGCTTTACCGGGTCCAGCGCGAGGGTTGCCATACTGCTTTCAACCCTGCTGGGTGGCTGGAGTTGCGGCGGAGCGGTATCGTTTTCTGACAATTTCCCGGGGGAATTGAGATGGAACAGGTCATTTTGCAGCGCGGGAGTGGCTTTTTCGTCGTAAGGGGGGGTAGTTTTGCCGTCGAGGGCGCTATCGGGGCAGTCAGACTGACTCGGAGCCTGTTCCGCGTCTGTTCGAGGGCCTGGCGGCTTCTTATGCTGGCCGGAATGGGGTTCCCGCTGGGTCATGGAATCAGCTTCTTGATTTTACAGGCCGGGAACATTGGCAAGCAGGGGCGTCAATGCTAAGCTAAGCTTGGCCGGGCGGTCAGCCCGGTTCCCTTTCGGGCGCATAACTCAGTGGTAGAGTGCCACCTTCACACGGTGGAAGTCGTAGGTTCGAATCCTGCTGCGCCCACCAAATAAAATCGCGATCCGTATGGCTGCTTCGAGTACCGTCAAGGCGCGCGATAATGTAGAGCCAAATTGTTTCTCCATGGGCCGATTCTTCTGTCATTAGCAAGAGCCAGATGTGAGAAGCTTTTGAGCTCGGATAGGTCGCAATACTGCACGGTATCGCCGGTGATGTATCTTTCCATGAAAAAGCAGATGGCGTGCTGAGGGGAAATGCTTCGTTCCCAGTCCTTGAATACAAGGTGGCCTCCGGGCAGTAAGGCAGCTTCCACGCTTTGGAAGAATTCCGGGCGAATTTCTGGTTGGACGTGATGCATTACGTCAGCAAGGACAACCAGATCAAAGTGTTGTGGGGCTTCCCCCACAATGTCATCAACCGTCCGCTGCTGAAATTTGACCAGGCGTCTGGGGCCTCTGTATAGCCTTCCCAGCCTTGGCGAAATGTCAATGCCTAGAATTTCTGCTTCTGGATAATGGAGCACAAGCCTTTCAGTCATGGCACCTTCTCCGCAGCCGACTTCCAGGATTCGGTGGGCATCTGGCACCCAGGACTTTATTGCTCGTGCGAACTCGTCCAGATCAACAAATAGTCCGCGGTAGAACTCAGAGACGGTGGGCTCCAGGGGGCCAAACAGTCGCCGCACTGTTGCGCCGATCGAGGGCATGGTCGTGATTATAAGGTATGGCAAGGAGCTTTGTTCTGTCAGTGCTGATCCCGCTGGGGTTCCTCCGATCGTTTTAACCGCGAGAGCAAAATACGCTGTGTTAAGCTTCCCTTACTCTGCGAATCCATGCGTTTGATGGCCCGTTGGGAACCCTCTATTGGCGAAGCGAACTCCGTGCGAAATGAGTTACAGACGAAGGAAGTTCCGAAGGTGGCCGTGCTCGTACCGTGCCACAACGAAGCTGCCTCCATTTCCAATGTCGTTTGCGACTTTCGCCGCCATCTCCCAGGGGCTGCCATCTATGTTTACGACAACAACTCTCAGGACGAGACGGCACGGCAGGCAGCCTCAGCGGGAGCGTGTGTCCGCAGCGAGTCTTTGCAGGGCAAAGGGAATGTTGTGCGGCGGATGTTTTCCGACGTGGAAGCGGATGTGTATGTCCTCGTGGATGGTGATGGGACTTACGACGCGGCGACAGCGCCTGAAATGGTGCGAACCCTCCTGCACGACCGACTTGACATGGTAAACGGCGCTCGGGTGAGCAGAGAGCGGGACGCATACCGGCGGGGTCATCGTACCGGCAATCTTGTACTGAGCGGGATGGTTGGCCGCATATTCGGCAATCGTATTACGGACATGCTGTCTGGCTATCGGGTCTTCAGCCGGAGGTTTGTGAAATCGTTCCCGGCTCTTTCTTCGGGTTTTGAAATCGAAACAGAACTCACCGTGCATGCGCTGGAGTTGAGAGTGCCGCTTGCGGAGGTGCCCACTCCGTACGGCGAACGCACCGCCGGCGGGGCATCCAAGTTGCGTACCTATTCGGATGGTTTGCGAATTTTGCGCACCATCGTCTGGCTGATCAAGCAGGAACGCCCGTTACAGGTCTTTTCCATCGCATCGCTGCTGCTGCTTCTGTCGGGGATCGGCTTGTTTGTGCCCGTTTTGCTGGAGTATGAGCGGACGGGTATGGTGCCGCGCCTTCCAACGGCAATTCTCTCCATGGGATTAGTATTACTTTCGTTTCTTCTGGTTGGCTGCGGGCTGATTCTGGATTCGGTGGCGCTGGGCCGCAAGGAGGCCAAGCGGATGGTGTATCTGTCGATTCCTTTCTTCTCAGAACCCTGGACGGACTCTGCTGAAATCAGGCCAACTGAGAATTCGGAGATTTCGACAGCGGGTGGTCGAAAGGAGATTTCGAAGCTTTGAATGACAGTTTTAGGCCGGGGACCGTCCTAGCGATTCATTTCTCCGTCACCTCAGGAGTTGAGGTGATCCCAATCTGTTTCTCTCGTAGCATTCTCGGTCTAAGGCGGCGCTAGTGAAGCGTCGGCGCGGATTTTTTCTGGCGGTTTCCTCAGCGCTTAGCGGCCTTTTGATCTTTGTTCTGATCAAGGTCGGGAAAATTCGTCTGGGTGTGATGCTGGCGCAACTGCGCGATGTAAGCGCGACTGTGTTTGCGGTATTGGTGGCTTTAACCGCGCTGCACATCTATCTTTCCAGCGTGAAGTGGAGAAAGATCGACAGTTTTTTGCGCAGCGGCTCGGATTCGGCTCCTTCTGCGTTTGCGTCTTTTGCCTTCACGAGCGTGGGCGTGGTCTGCGGGCAGATCCTGCCCGTTCAGATTTCGATGTCGGCGGCTCGCACGCTGGGTACCTACTTTTACGGCAGCGCGTTGAAGCGAGGTACGGCAGGCAGCCTGTTCGAGCAAAGCTTCGACGTGTGGATCATGGGTTTTCTTGCGGTGGCCTCCGGAATTACCTGGCTTGCCGGAGGTGGCGCTGTCGTCTACCTGATTTCCGCAACCGTGATGACGGCAGTCGCTATCTTCGGAGTTGGACCGATGATTCAGGCTGCTCATTGGGTAGTCCGGTCAACTGCAAGAAGCCGATGGGCGCATACGAGAATTGTGCGATGGGTAGGTGAATTGGAGAAGTCAGGCTTTTTGCATGCGGGATTGGGGCGTCAACTGACGCTGCTCTCCGCAATGCGATTTGCCGTCCAGATATGGATGCTGAGGGAGGTTGCGACGGCGGTGGGGGCGCACATTCCAGCGTGGGAGCTGGCTGCGGCCACTCCGCTGGTGACCCTGGCCTATGCCTTAGCTATTACGCCGGGAGGGATTGGGGTTACAGAGCTCGGTTACACTTTCGCACTACACTTATTCGGAACGCCTTTGCAGATTGCCGCACAGTGGGCGCTGGAGTCTCGGATATTGGTATTTGTATCTTGCCTGCTTACGGCTAGCATCGGAGTGATATTGGCTGTGGTTCAGCAAGGCATGAGACAAAAAGGTGTGCGCGGCGAGAGGAGGTCTTTTTAATGCCCGACGATGGCGGTCAGGTTGATAGAACTGCATGCACGGCGTGCGGAGGGGATCACTGGGCATTGCTACGAGAAGCGCGCGATCTGTGCAGGCCAGGGTATGACGCGCGTTTCCGGCTTTCGGAATGCCTGACCTGCGGCCATGTCATGCAGACACCTCTGCCTACAGATGCAGAGCTTCGAGCAGCTTACTCAACGGGATATGCTCCGTATCGTGTCACATGGAAGGAACCCGGATGGCCGCTTTGGAAAATATTGCTGTGCGTTACCACGTGGAGAAGGGTGAGGCGACTGAGAGAGTATGGCCAAGGGACCCGACTGCTTGAGGTTGGAGCAGGAGCGGGGGATTTCCTTGACGCCGCCCGTCATGCGGGCTGGGAGGTAAAAGCTGTTGAATACAGCGAGGAATTGGTCGAGGTTATGCGCTCTGACTTGGGGCTGGATGTGCAGGCAGGGGAGCTTCGCTCAGGAATGTGGGAGAAGAGTAGCTTTGACACTGTTGTGCTCTGGAGTGTTATTGAGCATGTGCCTGATCCCTTGGCGACGTTGCAGCTGATCTGTTCATATTTGCGTCCAGGCGGACAGCTTTTGCTTCAATTGCCGACACTTTATGGAATCCGGCGCGGCAAGTGGTTTGGGGAACACTGGACGCTTCTTGAGCTCCCTCGGCACTTAAATTTCTTTGGTAGGGAATCGCTCGCGAAGCTCTGCAAGCTTGCAGGCATGGAGTTGGTCATCTTCAAGACACCTATGCTCGACGCCTTATGGTGCTACTACGCGAGCAGTTCAAGCTATATTGCGCATGCGAAAACCCCGAAAGAGAAATGCATCCGCATCTTAGGCGCAGGAATTCAAGCCTTGATCATTTTGCCTGACCTGATCATTCAGGCTTGGCGATCTCACGGTACGGAAGGGCTGGCCGTGGCCGTGAAACCAGCATGAACCCATTGATTTCAGTCATCATTCCGACTTATAACGGGGAGGAATATCTCGGGGCTGCGCTGGAGAGCGTGCGTTCGCAGTACTGCGAAGAGCTTGAGGTGTTAGTGGTGGATGATGGCTCGACGGACGGCACGATGGCGATTCTCGATGCATTCAGCAGATCGCTTCCGCTGCGGGTGTTGAGGCCAGGCCGGCTTGGAAACTGGGTTGCCGCCACGAATATCGGACTGCGCGAGGCGCGGGGGGAGTGGGCGTGCTTCCTGCATCAGGACGATTTATGGCTGCCGGGCAGGGTGAGCAGAATGTTACCCGAGTTGGCGCGGGCAGAAGGAGCGATGGTGCTGCACCACTCGGTATTTATCGGTCCAGGGGGAGAGCGGCTGGGACCTTGGAAATGTCCGCTGAAGGAAGGCGATATCTCCGCCAGCCGCTTTCTTGGACAGCTTCTAGTTCAGGATTTCATTGCCATTCCAGCGCCTGTCTTTCGCCGTGAAGCGGCGCTTTCATCCGGCGGCCTCGACGAGTCGCTGTGGCTGACCGCTGACTGGGAGTTGTGGCTTCGGCTTGGCGCTTTGGGGCCGGTTCGGTTCGTGCCAGAAACACTGACAGCCTTTCGCGTCCACCCCGAATCGCAGACGATTGCGCGCAGGCTGCAGCCAGGGGAATGGGAGCACCAACTGGGTACGGTGCTCGATCGGCATTTTGACGGATGGCAGGCTCCAGAAAAGGAAAAGAAGAAGGTGAGGCAGGCTGCCATGGTGTCTAACGCTATTAACGCCAAGCTGGCAGCAGCCGCTCGCGGCGAAAGAGTATCCCTTGCCGCAGTTCTGCCACAACTTGTTGCTCTGGGCCCTGCAGGCTGGCGGCGCTATCTGCGCGACTCGCGAATCATAGAAAGAGTAGGTTCGCGGCTGAGGGTGAGGTTGTTGGCGATGACTGCCAAGAAGGCGGCAGTTGGATGATGATCTGTAAAGACTGAGAAGTCTGACTTTCAGTGTTTCAGAAATCAGTAAGAAGCAGTCAGCACCTGCGTCAACCAGTTTGACTGGCATACCGAAAATGAGGAGCTTGCATTGTCTATACCCGTGGATACAGCAAAGGAGAGCGGCCGGGAGGCCATTCGCTGGGGGACTCATCGCTCCCGCACCGAGTCTGGGATTTATTTGTTGATGCTCCTTGCAGGCGTCTCGATTTGGTTGATTGCCATAGGCTCGCCGCTATGGCTGGATGAGACGGCGGATTACTGGATTATCCACAGGGGCATTTGGCAGATAGGGGCGCGTCTGGGCCCTCTGGAATCGCCGATATATCCCTACATTCTTTGGTTTGTGACGCGGGTGACGGGGACGAGCGAGATCGGGATGCGGGTACCTTCGGTGCTGGCGATGCTGGGGGCCGCGTATGTCCTTTACCGGTGCGCGCGCCATCTTTTCGATCGCGAGATGGCGCTGGTCGCGACCCTGCTTTTCTGTCTCAATCCGATTGTGATTTCGGAGTCGATTGACGCGAGGCCGTATGCGTTTGAGATTCTGGCGACGAATCTTGCGATTCTGGTTCTGCTGCGGCTGCGCAGGAGCGACTCGCTGTGGCTGGCGGGACTGTTCGGGCTGCTTTCCGCGCTGATTGTGTATTTCCACTTTCTGGGAGCGGCGGTGCTGCCGGGACTGCTGGCGGGCTTTATCGTCTGGAAGTGGCGCGAGGGGAAGATATTCTGGCAGCAGCTTGGAGTGGGGCTGGCTGCGTGCGGGGTCGCATTTGTGCCGCTGATTCCGGATTTGCGAGCTCTGTTTCATCACCCGGGGACGCACGTATTTGAGAAGTCGCCGAGCCCGGTTCTGCTGCTGTGGATTTTTCTGCCGGGGCTGCTGCCCTTTGCCGGCGCGGTGTTCGCGGGGCTTTCGACGGCGGCGGTGGACGTGAAGATCCGTCCGCGGGCCAGCGTGGACCGCAGGGATGTTCTGCTGTGCTTTTTTCTAGCACTGGCGCCGGTGGGGCTGCTGTACGGGATCAGCGTGGCGACGCCGATTCATATGTTTGCGTTTCGGCATGAACTGACGGCGGTTTCAGGTATCTCGCTGTGCTGGGCGCTGGGGCTGAATCTGCTGGGTTCGCGGGCGGTGAGGATGGCATTTTCAATTGTGCTGGTGGGGGCGACAGCCACACTCTATCTGGCTTCGCCGAGCGCGCGGCAGCATGACTACTCCTGGAAAGGCGCGCTGGCGGCGGCGGAGCGGAGCGCGGCTCCGGATGATGCGCCGGTGCTGGTGTGCAGCGATTATCCGGAATCGAACTTTGTGCCGATGCCGCTGAACAACGCCAAGGAAAGCCGGTACTTCTCACAGCTTGCCTACTACAGGCTGAGCGTGCCGGTGGTTCCGCTGCCGAGAGCGCTGAACGCCGAGGCAAAACAGGTGGGTTGGGAGTTCTTGCAGCGGGCGGAGCAGAAGCATGAGCGGTTTCTGGCGATGGGGTACAAGTATTCGTACCGGACGCTGGACTGGCTGGCGCAACAGGCGGCGGCTGTGTACCGGGTGAAGGTTCTGGGCGTGTACGACGGGGTGAAGGTTCTGGAGTTTGAGCCGAAGGGGGCTGGGGCGTAATTTCCGCGGGATGGATCTATCTGCATATACCTGTACAGGGTCGGGCGCCTGATTGGGCGGTGGATTTGCGCAGCGGTGCGCGGGGTTGGAGGCGGGCATAGAGTGGAAGCCTGACGGGACAGCGCACGATGCGAACCCGGAGATGTTCTGACTTAACTTTTACAGGGACTTTGATCTTAGTATGCTAAGGGTAATGGGAATGGCGTGAGAAGTTATAGAAGATAGCTATCTTCCCACGCCGGGGCAGAGGTTGTAACTGCACGAGGAGGTCGTGGAAGTGGCGCTGCGTCGTTGTGTGGAGACGAGGATGGTGGCCCTGGCCGCGGGTGGCGAGGTTCTGCTTGCGGCTAGAGCGACTCTGGCCGGATGAGGATGGGTGGAGGGGACGTGCTGGTCTGGGTGAATGCGGTAACCAATGCTAGTTTTGCAGATGTTGCCGGAGCCCCGCGTTGGTAATGTGACCGAAGTCGCCTGGTAGGGATGGCTGAATGGAGAATGATGGTGAAGTGGAACCTGAGATGCGCTATGGAGCATAGCTGGGGAAGGTGCGGGGTGCGGATGGATTTGGCTGCGCGGGAGTTTCTGCAGATTTCACCGGGTCATCTTCAGAAAGATAAAAAATGTGATTCCGGATAAATTGGGGATATCATGCATTTGCCGAACTGAAAGGGTGCGGGCATATCATCCCGAGAGGGAAAGCTGGTTTCTGATCTAGTCGATGGTGTAAACAGTCGTGAACATCCATGAAGGAGAATTTTTCGTAAATATTGACATTGGAATAGATTAGAAGTGCTTTAAAGTTTGGAATGACGATTGCTAATCAGTATTTATTGAATTTGAATCTGGGGAGTTTGAAATTTTGGAGATGCACTCGGTAGCCTGGTGGCCTACGCTTGTAGTTGTTGTTGTCGCCACTTTTACCGACCTCCGAAGTCGCAGGGTTCCCAACTGGCTGGTTTTGCCGTTTATGGCGGCCGGTCCGATTGTTTCCATCGTCGTCGAAGGCGGCCATGGCCTGTGGGAAAGTTTTTTAGGCTGGGGTTTCGCGGCGCTGATTTTTGGTTTTTTGAACTGGCTGGGAGGAATGGGCATGGGCGATGTGAAGCTGATGGCAGCGATCGGCGCCTGGATTGGTCCGAACCAGTTGTTTATTGCGATGATTATGACATTTCTGGCCGGCGGCCTGATGGCGCTTGTCTGGTCAGTGTCAAAAGGTTTTGCGGGGGAGTTGTTTGGTAACACGGGGGCACTGCTTGGTTCCTGGAAAAGCGGCATCAAACCGCACAAGGAACTGAATCTGGACAACCCGTCGGCCAGGAAAATGCCATATGTGCCGGCAATTGCCATCGGCGTTTTTCTTTCATTTTTTGCCGCGGTGAAATAGCGCAGGAGAATCAGGAATGTCGCAAGAAGGTCTGTCAGCTTTGGATATGTTGATTTCTGGGAGAACGCCGTCCGGCAGGGCGGGGGGACAATCGCACGAGTCGTTGAAGCCTCATGCCATGTCGATCATCGTGATTTCGCCCGATGGCGAGCGGCGGAAGGAAATCATTCAGGGAATGAACGGGCTGCCGCCCCAGAATGTGAAGGAATACGAGAACTACCCGGAAGGTGATTTTCTGGAGAATCTGATCCGGGATGACCACGATGTGTTCATGATCGATCTGGAGGGGAATCCGGCTCATGCGCTTTATCTTGTGGAGACGATCTGCGGACGGAGCCCGGCTACGGTCATGTTGTTCTCGTCGGCGACGGATTCTGATTTGCTGGTGCAGTGCATGCGTGCCGGGGCCCGTGAATTTTTGAAGCTTCCAGTGGAGCCGGCTGCCATCGAGGTTGCGGTGGCGCGTGCTTATGCCCGCCGCCCCACGGATCGTCCGGCGAAGACAAACGTGGGCAGCCTGTATGTCTTTTCGAGCGTGAAGGGCGGCTCCGGGGCAACGACGGTGGCGTGTAACTTTGCTGTGGTGCTGGCCCAGATGGCGTGCGCCAATGGACAGCGTTGCCTTCTGGTGGACTTCAGTCTGCCGCTGGGAGATGCGTCGATTCTTTTAGGCGTTTCGTCGTCGTATTCCACCATGAATGCGCTCCAGAATCATGAGCGGCTGGACGCGAACTTCCTGTCCACGCTGTTGTCGAAGCATGAGTCCGGGCTGGATGTACTGGCTGCGCCGGACCGTTATGTGGGTGCGGATGCGTCGGAGCAAGCCCGCATGAGGCTGATTTCGGTGGCGCGCCAGTCCTATGATCATGTGGTTCTGGATATGAGCAGCACGCTCGATCCCCTGTCGCGGACTTTGTTCCGGGAGGCCACGATTAACTTCCTGGTGACGCAGGTGAGCGTGACGGAGCTGCGTAATGCCAACCGGATCATCGGTGAATTTTTCCCCTCGGGAACACGGCGTCCGGATGTGGTGCTGAATCGATTCAATCCGAAGTCGGCCGGGATTGATGATGAGAGTATACGGAAGGCACTGACAATGGAGCCGAAGTGGAGGATTCCCGGAGATTACATTGCGGTGCGTGATTCGATCAGCATGAAAAGCTCGGTTGCAATGTCCAAATCTCCAATATCAAAGGTCATTCACCAGATGGTGGAGGAGGCTGCCGGATTGACGGCGGTAAGCAGCCAGGGTCAGCGAAGCGGCTTCCTGGGAATGTTTTCGAAGCAGTCAAGGTAACAGGACGGATCTACCGTGGAAAACACAGGTTTTGAGACACTTAAATCCGAGATTCACCGGTCACTGATCGCTCAGCTGGACCTAGAGAAACTGTCGCGGGTTGATTCCGGGCAGGCGCGGCAGGCTGTCTCGAACATGGTGAACGAGATCATTATCAACAAGAAGGTTCCGCTCAGCTTCAGTGAGCAGGAAAAGATTCGTGTTGAGCTTCTGGACGACGTTTTTGGTCTGGGTCCACTGGAGCCGCTGCTGGCCGATGAGACGATCTCCGACATCCTGGTGAATGGAAAAGACAACGTATTTATTGAGCGGGCCGGCATTTTGTCCAAGGTGAACGTGACGTTCCGGGACAACCGGCATTTGCTGCAGATTATTGATCGAATTGTGTCGCGGGTCGGTCGGCGCATTGATGAATCATCTCCGATGGTGGACGCGCGTCTGCCCGACGGCTCACGTGTGAATGCGATCATCCCGCCGCTGGCGCTGGATGGCCCGTCGGTTTCCATTCGCCGATTTGGTACGGCGCCTCTGGATGCGCAGAAGCTGGTGCAGTACAAAACGGTGTCACCCGGCATGCTGGAGATGCTGAGCGCAGCGGTGAAGGCGCGCATCAGCGTGCTGATTTCCGGTGGTACCGGCGCCGGCAAGACGACCTTTTTGAATCTGCTCTCTCAGTACATCCCTCGCCACGAGCGTATTGTGACGATTGAGGACGCGGCGGAACTCAGGCTGCAGGTGGAAAACCTGGTGCGATTGGAGACAAGGCCGCCGAATATTGAAGGTCAGGGTGCAATCCGGCAGCGACAGTTGCTGATCAACAGTCTACGTATGCGTCCGGACCGGATCATCATCGGTGAAATGCGCGGCGAGGAAGCCTTTGATATGTTGCAGGCCATGAACACGGGCCACGAGGGGTCGATGACCACGATTCATGCGAATTCGCCTCGTGATGCTCTCAGCCGCTTTGAGTCGATGGTTGCCATGACGAACATGAATCTTCCGGAAAAGAGTGTTCGTCAGCAGTTGGCGTCGGCAGTGGGCATTGTCGTGCAAGTGTCTCGTATGAGTGACGGTTCGCGTAAGGTGATGAGCGTTTCCGAAATTACCGGCATGGAAGAGAACATGATCAGTATGCAGGAGATTTTCGTGTTCCGCCGCAAAGGCATTGGAGCCAATGGTAAGGTGGTTGGGGTGTTTGAGCCGACCCGAATCCGTCCTCGGTTCCTCGATAAGCTGCGCGTGGCGGGTCTGTTCCTGTCTCCGAGTATTTTTGAGGAAACTGTCGAAGTGAAGTAGGTATCTTCTTATGATTGAACTGATTGTCATCGTCTTTCTGGGTGTCGCGTCCATTGTGATCCTGGTCATGGCCGCCACCGGTGGATCTTCGACGCGGGTATCGAAAGAGCGAATCCGGGTGTTGCAGTCAGTTCTGCTTCAGTCGCGACGGCAAGATGATGCGGAAGATATCGACGTCGGCGACCTTCGCAAGACCGAGGAACTGAGTTCGATTCCCTGGTTGAATCGCATTCTTCTTCGTTTTGAGGTGGTTCCGCGGCTGCGTCTGCTACTGTATCAAGCCAATATACGCTGGACGGCGTCCCTGCTTCTGCTGCTGACTGGTGCGTTTTTTATTGTTCCGTTATATCTGGTTCAGCTGCTGACAGGTCAGTTTCTGGCAGCCCTGCTAGCCGGTACCATCCTGGCCTTTGCTCCTTGGGTTTACGTCTTCCAGAAAAGGAATAAACGATTCAAGAAGTTTGAAGAAGAGTTGCCCGAGGCGCTGGACCTGATGGTGAGCGCATTGCGGGTCGGTCATTCTTTGAATTCCACAATGAGTCTGGTGTCGACAGAATGCCCCGCGCCGCTCGCGGGCGAGTTTCGTATCTGCTTTGAGGAGCAGAATTACGGACTTGATTTTGGTACTACTCTGGACAATCTGATCACACGCATGCCGCTTCCGGATTTGAAGATGGTCGTGACGGCGATGGTGATCCAGCGGGAGACGGGCGGCAACCTTGCAGAGATTCTGGATAACACGGCACGCGTGATTCGCGAACGTTTTGCCTTACTGCGGCAGATACGCACGCACACGGCTCAGGGGCGGCTGACGGGGTGGATTCTCACAATTTTGCCTCTTGTGATTGCCGGGCTAATGTTCCTGATCGCTCCGCATATCATTGGTAAGCTTTGGACGGACCCGATTGGCCGCAAGCTGATTTATGCCGGTGTCGTTCTCATTCTGATTGGTGGCCTGGTCATCCGCAAGATCGTGAACCTGGAGGTCTAGACAGGTATGGTTTTAGCAATTGTTGTATTCGTCATCCTGTTTGGGGCAGTAGCCGCAATTGGACTGGCGCTGGGCGCACGCAACCAGATGTCCAAGCGAGTGGAAGACGTGGTCGCCGGTACACCCCAGGCGCTGGAGCTGGATCTTTCGCGTGGAGGGAGAACGGCGGGCTCCCCATTCACCAGCCTTCTGGAGCGGGTTGGAACCTCCCTGCCGCAAGCGCAGAAGAATAACGCCACACTGCGCCAGCAGTTAATCCGGGCTGGATACCGCGAGCAGAATGCCGTCAGCATCATGTACGGCATCAAGATTGTGTTTCCGGTATTTCTTCTGCTACTGGTGACCTTTGCGTGGCATCCTTCCAGCCCACTTCCGTATATTGCGGCCGCGGGCCTTGGGTATCTGCTTCCGGATTACGGATTGCAACGGTTGATTCACAATCGGCAGAAGAAGATTCGCAAGGGACTGCCGGACGCTCTCGATCTGTTGGTAATTTGCGTCGAGGCCGGTCTGAGCCTCGATCAGGCGCTTGCACGCACATCCAAGGAACTGGGAGTTTCACACCCTGAGGTGAGTGACGAGCTGAATCTGGTGGTTCTGGAACAGGCGGCCGGCGCGGGTAGAGGCGAGGCCTGGAAGCACCTGGCGGAACGTACCGGCGTAGACAGCGTCCGTCATTTGGTGACGACGATCGTCCAGGCGGAACAGTTTGGAACCAGCATTGCTAAGACTCTTCGTGTGCACTCCGAAACAATGCGCTTGAAGCGCAAGCAATTGCTGGAGGAAGAGGCGGCCAAAACGAGCGTTAAGCTGGTTTTTCCTTTGGTGCTGTTTATCTTTCCTTCGATTTTGCTAGTCACTCTTGGCCCGGCGCTGATCCAGATTTACAAGGTTTTGCCGACGTTGGTTCATCACTAATTGCAAGCAGTCAAGAAAGGAACAATACCTCATGGATTCACAATCAATTATTCGCATTGTTGCCGGTGTATTGGCCGTTGTACTTCTGGCCATCATCATCCAGCGCCGAAAGATGAAGGCTCGCTGAAACAAAATATGGAATTACTGCGCGGACTCTGCCCGGCAGAGTCAAAGCGCATCCTGCGACAGTTCAAATTCTGGCTTTACGTACACCGCTAGGGTACGATCGGTGATTTGTCGCCTCACGCAGACTAAAAACGGAATGAGTCGAGAGTCCCGGCCGGTTGAAAATGCGGCGGACTAAATCGCAGCAAACCCCTTGACCTTGGGTGAGACGGCCATGGAACGGAAACACTACTATGCGTACAACAAAACACGCGAAGCGTTCCTCAGTCTTGGCGTCTCTGTTGCCCAGCCATCGGGCGGTTCCTTTTGGATCGCCCTCTCCAAGCGTGAACTGAAAACGAACGAAGGGATCTGGATTGCCGGCGGCGACAGCTGGCGTGAACCCGGATTTCAGGGACCGTGCGATCGCATCTTTCTGGATTCCGGTCTGCGGGTGGTGGCGCTGACCGAGGGCATGCCAGGCTTGCCCTCGGGCGCCAGCCTTCCACAGTTTGAGAGTATCTTACTGCTGCCGGTGCACACTATCTTCGGGTCTCAGACCCAGGTGGGTGATCAAGTTTTAATTGGCACAATAGAAGATATCGGAGCTATTCTGGATGGAATCGAGCCGGTTTCCGATGGGCTTTTTCCGATGGAATCCCGGTCTGAGAAGCGAGCCATGGAGGCGCCGATGAAGTGGCTGTCACGGATCTTCAACCTTCGCGACCGGCGAAGAGACACTCGAACCCTGTCTCCACCCTTGATGGCGTTTTATTGGGATGGTGGAATTCCCGTGCCTCATGCTGTACCTGATATCAGTCGCACGGGTTTATTTCTGAAGACGCCGGATCGCTGGCATCCTCGAACGCTTCTGCGGGTAACATTGCAGAGGAGAACGCAGGATCCACTGGAGCCGGAAGAGACCATTACAGTGCAGTGCAGAGTGGTGCGAACCAGCCATGATGGAGTCGGCATGGCGTTTATGCTAGCCGAGGGCTACCGTGACGGAGGCCCGAGCAGGGTTGGCCGGTTGGCTTCGCGCAAGGATCTGCATCGCTTTTTCGAGAAGCTGGCTCTGGACTTCAACGGAGATTCCCAGGCGGTCGACCATCCATTCCTCCCATTTCCTGATGCGGCGTCCCCCGCCTCAGTTTCAGGAGATACACAGGGCCAGCCCTATTCGCCCAACGGCATCAATCAAAGCTCTACCCGGGCCAGCCAGGCAAGCTAAACTCCTCAGACTAATCCCCAAATCACCTGGGGAATCCGATTTTAGGCTATCCCCCAATTTATTTTTCAATCCAGCGGATACGCTAACGAGCCTGTTTTTCAGCTTCAGGCTGCAGGGCCATTCCGATCATAAAATACGGCGTGCCCTAGCCGGGGTGGTTGGGGATGATCAGCAAAACTTCGACTTCGGTGGGGGTTCCGTTCAGCATAGCCGGGCGGAACTGCCATTGCTCGAGCGCCTTGAGGACGAGCTTGGCGAGCGAGAAGCCTGGCGGGAACTCTACCGATAAATGATTCAGCTTTCCTTTTGCGCTGATGAATCCGTGCACGAGCAGCGCGTCTGCATTGAGCGCCGAGGGGGCGTAATTAGGCCGCAGGATGATGTAGGGGTAAGGAGCGGCGAGCTGTTCCTGCATCTGATCAGGCGTGGCCGATTTAGGCAGAGAAAACTGGAGTATCCAACTGGTATGTATGCCTACATCAACATAGACGGTATAGGCCGTTCTGCCGGTCCAGAGGTTGGCTGTTTCCGGGTAGTCCTGTTCTGGTGAATCCCCCATCAACACGGCGCCAAAATGCCCGGTTGCCGCTTTGGTGAGGTGGGTAAAGCTGATTTTGTTTCCCGAGCCGTTGTCAGCTGCCGCCTGCGAGTTTGCATGGCCTTCAGCGGTCTTCAGGCCGTGCGCACCATGGGAGAGGCCATTGCGCAGGGATGCAACCTCCTGTGCGCCCTGCGGATGCTTTGCCGCGCCGGTGGTGGCGTGTGCCTGATACATCTGGTTGCTGGCGCCAGTGCCCGAAAGGGCTGCGCGAAGGATGCTGAGTCCATTTTGCGCGCCGGAGCCATTGCCTGGTGTCTTGTTCTCCTGCCCGGTGGTCAGCGATCCCCTGACGGCGGTCTTTTGAATCTCGTTTTCCGACTGCGGAATCGCGATGGTGCCCTTGGCCATCTGTATATCGGAAATGGCCAGCAGGCGCGTCGGTGTAGGGGCATGCTGAGTGGGAGATGTGGTTTCGACGATCTGCGCTTCGGTGTCGGGATTATCGAGTTTGTAGGGGACCGTAGTGCTGTCCGGTAGAACCAGGACGGGATGGGTGATGGCCGCGGCGCTGAGCATGATATCGGCTACATGGGTTTCTGCGTTGGGCAGCGTCAGCAGCTTTGGAGTGGGTGCGGCAGGATGGGGCCGCGGAGCCGGTGTAAAGATTCGCTCCGTGATGATAGGGTGCGCGGCGGTCAGCAGCACCGTAGGAATAACAGCATGCGTGGGAGGCGGCACATGATTGGCATGCGCCTGCAGAATAGTCTGCTTGCCGGTCTTGATTTTGGGATTGGGCGGCAGAACTCTGCGCTGCGGTCTTGGGACTCCACCGCGGGACTTCATCGGGTGGGAGTTCTTCGCCAGGAGATGCATGTTGTGATTACCGGCCTTGGCGGCTTCGTCCTGCTGCGGGTTGTAAGTGAGGACCCGGACTACGGAGAATTCCTGAGGCGGTACCTGAACAACATGGGGAATGCCTACTTTGACGAGCACGAACAGCAGGCCCGTGGCGACACAGTGCGCCACGGCGGATGCCAGCATCGAAGGCGAGGCTCCCTGTGCAATCTTCTGTTCGGAGAACAGGGTGAGGATACTGGTGGACATCCAACCTCCGGGGGGTGAGGGGCGACGACTGAGCTGTTGTGGTGATAAGCCCGAACTTCCAGGGAACCTTGGGTTGCAGTGTATCGCGAGGCCTGTCAATTCGGAAGCAATTATGAAGCCGGAATTGCAGGAGGCATCTATGTCGGCAAGGAAGTGTCAGGACGGCTCTGCGCCTGGCTGGCGACACGGGAGACATGGTTGGTAAACAGTTGTCCACACTTTCCGGTTGCAGTTTCTGCAAATTCCGGCAAGAATGCCGTTGGGCCGTTAAGAGGCTCTGGATTGATGTCTTGATCCGCAGGTGTGAGGTTCTGTCCACATTTAATTCTGATTTTGTTTGCTGTGCCAGGAGAACTTTCGTTCTATGCTTAGGGAACGTTCCAATTTGGTATTCAGATTGCGGACAGTAATAACGAAATTCTGCGCAAAGGTCGCCGCATGACTCGAAGACTTGTCACCATTCTTATAACTGCATTTGTGATCGCCGGTCTGTGTAGTTACCTTGTCGTCCGGATCGTAGGGAACCGGCTGACGACTCCCGTGGTAAAGACCACGACGGTCATCGCGGCCGCAAATGATCTTCCGGTCGGCACGATCATCAACGCGCATGATCTCGGCACAACCGAGATTGCCGGGGCATTGCCTCCCGGCGTTTTCACCAAGCAGGCAGATGTCATCGGTCGCGGCGTGATCTCCCCCATCTACAAGGGTGAGGCGATTCTCGATGGCCGCCTGGCGATCAAGGGCGCCGGCGGTGGATTGGCTGCCACGATTCCCAAAGGCATGCGCGCTTGCGCTGTGCGCGTGGACGACGTAGTTGGCCTTGCCGGTTTTGTGACGCCCGGCAAGCGCGTCGATATTCTGATTTCCGGCAATCCTCCGGGCAGCACCGCTGGCAACAATCCCCTGGTGCATACGCTGCTGCAGAACATTGAAGTGCTGTCAGCCGGCACGAATATCCAGAAGGATGCCAACGGGAAGCCTGAACAGGTGCAGGTTGTGAACCTGCTGGTGACTCCCAAGCAGGCTGAAAAACTCAGCCTTGCCTCCACGCAGACACATATTCAGCTCGTGCTGCGGAATCCCCTGGATACCAAGAAGGCCAAGCTGCACAATTACGATCTGGCGAATCTTTACGAAGGTGGTCTGGTTCCGGTGAATCGTCCTGTATACCGCGGACGAATAATTCGGCATGCTGCCCCTCCGCCGCCTTTCGTGATGGAAGTGATCAACGGAACAAACCGGAGCGATACCAAGTTCGCCTCCCATAAAGGACAACCGTGAGAATGAGTGTGAAAAGATCATTCCCCATAGAGAGTATCCTCGCGACCGTTCTGCTGAGCGCAACCTTGTGTGCCGCGCAGACCACGACCACCAACACGTCGGGTAAAGTCAGCCAGGTGACGAATGACCTGTCTGTCACCGTCGGCAAGTCGATGCTGATCGACACGCAGAGTCCGATCATCCGGGTCGCTGTGGGGCCCGGCAAGATGGCCATGGTACAGGGCATCAGTCCCACAGAAGTGCTGGTGAACGGCGAGAAGGAAGGCCAGACCAGCCTCATTATCTGGGAACAGGGTGGGCAGAAGCAGTTGTACAATCTTACCATTCGTCCCAGCGAGGCAGACATGAACGCCAAGCTCCGGGACGTGCGACAGGAAATGTACGACGTGTTTCCGGACCAGCACATTATTGTTTCGGGTTTTGACGGCACCGTGTTTTTGCGCGGCACTGTGAACAACCTGGATGCTTCAAATCGCGCCCAGGAGATTGCAGCCACGGCCGGCAAGGTGGTCAACCTTCTTTATGTGAAGGTGCCGGCATCGAAGCCTCAAATCCTTTTGAAGGTACGTTTCGCCAGCCTGGATCGCTCGAAAGAGCGCGAGCTTGGCCTGAACCTGTTCAGCACGGGCGCGACCAACTCAATTGGCGGAATCACGACCGGGCAGTTTAGCCCGCCGACGGTCACTTTTGCTGGTGGAGTAGGCACCGCGACGGTCAGCAACGGGCTGAATCTTGAGATTTTCCGTCCGGACCTGAACCTTGGCGCCACCATTGAGGCCCTGAAGACCCTGGGCGTGGTGCAGGTACTGGCGGAGCCGAATGTGCTTGCCGAGGACGGCAAGGAAGCCAGCTTCCTCGCCGGTGGTCAGTATCCTTACCCGGTGGTGCAGAATGCCGGTTCTGGCGGCGCCCCTACCGTTACGATTGAATTCAAAGAATACGGTATTCAACTGAACTTTATTCCGACGATTACGCCGCGCAACACGATTCAGCTGCAGGTGGCGCCGTCGGTCAGCTCACTGGACTATGCCAACGGCGTTTCCCTCAACGGCTTTCAGGTTCCCGGTATCGATGAGCGGAACGTGAACACCGAGGTGGAGCTGAAGAACGGCCAGAGCTTCGTCATTGGCGGATTGCTGGACAATCGCGAAACGAAGACCTTCGAGAAGGTTCCCTTTATTGGGGATGTTCCGATTCTCGGCAAGTTCTTCCAGTCTGTGCAGGATACGAAGAGCAATACAGAACTGGTCGTGATCGTCACTCCTGTTATCGTGAAGCCGATTCAACCCGGCCAGCCTCAGCCTACGATCACTTATCCCGACAAGTTCCTGCCACCGACGGACAAGAACCCGATGCAAAATCCCGAGCCGGCGACCGCGGAGACTCCACAACCGGCAGCAGCGATTCCGGTGGAACAGCTCCAGCAGAGCATGAAACCGGAGAAGAAGCTGTCGGCTCCCACCTCCATGGGCGCCATGGGCGGTGGCATGTCGGCGGCTGGAGGAATGTAGCCTGCCGGCCATGCCTGACAACGTAGTCGAGAAACAAGAGGCCCGGTCTATCCTGCAAAGGATAACCGGGCTTCTCCGTAAAGAGCCGCCCGTTCCGCGCCTTGCCATAGCGATGAATGAAACCCGGGGCAAGCCTCTTGCGACCCGGATGGAAGTGGCGGACAACTCATATACACGGCGCAAGGGCCTGCTTGGACGCGATGGGCTGGAACCGGGTACGGGGCTATGGATTTACCCCTGTGAATCGGTGCATACCTTCGCCATGCGTTTCGCAATCGACCTGGTTTATCTGGATCGGGATTGTGTGGTGAAGAAGCTGCGTTCCAGCGTGCCTCCCGGGAGGTTGTCTGCCTGCTTTTCGGCGCGGTCCGTGATTGAGCTGCCTGCAGGTACCATTGGGGCCACCGGAACACAGATTGGTGACCGCATTGCCATTCAACGGTTGGAGCAGAGGGGAGTTCACGAGCAGCGAACTTAGTAAACATCTCGTGAATTGCGGGTTTTGGCGGACACAAGGATCTGGCTGGAAATGCAAAGCCGCCTCTATACGTAAACGTTTGAATTCACCTGGGCGTCTTCTGTAAACAGATTGGCTCGCTTGCTTGCCCGGAAGCCGTTGCCCTGCGAGCACAGCTCTCGATGAAAACCGTGTAATGGTTGGCACTTGGCTTGCTAAAGTGTAGATGATACGGCCTATCAGATCCGTATGTTCCCAGCTTGAGGAGAAGGCACTATGAAGGCGAAGCTAAATCTGCTGATAATGCGCGTGTGGCACGAACTGAAAGGCGACGAGGCGCAGGATTTGATTGAGTACGCCTTGCTCGTGGGATTTATTTCCCTGGCAGTGGTTGCCTCTATTAAGCCATTCGGGGACATCGTTTATCACTATTATCTGATCCTGAACAGCAAAATCAACACCTTGCCCATTGGCACTTAAAATCGGTTCAAGATTTCCGGACGCTGTGTTTAGCCGCTGGCAGTCTGAATTTCTCTCCTTCCTCACCTCTCGTCGCTGAGCATCTCTCTTTTTTAGCCCAAGCGATGAGCAATTTAGGGTTACTTTGAGAGATCATCTGGGATAACTAATTTGTTATCTATTCCTTGCGCATCGCCTCGAAACATCCATCCAGGGCGCCTATCTTGCGTACCTGATGTTTACGGATTCGCATTTTCGCGACGATTCTGTATACGAGGGTGAAGATAGCACGAACGTGTTAACCGCTGCTAAATCATTGATTGCATTAAAGGATTAGACCTTTCTCAGGTTTGGTCGCTTATTTGCAGCATTTTAGTAGGGGCTTGTCTGCGGGCAGGCGCCCCACTTGAACGTGCGAGGATAAATACTATGAACATGCTCTCCATGCTGGCGCTGAAGGCTCAGTTGATTCTGAACAACGAAGAAGGTCAGGATCTGATCGAATACGCTCTGCTCGTTGGCTTCATTTCGCTGGCCGCAGTGGCTGCCATCTCAGGCATCTCCGCGGAAGTCAGCGCCATCTACACCGCGATTGCTTCTCAGCTTGCAACCGCGTAATCCAGGTTTCTCCATGTGAGATCACGGGCTCCGGATGCACCAACGCTCCCCGGAGCCTTCTACTTTCGAAGTCCATTTTCATCCGCAAACCTGATCCGGCATCCAACGGCATACAATCTGAGCTTAATTTTGTCCTATGAAATTGCGGATGCCGCAATCGCGAGTGTACAAGGTCTTCGCCGCTTCTTCTATTTGTATACCTGGGACAACATAACACCTCCGTGTTATGAGGTTTTATGTGCTTGATTTTAAGATCAGGAAGAGCTGCTGACTGGTTTGGCTGCTGACTTGCAAGCATAATGCGCAAGGGCTTGTCTGCGGACAGGCGCCCCACTTTAAAGTGCGAGGATAAATACTATGAACATGCTCTCCATGCTGGCTCTGAAGGCTCAGATGATCCTGAATAACGAAGAAGGCCAGGATCTGATCGAATACGCTCTGCTCGTCGGCTTCATTTCGCTGGCCGCCGTGGCTGCCATTTCGGGCATCTCCGCGGAAGTCAGCGCCATCTACACCGCGATTTCATCCAAGCTCGCCATTGCCTAATTGGCCAGCAGCAGCTAAACGCATAGACTCCGGTGAGCTCTCTGGAGCACTCCGGAGTCTTTAGAAACAACCCCTCGCCTTTGAGCACGACTGGCTGTACCCACAGTCTGCCGTGCTCACCGGCGAGTTTTTATTAGTATGATAATTTTTTAGCCCCGAATCTGGCTCTTTGAACCTCCTGTGCTGCTCTCTCTTGTCATTCCGGTTTTGAACGAAGAGCAGACTCTTCCGATCACGCTCGGCCGTCTGCGGGAAGTGCTGCGGGATGTGCGCTGGGAAGTGATTTTCGTCGATGACGGCAGCACGGATTCCACCCCCGAGATGATTGAGCGGATAGCGGCCGAAGACGCCGGCGTGAAGCTGATCCGGCTGAGCCGGAATTTCGGGCACCAGACGGCGATTACCGCGGGGCTCGATTTTGCCGAGGGCGACGCCGTGGTGGTGATGGACGCCGACCTGCAGGATCCGCCGGAGCTGCTGCCGCGCATGCTGGCGTTGTGCGAGCAGGGGTATGACCTGGTTTCTCCGCAGCGAGTTTTGCGCGAGAGCGACACGCCTTTCAAACGCTGGAGCGCTGGGCTGTATTACCAGTTGATGGCACGCATGGCGGACCAGAAACTGACGCCGCAAGTGGGTGACTTTCGGCTTTACAGTCGCCGGGGCGTACAGGTGATGCGCAGCCTGCGCGAGCAGCACCGCTACATGCGGGGGCTTGCCGCGTGGTGCGGCTTGCGGGAGATTGTGATTCCCTACGAACGCCAGCCTCGAGCTGCCGGTTACACACATTACTCGCTTTGGAAGATGATTCGCTTTGCATGGACGGGGATTTCTTCGTTTTCTGCCTTTCCATTGCGGCTCAGCATTGCGGTCGGGTGCGTGCTTGGTCTGATTGGCTTTACGTATCTTTTTATTGTGCTTGTGCTGGCCATGGCGGGCTCCAACCTGGTGCGCGGCTGGGCCTCGCTGATTGCGCTGCAGTGTATCTTCTCGGGGATCATTCTGCTTGCGCTGGGCGCGATCGGCGATTACGTGGCGCGGGTTTACGAGGAGTCAAAGGGCCGACCGCTCTATGTCGTAGCCGAAGCGAGGAATCTTCCGGTGCATGCAATGCGTGTGCCTCGGGCAGTGATTCTGTGTGATTCGCGTCCTTTTTCCGCCTCGGACGGCGGCTTTGCCGTGCCCCAAACCAGCGTTTCCGCGGAAGCTGATTCCGAAGGCCGGGATCGAGCCTGTGAGCGGCCCGGCATCATCTCATGATGAGCGGGAGCGAATCCGTAAATTTTTCATGCCAGCTTTCAGGAGGGGAATGAGTTCCACGTCCGAATCCCAAACGTTAACCATGGATAAGAGCCTGAGCGCAAAGACGCCGGGCTGGTTCCAGAGGAATCGCAGCCTGCTCATTTTCTGTGCAGTATCCGCAATTTATGTACTGCCGTTCATGTTTTTTTTCCAGGCTGCGCTGCTGGAGTCGGGTGCGGTGCGCATGCTGCATGGCGACGTATTCGCCAGGAATTTTGTGGAGGACGAAGGCCCGGGCAGTTTCTGGTGGAATGCGTTGTTCATGCGCATATTCGGGGCGGATTTCTTCGGCGCACGCGTGTGCCTGTTTGTGTCGTCGTGGGGAACGGGAATCGCCCTCTATTGCCTGGGCCGGCAGGTGCTGCGCCAGTACGCATGGCTGCCGCCGGTGACCCTGGTGGCTGCGTATTTTGGCGGCATGTGGCCGCTGATGAGCTACCACACGGACAGCAATTTCTTCGCGCTGATGGGCGTGATCTGTGTTGTGTTGTGGTTCGAGCGCAGGCAGAGCGTGTGGCTTTGGGCAGCGGGCTTTCTGGCGGCATTGACCACTTACACGCTGCAGCCGAGGGGGGTGTATCTCTATGCAGCGGTGATGGCATGGATGATCGTGTTGCTGTGGCAGAAGCAGATCCGAGTGAAGCCGTTGCTGATCTTTACGGCCAGTTATTCGGTCTTCATGGGTGTGGGCCTGTTGTACTTCTGGAGCCAGGGTGCGTTGTGGGACATGATCTACGACAACTACATCTGGCCGATGACCAGCTACTCCACGGTGAACGATGTGCCCTACGGCTGGGGAACGATGCAGTACTGGCATGAGTTCACGCATACCGCAAATGGACTCTCTGTGCTGGCGGTGTTTGGGCCGATTCTGACAGGGCCTTATTTTCTGGTGGACGCATTGCCGTTCCTGCTGGTGGCACTGGCCGCGCTGCGCTGGAAAGATGTACTCAAGCCGAAGATACTGCTGTTTCTGCTATGCGGCGGAGCGCTGTGGTTCTCAGAAATTCATCGCAAGGAGTTGTTCCACCTGGCCTGCGGTTCGCCGTTGTTTCTTGTGATGCTGCTTTACTTCGTGATGGAATACCGGAACAAGGTATCGGAAATCGCGGTCCAGTTGATCGCCATCTGCAGCGTGGCGCTGGCGTTGTCCAATTTTCTGATGATGTTCGGCACTCATCCCGTGCATACGCGGGTTGGAACCGTCTGGGTGTACAAGAATATGCCGGAGCTGAAGTATCTTGAGGATCACACGAATCCGGGCGAGTATATCTTCTGCTTCCAGTACTGTCCCAGCTATTACTTCCTCGACCAAAATCCTGACCCGACGCGGTTTAACCTGCTGACTTACGGCTATTACACCAAGGCCCAGTATCAGGAGGCGATTCGGGAAATTGACGAGCACCAGGTGAAGTATGTGCTTTGGCAGGGCGGCGCGGCGCTGGCAGAGATACACCATCTATTGCCGGGTTCCGCCAAGAGGCCGCCCTATGGATTCCTGATGGATGATTACCTGCACAGCCACTATCACGAGGTGAAGTCGTTCTCGAACGGCATGCAGATCTGGGAGCGGAATGGTGATGGCTGACGCGGGCAGGCAAAATGCGGAACCGGAGTTTGACCGCTACTCGTCGAGCTACAGCGACCTGCTTGCCGACCCCATGCGGAGCCAGTTTTCGAATGATCCGCTGTATTTTCACCGTAAGAAAGTGGAACTGATTGACCTGATTCTGCGCCGGCAGGGGAAAAATCCCGGCAGCATGAAATGGCTGGACGTGGGTTGCGGTCAGGGCGATCTTCTTACATTAGGCCGAGGGATCTTCGCCGAGGCTGCCGGGTGTGATCCGGCCAGCACGATGCTGCCGGAGGGAAGCGACATCGCCCTGCATGTCCAGCCTTCGCTGGAGGAGTTGCCGTTCGCGGATCAGTCGATGGATTTTGTGACTGCCGTTTGCGTGTTTCACCACGTACACGGCGCTGCGCGGGTGGCGCTGGCGCGTGAGATCCAGCGAGTGCTGGCGCCGGGCGGATACTTCTGTCTGATAGAGCACAATCCCTGGAACCCTGTGACGCGGGGCATAGTGAAGCGCTGTCCCGTGGATGTGGATGCGGAACTGCTTAGCGCGCCCGAGGCAAGAACGCTGTTTTCATCCGCCGGGATGGTCCCGGTCGAGACGCGGTACTTTCTGTATGCGCCGGAGAAACTGAAGCGGCTTGCTTTTATAGAAGGATGGCTGGCCCGGCTTCCGCTGGGTGGGCAGTACGCGCTGCTTTGCCAGTGAGTGGAAACCAGGCCAGGTCTTTACTTTTCGTCTCGGGCAAACAGAACAAATCCGTTTTGTTCGCCGATTTCCTTCCATCCGGTGGTGTGGAGCAGGAAGTAGGTCATGGAAGAGTTCTTCTCGAACAGAACATGGTCGATGTTGAATTTCTTCAAGATGCTCAGGGTGTTGTGAATGTACATGGCACTCAGAAAAGGCCTGAGGACCCCGTTGTAATCAAAGATGTCGTAGCGGGTATCGATGAACTCAGGTTTGTTATTGAGAGCCAGAAACCCGCCGATTTCTATGGAGTTCATGACCCGCCAGTCCGGCTGTATCTCACTGACCAGTTGGGTGGGGAAACTCTTCGCATAGGCGGCTTGCAGATTTGCGGTGGAAGGAAGACGTGAGATCCCAAAGATCCAGAAAGCAATCAGGAACGCTATGTTCAGGAGCGGGCGCTTCTGGTCAGGATTTTTACCATGGAGCCACAGCCGATTGAACTCGTAAGCCAGGCTGGGGGTGACGAAGATGGCAAGCAGGCAGGCGAATCGACTGTGTTCAACTGCCGCATATACCCCAAAGGTGACGAGGAAAAGCTCGAATATATCCCATCGGCGTCTGCGGATTCCGTTCGCTAACAGAAAGAGCACAACAATCAGGACCACGACCTTGCCGTCGAAGGTAGTGAGCTGCAGTGGCTGCCATTCCTGCACGATAGCGACGCTGAGCTTAAGGCGCATTGCATATTTAACGGGATACCAGACGAGCTTCCAGCCGTAGGGATTGATGAACAGCAGCGCGAACGAAGCGGCGGCGGCAATCCAGAGCTGACGGAGTTGTGCGAGCGGCAGCCGTTCTGAATAGAAATCCCCAAGCGAAAAGGAAATATGCCGCGATACCGCAAACAGCACGAAGAGAAAAAATCCCATAGCCCAGGAACTGTGGACATTAATCCAGAGGCAGAAGAGCGGAGGGAGCAGCCACAGCAGGCGCCGGTGTCCCTTGCTCCATAGTTCGAGGATCGCGAATTCGATAATCAGGCATATATAGCCCCACAGAATGGTGCGGGTGCCGAAGTTCAGAAAGAGTAGTGGAGTTCCCAGGAATGCGGCTGTAAAGGCGCTCCACATGTGTCCCGTGCGAATCCGCGCGAGCAGATAGATGCCGAGGATATTAAGGCAGCCGGCAATAACAGCCACGACGAAGAGTCCCTGCAACCCCCAGTTAGAGTATCCCAGCCAATAGGGAACTTCCGCGCCCCATTCGGGGTTGATCCAGGGCTTGCCGGCGACGGTGAAGGAGTAGGGTTCGGTGTGGATGAATCCGGAGGTAAACAGATGCCTGGCATTGGCAAGATGCCACCAGATGTCCGGGTCATGGAGAAATGACTTTGCGCTGGTGAACGTGAGAGAGATCATCAAAGGCAGGATGAGCAGGGTGGAGATCATCAGCAGTTCAAAGCTGAAGATGCGGGCGAACCATCGTCCTGCGGCGGAACGATCCCAGATGGTTGGATTGGGCGCGAGGGTGTCTTGGGAGTCCTGTTCAGTGATTGGCATCTCTGGTTTTCCGGTATGGCAAGTATGGTATCGCGTGCGGGGTGTTTCCCTTCAGGTTTGTATCCTCGTTGATCAACGGAGGGCTGTTGGGCCGAAAAAAGCCGCAGCGTTTAAGCTGCGGCTTTAGAGCTTTCGGCCGGATGATTGGCTTACATGATGGTGACCGCGTTGCCGGATTCCGGCTCGTCGAGTTGCTCCGGCTCGTTGTTGTCGGCCAGGCGAATGAGGCGGTGAAGATAAGCGCGCGAGATGTTGAGGCTGCGTGCAGCCAGCGTCTTGTTGCCGCCGTTTTCGCGGATGGCGGCGACCGCCAGCTTCACCTTGTAGTCTCTCAGTTGCCGCTCGAAGGAGCCGGAGAGCTGATCTTCGACCATTTCCACGACGGATTCGTCGCGCAGATGCTCGGGCAGGTCTTCGACCATGAGCTTGCTCCCGGTGGAGAGCAGGACGGCACGCTGCACCACATTTTCCAGTTCGCGTACATTGCCTGGCCATGAGTAGCTCATGAGCTGGCTCATGGCTGTCGGGTCGATGTCTTCCATTTGTTTGTGGTAGGTCTGCGAGTACTGCATGAGGAAGTGAAGGGCGATCTTGCAGATGTCCTCGGGACGCTCACGCAGCGGGGGAGCCTCGATTTTGACTACGTTGATGCGGTAATAGAGGTCCTGCCGGAACTGGGTGCGGGCTACCATTTCGTCGAGGTCGCGGTGCGTGGCGAAGATGAGACGCGCCTTGAGCGGAATGAGCCGCGAGCCGCCGAGGCGCATAAACTCCTTCTGCTGCAGGACACGGAGCAGCTTGACCTGGGTGAAGAGACTCAACTCGCCGATCTCATCGAGGAATACGGTTCCGTCGCCGGCTTGTTCCAGCAGACCGGCGCGATTGCCGGTGCTTCCGGTAAAGGCGCCCTTGTCATGGCCAAAGAGCTCCGACTCGATGAGGGTTTCGGGAATGGCACCGCACGAGACAGCGACGAAGGGGCGTCCTGCGCGGTCACCGAGGTTGTGGATGGCCCGCGCGATGAGTTCCTTGCCGGTGCCGCTTTCGCCGGTGACCAGCACGTTGTTGTCAAAGTTGGCCACGCGGTGAATGAGGCTGTAGACCTGCCGCATCTGCGGACTGGAGCCGATCATCTGGTCGCATGCCGTATTGTGCTCGAGCTTCTTTTGCGTGGCGCGCAGCTCACGCTTGAGCTGGGTTGTCTCATTCGCGCGGCGCAGCATGGCCTTCATCTCGGCTACATGCAGAGGCACCCGGCAGTATCCGTATGCACCCTCCTTGACGAGGTCCGAGGCGCAGGTTCGCATGGTGTCATCGGCGAGCAGAATCAGGGACACGCCGGAGTCCATATATGTGCGTGCAAGCTCTTTGCGGGATTCCAGGGAGCCAATGGCAGAGTTCAGATCGAGAATGGCAATATCAAAAGTCTCAGCGGCGAGAAATTGCTCAACGGGGTACCGATCCTGAATCTGCTGGATCTCGAAATTCGCTCCCAGAGATGCTTTCAGCGCAGCATACAAAGTATATTGCGTCGTGATTAAAGCGATGTTCATTTCGGCAGATGCCTCCGAAGGCGGGGAGGATTTTCCAAAGTGGGGCGGACTGGTTATACAGAAACTTGTACTGAAGCTTCCCTCGGAAGCAGTAATAGAGTCAAGAAATCATGGGTTACCACTCAATAGTTACTTTTGTTGAAAAATGTTGGCTAGAATATAAATATTAATCGCTGCGATTGAAATGGGGACGAGTCTTCTCCTTCACCTGATTCAATGAAATGAATGCTTTCCCGGGCCTATTGCTATTAACGTTCAATATACGATGGGTTGGATTATTACGCCAGATAGTTTATTGGCCTGCATATTTTGAGGTTTCGTTTCTTCCCAGGTAATCATCTGCATTGTTAAAAATTACCTCTGCTGGTGCCTATGGTGCCTTTCAGGATCACGGCAGTTGCCCACAGAGGCAACTATCTGTCTGGAAGATGCCAGGCCTCTGCATTGCTCAAATCGCATGCGATATATTGGTGCAACATCAGGACGGGGGAGAAGTTGTTGGATCTGGATGCGCAATCTTCGTTTGAATCGCCGAGCGGCCTTCCGCTGGAGCAGCAGGTGGCCCGGTTGCAGGCTCTGCTGGAGGCGACCCGCCAGGTGCATTCGACGATGCAGGTGGAAGAGGTGATGCACCGTGCCGCGCGGCTGCTGGTGCTTGAGCTGGAGATGAACGGGGCGATATTTATCGAGCCGGGTTCGGAGGAGCCGAGAGTCTCCTATGGAGATGTTCCGGGGTCGCCTTACGATGGGTGCCGGCGTTTTCCATTGCTCTCGCGAGAGAACCAAACACTGGCCGAGCTGATTGTATCGAGCCCGGACTGCGAAGAGTTCAACGTTTACGAGCAGGATTTTATTGAAGGGCTGGTGCTGCAGACCGCGGTGGCCCTGGAGAATGCAACGCTGCATGAGCGCGACCTGGAATGGGCGCGGGTGCAGCAGGATCTGGACGCGGCCCGCTCGCTGCAGCGGTCGCTGCTGCCGGAGTCGATGCCGATGATCGAGTCGTTTTCGATTGCGGGGCGCTCGACCACCTGTTATGAGGTGGGCGGCGATTATCTGGACACGATGCGCCTGCCGGACGGGACCCATCTGATGGTAGTGGCGGATGTGGCCGGGAAGGGACTGGCGTCTGCGATTGTGGCCACCAGTTTCCGTTCCGCGTTGCGCTCGCTGGCGAGTCATCCGCTGCCGCTGGCAGAGCTGGCGATACGGATGGGCCAGCATCACTGGGACGAAGGCAAGGAAGCGCAGCGGCGCTATGTGACGGCGATTCTGGTTCGTTTTGATCCCAACGGGCCGCTGATTGAGGCGGTTAACTGCGGGCATAACCCTGGAATTCTGCTGTTGCCTGATGGTACATCCCGGGTGATCGAGGCTTCTGGAACTCCGCTGGGCCTGTTGCCCGGGATGAAGTATGAATCGGAGACGTTTGATTTTCCGCCGGGAGCGAAGCTGCTTTTGTATACAGACGGCCTGTCAGAGACGCTGCAGGCTGGAGTGGACGAAGAATTTGGCCTGGAAAGGCTGATCGAGACTTTTTCTGGATGCGCCCAGCCGCAGGCTGAGAGTATTCTCGACGATGTGTGGGAGGCTATCGACACATTTTCAGCCCACACACCGCAAACCGATGATATGACCGCGCTTGCGATCTGCCATCTGGATTCCTCCCGGTAGGAGAACATAGACTCATGAAGCATGGAACGTCCGTCCAGGTCTGTCTGCCGTCGGAACTGGGCTTTGAGAAGGTCGCCATGAGCACGGCAGCCAGCATGGCAGGGCTGATGGGATTCACCGAGGATCGCATTGAAGACCTGAAAACCGCCGTGGCCGAGGCTTGCATCAATGCTATTGAACACGGCAATCAACTGAATGAGTCGCTGAATGTTGCGGTGGTTCTCTCGACGATTTCAGACGGGTTGGAAGTAAAAGTGATCGATGACGGTGCCGGTATCCATAACAAGCCGCCTTCCCCTGATATCGACCGTAAGCTGCACGGCGAAGAGGATACGCGCGGGATGGGAATGTTTCTTATTCAGGCGCTGGTCGATGAGGCCGAGTGGTACGCCGGGCCCCCGGGAAAAAGCTACGTCCGTCTGCTGATCAAGCTGGCGAAGGAGACTCAATAATGCAGGATACGACAAGAATCACGCAGCGTGCCGCGAACACCGCATCCGGTAACCCGGTCTGTATTTTCTCCTTTGACGGAGACATTACGTCTACGGCTAAAGAGGTGATTCTGAGTAACTATCATGCCCTGGATGGTGCAACGAACCATCTGCTGCTCGATTTCACCAGCGTCGAGTACATCAATTCTTCCGGAATTGCCATCATCATCCAGATGCTGCTGGAGGCCAGCAAGTCCGGCCAGCGGCGTGTAGGTATCTACGGGCTGAGTCCGCACTTCAACAAGGTATTCACGATGGTGGGCATCAACAAATACGCTGCCATGCATCCCAATGAGTCGGCCGCGCTGGGTGCGATCTAAAACAACTCTGGTAAACGCCTCGGATCCGAGGTGCTGTTGAGTCTGGAAAGCCTGTTTCTACAGACTTTCCAGTGATATGGTTGTGCCGAGCGTATGCGTCTGGCCGGGCGCGATGGTGAGCGCGCAATCCATCACATTGCTGGCTTCCACGCAGGCAAAGTGCGGCCAGTCGTCGTCGCCGAGATCGGGGATTTTGCGTGCGCCTTCGACGGAGGGATTCCAGACGACGGTGGAGTTTGAACCGGACTTACTGATGCGGATGCGGCGCTTGAGGACCGGATCGGTGAGGAGTACGTCGTTGGTGGTGTCGAGGAAGGCGTTGTCTGTTTCTTTTGTAAAGTGGAATGTTCCCTCATGCCGCTTTTCGCGGTTGTTATCGAGGTTGTCGCGATAGCGGACGCCGTCAAGTCCGTCGAGAGTAACCTGTCGCACGTCGCCGACTGCGAGGTAGGTGTGCAGCGCTTCGGCTACGGGTACAGATTCTGAGGCCTGGTTGGTGTAGTCGAGCTCGATGTGCAGGGATGCGCCGAAGGTGGCGCGGAGGCGCATGGTGAAGTCGTAGGGCCACCATTGCCGGCCCTCATCGTCGTTTCTCGTGGCAAGAGTAACCCGGGCGCCGTCGCCGATGGCTTCCAGGGCTTCGAGGTTCCAGGGCTTGATGCGTACCGGCCCGTGCTTGGGGGCTTTGGGGTCGTCATCCTTGGCGCGAAACCAAGGTCCGCAAACGGGAATGCCTCCGCGGATAGCATCGTGCTCGCCCCACTGAGCGTGGCTGCTCATGAAGATAACATGGGCTGCGCCGGTGGGCCGCCAGGCGGCAATGTGCGCGCCGTGCAGGTAGATTTCGCCGGTAGCCGCCGGCGCTGTAATGCGAATGCAGGTTTGCCCACCGTTGCCGGTGGAGACGTGCGCCAGTCCAGGCAGGGCAAACTGCGCCTGCAGTGTTTCTACAGAGGTAAGAGTCATGGAAGCAGTATGCTCCAGCGGGACGAAATCTGTCCTGTCCTTTGACGGGTCACGCTACAAAGCACGCACGGGCGTTGTGATATCTGCGATGCTGGATGCGTATGCATTCTGTTTATCCAGCAGGTTTCCAGTGCGCCGGTTGCGGCGAATGGAATGAGACGCAGGTGGACCCTTCCGGCGGCGGACGGCAGTCGTATGTGGAAGACTGCCAGGTGTGCTGCAAGCCGAATGTGTTGGACGTTCGCTGGGACGGCGAGGGGTATTTGATCCAGGCTGAACTGGAAAGCTAGACCGCGATTTGCGGCTTGCCGCGCAGGAAGGTCTGGACGACGGTGCGATCCGGGGACAGTAGTACGAGGTCTGCACTGCGGCCCGTGGCGATGTCTCCGATGCGGTCATCGAGGCTGAGCATGCGGGCCGGGTTGCGGGTGGCGAGCGGCAGCACCTGGTCGAGCGGTGCGCCGGTAAACTCCGCGAAGTTGCGCAGGCCCTTGTCGAGCGTGAGGGTGCTGCCGGCGATGGTGTTTTCTTCAATCAGGCAACGTCCGCCTTCGACGCGGACATCAAGTTCGCCCAGCTTGTAGTGGCCGTCGGGCATGCCGGCGGCGCTCATGGCGTCTGTAATGAGGATGCCGCGCTCGCGGCCTTTCATCTTCCAGAATAGACGGACGGCGGTGGGGTCGACATGCAGGCCGTCGCAGATGAGTTCGGCAAAGAGACCGTCGTTGGTGAGGACTTCGCCCGCCAGCCCGGGCTCGCGGTGGTCGAAGGCGCGCATGGCGTTGAAGGTGTGCGTGGCGGAGGCCGCTCCCAGCGCGACACCGCGGCAGGCCTCGGCCAGCGTGGCATTGCTGTGGCCCAGGCTGACGCAGATGCCCAGCGCAACGGCACGGGCGATGGTGGCGTCGGCTCCGGGCAGTTCCGGGGCGATGGTGAGCAGGCGGACATGGCCTTCGGCAGCCTGCCACATGGCGTTGAGCAGATGCTCAGAGGGTTTCTGGAGTAGGCTTGCCGGGTGTGCGCCGCGCTTGTGGGGGGATAGAAACGGACCTTCCAGATGGATGCCGACGGGCTGCGCGCCCGTTTGCGGACGCCGAATCTCCTGCGCCAGTTTTTCGAGCGAACGAAGGGTCACGTTGATGTCGGCGGTGACCGTGGTGGCGAGGTAGGAGCCCACGCCGTGCCGGCCAAGAAATCCGCCGATAGTGTCGAGTGCCTCCGGGGTGCCTTCCATGATGTCGTGTCCGGCGCTGCCGTGGATGTGTACGTCAAAAAGCGCGGGCAGGATGGTCGCTGTGGGGAAGTCGAGAACCTCGCCTGCGGGGAGGGTTTCGGCGGCAGAATCGCCAATCTGGGTAACGACGCCGTCTTCGATGACGACAAACGGGCGGGCGACTTCGCGCTGCGCTGAGAACATTTGCGCTGCTGTGATGACGGTACGCATAACAGTTCGACTCTACACTGTACAGGAATGACTGTGCGCAGAATTGGTATCCACCTTTCGACCACTGGCGGCTATTACAAGGCCGCTGAGCGCGCCAATGAGATTGGCGCAAACACTATCCAGATTTTCTCTTCGAGCCCGAGGATGTGGCGCGCGCCGAGCGTGAAGCCGGAGGACGCAGCAAAGCTGAAAGAGGCTTGCCGGAAGTATGATTGCGCGCCGGTTGTGATACATGTGAGCTACCTGGTGAATGTGTGCAGTCAGTCGGAGGAAGTTCGCGCCAAGTCGGTTACGGCTTTTCGTGGCGAGGTTGAGCGCGCGCTGGCGCTGGGGGCGCGGTATCTGGTGCTGCATCCGGGCTCGTGGAAGGGCATGACGAGGGATGAGGGGCTGGCGCTGGCGGCAGAGTCAATTGGCAAGGCTACGGATGGCATCGACTTTGCGGGAACGGAGTTTCAGGTTCTGATTGAGAACACCGCTGGGGCCGAGTTTTCGCTCGGCGGCAGCTTTGAGCAGGTGGGCGAACTGGTCGCCAGGCTGAAGCCGATTGTGCCGGTGGGCGTATGCCTGGATACCTGCCACACGCACGTGGCGGGTTACGACATTGTGAGCGCCGAGGGCTACGAGGAAACCGTAGCGCTGGTGAGAAAGACGATTGGCCTGAAGACGGTGCGCGTGTGGCATATGAATGACGCCAAGGCTCCGCGCGGGTCGAAGCTGGACCGGCATGAGCACATTGGCGAGGGAACGATCGGGGCGGAGCCGTTTCGGCGGCTGCTGCACGACCCGCGCTTTGCGCACTGCGCGTTTGTTGCGGAAACGCCCGTGGATGAAGAGGGTGACGACGCGCGCAACGTGGCGGCGCTCCTGGGGCTGGCCGCGGGCTGAAAGCAGGTTGGCGGCGGGATTTTCCCAGCGCGGCGAAGTTACAATCAAAGGTGATTATGTCGAACGAAAAGACGCAAAAAGCCGCCTCTGCGGCACCGGCGGAGACTTCTCCGTTGCAGACCACCGAGGCCCGCTACAATCCGGGCGAGATTGAGCCGCGCTGGCAGGAGCGCTGGGCTGCGAAGCCCGACCTCTACGCCGCCGAGTCCGCCACCACGAGCAAGCCCAAGTATTACGTGCTGGAGATGCTGCCGTATCCCTCCGGCCAGCTGCACATGGGACACGTGCGCAACTACGCCATTGGCGATGCGCTGGCCCGCTACATGTGGATGCAGGGTTACAATGTGCTGCACCCGATGGGGTGGGATGCGTTTGGCCTTCCGGCAGAGAACGCGGCCATTAAAAACAACACGCCGCCGCGCGAGTGGACGCTCTCCAACATCGCGGCGATGCACACGCAGATGGACCGGCTGGGCCTGAGCTACGACTGGCGCAACGAGGTGACCACTTGCCTGCCCGAGTACTATCGCTGGAACCAGTGGTTCTTTTTGCGGATGTACGAGCGCGGGCTCGCGTACCGCAAACAGAGTAAGGTGAACTGGTGCGCGCAGTGCGCCACCGTGCTGGCCAATGAGCAGGTGGTGGATGGATGCTGCTGGCGGCACGAGGATCAGCTGGTGGAGCAGCGCAACCTGGAGCAATGGTTTTTCCGGACCACGAATTACGCGCAGGAGTTGCTCGACGGGCTGGACCAGCTGGAAGGCTGGCCGGAAAAAGTGCGCACCATGCAGCGCAACTGGATTGGCCGCAGCGAAGGCGCGGAAGTGGAATTCGCCGTAGAGGACTCGACCTCCGCTCCCGAGGACGAGCACCAGCGCCGGCATGCGGGAACTTCGATTTTGCCCGCGCGCGAGGATGTGAAGGCCGGTCCGCACCGGGTGCGCGTATTTACCACTCGCATTGATACGATTTACGGCGCTACGAGCCTGCAGCTTGCTCCCGAGCATGCGCTGGTGAAGGAATTCTGCGCATCGAACGAAAAACTGGCGAAGGAAGTGGACGCCCTGCTGGAGCAGCAGCGCAAGGCGAAGGAAGCCGGCGACGTAGGCGGGATCGAGAAGCACGGAGTCTTCGCCGGGCATTATGTCATCAACCCGTTCAATGGCGAGCGTTTGCCCATCTGGGTGGGTAATTACATCCTGGCGGACTACGGCACGGGCGCAATCATGAGCGTGCCCGCGCACGACGAGCGCGACTACGAGTTCGCGAAGAAGTATGGGCTGGAGATACGCATTGTGATCCTGCCGCGCCGCACCACCGAGCCTGCGCCGGATGGCGAAACAGAAGAGCCGCTGCTGCCTTTTACGGCAGAAGACAGCATCCTGATGAACTCCGGCGAGTTTGACACGCTGGGCTGCGAAGAAGCGCAGCAGAAGATGGCCGCCTATGCGGAGCAGCACGGATTTGGCAAGGCGCAGGTTACATATCGGCTGAAGGACTGGGGCGTGAGCCGCCAGCGCTACTGGGGCACGCCCATCCCAATGCTCTACTGCGAAAAGGACGGCATTGTGCCGGTTCCGGACGACCAGTTGCCGGTGCTGCTTCCGGAGCAGGTGGAGATTACGCAGCAGGGCGGCTCGCCGCTGGGCAAGGTGAAGGAATTTGTAACCGCTACATGTCCAAAATGCAGCGGCCCCGCGCGGCGCGAGACGGATACGATGGATACGTTTGTCGATTCGTCGTGGTACTTCTACCGCTACACAAGCGCGCGGAACGACAAATCTCCATTTAATACTGACACGGTTACTTATTGGTTTCCGATTGATCAGTACATCGGTGGCGTGGAGCACGCCATTCTGCACCTGATCTATTCGCGCTTTTGGACGCGGGTGATGCGCGACCTGGGGCTGGTAAAGAACGACGAGCCCGTCAAGCGGCTGTTCACGCAGGGCATGGTCATCAAGAACGGGGCGAAGATGTCCAAGTCCAAGGGCAACGTGGTTTCGCCCGAGGATATGATCGCCCGCTACGGCGCGGACGCCACGCGCATGTACGCGCTGTTTGCCGCTCCGCCGGATCGCGACCTGGACTGGCAGGAGGACGGCGTCGCGGGCGTGAGCCGCTTCCTTTCGCGTGTGTACCGGCTGGTGATGCGATATGCCGAGCGCGCGAGACTGGCTAAAGGCAGTGTCGAGAGCAAGACCGCGACGGAGCAGGCGCTGCTGCGCAAGCTGCACCAGACCATTCGCAAGATTACCGAGGACTTTGGCGGGCGCTGGCATTTTAACACCTGCATCGCGGCCATCATGGAACTGGTGAACACCCTGACCGGCGCAGAGAACGCCCTCCAGAGCGGGGAAGTTTCGGATGCGGTGATCGCGGACCTGCTGCAGAACCTGGTGCTGCTGCTGCAGCCCTTTGCGCCGTATCTCGCATGCGAGCTGTGGGAGCAACTGGGGCAGCCGGATAATCTGTTGCGCGCTCCGTGGCCGAAGTTTGACGAGAGCCTGGCGCGGGAAGATGAGATTGAGATTCCCGTGCAGATCAACGGCAAGCTGCGGTCGGTGATTCGTGTTGCGGCCGACGCTTCGCAGGAGGTTTTGCGCGACGCAGCGATGGCGGATGAAAAAGTAACTGCGGCGATCACAGGAAAGCAGGTGGTTAAGGTCATCCTTGTTCCGGCCAAGCTGGTGAATCTTGTGGTGCGCTAAAGGGTGCCTATGACAAGGCGTGGGCCAGTGACACTCGCCGAGGTGATGGCGGAGTGCTGGCGCCGTCCCGGCCTGCTGGCCCGTGAGCTGGCATGGCGGTGGCTGTATGGCATCCCCGCTCTGGCGGCTGTTGCATTTGCGTGTTATCACATCTATCTGGCGACGGCAGATACACTGCAGGGTGCCGGAGCCGGCCAGATTTCACTGGAGCATCCATGGCAGGGCGCCGCGGTTGTCTCCGTGGTGGCCGGGCTCATCAGTCCTATGGTGACTAAGATTGCCTTGTGGCTGCTGCCGCTGCTGGGGCTGGGCTGGGCGATTGCCGCCGGTGTGGGTCGCAACGTGGTGCTGCGCTGCTATGAGCCGGAACTGCCCTGGCGTCCGGCGGAGATGAGCGTGATTCAGGGGCTGCGGGTGCTTGTGCTCGCGGCCATATCGGCGCTGTGGTGGGGCGGTTTGCGCTGGTCGGCGCAGGTTTCCACCGTGGCCGGCGTGCCGGAGATTCCTGTTTATTTTGGGCTGGTAGCGGTGTGCACCCTTGCCGTGCTGGTTTTGTGGTCGCTGTGCAGCTGGGTGTTTTTTATGGCTCCCCTGTTTTTGCTGGTGGAGCGGCGAAGCCTTGCGGCAAGCCTTGGGCGGGCCATGCGTCCGAGCTCGGCGCGGGGACGGCTGGTGGGCACAAACGTGGCCGTGGCGTTGCTGCGATTTGTGGTGGCGACGGGTTCTACCATTCTGAGCCTGTTTCCGCTGGGGCTGGTTTCCACTGCGCACAGCCTGCTTTTGTGGGCATGGCTGGTGGGTATGACGGTGGCATACATGGTGTTTTCCAGCTTTTTCCAGGTGGTGCGGCTGGCGGCCTTTGTTGCGTTCTGGGGCCCGGATGCGGCGGCGCAAAATCCGGTATCTCAGCCGTAAGCAGACCACGTAAACTAAAAACGTGGACACTTCCTCGATCGTAATTCTCGACTTTGGCTCCCAGTACACGCAGTTGATTGCGCGCCGTATTCGTGAGCAGAACGTATTTTCCGCCGTGCTGCCGTGCACGGCCAGCCTCGACGAGATCAAGGCTTACAAGCCCTGCGGCATCATTCTGTCGGGCGGGCCTTCGTCGGTTTACGATGCGGATGCGCCGCCTGCCGACCCCGGCGTGCTCGAGATGGGGCTGCCGGTGCTTGGCATCTGCTACGGCTTGCAGTTCATCACCTATCACTTGGGCGGCAAGGTGTGCTCGGCTGAGAAGCGCGAGTACGGCCATGCCGAGGCGTATATTGAAGATGCCGCGAATCCCTTGTTTGCGAGCCTGCCTGTGTCGATGAACGTTTGGATGTCGCACGGGGACGAGGCGCTGGAGTTGCCGCCCGGTTTCCACCGCATTGCGAAGACGGCCAACGCCATCGCGGGCATTGCAAATGCGGAGCGCCGCATCTGGGCCGTGCAGTTTCATCCCGAGGTGCGCCACACCGCGCATGGCTCGGAGCTGCTGCATAACTTTGTCTTCCACATTTGCCAGGCGAAGCCGGACTGGACGCCGGAGCTGTTCATCCAGAGCACGGTGCATGCGATTCGCGAGAAGGTGGGCGATGGGCATGCCATCTGCGGGCTCTCCGGCGGTGTGGACTCGTCGGTGGCAGCGGTGCTGGTGAATCGTGCGATAGGCGACCGCCTGACCTGCGTGTTCGTCAATAATGGCGTGTTGCGCAAGGACGAGTTTCGCAAAGTGCAGGAGAACATGCGCGACAATCTCGGCCTCAACTTGGTGGCCGTGGACGCGAGCGGGCGCTTTTTGTCGAAGCTGGCAGGCGTGACAGACCCGGAAAAGAAGCGCAAAATCATCGGCAACGAATTTATTTCGGTCTTTGATGATGAGGCTGCGCGGATTCTGAAGTCGTTTGGAGACTCGGGCAAGGATGTGGCGTGGCTGGTGCAGGGCACGCTTTATCCCGATGTGATTGAGTCGTCGTCGGTGAAGGGGCCGTCGCAGACGATCAAGAGCCACCACAATGTGGGCGGCCTGCCGGAAAACATGAAGCTGAAGCTCATTGAGCCTCTGCACGATCTCTTCAAAGATGAGGTGCGCCGCATCGGCGTCGATCTGGAAATGCCGCAGGATATTCTGCAGCGCCAGCCGTTTCCTGGCCCCGGGCTGGCGGTGCGCATTCTGGGCGAGGTGACGCCGGAGCGGGTTGCTATTCTTCAGGAAGCTGATGACATCGTGGTGACGGAGATCAAGAATAGATCGGAA
>JAKATU010000018.1 GCA_021818585.1 Acidobacteriota bacterium | reverse complement strand
CGCGATTCCCACTCTCCCACAGCCCCGACGACGGCGACGGGGTTGAAAATCCCCTCAAACCAGACGCATATGGAGTACGCATCCTGAGGGTAGGGTCACGGGTTGAGCCGTTCTCCCTTTTTATTGGGGACGAATGGGAGAATTCCCAACGTGCTGGAGGGTAAGAACATGATTGCGATTGAGGCGGTGAGTGGGCAGGTGCCGGCAGTGAAGATTGCGCCTGCTGTGCGCGTGGTGGTGGCTCCGCCGCTGATGATGACGGATGCGAACTGGAAGGGGACGATGAAGACGCCCGCTGTGGGTTGGCAGGAGCCTGGACGGGGCACCCCAATGGTCGTGGTTCGAGCGGGTGTTTCAAAAAAAGAGCGTTCACGACCCCCTACTTTTTTGTGGGGAAGTTGTTGATTCTGTTGGATAGGTTAACCCCTTAACTTTGGGTGGGCGTCAGGTGTTTTTGCGGGGATGTTGTTGAATCCATGGGATAGGTTAAGGTTTTAAGGCTGTTTGAACGGAAAAGGCGTGCTTTTCGCACGCCTTTTTCTTTGCTCCTGCTTTCAGGATATCAATTTCGGGGTTAATTACCGGCACATTTGGCGCCGGAACGAGGGGTCGCAGGGGGTGTGGATGGATCGGCCAGCGGAGTGGGTGTCGCGGCTTGGCTCTTGGCTTGGCGTCGCGGGGGTGGTATTCTCCATGGTCTTCTGATTTGCATTTCCCCTTGGTCATCTAAATTGTTTCTCTTCGCTCAAGGCCTTACCGATGATTGGTAACGGTAACAGGTACGGATGCGGGCCGGGCGAAGCACTTAATTGAGGAGGTTATCCAATGCAGGACGCGAAGCATTTGTTTTCCAAGAGCATAAAGTGGATGAGCGTGGTTGCGCTGACGGTGTTTGGATTGGCGGCGGCGAGCGCGCAGGTGGTGGTGGTGGGTCCGACGCCACAGGTTGGATCTTCAAACCCGGCAACGGCTGCGCCTACGGTGACTCGGCCTACGACGAACCCGTGCGTGGTGACGTTGTTTTCCGAAGAAGAGTTTGCGGATTTTACGCCGAAGACGTTCCAGTATGCGCCTCCTGCGAGTTGCCCGGGACCATGGGCGAAGGTGGTGTTCACGGCGGATTTTACGGTGACGGCGGGACGTCAATTTGACCGCACGGCGGCGTTTTACCTGGGGCACGCGAATATTTTTTATGGAACGACGGCGGAGCCTCGGAGCACGCTGAGCCCTTCGTGGCACGTAGAGCGGAATGTGACGGATTTGTCGGCGATCTTTGAGTCGGCGCAGACGGGCGAGGCCAATATCGGAAATTTTGTGGGCACTTATGACGGCGTTAAGTATGACGGCATTATCTATGCGACGGCGAAGCTGGAGTTTTATCCGGCGAATCCGGCGAACCCGGCGCCGGCAGTGCCGAATGTGGTGGTGCCGATCAATGGGAGCGGCGGTGATGCGGGTACGCTGAACACGGGATCGGACACGATCTCGCAGACGATGACGTTTCCGACGAATGTGGACCGGGCTTACCTGGATGTGATTGCGCAGAGCCAGAGCCAGGATGAGTTCTGGTACAGCTGCGCTCCGAACAGCGTTGCCGGTGAGCTGAATAACTGCGGCGGTGGCGCGTTCCGCGAGGTGGAGGTGACGATAGACGGCAAGCCGGCGGGTGTCGCTCCGGTGTATCCGTGGGTCTATACGGGCGGGATTGACCCTTACCTGTGGGAGCCGATTCCTGGCATCCAGACGCTGGATTTTGTTCCTTACCGTGTGGACCTGACGCCGTTTGCGGCGGAGCTGAGCGATGGCAGCCAGCATACGGTAGCGGTGAGCGTGTATGGCGCGAACTCCTATTTTCTGGCGACGGCGAACCTGCTGCTTTACACGGACCCCGGCGCCTCGCAGGTGACGGGCGGGTTGCTGAGCGATACGTTGACGCCGCCGAGCCCCAACGTGCAGGCGAATGTGGCGAATCCGGCGGGCAACGGGCCGCAGACGGGCGCGATCAATACATCGATGGCGCGGAGTTACACGATCAGCGGGTATGTGAATACTTCGCAGGGCCGCGTGGAGACGACGATCAACGGCAACCTGAACTTTGTGAACAATCAGCAGTACAAAAACACGGCGACGTCGTTTCTCCAGAATTTGACGCAGGACACAGTTGCGGATTCCACGACGACGACGCAGATGGGTCCGTATGTGAGCACGAAGCAGGAGCACTTCCACTATCCGTTCCTGTTGGATTATGAGGGTGTATTGAACAAGGATGGGAGCTTCTACTACAAAACGACTCTGGGGCAGGGCTTTCACGTAACGAAGTCGAGTTCGTTGAACGGCGTGGGGACGGTAACGAGCAGCGTGCGGGAAGACGATCAGGCGACGGACACGCTGCCATTTGATGCGAGCGGGAACTTTCTTGGGCCGCAGAACAGCACCGCAACACAGAGTTATGTGGGGCAGAGTTCACTGGGGCAGTGCTACAGCCGGACGATTACGGCGTCAGCGCAGGTGCTGACTTCGGTGACAGATGGTCAGGGCTGCGGTAAGTAGACGCTGCCTGAAGATGGAGCGGCCCGGACTTTGGTCCGGGCCGCTGCTTTTGTGGGTGGCGATTTTCTATTCCCATCCTTCGCTTTGCGAAGGATGGGGCTCCCGGCTGCGGATTTCTTCCCCACCACCACCTGGGTTGGGGAGTGGCTGCTGTCAGAGCTGCGCGGGTGTGGATTCGAATTCTTCGGCTACCCAGTCGGTGAAGGCCTTCATGCTTTGTTTGCGGCCGAGGAAGGCGTGGACGATGGCGTTGCCGGGCATGGAGCCTCCTGCTTCAAGGACGGTGGTGCGGTATTTGTGGGCCGTGTCTGGATCGAGCAGGTTGTTGGCGGGGAACTGGTGGAAGAAGTCGAGGGCGATGACCTTGTCGTAGAGGTAGGTGTAGTAGTTCGACGTGTATCCGATTAAGTGCGTAAAGCTCGCGTACATTTTGTTGCCGTCGATCCACTCGTAGGGCAGGAAGCGCTCATAGAGGTCTTTGAGCAACTGGTCGGGGTCGATCTCGGCGGGCGGGATGCGGTGGGTTTCGAGCGAGTAGGTGGTGTAGTAGATCTGAGTGCGGACCCAGTCGGCGCGGCCGAAGGCTCCGGCGCGGTTCATGCGGTGGACGAGCTCGGCGGGGATGGGCTCGTTGGTTTCGTAGTGATGGGCGAAGGTGGCGAGGAGGGCGGGGTCGCGGAAGAATTCTTCGAGGAGCTGGGATGGGACTTCGACGAAGTCGCCTTCGGTGGCGATGCCGCTCTGCGCGGCCCAGCGCTGCTTTCCGCCAAGCAGGGCGTGCATGAGGTGGCCGAACTCGTGGAAGTAGGTGACGACATCGGAGTACTGCATGAGGGCGGGGTTGCCGTCCTTCGGCTCGGGGAAGTTGCAGATGAGAGCGGCCTCAGGGAGCTGCCTGCCGGCGATGCCGGGGATGAGCGGATGGGCGGAGAACCACTTGTCCTTGCCTTCGCGGGGGTGCATGTCGAGGTAGAAGCGGCCTACGACTTCGTTGCCTTCGAGGACTTCCCATGCGGTGACGGAGGGATGCCAGACGTCGGGGTTCTGGATTTGGCGGAAGGCGACGCGGAAGAGTTTTTCGGCAGTCGCGAGGACGCCTTTTTCGGCGCGTTCGTAGGGGAAGTAGGGTCGGACGGACTGGGAGTCGAAGTCAAAGGCGGAGCGGCGGTACTGCTCGACCCAGTAGGCGCGGGATGCGGCGTCAATTTGCGTAAGGCCGGGCTGCTGTTGTTGAGCGAAGTCGAGGATCATGTGGTACTCGCGCTGGGCGCCTTCGCGTGTGGACTCGGCGAGCTCGTCGAGGAAGGCCTGCATGTTGGCGGCGGATTCCATCATCTGATCGGCGGTGGCGAGGTCGGCCCAGGATTCGAAGCCGAGGAGGTTGGCGACTTCCTTGCGGGTCTGGAGCAGGTCGAGGAGGATGGCGCGGTTCTGGGGATAGGCGCGGGTGTTGTAGGCGAGCATCATGCGGCGGCGGAGGTCGTGCGACCTGGCGAAGGTCATGACGGGAATGTAGTCGGGGAAGTCGGTGGTGAGGACGATTTTGCCGGCGTGCTCGCCTTCGGTGGCGGGCTGGTGGGCGGCGAGGTAGTCGGGTGGGAGACCGTCGAGCTGGGAGGGATCGTCGACGAGAACGGTGTTGCCGCCTTCCTGCACGTTGCGGCTGAAGGTGAGGCCAGCTAGGGTTGCTTTTTCCTGGAGTTCTTCGAGGCGGTTGCGGGTGGCTTCGTCGCGGTCAACGCCGGAGAGGCGGTATTGGAGGAGGGTGCGCTCGATGTAATGGGTGGTGGCGGGGTCAAGTCCGGCGAGGGGGATGGCGGCGAGGGCGTCATAGACTTCGCGGTTGAGTGCGAGCTGGACGGCGGCCTGGGAGATTTTCTGGGCGAGATCCTGGGATTTGTCGCGGATGGCCTTGTCTGGATAGACGCTGTTGAGGAGCCCGACGAGGGATGCGGTGGAGGATAGCTCGGCGATGGCCTGGTCGTATGGCTCGAGGGAATTTTCAGGATTGCGGGGAGCGGAGACGGCGAGCAGGCGGCTGATGGCGGCGTGGTGGGCGTCGAGGCGGGCGTCGACCCAGGCGGCAAAGGATTCCGGGGTGAGCTGGGCGGCTGCGGTCCATGGGTGAGTTTGGGAAAGAGTCTGGGTGGTCAAGTTGTGCTCCTCTAAAAGATTGATGCTACATGGCCGAGCGTTGCGATGCAGGGGGATGGGGCTGGGGAGGTTGTGGGAGCCGGTGGAAAGTCTGCATGAAGTTTTCCGGCATTGCCGGAAGGGGTACTTTTGTTGGGGTTTTGGGCAGAATGGGGCGCACGGACGGGGAAAGCGCACTATATTGATAAGGAATCGGTTGCATCTGGCGGAAATCGGCTTTACTATGCCGCAATCGCGCTTATGAATGATCGAGTTGCAGCGTCGCAACCTCAATCCGGTGTGGACGGCATGAATGGCCGTGTCGCTATTCCGCCTGCCCAGTTATTGCGCTCCCGCATCAGCCGGGTGTGCGTGGCCATTGCTGCGTCGAGTCCCGAGGAGATGATCCAGAAGGCTTACGAGGCGGCGAGGGAGAATCCATTTTTAGAATTCCGGCTGGATTATCTAGCGAAGCCGGCGGATGTGATTCCAAAAATCAAGAAATTTTTATACGAACTGGGCGAGGTGACGGCGATTGCGACCTGCCGTCGCGCGCCGAACGGCGGGAAGTTCAAGGGGAGCATCCACGCAGAGATCGAGATTCTGAGCAAGGCGATCGAGGCGGGCTGCGACCTGATCGATATTGAGATTGAGACGGCCGAGGAGATGAAGGCGACGGAACTGGCGAAGATCCGGTCGCTGGGCGCGGCGTTGATTATCAGCTATCACGACTTTAAGACGACGGGGAACCTGGACAAGGTATTTGACCGGATTGAGCGGTTCCGGCCGGATTACATGAAGGTGGTTTCGACGGCGACCTGCCTTGCGGACAACGTGAAGATGATCCGGTTTCTGGAGCGGACGGGCGACCGTGCGAACATGATCGGGATCTGCATGGGCGAGCAGGGTTTGATCTCGCGGGTGCTGGGCGTGAGGGCTGGTTCGGTGTTTACGTTTGCTTCGGCGAGCCCGGGCGAGGAAACGGGACCGGGACAGATTTCCGCGCGGACGCTGCGGGAGATTTACCGGGTGGATGAGGTTTCTCCCGCGACGCGGGTGTACGGGGTGGTGGGGAATCCTGTGACGCATTCGCTTTCACCGCTGATCCATAACCTGGCGTTTCGGCGGGAGACGGTGAATGCGGTGTTTCTGGCGCTGCAGGCGACGGATATGGCGGACTTGCTGACGCTTGTGGAGGCAATTCCGCTGCATGGACTGGCTGTGACGATGCCGTTCAAGAGTGATATTTTGAAGCACCTGGCGAACACGGACGATCTTTCCGGCAAGATTGGCGCCTGCAATACGGTGGTGCGGGCGCTGGAAGGCAAGCTGTACGGGTTTAACACGGACGTGGCGGCGATTGTGCGTCCGCTGGAGCGGCGGTTGCCTGTGCGCGGGGCTCGGGTGCTGGTGATTGGCGCGGGCGGCGCTGCGCGGGCGGCGGTGTTTGGACTGAAGGACCGCGGCGCGGACGTGACGATTGTGAACCGAACTCCGGAGGCGGCGCAGAAGCTGGCGAGGCAGGCCAAGGCCAAGGCGATCAAATATGAGCAACTGGCGAAGGCCAGCTTTGACGTGATTTTGAATGCCACTCCGATTGGGATGCGCGGCCACAAGCAGCAGAGCTGGCTGAAGCCGGAGCAGTTGAATGCGCGGCTGGTGTTCGACATGGTGTACAACCCGATTGAGACTCCGCTGCTGCGGATGGCCCGCGAAAAGGGGCTACCGGTAATTACCGGGGTGGAGATGTTTGTGCAGCAGGGCGCGCGGCAGTTTGAGATATGGACAGGGAAGCCTGCTCCAGAGGAAGAGATGCTGCGGGCGGTGGTGCATGCGCTGCGGCAGCGAGGCGCGACGGGCGAAGACGAGGCTGGGCATTCGCCGGTGGCGGGCGTGATGGGTCCGGCGAAGCGGCTGGCGAGCGCGGTGGCCAAGCCCGAGAGCGCGGTCGCAGCGCGGCCTGTGAAGGTTGTTGCCAAGGCGGCGAAGGCAGAGCCTGTGAAGAATGCTGTAGTGAGTCAGGCTCCGGTAAAGGCTGCTGCGGAACGTAACGGGCATGGCGGTACGCAGGTTGCGGCCAAAGCTGAGAAGACGATTGCCAAGACGACGCCTGTTGCCAAGGCAAAGCCGGTAACTTCATCGCAAAAGACGGCAGAGCCAACGGTGAAAGCGAAAGCCGTGACGACGGCGAAGCAGCCGGTGAAGCCGGTGGCGAAGGCGAAACCGGTGAAGGCCGCAGCCAATACTGTCAAAAAGGCGGTTGTGGCGACAAAGCCGGTCAAACCCGCGGCGCGAGCGGCGAAACCGGCTGGGCGTGCTGTGAAGCAGGTCAAGTCATCGAGCAAGGCAAAGGCGAAGAGCGGAGCAAAGAATGCGAAGGCGGCACCCAAGGGGTCGCAAAAGCGGAAGTGAGTTTGGACCCGGAAGGGTTACTCATGCGCGATTTCCCGGCGTTGCCATGGTTATCGTTGTGGGTGACAGGCAGATTATCGGTAGACGTTGAGAATTCTACCGATGGATAATAAGTGCAATGTTTGAATCCTTTTCTTCCCGTGCAAACCAGTCGGCAGTCGACAGGCTTATCCAGATGGCTACCGGCAAGAAGGCCGCCGAGCCGGTGGAAGAAAAGCCGGCTGCGCCCGAAACGGTAGAACAGCCCCAATCTGCTGAGGCCAGTGTTGCGGTTGAGACGCCACCGGAGGCAGAAGCGGTTGCAGAAGCCGCGCCGGAGGCACAGGCCGAGGCTTCGGCTGAGAGTGTGGCCGCGCCTACCATGGAAGAGGTTGTGGATGAGCGGCCTTTCCATGAGCCCGCTCCGGAAGTTCCTGCCGAGGTTCCGGTAGAGGCGGCGAGCGCGCCGGTTGTGGAGGAATCTGCGCCAGTCGAGGCTGTGAGTGAGCCGGTGTCCGAGGCTGCGCCGGAAGGGGTTGCCGAGAGCGCGACGCCGGCGGCGGAAGAAGCCGCTGGCGAGGCAGCGGCTACGGAGGACGCGAAGGCCAGCGAGGAGTTCGCAGGCGAAGAGACGGAGGAAGTTGGCGGTGAGGCTGCCGGCGAGGAGGCTGGCCCGGCGACGGAGATGCGCTGGGGACAGGAGACTCCGGTTGGCGGCTGGATGAGCTCGCAACGGCGGACGCGGAAGCTGCCCCTGCCGGATGATGGAGATCGTGGTTCGCTGACGACGGAGGAGTATCGCCGGTTGAAGGCGGAGCGACGGCGGTCGAGTGCAGATGTGGTTCCTTCGCCGGAGGAGACGAGCTACCTGAAGGTGGGCCGGACCTCGGAAGAGGTGACGGAACAGGAGTTGCGGCGGATGTCGCAGGACCCGATGTGGAAGACGCTGGTGCAGTTCAAGGGCTGGCTGCCGGTGGTAACGAGCCTGCTGCCGGTGCTGGACATGGCAAGCGGGCGTCCGGGGTCAGAAACCTCAGACGAGATGAAGGACACGATGGACGGGCTGTTGATGTCGCATCGTGACGTTCGCGCGACGCTGCAGAACCAGACGACGGAACTGAAGCGGGTGGAAGAGGAAGTGGCCAAGCTGCGCGACGCCGCCGACAAGACCGCGTTTGAGCAGACCGCAATGTCGGACGATGTGCGGTCGATGCAGCGGATGGTGAAAAATGCTTCGATGTACCTGGGGATACTGCTGGGTCTGCTGGTGGCGGTGGTGGGGTATGTGGCCTTCCTGGTCTTCAGTTATCTGAACCATCCGGTTCACTAGAGCATTTCTCCTATTTCTGTAGAGCATGAAATGGGAGCCTGAACCAAGCTTTTGCATCCTCGGCAGTGAGTAGCGGCAGTACCTGAGTGATGGCCTGATCGAGGGCTTCTTTGGTCCTCGCTTTGGCGGCGCGGAGCAGTTGCTTGAGCTTGGCCCAGGCCTTTTCGATCGGGTTCAAGTCCGGCGAGTACGGCGGCAGGTAAAGCAGTTGGGCTCCTGCCGCCTCGATTCTTTCGCGCACTCCG
>JAKATU010000079.1 GCA_021818585.1 Acidobacteriota bacterium | reverse complement strand
TACGATTATGGCTACTGCGACTGCAAGGAAATCGAAGGTCTACACAATCAGCCTGCCGCCCGAACTCGCACAGAGGGCCGAGGCTCTGGCACAGCGGGACAGCCGCACCATGAGCGAGCTATTCCGCGAAGCCTTCCGCGCCTACTCCGCGCAGCAGGCGCGAACGACGCTGGCGGAGTTGGGCGAATATGCGGCAGGCCGCAATCCCAAGGGCTATACCGAAGCCGATGTGCCCCGGCTCATCAAAGAAGTGCGCGCCGAGAAGCCGCGCCGCCGCAAGGTACGGTCTAACGGGTGATCGTCGTCGTAGACACAAACGTCTGGATTTCCGCGCTTCAATTTGCGAAAGGTCGGGGCACGCCGACGCGGGCGCTTGAAAAAGCGATGAGCCAAGACGTGATCGCCACCTGCGATGAGATTGACGCGGAGATTGTGCGCGTCCTGACGGAAAAATTCTCCTGGGAACAACACCGCGCAATATCGGCGATGCAAACGATTCTGGCGCGCGGCATCAGGGTAAAGATTCGAGGCACGGTAAAGGTCTGCCGTGATCCGAATGACGATATGTTTCTGGAGTGCTCCGCCCTTGCGAAAGCGGATTCATTGGTTGCAGGGGATAAGGATTTACTGACTCTCGGCACGTACAAGGGAACGCGCATTATCACTCCCTCGGAGTATCTGAGAGCCGGATAGCAGTATCCGGCCACTACTCAGAGATGAGCATGGCCGTAGATCGCTGAAACGATATTTACTGCACGGCTGTGGGGATGCCGCTGATGACGGCATCCCCGGCGTTTTCAGTCGCCTCTCTCTCTTCCTCAAACGTACTGCCGAGAATCATATCCACGGCTCTCTGCGCGTTGGCAGCCGCATGAACGATAAGGCGATTATCTTCTTCCAGCTTTTCAATCCAGTTCTGAATGTATGCGGTGGTATTCCGGTTGGTGTGCTCGTTGGCAATACCAGCGATAGCGCAAAGAAAAGCGGCTCCCATCTCTGCGACTAATTCCTCTTTGCTGTAAAGCTCATCTCCGAAGCGGTCGCCAAAGGTTCGATGCAGGCGGCTTTCGTGTCCTGTGCTGTGAATCAGCTCATGGAATAAGGTGCTGTAATAGTGCGGCGCATCCACGAAGCGGGAACGGGCGGGCATGTGTACGGAATCGGTAGAGGGACGATAGTAAGCGCGGTACTCAGTAGGGCTGTTGAGATGGAGTGCGGGGCGGTTGTCCCATCCGGTGACGATGCTTTCGCAAAGCTCGTCTTCATCGACCTCCGGCGCGATGGCGGGCTGCGAGATTTCAGGAAGTGTTAAGCCTTCGCATTGCTCCACGTTGAAAACCGTGTAATGGCAAAGAACAAACGGCAGGCGCTCATCTTCGTTCGTGCTGTCGTCGTCTTTCGTCGCGTGTTCGGGAAGCTGCTTGTAAAAGATAATCTGCGTTCCATGCTCGCCCTTGCGAACCGTGCCTTTCAATGCCTGCGCCTGTTTGAAGGTAAGCCAGAACGGAGAACTAAACTCACTCGACCAAAGCAAGAGAACATTGATGCCACGGTAGGGCTTGCCGGTATAGAAGTTACGCGGAAATGGGCCGCCTGCATAACGCGGCGTCTTCCACGGTTTTTCCCACGGAATCACGCCTGCCTTGAGGCTGGAAATGATGCGGTCGGTGACGGTCTGGTAGATGCTGGGCCTGCTGGCTGCATTGCGATGGTTGCGGTACGCCATGACGTTTGCTCTCCTGTGCTGCCCGCGTGGGGCGAGATTGTGAAGGAGGGCATTTCGCCTTTGGCTCTCAACCAAATTTCTTTTGTTGAGTGCCCCCGCTTCATGTCTTGCGCGGCGGGCAGAGGCGAGGCGGGTTCGGTCAAGGGCGGGCGCACCTTGCCCGTTTATGGAGCGTCAGCGAACACCCTTGACGGGTTCCGACCGGCTCTGCCATAAAGCCGCATGAAGCGGGGGCACTTGATAAAAGAAGAAATTTCGGTCTACTTCCGCATGGCTATCGGGAGGGGCGTTGCGGGGAAGGAACGGCCCCGCATGGATGGGAAGCGGAAAACGCCCGGCATCATGGGCGGTTGCAGCGCGGGAAGGGCGGAGCATCCTTCCCAAAGTAGAGATAAAGGATTTAAGAGAAAAGCCGAGTTCAAAAGGTATTCTTATCCATGTTCCATTTGAGGTCTGTTGATGAGCTATGCCAAAGGTAAGCATCCGGGCGCGCAGTGGCGCAAGTGCGATTTTCAGATTCATACTCCACGCGACGAACAGTGGTCGGGATTACGTTCGGCCAGCAATACTCAGGACGTAGACGCGGCCCGCAAGGAGTGGGCTGAACAGTTCGTAAAGGAATGTATTGCTCGTGGTCTGGGAGCCATTGCAATCACGGATCATCACGACACGGTATTTATTCCCGTCATCCAGGAAACTATCGACCGTCTCGGCTATTCGGACAGTCTCTGGTTCTATCCGGGTATCGAAGTAACCTGCAACGATGCCTCTCAGTGTCTCCTCATCTTTGACCCAAAAACAGAGAGAAACGTTCTTCAGCGTCTGTTCGGCGGGCATATCAACAACATTCAGGAGACCGCAGAGCACTTAGTGAAGTCAGGCACTGTCTCGCCGTGCGGCAAGAATATCGTTGAGTTTATAGATGGAATCCATAAAGACAGCGTATTACGTGCCAAGTCGGTCGCCTTACCGCACGGTGGAAACAGCGGAGATCACCGTTCCGTTATTAAAAGTCAATTCCAATCGAGATTTCAGGATTTGGAGGCGGACGGCGTTTACATTGAGCGCCCATTTGAAGAGTTGCACCCTGGAACGCTGACAATCCTGCAAGGCAACGACCCACATTGGGGAAAGCGCCGACGTGGTGTGTTAGCCACGGGAGACAGCCGTGATGCAACTTTTTCTCACCTGGGAGTTCATACCTGCTGGATTCGATTGGGAGAACCCACGACCGAAGCAATACGTCAGGCACTCTTAGCAGACGAAGCACGCATTACATATGCGACACCTATTTCGCCCTTACAGCGAATTCTTTCTATGAGTGTCGGTTCGACCATGACCGGGCCAAACTTTGCGATCACGTTCAACGAAGGCGCGAACGCTTTCATTGGAGGGCGTGGTTCTGGTAAGACATCAGTGCTTGAATATCTGCGTTTCGCTTTGGGCCGTAGCAGTCTCGATCTTGCTACACCCGATAAAGAAACAGGTGCGCGGGAGCGCGAGATGTTGCGTACAACACTTAAAAACGGTGGTGTACGTGTGACACTGTTGCGCGACGGGATTGAAGAAACATGGGAGCGGCGTTTTGATTCGATGGCTACGATCATGGTGTCTTCGACGACTCAGCCTCCTAACGTAGAAACCATCAATGTAGAGCAGGCGCAGACGCGCTTCTTTGCACGCGCTTTTTCTCAAAAGCAGCTTTCATCGTTGATTTCTGACCCTAAAGACGCCGATGAACAGATTACTGGCGTTGCGGCTGCCGAAGTCCGGGTGGAGCGCCAAGCCTCGCTGAACGAGATTGAACGGCGGCGTCAGGAAGTACGTTTGGCTTTCGAGGGGGTTGTACTGCATTGGCAACATTCACAGGCATTTGAAGATGCACGCAGACGCGCTACGGATGTCGAGCGACGCTCTACCGCAATGGCTACCGAACTCGAAAAGGCAGGCTTGTCAGCAGCCGCGCGTCAGGCCATCGCGGAAGACGCACAATACCGGACGGCAAATCGAACCCTCTCTACATTACGCAGCACCGTAGATCAACTATCAAACAAGACCACAGAACTACGGGTAGTAGCAGTTCCGCCCGCACCAGCCACAGCCGAAGCGCCCAATTTTCCAGAGGTACAGGCGTCGCGTGAAGCCGTGGAAACACTTGTCACAGAAGTTCAACAACAGCTCACTCAGATTGAAGCGTTAATCTCATCTGCACGGCAATCCCTTGCTTCTCAGCAAGCCTCATTTGATACGAAGCGTCAGGAACACGACAAAGTGCAGGCTGAGGCTCTCGAACAGCAGAAGTCACTGGACGAGCAACTGAAGGCACTTGCCGCTCTAACGAAAGAAAAGGAAACTCTCGCCACGGAGATTGAGGGATTGCGAACCGAAGTGGAATCACGCGCAACAGTACAGGATGAACTCAATCAAAAGATTATGGAACTACGTAATGAAGTGACTCATCATCGTTCAATTCTTGAACGAGCCGCCGAGAGGGTTGAAGAGATGTCAGGTGGGCTTCTGCGTGCATCAGTTCAAACGGAGTTATTGCCAACTGAATACCTGGAAGCGTTTGCAGATACATGCGATAACGTCCGTATTCAGAACTATGACGTTCGGTGCAAGGAAATGCTTCAGGAAATTCTGAAGACAGAAGGTACAGGATGGGACGAATTCGTTAAGACATTTTTCGATCTGTACCATGCGAAAGTTTTGACCGGCGCAAAAGCGCCCAATGAGCAGGAACTAGCTTCCATGCGCCGAATCTTCGGCTCATTGACTTCAGCTCAGTATCAGGGAATTTACGCACGTATAGACAGCACACGGATTGCCCGCTTGATTGGTGCGGTAACAACAAACTATATTGCATTCTCGTACTCCGACCGAGGTACATTTATTGATTTCGCACAGGCATCGCCGGGTCAACAGGCGGGTGCCTTGCTTACATTGTTGCTCAATCAGGAGGCTGGAACGCTCATTATCGACCAACCGGAAGACGATCTCGACAATAGGATCATTATGGATATTGTGGCTCAGATGCGCCGAGCTAAAACAAAGCGGCAGATGATTTTCTCCACTCACAATGCAAATGTTGTAGTTAATGGAGACGCGGACAAGATTGTTGTACTTCGTCCGGCGGCAATAGCAAGCTCTACCAGTTCATCTGGTGTGAAGATTTCCATTGAAGTAGACGGTGCGATTGAAACTCCGAAGGTTAAAGATGCTATCACCACAACATTGGAAGGTGGCGAACACGCTTTTGAACTGCGTCGCAGGAAATATATCTCGTAGTGAAAAGAGCGCGGCATACGTTCGTATGCAAAAGTGCGCTCAAGGCCGGACTAAGCGGGGCCAACGGCCCCAATCCGGCTGTAATAACATGCTAGGGTGGTTCCATCCTGGCATTCGGCATAAAGAGGTTGGAACTGCACGAAGAACAGCCGCCAGCGGCGGCTCGTGCGCGGGGATTTGCCGCTAAGAACGCCCCGGCGGGGCAGCGGCAAATCAGAACCAATATCCGAAGAGATGAATTAGATATTGAACTCCCTGCGTCAGCCTCCGCCAGCGGCTCCGGCCAAAGACGGCTTCGGGAGGTTCCACGGTCAGCCTGCCCTGCGGTGCTGACCTCGCTTAGATTTATCGTGCGTCTCCGCCGCCTTCGACGCTTTGGGCCTGGTAACGTCCACTTCCGGGTGCGGCAGCTCCCATCCTGCCATGCCCTGTAACACGCGGTCGGCGTGCTTGATTGTGTTCACATGCCCATAGTGTTCCTCGATCATGTGGACAGAAGTACCCATCTGCTCGGCAAGGAAATACACGTCCACGCCCTCCTGCAAGCGAAGCGTGGCATAGGTGTGCCGGAAGCAATAAGTGGAGCGCGGAACGCCCTGCGTTCCTTCGCGCAGATTCGCTTCATTCAGAAGGTCGGCAATCAGACTGGTGTAAAGAGATTTTGCGGGCTTTCCCGTGACGTTAGTAAAGACTCTATCCTCCGGTTCCGTGGCTTTCGAGATTGCGCGGATGCGTTCCAGATAATCTCCAACACTCTTGGGAGCTACCAGCTTGCGCGACTTGCCTTTACCCTGCACAAACAGCACGACAATCTCTCGTCCCTCGCGGTCCTTCGCTGGCATGATGTCGCGCCAGCGGAGGTTCTTCATCTCCGCTGGTCTCATACCTGTATTGCAGGCAATCAGAATCATGTTGTAGGTCACGGTGCGATACCAGACGCTTGAAGGCTTGTCCGCCTCACCAATCCACTTGCGGCCTACGGTGTGGAGCTTGCGGTATTCCTCCAGCGTGAACTCATCCCGCCGCATCGTCTTGAGCTTCGGACGCTCGTCGAAACGCTGGCTTGCGGGAACGTAGCGTTTCTTGATGGCATAATTCATCACCGCGCCGAAGATGGACATCTCAAAGCGGATGGTGGAATCGCTGATAAAGGGAACCACCCGTTCATCGGAAGGTTTGACTTTAATCGGTTTCAAAACCCGGATGCCAAGCGTGTTTTGAACCTTAGTGCGGCGCTCAGCTTCATTGTCCGCGAAGGTTTGGGCCATCTCTTCGCTGACCTCCCGAACGCCGTTGCGCTTGTTGCGCCCCGCGCCGTTCACCCGCCGCCATGCCGGATAGCCGCCCCAAAGCTCGTCACCGATAAGGTGAACCTGCGTGGAGCCTACATATCGGTCTAGCGCACCTTCGATGATGGCGCGGACTTTCTTGGGCCGCGCCTTGCTGATCTCCCCTCGCTGCGCCCGCGCCTCCTGGGTCAGCAGGTACTCTCTGCCTACTTCGCGGAAGGGGCGGTTGAATACGGGAACATCATGCTTGATGCGAAACCGCACATCTGCGTCTTGATCGAAGGCGCGTTCCCGCGCCGCTTCTTTATCCGAGGTTTTCAGCGAAACCGTTTTATAGCGGTCGGCCTTCGGCATCTTCATGCGGCAATACCACATGCGATGCTCCACATCGCCGCGCCGGAAGATGATGAGGCCGGGCTTCAGTTCCTCTTTTTCGGTGACGAATGCCATAATTGGCCTCCATCGTTTTGACTCGTTCTGTGCAGATTCCGTGTAGGATTTTTCTGGAAGTCGTTGAATTCTCGTATCTGTGCAGGACTCGTACAGATAATATCAAGAAATTATCTTGTTTGTTTATATTTATTTACGTTATATTTGTCATCCTGAGCGGAGTTTGGCTGCGATAGCGGCCAAACGTAGCGGAAGGACCTGCGGTTGTATTTGCATACTCTGGCAGATTTTCAAATTTAGGACTCTCGCCATCCATAGCATAGAAGCATAAAAGTCTGGCCACGCCAGCCAACCCTCATCCCGCACACACCGTCCCACATACCGGTACGATCACCGCCCTTGATCGGCTGACAAACCCAACCCCGCAATGTTCTACTTTTCTCCGATAAAGCTTCTGGAGGAAACCCATGTCCCCATCCAATATCCAGTCCCCCACCCGCCGCAAATTCCTCCGCACCGCACCCATCGCAGCCGCCGCTGGAATCGCCCTCGCCACCACATCCGTGCACGCCTCCACATCCACTGGCCCGGCTTGCAACTGGAGCACCTGCGGCATGCCATCCCATCCCGCGCCCTTCCAGCACATCGCCGCCGAGCAGATGGAAGATGACATCCGAAAGACCCTGGCCCACCCCGGCAACATCAACCTCGTCGAAGAAATAAACACATCCTTCTCCATGGTCCTCACCACTGAGAAGCACAAAGCCGCCCCCGGCTTTGAAGCCCACGCCCACCGCGACCACATCTTTCAGATCCTCGAAGGCTCCACCGAATACGAAATCGGCGGAACACCACAGGGTGGACACATGATCGCCCCCGGCGAGTGGCGCGGCCCCGAATCCGTCGGCGCAACCCGACTCACCCTTCGCAAAGGCGACACCCTCGTCATCCCCCGCGGCACGCCCCATAAACGCACCACCCCCCGCAGCGTCACCTTCACGCTCATCTCCCCCGAGTGCAACACCATTTCGTGATCTTGCGCGACGCGACCGTCACTCCACCCGCGCCGCCAGAGTCGTCTCCATAAAATGCAATATGTACCTCTCACCGCCCCTGCCAAACCATCGCCCAACCCTCGGCAACAGCAACGCATAAGCCAAGAATGCCGGAGCCACCACCAACCCCACCCAGTCACCACTCCTCGGACCCATCCAATGCGTTCCGTGAACCAGGTCTGAAATCGTCACCGCGAAAATAGGGATAGCAATCACCATCGACACCGCAAGCCATCCCCACATGAAGTACCGAATCCTACGCGGAAAATCGAAGTACCCCTCAATCCGCGTCCCGCCTGCCTCTGCCGTCATCCGCCCAAAAAACTGACCGGCAAAATCATTATGCAGATGCACCCGCTTCCGCAGCCGCACCTGCTCCCCATCCACCTTGCCCACCACAGAACGATTCCCCTTCAACCCGGAGAGCGAAAACAGCGTCCACCGCTCCTCATCCATCTCCCGCCGCAAAGTCTCCGCCACCATCTCCAGCGACAAAGCCGAACGTAACACAATCATCTTTCGAGCCATAGTGGCTCCAGTCTACCCCGCCAGCAATAAACCGAGCAGTCTCTCTTCGGCACGCCACAAATCTGGGTATCCGGGAAGCGCAGGTTCTGCGTGATCGATCATCCACTCACCAAAGCCTGCCCGAACGGCCCATACGCCGCCTGCCAGGCAACGCTCTGGCTGCTATCTGTCGCCAGTTTCGGCGTGCCCAGCCGGTCGTCCTGCAGGTAATACGGCGTGCCTGTGGCCGGATTGAGCGTGGCGATAGGCCTACCGTTCAGATAGAGCATGTCTCCTATTTCTGTAGAGCATGAAATGGGAGCCTGAACCAAGCTTTGGCGTCTTCGGCGGTGAGTAGCGGCAGTACCTGAGTGATGGCCTGATCGAGGGCTTCTTTGGT